>NZ_JAPDMV010000005.1 GCF_026319305.1 Methylophaga sp. OBS4
AATGACACCTTGCGGGGCGGCGTTTACGGCGACACCTACCGGTTCAACCTGGGCGATGGTCATGATGTGATCACTGATATCACCAACAGTAACAGCACCAGCTACCGGGACATTTTGCAGTTTGGCGGCACAGCGGATTTTGATGAAGAAGATCTTTGGTTTAGCCGTGAAGGGGATGATCTACAGATTACTATCGCTGGAACAAATGATCAGATTACGGTGAATGACTGGTATACAAGCTCAAATAATCAGATAGAAGAAATATCTATTGGTTCATCAGTACTGTTTAATACCAAAGTTGAGCAACTGGTATCAGCCATGGCTTCCTATGATGTACCTAATGGGGAAGGTAATGTGATCCCACAAGACGTAAAAGAGGAGTTACAACCTGTTATTGCAAATACCTGGCAGGCTGCCTGACAGGACTTACCTAAGTCGTTACCCCCTGTTTGAAGCACTCATACATGATTTTTCTGGTTATGGGTGCTTCAAGCTTCAGGGGAGCGGTACTGATACAAAACTGGACTCCCGATAACTGATGCATGGGGAATAACAAGCATTTCTTGACCATTTATAACTTTTAACTCAAATTCAGATTAGTTAAATCGCCCCGTTACTGTTCTCTATAGTAGTATCGTAGTTGAACAGTTGCTTACCAGCTAACGCTGGTTGAGGAGGGGGCTATGCCAGTTTTATCCAATCCTGTTGTTCGTATCCTGCTATTTATATTGCTGTGCCTGGGTTATGGTCTGGGTTCGACGCAGGCTACCGAGTCTTTCCAGCAACAGCGTCAGCAACTTATTGAACAAATCAGCAAAGATGTGCGGATGAGTCAGGAGATGCTGCCTACGTCAAAGCTGAATGAGCGGGTGTTGGAGGTCATAGCCAAGGTACCCCGGCATGAGTTCGTGCCTGCCAAACACCGGCATCAGGCTTATAAAAATCGACCATTGCCGATTGGTTACGGACAAACCATTTCCCAGCCTGCGATTGTGGCTATCATGACCGATCTGTTGCAGCTTGAGCCTGGTGACAAGGCGCTGGAAATCGGTACGGGGTCCGGTTATCAGGCGGCGGTGATGGCGGAACTGGTTGATGAGGTTTACACCATTGAAATCGTGCCGGAACTGGCTGCGCGGGCAGCTGCCGATTTACAGCGAACCGGTTATCAGAATGTTACAACCCGTGAAGGTGACGGATACTATGGCTGGCCGGAGCAGGCACCGTTTGATGCGATTATGGTGACGGCGGCAGCCGGTCATATCCCGTCACCATTGATCGAGCAATTGAAACCCGGCGGTCGTATGGTGATCCCGGTTGGCAGCCGTTTTATGGTACAGCATCTGGTGTTGGTCACTAAGGATGACAGAGGCGAGATCTTTACCGAGCAGTTGTTGCCGGTGCGATTTGTCCCGCTGACTGGGCAGCACTGAGATGGCACTGTTGATGTCCCGGAGTTATCTGCTGACACTGTCTGCGGTATCCGCATCGGCACTGGCCTACGAAGTTTTATTGATGCGGCTGTTTTCTGTTATTCAGTGGCATCATTTTGCCTTTATGGTCATTAGTTTGGCTTTGCTGGGTTACGCTGTCAGCGGTATTTTTCTGGCGCTTGGCCGTGAATTTTTCAGCCGTTGCTTCCCGCAGGTCATTATGAGCAACTTGCTGTTGTTTGCCATTGCGATGCCTGTTTGTTTCCTGCTGGCGCAGCAGTTGCCTTTTAATCCGGCGCAGCTGTTGTGGGATCCGATGCAACTGCTTTATCAACTTGGCCTTTATCTGCTGCTATCACTGCCATTTTTTTTTGCAGCCAATATTATCGGTTTGTCTTTTTATCGGTTCCGCAGCCTGGCGACACAGGTTTATGCTGCCGACTTGCTGGGTGCCGCCTGTGGCAGCGTAATGATCATTGTGCTGCTGTTTGTGATATTTCCGCAGCATATTCTGGTGGTGTTGCCACTTGTGGTACTGAGCGCTGCATTGATGTGTTTAATATTGTGTCTGAAGCAGTCACAGATTAATCACCGGCGCTGGTCAGCGAGCCTGCTAGTGGCTGTGGCCTTGACGGTAAGCCTGTTACCTTTGCAGCTGAACCTTAATATTTCTCCTTACAAGCCACAAAGCCAGCTGCTTAATGTTCCCGGCACGGCTATTATCGAGCAAAAATCCAGTCCGCTGGGTGTGCTCAGCGTGGTCGAGACGCAAACCGTGCCTTTACGGCATGCCCCCGGATTGAGCATTAACGCGGATAGCGTTCCGCCTGAGCAGTTAGCCCTATTCAGCGACGGCGACAGTATGTCAGCCATCACCCGTTTTGACGGGAATGTGGCACCGCTGCGTTACCTGGATCAAACCACTTCAGCTTTGCCGTATCAATTAAGGCCGTTGGCTGATGTTCTGATCTTGGGTGCCGGTGCCGGCAGTGATATTCTGCAGGCGCTTATTCACCCGGCTGGGCATATTGATGCGGTTGAGCAGAATCCGCAGCTGATTGAGCTGGTCAGGGACCAATATGCTGAATATGCCGGGGGGCTCTTCTCACTGCCACAAGTCAGTGTGCATCAGGCAGAAGCCCGTTCTTTTGTGACAGCAAGTGATAAACACTTTGATTTAATCACATTGTCGTTAATGGACGGTTCAGGCGCTGCCACCGGCGGCCTGTATTCGATGGCGGAAAATTATTTGTATACCAGGCAGGCGATGCTGCTTTATCTGCGTCATCTTGAACACAATGGTTATCTGAGTCTGACCCGCTGGACCAGACTGCCACCCCGGGATATGCCGAAACTGCTGGCCACCGTGATCGAAGCGCTCAATCAGCACGGCACTGCCGATCCTTCACAAAGCCTTGTCATGATCCGCAGCTGGCAAACCGCGACCTTGCTGGTAAAAAACGGTGTTTTCAGCGCAGATGAAATTAATCGCCTCAAGCGGTTCTGCCAGCAACACCGCTTTGATCTGGCTTATTATCCGGGCATTGCTGAAACAGAGGTCAACCAATTTCACCAACTCAGAGAACCTTATTTCTATCAGGCGGCGTTGGCTTTATTAGGTCAAAACGCAGCGGCATTTATCGACGCCTACAAGTTCAATATCGAAGCCGCGGAAGACGACAGGCCTTATTTTTCACAGTTTTTCAAATGGCGGACTTTGCCGGAAATTATTTCTCTGCTGGATCAGGGCGGGTTGTTTTTACTTGAAAGTGGTTATTTATTACTGATTATTGCGCTGATCCAGGCCTTGCTGGTCGGTATTGTGCTGCTGGTGCTGCCGTTATGGTGGGGAAGGCGGCGGCTGGGAATCGAACCCGGAGAGCGGCTGCATAAAAAGGTACTGGGTTATTTTTTCGCTCTGGGTTTGGCTTTTTTGTTTATGGAAATTGCGTTTATTCAGAAATTTATCCTGATTTTGCAGCACCCGGTCTATGCAATTACCGTGGTGCTGGCCACTTTTCTGGTGGCAGCGGGCCTTGGCAGTTATGTTTCCGGACGCCGGCTGCAATGGCCAGCTCGCAACAGGGTCATGCTGGCAGTGTCAGCCATCAGCGGCTTATCGCTGAGTTATATATTTGCCTTCGAATCCCTGTCAGCTTTCATGTTGCAGCAGCACGATCTGCTGCGTTATCTGCTGGCTTTTTTATTAATCGTGCCGCTGGGGTTTTTCATGGGCATGCCGTTTCCTGCCGCCATCAATGTACTGTCGCAAAGCCGGGCGGAGCTGATTCCGTGGGCGTGGGGCATTAATGGTCTGGCATCGGTGATCAGCCCGATTCTGGCAACGTTGATTGCGATGCAGTTCGGTTTCCGGGTACTGATTGCCGTTGCTGTTGTGCTGTACCTGTTGGCTGCCAGGCTGTTTCCGCAGTCAGCATAATCATTCCATTAGCGCGGGCAGCCACAGCGTCAGATCCGGAAATGTAATCAACACGGCTAATACGACGATTTGAATTAGAACAAATGGCACAATGCCGCGATAAATGGATTGCAGTTTAAGTGAAGCCGGAGCGCTGGCTTTCAGATAGAACAGCGAAAAACCAAACGGTGGCGTCAGGAAAGAAGTCTGCAGGTTCAACGCGATCAACAATGCAAACCATAACGGATCCAGCCCCATATAAATGGCCACCGGTGCAATGACCGGCACCACAATAAAGCAGATTTCGATAAAGTCGAGAAAAAAGCCCAGAACAAATATCAGCAACATGCTTAGTACCAGAAAGGTCCATTTACCGCCGGGCAGATTGCTGAAAATATCCAGAATCAGTTTATCGCCGCCCATGCCGACAAACACCAGGCCAAAGGCGGTGGCACCGATGAAGATCACAAACACCATGCTGGTCAGGCGTGTGGTTTTTTGCATGGCTTCACGGAGATTGCCGAGATTGAGACGGCTATGTAATGCCGCCAGAATCATGGCACCCAGCGCGCCGACGGCAGCAGATTCGGTCGGTGAGGCGACACCGAAAAAGATGGAACCTAACACGGCAACAATTAAAAACAATGGCGGCAGCAGACTTTTGATGACACTCAGCGCCAGATGCGTGTCATGTTTTTCATTAACAGGAATCGGGGGCGCCAATTCAGGTTTTCGCCAGGCAATCCAGGCAATATAAATAATGTAGCCGATGATCAGCATGGCACCGGGCACTGTTGCCGCAATAAACAGCTGACCCACTGGCACACCGATTACATCACCCAGCAAAATCAGGATGATGCTGGGCGGAATAATTTGTCCCAAAGTACCGGACGCCGCAATCGTACCGCTGGCCAGGGACGGTGCATAACCACGTTTGAGCATGCTGGGCAGCGCAATAACGGCCATGGTGACGACTGACGCCCCGACCACGCCCGTGGTGGCTGCCAGCAGAGCGCCCACTACCACCACCGAAATCGCCAGGCCACCGCGGAGCTGGCCGAACAATCTGCCCATGGTGTCCAGCAACTCTTCGGCTACGCCTGACTTTTCCAAAATCACGCCCATAAATACGAACAAAGGCACCGCCAGCAGCGTGAAGTTGGTCATAATGCCCCAGATCCGCAGCGGCAGCAGATTAAAAAAATCAAAACCGAGGAAAATACCGCCAAACAGCAAGGCAATAGCCCCGAGCGTGAAAGCTACCGGATAACCCACCAATAGCAGCAAAAACAAAACGGCGAACATCGCCAGAGCCCAATATTCCATTAACGGGCCTCTTGGTGACGTAAAATTTGAATATTTCTGAGAATCTCTGCCACGCCTTGTAATATGATCATGCCAAAGCTAATCAAAATGGCGCTTTTCAGAATAAAGCGATAAGGCAGTCCGCCCGGATCCGGCGAACCTTCATTGTAGAAGAAAGCGTTTTCGACAAAAGGCCAGCTGGTGACCATAATCAGCAGGGAGAAGGGCAGCAGGAATAACACGGTACCTATGATGGAGATCCAGGCTCGCATCGAGTCCGAGACAAAACGGCTCCGATAAACGATATCCACACGCACATGTTCATCGTGTTTGAGTGTGTAGGCGGCGCCAAACAGGAAAACAAGAGCAAATAAATGCCATTCCAGCTCTTGTAGTGCAACAGATCCTTGTTGGAACAGGTAACGCATCATCACGTCGTAACAAACCAGCAGCACCATGGCTAATACCAGCCACGCCGTGCAACGGCCGGTCCACTCGGTGAAGCAGTCTATCCACTTGACCAGGGTTTGAGCATTCAATTTCATTATAGGTTCATTTTTTTATGCTACAAGCGGTAGAGTTTCCCATAATCCGTGCTTAAGCTCTAGGGGCTGTTGCTGCTACGCATGACTGATGGGAAGTGGTAAAGTAATTTGCGAGTCTAATAAAACGGAGAACGGCCATGGAAAACGAAGCTGTAAAACAAAATATCTGTAACAAGGCGCAATGGTACCGGATTCTCTATATGGTGCTGTTTGCCGTTGTGTTGTATCTGGTACTGATACTGGTCGGGATCATTGTGATCGTGCAGCTGGTTTTTGCTCTGTTTAGCGGTAAGCCCAATGAAAACATTGCTGACTTTGCCAGTGATTTGTCGACCTATGTTTACCAGCTTGTGGCTTTTTTGACTTATACCGAAAACCGGCGTCCTTTTCCTTTTAACAGCTGGAACGAACAGGCCGAACCGGATTTCGACGATGATGACTATACGTCTTCAGTTGAAGAGATGGGGGATGCAGGCCAGCCCAGCGGTGACGACCGCAAAAAAACTGACCACTGATTATCTGAGAATTTTTAACTGCAGGATTGATGCATGCTGATTGTTATTTCGCCGGCAAAGACGCTGGATTTTGAAACCGCTCCCGTTACCCGACAGCACAGCCAACCCCGGTTTCTGGAATATTCCCGGCAATTGATTGACAACTTGCGTCAACTCAGTGCTGCGGATATCGCCAGTTTGATGAAACTTAGCGATAAGCTGGCCGGATTGAATGCGGCGCGTTTTGAATCCTGGCAGCCGCCATTTGATCTTGATAACGCCAAACAAGCAGTGCTGGCGTTTAAAGGTGATGTGTATACCGGGCTTGATGCTGACACCTTGGATGAACAGGGAATGGATTATGCGCAGGTACATCTGCGTATTCTGTCTGGTCTGTATGGTGTGTTGAAACCACTGGATCTGATTCAACCTTACCGGCTGGAAATGGGTACTAAACTTGCCAACAAACAGGGCAAGGATCTCTATCAGTTCTGGGGCAGCACGCTGAGAGCCTCGCTGGAGCAGGATGATGCTTTAAACGATGGTGTATTGATCAATCTGGCATCAAACGAGTATTTCAAAGCGATTGAAGCCAAAAAGCTCAAGGCACGTATTATTACGCCGATATTTAAGGACTGGAAGAACGGCCAATATAAGATGATCAGTTTTTATGCTAAAAAGGCGCGTGGCCTGATGAGTCGTTTTATTATCGACCACAAGCTGAAGGAACCGGAAGCTATCAAGCAATTCGACAGTGAAGGCTATTGTTTCAATCAAGAGTTGTCGAAAGGCGATGAATGGGTGTTTAGCCGTAACTAAATTAAGGATGTAAGCTTCAGTCACATGTTATCAAGGATGATAAACAAGCTTGTTCTTACCCTGGGTGTGTGGCTGTTGTTGAATTGTCCGCTGATTTCGGCGAGTCAACTTGATCTCAGCGAGCTGGAACGGCGCTACCTGGATAGTATTGAATTCATTACCTTGTGCACCGACCCTGACTGGATGCCATACGAGAGTATCAATAGTAACGGGCGCTTCACCGGCATTATGTCCGACTTCCATCAGCTCTGGTCAGACATGATCGGCAAACCGATTCAGTTATTGGCCACGGAAAGCTGGCAGCAGTCTTTGCAATATATGCAGCAAAAACGCTGCGACATCTTGTCCAGTGCGCAGGATATCCCTGCCAGGCGGCATTATTTATCGGTCACGGCCCCGTTTATTTTTTATCCTTTCGCGGTGGTCACGCAACCGGATAATCAGTTTATTATCAATCTGCGGCAGGTGCTGGCTCAGCATTTTGTGATGGTTAATGGCTATGCCGGTGTGGAAATGATCCGGCATCAATATCCCGGAATCAAGATCACCACCGTTGCTACGGCGGCGCAAGGCCTGAAAAAAGTTGAAAAAGGGCATGCTTTTGCCTTTATCGATACAGTGCCTAGCATCAATTACCAGACGCTGAAGCATGGTATTTCCCATATTAAGATTAATGGCGTGCTGGATGAGCAATATGCCATGTCTGTCGGCGTGAGACGGGATTTGCCGGAACTGTTGTCCATCTATAACAAAGCCATCAATATCACCACTGACAGCGACCGGCAGAGCATTCTCAATAACTGGCTGTCAATTAATTTCCAATACGAGTTTGATTACACCTTGCTGTGGCAGATCCTGGCGGGTATCAGCGTGATTCTGTTTTTGTTTGTTTATCGATACTGGGTTATCAATCGGCATAATCAACAACTGCAGCAGGTCAACAAAAAGCTGGAACTTCTGTCGCACAGTGATCAGCTAACCGGCATGCCCAACCGCTATTATCTGCATGCTGCTTTTCAAGCTGAACTCTCCCGCTTCAAACGTTATCAGCATCCATTTTCCATTATTATTCTCGATATTGATTTCTTTAAACGGGTTAATGACAGTTATGGTCATATAGTCGGCGACGAAGTGATCAAACGCATGTCGAGACTGTTGCTGCAAAATATCAGGGAAAATGACGAGGTGGGCCGCTGGGGCGGAGAAGAGTTTCTGATCCTCTGTCCGGAGACAAAACAGGAAGGCGCGCAGGCTTTGGCCGAGCATTTGCGACTATTGATACAGGCTTGTGACTTTGCCATTGATGACATTAACATTACTGCCAGCTTTGGTGTTGCAGGCTACCGCAGCAATGAAATGATAGAAGACTGTATCAAGCGTGCAGATGAGGCGCTTTATCAGGCCAAACATAGCGGCCGCAACAAAACCGTTTTTTTCTCAGAGCCTGAATTTGAAGCAGTTGATGTGGAGCAGCCATGAAACGTTTGTTTTTTGCCTTATGGCCGGATGATACGACACGACAAAAAATCGATTGTATCAACCGGAAAATCGATCAAAAAGGTCTTAAAAAGCTGCAACCGACAAATTTGCATGCCACATTGGTGTTTCTGGGAAATGTCGATGACAAAACGGCCGACGCGGTGCAAAAGGCGGCTGCTTTTATCAAAGCCGCGCCATTCACACTGAAATTTAACGAGTTAAATTTTTGGCCAAAGCCGAGAATTCTGTGTCTGACCTGCCGCAAACAACCTAAACCGATTTATGTCCTGGTCAATGCGCTCACGCGCATGGTGCTGGAACATTCGGTCAGGCTGGGTAATAAGCGTCCCTATCGCGCTCATATCACCTTGGCACGTAAAGCCACGGCTAATCCGCCGCTGGAATTTGGAGCAATAGAATGGTCGGCCGACTCTTTTGCGTTGGTGCAGTCGCGTTCAACAGATAAGGGTGTTTGTTATGAGGTGATAGACAGTTGGCCGCTGTCAAAAGTCTGATCAGGCACGATTTTTTATGATGGGGGGCTCAGCCTGCCAGGTTGGGGAAGTGCTGAACCAGAATTCTTGTTTAACGCCAAGCAAACGATACAAACCTTCAGGCAGGTCTTTTTTAATCGTGCTGACATCGGGATGCACATGGGCGTAGCTCATGACGCCGTGGATGAAGTGGTACATCAGTCTGGCTTGTTGTTCCATATCGGTAACCGGATACAGATAACCTTCCGCGTTCAGTGCCTTAACCAGCGCCAGATTGTATTTAATTGCAGTTTGAGACAGCGCTTGCAGTGCTTCGATGACTTTCTGATCATCAGTGCCAATCTGGGCGCCTACATTAAAAAACGGACAGCCACGAACACTGTTGTTATCTTCGCTGAGTTTGGAGGTAAACAGAAACTGGATCAGGTTTTCCAGTTGTTCTAACGGGGTATTGACGGCAGAAAAAATATTGTCGAGATCTTTCTTGATAACTTGCCAGTAATAGCTGGTGGCTTCACAGAACAGGCTCGATTTAGACTCGAAGTGATGATAGAAAGCACCTTTGGTGACGCCTGCCTGTTTGCATATTTCATTGACGCCGACACTGCTGTAGTTGCTTTGCCAGATCAGTTCCAGTGCTGTTTCCAGTAGTCGTTCGCGGGTTTCGATGACTGACATGACTCTTCAATATAAAAATGATAGTGGTACATTATAAATACCGTACGGTTTGTAAGGCAAGTTATAAGTCATTATTTCATCATTAAAAAATGACTTAATATCAAACTGTTAAATAACAAGATTCATCTTATATGCGCCTGTTAACTGTAATTTAATCAGTATATTAACTGATATAAAGCTTGCCGGATGAAATTGTTGTTTCAGTCTTGCTTGACTAGCATACCGACCGGTATGTATGCTTGCGATTCTATAATCCTTAACAAGGATGTTTTGCTCAAGGATACGTCCGTGCACATTGCCACGGTAGCAGTAGGAGATCGTCACATGTCCGATATTTCATTTAAATCCAAGCGCCGTAGCCGGCTGAAACTGTCATTGATTCTGGTGCTGCTCATTGCCGCGGGGGTGGTCTATGTCAGTAATGCCGACAGTGAATCATCCAGGCAATCACCGGCAGCCGCGCCGCCGCCTCCGGTCGCTGAAGTGATTACCATGCAGCTGCAGCCTGTACGTACGTGGACACGTTTTTCCGGCCGTCTCAGTGCCGTCGATACGGCTGATATCAAACCGCTGGTCGGTGGTGAGCTTCAGCAGGTCTTGTTTGAAGATGGTCAGTTGGTTGATAAAAACGCGCTGTTGTTTGTAATCGACCCCCGTCCTTACCAAGCCGCTGTTAAACGGAGTGAAGCACAACTGGCCTCTGCCAGGTCACGTGCCAAGCTGGCCGGGGACGAATTGGCGCGGGCCGAAAGACTGGTTAAAAACAAGCTGGTTTCAGAAAGCGTGTTTGATGCTGCCAGAAATGAATATCAAGTCGCTTCTGCCGCTATCAGTGAAGCAGAAAGTGCGCTGGAACAGGCAAAACTGAATCTGAATTACTGCTATATCCGTGCGCCTTTCGCCGGCAGAGTAAGCCGCGCTGAACTGACTGTGGGCAATATTATCGAAACCACACCGAGCGCGCCGGTTCTTACCACGATAGTGGCTAATAACAGGCTTTATGCCGAATTTGATGTTGACGAACAGACCTATATCAAAACAGTGCGTGGCAGCGCCGACGATGATGCCATGCCGGTGCAGATGACGCTGGCTGCGGATGAGAGCGTCGTATATCAAGGTCAGATCCATTCATTCGACAACCAGCTGAACGTATCCAGCGGTACCATCCGCGCCCGTGCGATTTTTGAAAACACCGATGGTGTATTGACACCGGGCATGTACGCCAATGTCAGACTGGGTGCGGCGGCAGAAGAACAAGCCTTACTGCTGCCGAATCGTGCGATTGGCACCAATCAGGACAAGAAGTTTGTCTATGTTATCAACGGCGATAACCAGGCCACTTACCGGGAAGTAACACTCGGTGAACATCACAACAAACAACGGCTGGTGCTGTCAGGTCTGACCGCCGGTGATCGTGTTGTGGTTAATGGCTTGTCTCATATCCGCCCGAACACAGTGGTCAGTCCTAAACCGGTGGATGATGCAGCACTGGCTCTTAATTGAATAAAAACTGAGTAGGTAGCCCATACCTGCTGATCTGAACGAAGGAACGCGATGAACATTTCCAAGTTTTTTGTGGACAGGCCGATCTTTGCCGGCGTGCTGTCTTTGCTGATTTTTATTGCCGGTTTATTGTCAATGTTCAAACTGCCGATTTCGGAATACCCCGAAGTCGCGCCGCCATCGGTAGTGGTGAATGCTTCATTTCCCGGTGCCAATCCGAAAGTTATTGCTGCCACCGTCGCCACACCGCTGGAAGAGCAGCTCAGTGGCGTGGAAAACATGCTTTATATGTTTTCACAGGCCACCTCAGATGGCCGGATGACGCTGACAGTCACGTTTAAAATCGGCACCGATCCCGATCTGGCACAGCAGATGGTGCAAAACCGTGTGTCCCAGGCTTTGCCGAGATTGCCCGAAGTCACGCGTCAACTGGGGGTGACAGTGGTCAAAAGCTCGCCTGATCTGACCATGGTGGTGCATCTGATTTCGCCGGATAAGAGTTACGACGAGTTGTATTTGCGTAACTATGCCTTGATGCATGTGAAGGATGAGCTTGCCAAAGTGGAAGGCGTGGGTACTGTACGTCTGTTTGGTTCCGGTGACTATGCGATGCGGATCTGGCTCAACCCGGAAAAGGTTGCCGAACGGGGGCTGACGGCCACGGATGTGGTGAATGCGGTGCGTGAGCAGAATGTGCAAGTGGCGGCAGGGGTGATTGGCGGTGCGCCAATGACCAGTCCGATCGATGTGCAACTGCCCATCAATGCCAAAGGCCGGCTGGAGTCGCCGGAAGAGTTTGAAGAGATCATTATCCGTGCCGGTGAGCAGGGACAGATCACGCGGCTGAAGGATGTGGCTCGTGTGGAGATGGCAGCGGCTGAGCACAGTCTGAATTCGATGCTGGATAACCAGCCTGCTGTGGCGATTCCTATCTTCCAGGCACCAGGCGCCAATGCGATTGCAATTTCGGATAATGTGCGAACCATTATGGCCGAGCTGAAGGGCCGTTTTCCTCAGGGCGTGGATTACCAAGTAGTTTATGACCCGACCGTCTTTGTTAGAGATTCAATCAAGGCTGTTATCAAAACTTTGCTGGAAGCCTTAGCCTTGGTGGTGCTGGTTGTTGTCGTGTTTCTGCAGACTTGGCGTGCCTCGTTAATTCCGCTGCTGGCGGTACCGGTCTCTATTATCGGTACGTTTGCCTTGATGTGGCTATTTGGCTTTTCCATCAACACCTTGTCTTTGTTTGGTTTGGTCTTAGCTATCGGTATCGTGGTGGATGATGCTATCGTCGTGGTCGAAAACGTGGAGCGTAATATCGAAACGGGCTTATCGCCACTGGAAGCCAGTTACCAGGCCATGCGTGAGGTCAGCGGGCCGATCATTGCGATTTCGCTGACGCTGGTAGCAGTGTTTGTGCCAATTGCTTTTGTCAGTGGTCTGACCGGCCAGTTCTATCAGCAGTTTGCATTAACGATTGCAATTTCCACTGTGATTTCTGCCATCAACTCTTTGACGTTGAGTCCTGCACTGGCGGCATTATTGCTGCGCAGTCATGATGCACCTAAAGATCGGTTAACGAGGGGAATTGATTTCCTGTTCGGTGGTTTTTTCCGGCTGTTTAACCGGACTTTCAAAAAAGGCTCACGCAACTATTCCAGTTCGGTTGCCGGTTTGCTCCGGCACAAAACGGTGTCGGTATTGATTTACGGTTTGCTGTTGGGTTTTACCGTTTATGGTTTGAACAGTCTGCCCAAGGGGTTTGTGCCGGCGCAGGATAAGCAGTACTTGATTGGTTTTGCGCAATTACCCGACGGTTCGTCGTTATCCCGGACTGAAAATGTAATCCGTGAAATGGGACGGATTGCGCTGGATGAGCCCGGTGTGCAGAGTGCGGTTCAGTTCCCCGGTTTATCGATCAACGGTTTCACCAATAGCCCCAGCGCCGGCATTGTGTTTGTACCTCTGAAGTCGTTTGATGAACGTAAAACGCCCGAGCTTTCAGCTAATGCGATTGCCGGCAGGTTGCAGGCCAAGTTTGCCCAGGTGGAAGAGGCGTTTATTGCCATTTTCCCACCACCTCCGGTCAGGGGACTCGGCACCACTGGCGGTTTCAAACTGCAGATTGAGGATCGCGCTGATTTGGGGTATGAAAAACTGGCAGAAGTGGTAGAGCAGGTGCAACAGCAAGCTTGGCAGAACCCGGCTTTGTCCAGTGTGTATTCGAACTACAAGATCAACGTACCGCAATTGTATGCCGATTTGGATCGCACCAAAGTTAAGCAACTGGGGCTCGATGTCAAAGAGGTTTTTGATACCATGCAGATCTATCTGGGCTCGCTTTATATCAACGACTTTAATCAGTTTGGCAGAACCTATCAGGTGATTGCACAGGCGGATTCGGAATATCGATCCAACCCGGATGATGCGCTTAACCTCAAGGTGCGTAATACCCAGGGTGAAATGGTACCTCTGGGCAGTGTGCTGGAAATGCAGGAAAGTTACGGGCCGGAAAGTGCTGCGCACTATAACGGTTATCTTGCAGCAGACTTGAACGGTAATGCGGCACCGGGGATTTCCAGTGGTCAGGCTCAGGATGCGATCAGTGAAATTCTGGAGAAAATCCTGCCGTCAGGAATGGCATTTGAATGGACGGATCTGACTTATCAGCAGGTATTGAGCGGTAATACAGCGATGTATATCTTCCCATTGTGTCTGCTGTTGGTATTTCTGGTGCTGGCCGCACAATATGAGAGTCTGATTCTGCCGCTGGTGGTGATTACCATTGTGCCGTTGTCGATTCTGGCTGCTGTGTTCGGTGTCTGGGTGACTGACGGCGACAGTAATATCTTCACGCAGATCAGTTTCTTTGTTTTGGCGGGGCTGGCCAGTAAGAATGCGATTCTGATCGTTGAATTTGCCCGCGAGCTGGAAATCAACGGCATGGATACAGTGAAAGCTGCCATCAAAGCCAGCCGCATGCGTTTGCGTCCGATCCTGATGACCTCGTTTGCGTTCATTATGGGCGTGGTGCCGATGGTATTGTCGACCGGTGCCGGTTCCGAGATGCGTAACGATATCGGTGTGACAGTATTCTCCGGGATGTTAGGCGTAACCTTTTTCGGTTTGTTCTTTACGCCGGTTTTCTATGTGCTGTTGCGTAAACTGGAAGGCAAGCGCCGCTATCATTCGCATGCCGCTTAAACAAAGGACTGGAGCAACTCGGGAAAGTGTGTAACCTTCCCTGACTCATCCGGTTCCCATGGGCTTCCGTGGGAACCTGGGATGAGAGTCTAACAGGCTCCCACGCGGACCGATAACTGCTCCTGCGTTATCGGCATATGATGGGCAGGATGCCCAAATGCCGCGATAGCAGGGATAGCGATAGCGGCCATCACCTCCATGTGAATAAGCCTGGGAGCCAGACTGATGGTTTACGGTCATAACCTGAGCTGCGCATAAGAAGCTTTGAAAGTTCAGCAATAAAGCACTCGCTCTGCGACGAGCTTGTATGGTTATCGGTGCTGATAGGGCTCCGTTCTGCTGAGATCCTATGGTTCGAGTCAAACATTTTGAACGCTTCAAGCCCTTCGGCAATAAAATCGTCTTTGCTGTCATTATCGGCCTTTAAATAAAACACACTGTCTGCAATGAAGCCGAACATCAGCCGTCCAGGAAAACACCGTCGCCGCCGAACATGCGTTGGCATAAACGGGCCCGAGTGGTTGCATCAACTCGATGACATAAGAGACAAATGCTTTTTCTTCGTTGGATAGTGACATTTTTAACGCGAATGTTTGATAATTTGCACCGATCTGGCTGGCCTCTTGTCTCTACAAGGAATATTTCCTCAGTTGGCCATTGGGTCAATCTTTCAGACTATATGGATTCCGGCATCCAGCATGGCGTGGCGGGCCTTTTCGCCGCCTTTTTGGCTGACCGGATGCGCAGCGTGTTCGATAAATACCACTTCAAAACCGGCCTTGCGGCCATCGAGTGCTGTTGCCAATACACAGACATCTTCGGCAAGGCCGCCGACCCACAGACGTTTGATATTATGGCGGCGTAACTCGTCCGCCAACCCGGTCTGATCGAAAGCCGAGTTTTGGTCCTGGTCGAAACGCACGCCTTTGGTGACAATAATCGCTGACTCGGGCAGGTGGAGATCAGGGTGAAAACGGGCACCACTGGTATCCTGGATACAGTGCGGTGGCCAAGGACCACCTCTGTCAGTAAAACTGATATGGCCGACAGGGTGCCAGTCACGTGAGGCATAGATCGGTATGTTTTTGGATACGGCATCATCAATCCAGTGGTTCAACACAGGGATAATCTCGTCACCGTGTTCTATCGGCAATGCACCGCCGGGACAGAAATCATTCTGTACATCAACCACAATCAGCGCATCATCTGTTTGAAATTGGATAGTCATAACAGCCTCCTGTTATCTTGGCCGGTCTCAGGATGAGACCTGCTGTGCCACTTTTTTCTGGAAGTTGGCTAATTCCTTACTGACTTCAACCGGATAAGGCGGATCGGCAACAGTTATTTGCCTGATCGATACAGGCAAGCGGCCAATTTGCGCCTGTGCATAATTCCGGATGGTGTCGAGATTGACTTTGCCAGCAGGCAGTCGTTTGCCATTGCGCATCACCGTCTCCAGCAGCGGTCGACCGGGCAAATCCTCGCTGGCTCGTGCAATCACATCGCGAACATCCTGATTATCTTGTTCGAGGCGAAAGATCTGTTTGCTGCCCGGCAATATCGGTTTGCCGCTCGATAATTTGAGCCTGCCTTTATCGGCATACTCACAGAGTTTGTAGGCGATATCCATAGCCGGTGCATCGCTGGACACACCCATATCGGTACCGACCCCGAAACCGTCTATGGGAGCATCTGCGGCCACTAGCTTGGCGATTTTGTCTTCATCCAGACCACCGCTGACAAATATCTCGACTTGGTTCAAACCGGCGGCATCCAGCACCTGGCGGGTTTCGCGAGAGAGCGTAAGCAGATCGCCGGAATCCAGCCGCACAGCCCTGGCCTGAAATTTATCACCCAGTGTTTTTGCCAGTTCGATAACTTTATAAACCGCGGCTATCGTATCGTAGGTGTCGACCAGGATAACCGTTTGAGGATAGATTTCTGCAAAGGCACTAAATGCGGCCGCTTCGTCCTCATGGGCCTGGATATAGCTGTGTGCCATGGTGCCGGTAATCGGTATGTCGTAGCGCTGGCCGGCCAGCACATTGGAAGTGGCGGCAATACCGCTGATATGGTAGCTGCGGGCTGCCTTCATGGCTGCATCGATTCCATGGATGCGCCGCGCACCAAAATCGACTACCGGACGACCCTTGGCCGCCGCTACCATCCGCAGCGCTTTCGAGGCCAGTACGGTTTGCAGATGGATTTGATTCATGACAAAGGTCTCGATCAGTTGCGCCTGCGGCAGGGGAGCGGTGACCTCCAGAATCGGTTCGTTGGCAAATATCGGCGTACCTTCCGCAACAGCCCTGACTTCGCCGGTAAAGCGGAAATCCAAAAGCCAGGACAGAAAGCGCTCGGAGAACTGTCCCAGCGAGCGCAAGTATGCAATATTCTCACTATTGAATTGCAGGTTTTCCAGATAGCTGAGGACAGTGTCGAGACCGCAGGTCAATAAAAAGTTACGCCGGGCAGGCAGATTGCGGACAGCGAGGCTGAAGACCGCATCCTCCATCATTTCTTCATCGAAATAAGCCTGGAGCATGGTCAGTTCGTAGAGATCGGTAAACAGCGCCAGTTCATCCTGTGCCGCGCCTTCGACAGGGGAGGCGACTTGCGGATATGGCTCATTGATATTCATCGCTTTGACCCTCCTGCATGCGTTTCAGTCGAAATCGCATGCCGCCCTCGAGATCCGGCTTACAAATACTATTCTACAAGTTCCTTAAGTATCTTTGTGTATAGATGCTGATCGGCGGTAGAGAACAGCACGAAACGAATAAATTTGAGCGACGACAGTCCCGGCGCGGCATCGAGGATCGTTTTCAAAGCAATCCGTGCAGCCGATTCCGCCGGATAGCCAAAGGTGCCTGTTGAGATAGCCGGAAAGGCGATGGAATGGAGATTGTTCTGCTCAGCCAGGTAGAGAGCATTCCGGTAGCATGAAGCCAGTAAATCATCGGAAGGTGTATCTAACCCGTAAACCGGACCGAGACAGTGAACCACCTTACGGTTAGGTAAATCGTGCGCACCGGTGATAACCGCCTCGCCCGGCCGGATAGGGGCGAGCGGCCGGCATTCAGCTTCCAGCCCAGGCCCTGCAGCGCGATGTATGGCCCCAGCCACACCGCCGCCGATACGCAACTCGGCATTAGCAGCATTAACAATCACATCCATGTCGGGCTGGTTAACAATATCATCTTGTACGCACTCGATCGTTACATCATGGATAACTTGTCTTACCGTCATGGTGTTTTACCTCCTGCAGCTTCACTGCATTGTCTGCAACATTTCTCCACAAGTACCAGCAAGAGAGATTTGTTTTCCTGAAATCTAACAGTCATGTTTTCTCGTCGCTACCGGAAAATTGACAAGTATTTTTTGCCATAACAGCAACACATGGAAATAATATTCGACCCTTCTGTTTTACTGCGAACCAGTATGTTAGTGAGATCTATGACTTTCATTATTCTTAGATAGCTTCTTCTGCGGCATAAGTTTTTTCATCTTTTGTCGATTGCTTAATTTTTATATAAATAATTTTGGATCCGCTTTAAATCAGCAGATTCTCTTAGTTGTTAAAATTTAAAGCAAAAAGAATGTGTTATGACAAAAAAACAAGGTGGGCAATGGGACTGAACAATTCTGGACTTCATCAAAAAGGGCGACTATATTTTTTCCTATATAGACACCGTACAGCGTGGAGGCCGACGGTTGCCATGAAAAGAGTCGTTCCCATCCCGGCACGGGCATAAACAAGACGAGGAGTTAGTGATGAAATACTATCCGGTAAAACTCTTGTTGATCACGCTCGGACTTACCCTATTGACGGCATGCTCGCCCGACGACAGCCCGGACGAGTTCGAAAAATCAGGCATCGCTAGCAAAGTTGTTGTGACCAAGAAAGTCGGCGGGCAAGTATCTGATGTTATTACAGTGCAAGCTAACACTAACCTCAACCACCTATTCGACCTTGGTACGCAACGCGGTGGCGTGCAGGTGGATATTTCCTGCCACCCGGCTGAACATGACTGGTGCACGAATGACTTCCAGACCACCTGTGATGCTCATGGCGGTGGCTTGAGCTCTCAGGAGGATGGCAGCGTCAATTGCAACATACCAGACGCTTGAGCATACATTTGATGGATGAAGCAAGCGATTCAACGCCGGACATAACACAACAAATTTATGTGACCATTCCGGCACGAGCATAACAAAATAAGGAGCAGTTTGTAGTGGTCAGCGTGGGAACCAGATAAATTTGTTATACGAGCTACTTAAGCTGGATATGCCTTGCGACCTTTGCCTCCAATAAACGAACAAGGATAGGATCCATGCGGGCATATATATCCGGGATATCCAGACAAATGAGTTTTTTGTCTTTTAGCAGTGCTTTAAATTGTGCTGATACCCTGCGCTGATGTGATTTTTCCATCACAAAAATAACATCAGCCCATTTAATCAAGTCACCACTTATGGGCCTTTCAGCACCAATGCTGGTGCCGCAGCCTAGAGCATTGATACCGTTGTATCTTGAGAAGACTGCTTCCCCGGTAGGGCTTCTCAGTCTGTTTTCACTACACACAAATAGCAGATTCACTATTTTTCTCGCTCACTGATAATGCCTGTTGTTTAGTGGCTACTCGCTGTTGCGGCGCAGCTTCCTTGCGATGAAAAGGAAGCGATAAATACCAACGATCATCGTTACAGCGCCTGCTGCAATAAGCACCCACGCAATAGCGAATAGAGACAGGTAGCCGGGAAAGAAATGGAGCAATATGGCACCTGCCGCCGCGAGTGCCAGGGCCGTACGCACATAAGCCAGCAACGTGCGTTCATTGGCCAGGCGAGTTCGTTCCAGCGCCAATTGATCTCGAAGCGCTGTTTCATTCATTGAATTTGCGGGTTCCATGGATATGTTTGTTATGTTCCAGCATTTTGTCGCTATTTTTCAGGCAGGCTAATCACAAAGTCCAGGCATTTGGAAACCCAGGCTTCTAACTCCGGCTCTTCTTGAATACCCTCTGCTTTGACATAAATCATGCCGTTCATTGGCTTGCCTGTAAAATCCATTTCCTTCACATATTCGTAGCCCAAACATTCAGCATAAGCGGCCGCCCCGACTCTTGCCATCAAGGTATCACCCAATATACCGCAACACATATGGCCACGTACCATAAAGCAAAGGCCGCCGAACATTTTCTTCTCTATGACGTCGGCTCTACCCGAAAATAGCTCACGTAACCTTTCCGCTAATCCTTCATCATAAGCCATCGGTATTTATGCCTTTGTTGGGGGAAGGGGGCCGTCATATTTCAGACACTGACTTCATCGTATAGTTAAAGCGTACAAACCTGTTCTGCGTTTTTGTCATGATTGCTTTGCAGCCGTGATGATCAGAGCGGGCATCACGAAAGCGATACTGCCATTGTTCATCAGGAACGGGTGCAGTGACTCCTCTGCCAGCTTGAGAAGACGATCAAACTGCGCATCGTCGAGTAGGCTGCCGAGGGTCCATGCACAGGCCCTCTCGGTGGAAACCATTGCATTGATTGATTTGAAACGTACCATCCCATCATGTCTTGTGACTTTTGCATTCGAGATACCTGTAGCTGCGCACTGAGAAAGCAGCTGTTCCGGGTCTCCACACACGAAGGGGGCGCGAAACGACTGTGCAACTTGCTCCCCGAAGAGCCTGTGCAGCAACTCGGTGAATACGGCATAGCCAGGGGAATGGTCGAGTGCATCACACACTGCTACTGCCAATCGCCCGCCCGGCTTCAGGACGCGTATCATCTCACGAAGCGCCGCGCACTGGTCCTCGAAGAACATAAACCCGAACTGGCTAACCACCGCATCGAAACTTTCGTCTGCAAACGGTAATGACTCGGCATGTCCCTTCCGCCACTCAATGCTTGAGTTCTTTTGTCGAGCCACAGCGAGCATGGTTTCATTGGGATCGAGACCCACAACTGCGCCACCATTCCCAACGCGTTCGGCCGCCGAGCAAGCCAGCACACCGGTACCACAGGCCACATCAATCACCCTCTGACCCAAGCTGATGTCCGCTGCATCCGCTACGATATTTCCCCATTGCCCGAATAATGCCGGGACGAAGAAGTCATCATAGACTTCAGCAGGGGAGCGCGATCCTCGTTCGTTCATTTGGCACCCCCATTTACTCTTTTAGCGCCTGACGACAGGCGTAAGCTGCACGCTCCAGTCAGGCCGATGACCGAATGTGACGTACTACTTCACTTGGCGCATCAAGAGGTAAAAAATGTCCGCCGTTCTCAACGGTAACGGACTGGACCCCGGAAATTAGCGACTCATCGTATTGCCTTTCTTCGGGCAACGCCCAATCCTCCGCTCCCCAGATCATAAAAGTCGGCACGTTGATATTTCCGTACTCAACGCGTGCTCGCTCCCAGCTTGACGAATTCCTTAAAAGGTTGATGAAACCGCGATAATGACCATGCCGGTTACCGACCCTGTACATCTCTTTCATTAAGGCGGGAGAGATAGACTTGGGATCACTGACGCCGCCAGTCAAAACGGCTTTCATAATGAAGTAATTCCGCAGCCGCATAACTGTATCACCCACAACGGGAATAGCGCTCAGCCATACCACAACGCGTCCCGGCAGCGAAGCCCGTGCCATTCCTTTTCCCTGGTAGTAATCATAGGGATTGATAGGAATAATGCGGACAACCCGCGGATTGCGGCGAGCAGCGATAATGAGTGAGATACTCGCACCTATGGATACGCCGCAAAGGGTTACACCGGTCAGGTCAAGTTCATCGAGAAATCCGTTGACGTATTTGACGAAAAAGTCAGCGTCATATGATCCCTCGGGGATATCGGAATAACCATGCCCGGGATAGTCGAATGCGTACACCGTAAAGTGCTTTGACAGTTCCGGGATCACCTTGTGAAACAGATCCATCTGGGTCCTTAGTGTATGGAGCAATACCAGTACCGGGCCTTGCCCGACTTTCAAATAGCGCAGCTTTACGTCATCAACCGTGACATACGCGGGTTTCAGTCCTGGATCCCATAGCATCGCTTCAGGTGCTTTAGGTGCCGGCCTGAGCGCTTCAACCAGAAACGATACGAGCCAGAGGACGGCAAACGACGCGAAAAAAATGATCAGGAAGGTGATAAATTTCATGTCGATCCCCTGCTCGTGTGCAGTCCACAACATTTACCTGTTAGGTTTTTTCTTTGGCAGAATGAGCCTGTAGATAATTCTGTGTAACCGCAGTTTTCAAACGAAGTCCGCCCTTGTTTATTATGCGACTGTTCAAGGGACAGCCAACATGATTTTTTAACTTATCATTAAAAAAGGTGACTGATTTATTTTCCTATTTTCTGTCTAAAAATAAATTTGTCCCCATTTTTCGAAAGAGCTACTTCAGCAGGATATGTCTGGCGACTTTTTCTTCCAATATGTGAACAAGGGTGGGGTCCATGCGAGGGTACATATCCGGGATATCGAGACAGATAAGCTTTTTGTCTTGTAGCAGCGCGTTAAACTTTTGGGATACCTCATGTTGATGTGATTTTTCCATAACAAAAATCACATCAGCCCACTCAATCAAATCACCGCTTATGGGTCTTTCAGCATCAAATCTGGTACCGCAGCCTATCGCCTTGATACCTTCATATTTTGAGAAGACTGTTTCTCCGGTAGGGCTTCTCGATATGTTCTGACTGCATACAAATAATAGATTCATGATTTCCCTTGCCGCTGGAATAAGGGATATACAAGTACGAGTAAGAATGGATTCTCTCAGTTCATAAACCTGACATTAAAGTATTTTTACCCTGGCTTCAAAAGCCCTAAAACACACTGAGTATGAACCCCACGGCAAGCAGGGCTGCAATAAAATAGAAAAGGTTCGCAAGGTTGGCATTACCGAGCCGCTCTTTTTGCCGCAGCTCTTTCAGGGCTATCACTTCTCGATCACTCAGATTAGCGCAATGAGTGCACTTCGCCTCGGATTTCGGAAAACGAAGCCCGCAACGGCTGCATTTCTGTGAACGCCGTATTTTTACCGGAAGAAATATAGGGCCTGTCATTGATTAGCTCCTTTCATTTCACCTCATTGGCCAGCCGAGCCCAGTAGGGGACAGAGTGGTTCTGGCTTTAATTCAGACAGCAGTGCATCAATCAAATCAGCGGTCGTCTGAAGCAGGGATATACTCAACTGAAAACCCTCGAAAAAGTGAGTATATTCGTAGACCCACATAGGTAAATATTGCCGAGAACAGTCCAAACAAGACGCCTACAATGGCACCGATGAAGGGCGAAACTATCAACCCCTTTATACCGGTGACGTATTGATCATTCCATTGCACCACCTCAACGCCAAACAGGGCCGCAATACCAAAGATAGAGGTCAACAGCGCCCACCCAATCGTCGAACCTAATAAAATGAGCTTTACAATTGATGCACCTCTTATTCTGGCTATGTGTAAAGTTTCCGTATTACGCATATCTTCTCCTGCTAACGCCTGCGTTGATGGGCCATTTTGGCACTGTGAAGCCGCTGGTTATTAAACCCATGTAACCAACTTAGTACAATCACGCGGGCAGTTCAATGAGGTAACTATCCCATAGCGGACCGCAATTCAGACAAACCGGTCTTCGCTTACAATAATACCCGGGCAACATCACACACCCGACCATCAACCGTCCGCTGCATCTTATTTTCTATATCAGTGCAAAGGGACGAGACCTTTTGTGGTGATGTCGAAGCCACAACGAAGGACCATTCGCTGGATTCGAGTCTGTCACGATCGGCACTTTCACAGACAGCGACTGCCGGATTGCGCCCAAAGCGTTCATGCATGCCGCGTATGCGCTGACGTTTTTCTTTCAGTGAGCTGCATCCGGGCAGGGAAATTTTCAGTGTCAGTACGCCGATGTACATGGGCAGCCTCCTTCTTCTCAGAATTTGTTCCGCTCCACAAGTATCTCCGTCAGCTGTGTATATATGAACAGGCTGAAGTTTGAATTCTTTACCTAGCCCCCGCTCAGGGCCTGGAAAATGTAAACAGTCCCATCAGCCGGAACAAAATCAGACAGCTTTTTTCTATCAATCACGATGCTGTCATTGATAGCAAGATGCACATGTCGACGCAGCGCACCATGTTCATCGAGCACGTAATCGGTGAAGCCCGGAGCAATGTCGTTGATCGCGTTCAAAACCTCGGCGACCGGGCCGGCCGGCACCGTAATCGTCCGGTTCTCTAACTGCGGGAAGAAGCGGTAAAGATGGTCTGTCATTTCAACGCTAGCCATGATAATCAGCCAAATCGCACCGAATAAATCGGCGGCAAATTGTTACCGAGACATTGCCAGCTTTCACCGCGGTCTTCTGACAGGTAAACATTACCGGTGGTACTGCCAAAACACAGACAGTCACCCGAGATATCCAGGCTATGCCTCAGCACAAGGTCGTAGGCGTTATCCTGCGGCAGGCCGTTACGGAAAGTTTGCCAGGACTGACCGCCGTCAGTTGTGCGGGCAATGCACAGGCCACCGTCAATCGCCATACGTTCTGCATCTGCTTTCGCCGGTATGACCCAGGCGGTAAGTCCGTCATTCGCATCCACCGCGACAGGAAATCCAAAATGCACGCCAGCATCCGGCATGCTGACTTTTTTCCAGTTTTGCGCAGCATCATCGCTGTAAAAGATACCGCAGTGATTTTGTTGCCAGAGATGATCCGGTTGCCCGGGGCAGTTGGTCACGAAATGCGGATCGTGCCCCCATTCCGCTGCAGGGTTCGGCATATAGTCCATCAGCATGCCGCGATTACGCCCCGCCCAAGTCTGGCCGCCATCGGTGGTTTCGAGCACACCGGCGGTCGATACCGCGACATACATATGATCCGCATTGCGCGGATCAACAATGATGGAATGGATGCCGGGTTCGAATACACCGTAATCAATACTCGCCGGCGTGCCGCTCCAACGGTTCTCACTGGTGGCATCGCCGGTAAACAAATCGCCACCGCGACTTTCATGGTTCCACAGCGGGCGGTTGAGTTCCCAGCTATCGCCGCCGTCATCGCTGACAAACAAACCGCCGGGGATCGTGCCGGTGTACAGCCTGCCGGGCTGATCAGCATGGCCAAACGTAATATTCCAGATCTTATAGACAATGGCGTCGCTGTACTCAGCTTGCGCGGACGGTGCTTCCGGATCGAAATCCGGGGTAGGCATGTAATTGACGATATGGCGTGCGCCCTCGGGGTACTTGACGGACATCAGATCCTCCCAGGTCGCCCCCTGGTCTCGCGAACGTGACAGCTTCGTTCCCCAGTGACCATGATCCAGGGAAGCCCATAAGGTGCCATCCCGCGGATCACGCGCCGCGTAACAGACAGGAATGCCCGCATGCGTGATGGGCCGAGGACGCCAGCCAGTATTTATACGATCAAAGATTACGGTGCCTTTGCGAGTACCCAGTAAAATAATATTAGACATAGTTTTGCCCTCATATATTTACGTTGATTCATGTACTAACTGCGATCTATAACCCCAATATTCAGTGGCGGCCTTTGCGAGACTCAAGGAGCAACCAACATGATTTTTCTAAATTACCACTCAACTCTAATTGTTCACAAATCATGGCTGACCACTTGAATACGGAGCGCAGCGGAGTTAGCTGTCCGGCAACCTGCACTTGTTATGCGCCCGTTTAACTAAGCCGAATCTCTATCCCACTCAATATTGCTCTTAGACCTGTCAAAATAAGGGGCAAACACGGAAAGAGCTGCAAAGCTTTGCCCTTCTTCGAGTATCGGGCCGTGGAGTGTATTTTGTGGAATGAATACCAGATCACCTTTACCCACTTTCTTTACTTCGTTACCAACTTGGAAGTCAACATTACCTTCAATGATAACGAGTATCTCGTCGTGGTATTTCTGAGTATGAAGTGCATTTCCACTGTCACGAACTATTCCGACATTCGCAGTCAAATGCTTTCCATCAAAAACGAAAGCTCTTTTGATCGGATCATTTTTTGTCGACTCATCTGTTTCAAGCGACTCAACTATCTGATTGAGGTTTCGAAAGTACATCACTTTAGTTTCCTCCTTTGCCGTTACTTGCAAAAAGGGACCCTAAAAAGGGCAAAAAGGGGACGATTGAACTGGAATAATTTGTCAGGCAATGACGAGTGATGCTCAGGTGATAAGGCGTTCCCTGTTTTTCATACATCATACCGGAAAGGATTATTGCTATGGTAAGCAGGGATCGCCAGCACTCCTTTTATCACATTCAGTGCATTATTTTATCGTGAAATCAATTTGTTATCGATAGGTCGTCAAGAGGCTTACTGGCTGACGAGGTATATTTGAATTAAAAGGGAAGTGTCCTTTTAATTCCTGAAGATGGCTGCCAAGCGAACTAGCGGGGCTTTCGCGAATGCCAAAAACGGGCTATAGCAGGCTTCACGCTTATGCCATGAACCAGGATCGACAGGGCAACGACCACCATGGTCAGATGTATCAACTCCAGTGCGATATCCTCTGGTAGCCCGTGCTGGATGGCGTACATCAGATAGTACAGCGAACCAATACCACGGACCCCGAACCAGCCCGCCATATTGCGCAGGCGGATGGATGCCCTGCTTCCCAGCAGGCCCAGGTGAACACTGATCGGGCGGGCTACCAGGAAAAGAAATGCCGCAAAACCGATGGCGCGCCAGCTCCAAGAGTCCCAGAACAGAGAACCGCCGATCAGCAGAACCAGCACGATCTCAGCCAGCCGTTCCAGGTGTTCGTTGAATACCAGGGAGCTTTGGTGGATGTGGGCTACAGCGGGTGGTGAGTCACTCAGCTGCGTCTGACCAGAGATTGCGCCTGGGTAACTTTGTTGGAGACCGACCAGCTTTAATTCGGTGTGACGCAACGCCACTGCTGCACTGAACACAGCCAGAAAACCCCAGGCATCCACCAACAAGCTCACCCCGTAGGCGACGGCAATCAGCCCGAGACCTAGAAAGCTCTCCAGAAACGCCGAGTCCTTTAAGGCAGTGCGTATTTTTCCGACCAGCCAACCAACGCCACAGCCCGCCAGAATACCAATGCCAATACCTGCACCGGTGGCCCAGACCACGTCCACGGCCAGCCAGCGCCAACCGGCGTCGCCCAGATCATGCAGACCCAGCAAACCCAGACCCAGCATCACGAACGGAAAGGCGCTGCCGTCGTTCATGCCCGCCTCACAGGTCAACGCAAACCGCAGTTGGTCAGGGTCATCGGCATGACGAACCTGGACCTCGGTGGCCAGTACGGGATCAGTAGGCGCCACCACGGCGCCGAGCAACACGGCAGCCCCCAAGGGCAGGGCGAGCCAATAATAGCCGAAGAGTGCCACCAGGCCGACTGTCAGTGCCATTGAAACAACCGCCAGTTGCAGAGGGTTGCGCCAGAGCTTGAATGTGACCGGCGCCGGCATTTTTACACCGGCACAGTAGAGCGAAATCAGCACCCCGACTTCAGTCAGCAACTCCAGCAACGCTGACTCTTCCAGCGGATTGAAATGAAACAGGCCAAAGCCCATGGGCCCGACCACAACGCCGAAAAGCAGGTACACCATAGCCGAGGTGACGGGCACCGCTTTGATTAAGGAGGCGGTAAAGCCCACCACCAGCAACAGCAAGCCAAACAAGATAAACCAAGTGGCAGCGGTCATAGTGACTCTGTAATGAGTATGGTTACGTCAGGATAATAAAAGCCGGGACACCTACAGCTCTTGTTTAGCCTGAAAGCTATTAAAGGTCCGGGTGTCCTGAATTTCATTCTAAACTACCTCGTGATCAGGAATGTCCGCCTTTTTTGTCGAGCGCCGCGAAATCGGTCAGTGGGCAGCCACCGGTATTTGGGGTCAGGGTAAAAACCCTCATTTGCACAAGCATTCATAGTTTTTACCCTGACCCCAAATACCCTGCCACCTGGATGGCAATCTGGCCAATCAGAAGCGGAACCAGGCTGCCGGCCAGCACCAGTAGCCAGTGCGAAGTGGATGTAAGTGGTACCAGCCCCAGCAGCCCGCTCAACGGAGGAAAGTAAAGTGCGGTCAATAGCAGAATGATGCAAATCACGATCGCTCCCCAGATGAGCCGGCTAGTGACCACATTGTTATGCAGCCAATGGCTTTCGGGTGAACGCATGTTGAACACATGCCAGAGCCTCGCCATACCGTACGTCAAAAAGGCCACGGTCACGGCACCCTCATAGTCCATGTCAAAAACCGACCGGGCGATAGCGAACGTTGCCAGAACGGACGCCCCCATGGTGGCGCCAAAGCCCAGGATCGCCAGCCAACCACTGCGGGTCAGGACTGGTTCTGATGGGGCGCGGGGTTGCCTCTGCATCACCACCGCCTCGTCATCGCTCACACCTAGCGCCAGCGCAGGAAACACGTCCAACAGCATGTTCAGGAACAGGATCTGCAACGGCAGCAGTGGCAGAGGCCATCCGGCCAGCACGGCACCGGAAACGAGCAGGATCTGGCCTAGATTCCCGGACAACAGAAAGATAATAAACTTGCGGATATTGTCGAAGATTGTCCGTCCCTGGCGGACGGCCATCACGATGGTCTCGAATGCATCGTCATGGAGGACTATGTCGCTTGCCTCGCGAGCAACCTCCGTGCCTCGTTTGCCCATGGCGATACCGATATCCGCCTTTTTCAGTGCAGGTGCGTCATTGACCCCGTCACCTGTCATGCCGACTATTTCCCCGGATTTCTGAAAAGCCTCTACCAAAGTCAGCTTTTGCTCCGGATTGACCCGGGCGAAGATCTCGGTTTCCCTGATTCGTTCAATATCTTCAGGATCAAGGTCCACACCTTCGAGAACGTCCTTTTCCTGGTCCACCATACCGACTTCGCGCGCTACGTTCAGTCCGGTGGCAGCATGGTCGCCAGTGGCCATCACGATGCGGATACCCGCTTCTCTGCATGCCCTGATGGCATCCGCCACGGCAACCCGGGGAGGGTCATATAGCCCTGCCAGCCCAAGCATTACCAACTCTTCGTATGCTTTGGAGTCAACGTCTGTCATGGATTTCTCAGCCAAAGCCAGCACCCGCAGACCGTCCGCGGCCAGTGCTTCATTCCGTTGCTGCCACTGGTCGCGCGCATCGTCATCAAGGCCCTCGTCCGAATCGCAGTTGCGATACCGGGTTGCCGATGCGAGAACAGCCTCCGGCGCACCTTTGACCGCTGCCAGATAATCGCTGCCGTCACGGTGAATAGTGGCCATCATCTTGGTATCAGGATCGAAGCTCACCTCGCGCTCCTCCGGCCAGGTCTCAAGAAGCTCCTTCCGATCCAGTCCTGCCAGCGCACCGGCATTCAGTAACGCAATTTCCATCGGATCACCCGAGCCTTCCTCTTCGTTCTCTCCACGCTCCGAGTTGTTGCACAGGACCATGGTGCGGAGGGCCGCCTTCAGATCAGGTCGCTCTTCCGGATCAACCGGGGAATCATCTGCAAGGAAAGAATCGTCCTGGTCCGAGACATGAATATCACCGCCAGCTAGTGCTATGCGGCTCAGCACCATGCGGTTTTCGGTGAGTGTGCCGGTCTTGTCGGTGATGATCACCGTTGTCGCGCCCAGGGTTTCCACGGCGGAGAGCCGCTTGACCAATGCGCCGCGTCTGGCCATACGCCACATGCCACGTCCCAGTGACAGCGTGGCGACGACTGGCAGACCCTCCGGTACGGCAGCGATCGCAAGGACGATGGCAGTTTCGATCATCAGACCGACCTCCTGGCCGGCAATAATTCCAGATGCGGCCACCACCAAGCCGACGATGATAACCAGGTAGATCAACCGCTTGCCAAGATTCTCGAGCCTGCGCTCGAGAGGGGCAGCATCTTTGTCCGCACCTTCAACCATGGCAGCGATCCGTCCGATCTCGGTGTCCTGCCCTGTGCAGACTACCACGCCTTCGGCCGTACCGCGGGTCACGGCGGTACCCTTGAAAGCCATATTCACGCGGTCAGAAAGAGGCGCGTCTCGATCTTCCAGGGCTTCAGTAGTTTTGGAGACCGGCTCGGATTCGCCAGTCAGGGCAGCTTCATTGCACTGCAGATTTTCGACCGATGCGAGGCGCAGGTCCGCTGGCACCACCATACCTTCGCCGAGAAGCACAACATCACCCGGCACCAACTGACCAGCAGGCAGCTCCTGTTCCTTGCCGTCCCGGCGAACCCTGGCGGTAGTCCGCCCCAGGCGCCGCAAGGCGTCCATCGACCGTGTCGCCGTGTACTCTGTTCCGAAACCGATGGCCCCATTGATCAGAAGGGCCACTGCAATGGCAATGGCTTCGATGAACTCCCCGAAAGCCGCTGCCATGGCCGAGGCCACCACCAGCAGGATGATGACCAGACTTCTGAACTGGTCAAGCAGAATGCGCCAGGCGGATTTGCGCCAGCTGGCTTCCAGGCGGTTGGGACCGAACTGTGCCCGTCTTTTATCCGATTCCTTTTGGCTCAGTCCCTGTTCCGGGTCTACCGCCCAGTGATCAAGCACCTCTTCGATGCCCTGGAGAAAAGACTGGTCGGTTGGCTCTTCCATGCATGCTCCCATCACGTAGTCCAGACCGGGCTCTTCAGTCGATCTGTGTCTTTGTAAACGACTATCTAAAATACCCTCATGAAGAATGACCGGGGAGACCTGTGTCAGGTCGTTTTTCCGCCTCTGCAATCTGCTGTTTCACCGCCAGGAAACTGTCGGGAGTCACCGAAATCGAGTTGATTCCGTGGCTCACCAGAAAACCGGCGAATGCCGGATGGTCGCTGGGGGCCTGACCACAGAATCCGACGGGCGTTCCTGACCGTTGCGCCTTTTCCAGAAGATCGGCGATTGCAATTTTCACCGCCTCGTCCTGTTCGTCGAACAGGGTCTTGAGCCGGTCGCTGTCGCGGTCAATGCCCAGTACCAGCTGGGTGAGGTCGTTGGAGCCGATGGAAAAACCATCGAAGCGCTCGGCAAACTCCCGGGCACGAAGCACATTTGCCGGAAGTTCAGCCATCACATATATGGCGAGGCCATACTGTCCCCTCACAAGGCCTTCCTCGGCCAAGACCGCGAGTACCTTGTCCGCTTCAGCGGGGGAACGACAAAACGGTAATATTTAGGGTCGGTAATATTTAGGGTCAGTGTAAAAATTATCCATTTTTTAACTCTGGACGCCTCTTCGGGGGGAGGCGGCCAAAAGGGGACACAAAAAGGGAACAGATTTATTATTCTATTTTCCGTTTAAAAACAAATCGGTCCATTTATTTCCATTGGATTCAATATTTCATACTGTTTTATGGAAAGCAATCCTGAAAATTCTGAGGCAAGAGACATAGAGCTGTTCGGATTCTTAACGAAGTTGAATCATTTTCTGTTTAGGCACTTGCCCGAGTTGCCAGTTCTGTATGGCCCAATGCCATATTTCACTGAGCGGACTAAATGCAAGGTCTGCGGGGGGCGTCATACCGAGAAACCGAAACACCTGGTTTAATGTTTCAGCGGCACGGTCGATTTGAACCGGCTTTGCCCGGGTTTGTTTGCTGAGTTTTTTGCCGTCGGCATGGGCGGCAATCGGCACATGGGCATAGCGGGGCGTTGATAAAGATAATTGCTGTTGCAGCAGAATCTGGCGGGTGGTGGAGTTGAGCAGATCGGCGCCGCGCACAATATGGGTGATGCCTTGTTCGGCATCGTCGACAACAACGGCAATCTGGTAGGCGAACAGGCCATCGGCGCGTCTTAAGACAAAGTCACCGATATCAAACCGCATTTGGTGCTGAATGTTGCCTTGAATGAGATCAGAAAAATGCACATGGCTGTTATCAACCTTGATGCGCCAGGCTTGCGCTGTTGTGTTATCAGGCAGGCCGTTGCGGCAGGTGCCGGGGTAAACCGGGCCTTCAATACCGGCATGTGCCAGTGCTGCGATCTCGCGGCGGCTACAGGCACAGGGATAAACGCGCTGTTGTTGTTTCAGATAATCCAGTGCGTTGTTATAGGCTTCAGCCCGCTGGCTTTGATAGATGATTTTGCCATCCCATTCGAAACCGTAGCCATGCAACGTTCTGAGAATGCCGTCAGCGGCACCGGGCATTTCTCTGGGTTGGTCCAGATCTTCCATCCGTACAAACCATGTACCCTGCTGGCTGCGAGCATCGAGGTAACTGGCAACGGCAGCGACTAATGAGCCGAAATGCAGTGGGCCGGTGGGTGAGGGCGCATAGCGCCCGATGTATAAAGTCGAGTTTGAAGCCATTTCCTGTGCTGTAAATCAGGGACTGCTGAATTCAGCATACCAGCCATGTTAATGAGTCTGGATGTCCAGTTTTACCATCTTATTTGCGATATCCGGGTGACCGCCCATCATCACCAGCATCAGAATATCAGTGAAAGTCAGACCCTCGGGTTTAAGCGCGGTGAGTGTCAGCGCCATGCCCGGGTTATCCGAGGCCAGAAACTCGCGGGCATGGGTCAACAATTCAAGTTCAAGCTGGTGGCTGCTGCCTTGTTTGCGAGAAATTTCCTTGTCCAGTTCTTGCAAGATTATGTTTCTGACTGTGTCGGCCGATGCTTCATCGCCTTGTTCGCGCAAGGTTTCCGAGACTTTGGGATCCTGAGCAATCGCCGTATAAATTTTGTGTGCGAGACCTTTGTCCTGCAGACTCAGTGTGAGTTGTTTCAGCGAGGTATCACTGAAAGCTGCAAACAGTTGCTGTTGTTGCAGTGCTTGCGCCGTGTCGCCGCTGCTGATGGCCGCGTTCATTATTTCTGCATCAAGCGTCGGCATGTTGGCAAACTGGATGCTGAAATCTGATGCGGCCATGCCTTCGGCATCGTAGTTGGAATAGATATCGAGCAAGGACAGGACCGGATTCAGTTCATAGCCGAGTTGGGCGTTGTAGTTGATAACGGCGGTGTTGTTTTCGACATTCAACACTTCTGCGGTAATGGCGCGTTGCAGGCTATCCATGTCGCCCAGCAGCGCGTCGACATTGTTCACGGTGATGACCGCATCAGTCATATCGATTTTCATTTTGGTCGGCAGCTGTTGACCTTCGGCCAGCACCATATCGCTGAATGTCAGTTTGGCAATCTGCATAACGGCTTCGGAAGGATCATTGGGTGTGAAGCGCGCATTACGAATCACAACATCTTCTGTCAAAAGGCTGACTTTGACGGCTTCATAGCTCAGGTCGCCCTGGCCGGATTTATTAATATCGGCGGCGACCTGATCCAGATCTTTTTTGACCTTGGCGGTGGCTTGGTAATCGGCATAGCCATATGACGCAAAGCCAAGTGCTGCCACGATGGCGGTAATACCGATTATTTTTTTAGCCATAGATGCTTCCTTGTTTTGAATTTGATAATAAAGACATGTGTGGAATGGAGTTTGTTCGGGTAATTTACTACATTTCAAAAGAGGCCATTAAGGGCGCATGATCGGAAAGGCTGTTCCACATCGAATGCGGCGGCCGTTCACAGATGACCGGTTCCATGCCGCGATAGTAAATGCGGTCCATTTTCAGTACCGGCAGCCACGATGGCCAGGTGCGGGCATAGCGGTTATGCAGCGTGCGATAGGCTTCTTTCAGCCCTAGGTGCTGCGACAGACGTTTTTCCGCCTGGCCGGCCCAGTCGTTGAAATCACCGGCTACGATCAAAGGCGCGTCATATGGCACATGTTCATCTATGCGCTGACACAGGGTGACGAATTGTCTGCGCCGCTCAATACCGATCAAACCCAGATGGATGCAGATGATATGCAAAGTATCATCAAACCAGGGCAGTTTGATTTCACCATGCAACAGGCTGCGGCTGGCCCAGCTAAAAGGCGAGACATTGATATTTTCCCAGTTCTGCAACGGGTATTTGCTGAGAATGGCATTACCGTGGTGGCCGACGCTGTAAACGGCGTTTTTGGCATACGCGTAATGAGGCCACACGTCCTGAGCCAGAAACTCGGAGTGCGTCACATCCGGCCACTGCTGGTGGCTCAAGCCATGCTCGCTGTGCGCACCCTGTATTTCCTGCAACAGCATGATATCGGCATTGGTTTCTACCAGAGCATCACGGATAGGATGCAGGGTGAATTGCCGGTTACTGGTACTGAATCCTTTATGCAGATTATAAGTAAGAATGCGGAGTTGATTTTTTTGCATTAAATCATGGTTTCCGGTGTTGGACGTTACAGAAATAATGTAACAGATATATTAAATATGCTTTGGCGATATGTCTGCTTGATGACATCAGAACGGATCATGTTGGGCCGTCAAAGTATGGATGAACAAGCCCGACTCTTGGCGGGCGAGAGTGTCATAGCTGCCACGAAAATTTCAGCGTAACTCTTGAACTCTGACAATATTGTCCCCATTTGCTGGGTATGTTCAAAAAACCAGCCATACGGAGGCATTATTTCAATGGGCGTTGATGCACACAAGGAAACATTGGGTTTCCAGACTGAGGTCAAACAATTATTGAATCTGATGATTCATTCACTGTACAGCAATAAGGAAATCTTTCTGCGTGAATTGGTTTCCAATGCGGCGGATGCAGCGGATAAATTACGTTTCGAAGCGTTATCAGATGATGCTTTATATGAAGATGACGGCGAACTGAAGATTCGTGTGGCGTTCGACAAGGATGCGCGCACCATCACTATCTCCGATAACGGTATCGGTATGAACCGTGAAGAAGTCATCGAAAACATCGGCACGATTGCCCGTAGCGGCACCCGCAAGTTTTTCGACAGCCTGACCGGTGATCAAACCAAAGATTCGCAATTGATCGGCCAGTTCGGTGTCGGTTTCTACTCCTCATTTATCGTCGCCGACAAAGTCACGTTGCGTACCCGCCGTGCCGGCTTGGGCGCTGAACATGGCGTGCAGTGGGAATCCGGTGGTGAAGGCGAGTTCACTATTGAAACTATCGAAAAGCCGGAGCGCGGTACCGAAGTCACCTTGCATTTGCGTGAAGATGAGGATGAATTCCTGAGCGGCTGGCGTCTGCGCAACATCATCAGCAAATATTCCGATCACATCAATCTGCCGATTGTGATGGCGAAAGAGCCGGTTCCGAATGAAAAAGGCGAAATCGACGAAGCCGATCAGGGCGAAGAAACTGTTAATAAGGCGACTGCCCTGTGGACGCTGTCGAAAAATGATATTTCCGATGACGAATACAAAGAGTTCTACAAGCAGATCGCACATGACTTCCAGGACCCACTGAGCTGGAGCCATAACAAGGTCGAAGGTAATATCGAATACACCTCGCTGTTGTATATCCCGTCGAAAGCGCCGTTCGACCTGTGGGATCGTGACCGCATGCACGGCATCAAGCTGTATGTGAAACGCGTATTCATTATGGAAGACAGTGAGCAGTTGATGCCGCGTTATCTGCGCTTTATCCGCGGTGTGGTCGATACCAATGATCTGCCGCTGAACGTATCACGCGAAATCCTGCAAGGCAGTAAAACCATCGACACCATCCGTGCCGCTTCAGTGAAAAAAGTACTGAGCGAACTGAGCAAGATGGCTAAAAACGAACCTGAACAATACGCCGAATTCTGGAAAGAGTTTGGTCAGGTCATTAAAGAAGGTCCGGGCGAAGATTTTGCCAACAAGGAAACTCTGGCCAAGCTGCTGCGTTTTGCTTCCACCGAATCCGGAACAACTGATCAGATCGTGTCGCTGGAAGACTATGTCAGCCGCATGAAAGACAAGCAGGACAAAATCTACTACATTACCGCCGAAAGCTATGCCGCTGCGAAAAACAGTCCGCATCTGGAAGTGTTCCGCAAGAAAGGCATCGAAGTGCTGCTGCTGACCGACCGGGTTGATGAATGGCTGGTCAACTCTTTGACCGACTTTGACGGTAAACACCTGCAATCGGTTGCCAAAGGCGACTTGGATCTGGGTGAGCTGGAAGATGAAGAAGAGAAAAAAGCCCACGAAGAAACCGATAAAAACTTTGAGGATCTGGTCGAGCGCGTTAAGAAAGAGTTGGAAGACAAAGTCAAAGACGTGCGTCTGACGCATCGCTTGACCGACTCGCCAGCCTGTCTGGTTGCCGATGTCTATGATATGAGCGCCAACCTGGAACGGATGCTGAAAGCAGCGGGGCAAGATGTGGCCGGCAGCAAACCGATTCTTGAGCTGAACCCGGAACATCCGATGGTTGCAAAACTGAAAGACGAAAAAAATGATGGTCGTTTTGTCGACTGGACATCTATTTTGTTTGACCAGGCGCTACTGGCGGAAGGCGGACAACTCGACGATCCGGCCAGCTATGTTAAACGTATTAACGAACTGCTGTTGAATATCAGTTGAGCAATAATAAATGGTGTCATGCTGGCCGGAGTGGAGGCATCTCAAAGATTCCTCGGCTTCGCTCGGAATGACATAGTCAGCTGATTGGCTATATGAGTTAAAATGCCGGACAGGGAACTGTCCGGCTTTTTTTTAATAAAATTATGAGTGGTGCGACCTTGCAGTCAGATTTATTACAACGATTTCTTTTTGATAATGCGCCGATTCGTGGTGAGTGGGTGAACCTGCAGGAATGCTGGCAAGAGGTGTTGTTACGCCATGACTATCCGCCTGCCATTCGCCGCGTATTGGGTGAAATGATGGCGGCGGCGGCTTTGTTAACAGAAACCGTGAAAATCAGCGGCAGGCTGGTGCTGCAAATTCGTTCCAAAGGGCCGGTGTCGTTGATGATGGTGGAATGTACCAGCGAACATACCCTGCGTGCTTTTGCACAATGGCAGGGCCATGTGACTGATGATGCCGGGTTAAAAGACGTGACCGGGGACGGTACTTTGGCGATAACCATTGAAATGGAAGACGCCAAGCAGCCTTATCAGGGCGTGGTCAGTCTGCAGGATGACTCTATCGCTAACACGCTGGAAACTTATTTCGAACAGTCGGAACAACTGGCGACCCGTATCTGGCTCAGTGCCAGTGATCATGCGGCTTCTGGACTGCTTTTGCAGCAACTGCCCAGCGAAGAAAAACAAAAACACGAAACCGAGGAACACTGGTCGCGGATCAGTCAGCTGGCAGCGACGGTGACTGATGATGAATTACTGAATCTTGATATTGAGACCTTGCTGCATCGCCTGTTTCATGAAGAGCAGGTCAGGTTGTTTGAACCGGCCAGTCTGGCTTTTGCCTGCACCTGTTCACGCTCACGGGTGGCGGAAACCATCAGCCTGCTGGGCAAACAGGAAGCGGAACAGATTCTTGATGAGCAGGGCGAGATTGAAGTGGCCTGCGAGTTTTGTAACGAGCATTATCATTTCGACAAAGTTGATGTGACGGAACTATTCATTGACACCGTATCGGCTGAGAGTGATCCGAATACTTTGCATTAGGGTTAACTGGCCCTGAGCTGCTATAAACAGTTGCTCCCACGCAGAAAAAGTAATAGCGTGGGTTTTCTTTTATTTTAAGGAATAAGTAGAAGCGGTCTCAAAAATAGGGATCGTGCGTTGAGACAAGGCATGAACCCTGCGAGGAGCGGAGTTTACAAATAGTAAATGAGCACCGGAGCAGGGTTGGTAACACCGTATCAGCGTGCGATAGCATTTTTGAGATCGCTTCTAGTCAGGCTCATAATCCATGAGCCTGAATACCAGGAACAGCATTTATGGCTCATGTGGTTATTGTAGGTGCCAGCACCGGTGGTTTGCCCGCTGCTTATGAATTAAAAGCGGCGCTTGGCGAGCAGCATCAAATCAGTGTCGTATCCAATACACCGATGTTTCATTTTGTGCCCAGTAACCCTTGGGTTGCGGTCGGCTGGCGTAACCGTCAGCAAATCAGTTTTGATTTGGAACCACCGCTCTCCGCTAAAGGCATCGCCTTTTATGACTGTGGCGTCAAAACGATTCAGGCCGAAACCAACACATTGATTCTGGGTGATGACAACACACTGGATTATGACTATCTGATTATTGCCACCGGGCCCAAACTCGCCTTTGACGAAATTCAAGGACTGGGGCCGGAAGGTTTTACCGAGTCTGTTTGCACCGTTGATCATGCCGAAAATGCCTATATCAGTTGGCAGGATTTTCTCAAAGCTCCGGGGCCGATTGTAGTCGGGGCGGTGCAGGGCGCATCTTGTTTCGGTCCGGCTTACGAGTTTGCCTTGATTATGAACCGCGCCTTGCGCAAGGCTAAAATCCGCGACCGGGTGCCGATGACCTTCGTCACCGCTGAACCCTATATCGGCCATATGGGCCTGGGCGGGGTGGGCGATTCCAAGGGCCTGTTCGAGTCCGAATTCCGTAAAAACGATATCAAATGGATCACCAATGCCCGGGTGAAATCAGTCGAGTCCGGCAAAATGCTGGTGGAGCAGGTCGATGACAAGGCCGAAACCGCCAAAACCCATCAACTGCCGTTTAAATACGCGATGATGATTCCGGCGTTCAAGGGGGTCGATTGTGTGGCCGCTTTGGGCGGTGATGCGGTAAATCCGCGTGGTTTTCTGAAAGTGGACGACTATCAGCGCAACCCGGTTTATCCCAATATCTTCGGAACCGGTGTCTGTATTGCGATAGCACCGGTAGAAGCCACCCCGTTGCCAGTCGGTGCGCCGAAAACCGGCTATATGATTGAAAGTATGACCAAAACAGCGGTGGAAAATATCAAGGCCGATATTGAAGGCCGTGAATTGCAGACCCGGGCGACCTGGAATGCTATTTGTCTGGCTGATCTAGGCCATACGGGGGCCGCTTTTGTTGCCGTCCCGCAAATTCCGCCGCGTAACATTGCCTGGATGAAAAAAGGCCGCTGGGTGCAGTGGACCAAAATTGCTTTTGAAAAGTATTTTTTGTACAAGATGAAAAAAGGCATGCCGGAACCGGCGTTGGAACGTTATTTTCTTAAATTGTTCGGTATCAGTAAGCTTAAATAAAATGAAGGTTTGGCCTGGCTCCCAGGCTCTGCGTGGGAACCACCCAGTCTGGATCTGGATTGCCACGGCCTGCGGCCTCGCAATGACGGACTGCTTTACTACCACGAACAGGATTTGCTTCGCCGCCGACATCCCGTAACATTAAGCCTTTGCTATTAGGGAATCGGGAATGCTGAAGATTGTTTACAGTAATAGCGCCAGGCAGTTGACTGACTGGCTTGCTGAACAGCATCAATCCGAGCCCTTGCCGCCGTTCGAGGCGGAAACGGTGATTGTCCAGAGTAACGAGCTGTCACGCTGGCTGTCGCTTTATCTCGCCAATCGGCAGGGTATTGCCGCCAATCTGGAGTTTCCGTTTCCCTCGGCTTATATCTGGAGTTTGTTTCGTCAGCTCTGGCCCGATATTCCGCTGCAGTCGCCCTATGCCAAATCGTCTTTGGCCTGGCGTATTCAAGCCTTGTTACCGGAATGTCAGAATGAAACCGGTTTTGAAGTCGTTTCGGCCTATCTGGCAGATGAAAAAGACGAGCTCAAGCGCTACCAGCTGGCCGAGCGTATCGCCGATACCTTTGATCAGTACCTGATGTATCGCCCGGACTGGATTGCCAAGTGGGAGCAGGGTGATAGTCCAATCTGGCAGGGCAAGCTCTGGTTTAAGCTGACTGCGGATGACGCAGAACCTATGCACCGTGCCCACCTGCTGCAGAAAATGCATCAACTGCTGCAAGAGACCGACACGCCGCCAGCGGGCCTGCCAACCCGGCTCAGTATCTTCGGTATTTCTGCGTTGCCACCGGTTTATTTGCAGACTTTTGAGCTGCTGGCGCGGTTTGTTGATATCACGTTGTTTTACCTGTCGCCAAGCGAACATTACTGGGGCGATCTGCGTGACCAGAAACAATTGCAGCGTGAGCAACTGCAATTGAATTTCGAGGAGCCGGACGCAGAACCGGAACCGGGGCATCCCTTACTGGCCAGTTTGGGCAAGCAGGGGCAGGAGTTTTTCCGCCAGTTGCAGGACACCCATCACGATGCCGATAGCTGTTTTGTCGAGCCTGAACCCAGCAGCATGCTTACTGAGCTCAAGCACGATATATTCACATTGGAAGAGCAGGGCAAAACAGCGATAGCTGATAACGATCAGTCGATAGCCATCCATGTCTGCCACAGTCCGATGCGTGAAATTGAAATCCTGCATGATCAATTGTTGGCAATGTTCGAGCGCGATAAAGATCTGACACCCACCGATATTGTGGTGATGACGCCGGATATCGATGTCTATGCCCCTTGGATTGAAGCCGTGTTCGGGACGGCCGACAAGTCGTCGAGTCAGATTCCTTTCAGCATCGCCGACAGCAGCGGCCAGCAGGAAAGCCTGCTGATCAATACTTTCTACAGCTTGTTGCAGCTGCCGCAGTCGCGGTTTGATGTGGAAACCATATTGGCCTTGCTGGAATGTCCGGCGGTGCAGGCACGTTTCGGCCTGGATGATGCGGCCTTGAGTTGGATCCGTGATTGGTGCCGGGACACCCGTACGCGCTGGGGATTGGACAACAGCGACAAAACGGCCTTGGATTTGCCTGCCAATGATGCCAATACCTGGCGCGCCGGTCTTGACCGGCTGTTGCTGGGATATGCGATGCCACTCAACGAACCGGGTCAGTCCTGGCGGTTATTTGATGGTCAGCTTGCCATGGATGGTATCAGCGGTGAACGCGCCCGTATCGTCGCGGCGTTGTGCGAGTTTATTGATGCGCTGGATCATTGGCGCCAGCGCCTGGCCAGACGGTTTTCAATTCATGAGTGGCATAAACAGCTTAATCTGTGTCTGGATGCTTTTTTCCGCACCGAGGGGCTGGAGGATAACCAGTTCGACTATGAATTGACCGGTATTCGCACCCAATTGGAAAGGTTGGTGGACAGTGCAGTGCATGCTACTTTCGAGCAGGAGATTGGGGGTGAGCTGATTTTAAGTTGGCTGCAATCCCACCTGGAGCCGGTCGATAATACCCATCGATTCCTGGGGCATGGCGTGACCTTTTGCGGCATGGTGCCGATGCGCAGTATTCCGTTCGGCATGGTTTGCCTGATTGGTATGAATGATGAAGTCTTCCCGCGCCGTCAGCCTGCACTCAGTTTTGATCTGCTCGCGCGTGATCACCGCGAAGGCGATCGCAGTCGGCGTGATGATGACCGCTACCTGTTCCTGGAAGCGCTATTGTCGGCGGATCATTACCTCTACATCAGTTACGTGGGTGCCAGCATTGTCGATAACAGTGAGATCCCGCCTTCGGTGCTGGTCAGTGATTTACAGGATTTATTAAGCGAGCGTTTTGAGACTGGGTCGGGCGGGGACATTCTGCAGCATATCGTTACTCATCACCCGCTACAGGCCTTCAGCCGCCGTTATTTTGATGGCAAAGATCCCAAGCTGTTCAGCTTTAATGCTTCGCAGTGTCCGATGCTGGAAGCTGCCGAACCACAAGACTGGTTTGATGCTCCGCTGCCGGAGGCGGATGACAGCTGGCGGGAACTGACGGCTTCACAACTGGCCCGCTTTTTTGTCCATCCGGCAAGGTTTCTATTACGTGAACGGCTGGGCGTCAGGTTGGAGCTGGAAGAAGATGAACTGGAAAGCCGTGAGCCGTTTGAACTCGATGGCCTGGAAAGCTGGCAACTGCGGCAGTGGCTACTGGATGCCAATCTGTCACAGCGCTGTGACGAGGGATTGAAACCGTTGATTCAGGCGACCGGTATGCTGCCGCAGGGGTATATCGGTGAAGCCTGGTTTGAGCAGGAGTCCCAAACCGTTGATGACTTTGTCGACAAGCTGATGCCCAGCTTGCCACAGGAAGCGGCTTTCAGCCTGCCGCTGGATCTTGAAATCGACGGTTTCATTATGGGCGGCCAACTGGAACAGGTCAGTCAGCAAGGCTTGCTCCGCTATCGGCTGGCGAAGAAGAAAGGCAAGGATTTGATTGCCGCCTGGATTGACCATTTGCTGCTGAATATTCTCAGGCCGGAAGGTGTTACTTTGGAAACCCGCCTGATTCTGCAGGATGATGATTTGCTGTTTACCCCGGTGACCGGGCCGAGCCAACTGCTGGCGGATTTGCTCAAGCTCTACTGGCAGGGCTGTCATCAGCCGCTCGCCTTTTTTGATAAAAGCAGCTATGAGTTTGCCCGTGTCAGTCTCAGTGACAAGCCGGAAAAAGCGTTTCCTACTGCTGGCCGTGCCTGGTCGCCTAGCAGCGACAACCAGCGGGGCGAACAGGATGATCCTTACTATCGCCAGCTTTATCGCGAGCCGCCGCTGGATGAACAGTTTGCCGACATCGCTATGCAAATTTACAGCCCGATTCAACAGCATCTGCAGGGAAGAAAGTTATGAGCTTGTTTGATGCGGCGACAGTTAATCTGCAGGGGCTGAACCTGATAGAAGCCAGTGCCGGCACCGGCAAGACTTTCACATTGGCCGAGCTTTATTGCCGTCTGATCACCGAAAAGCAGTTGGAGGTGAACCAGATCCTGGTCGTGACTTATACCCGCGCGGCAACCGAAGAACTGCGCAGCAGATTACGCAAACGGCTGGTGGATGAAAGGCAGAAACTGAGCAAGCAGGGCAGCAGTAATCTGACAGCCCTCAAGCGCTTGAAACTGGCGATACAGAGTTTTGATGAAGCGGCGATTTTTACCATCCACGGCTTTTGCCAACGGGCCTTGCAGGACTTTGCCTTTGAAAGCGGCCATTTCTTTGATATGGAAATGGTTACCGACGAGCAGGAAATCAAACAAGCCGTGGTGGATGATTTCTGGCGTCGCCATGTCAGTACGGCCGATGCCGATTTTGCCCGCTACCTGCTGAACCAGAAACAAACCCCGGATACGCTGCTCAAAGCCGTCGGCAACTTGCCCGGCAAGCCTTATCTGACTTATCTGCCGCTACCGGAAGTTGATCCGCAGAAAATGCAGCTTCAGGCCGAGACGGACTTTAATTCACTCAAGCAATGCTGGCGTGACTATAACGCGGAAGTTATTGATATCGTTACTGATAACGACTTGCTCAAGCCCCGCAACTACCGCTCTGATTGGGTCAAAAACTGGCTGATCATGCTGGAAGCGCTTATGCAGGAGCCCGACTTACCCGATCAGGTGTTTGAGCAAATCGATCGCTTTACCCGCGAGCGGCTGGAGCCTGCGCTGCAGAAAGGTAAAGCTTTGCCTGACCATCCATTCTGGGCACATGCCGAGCGTTTCATCAACTCGCATCAGCAGCTCAAAGCCGGCCGGGAAATTCAGCTGCAGCAACTGCGTATGCAACTGGCGGGTTACCTGCGTGAAGAACTGGCCAGACGCAAGCTGCAACTTAAATTACAAGCCTTTGATGATCTGCTGCTCAACCTGCAACAGGCGTTGCATAGCAAGCAGGGCGGCAAGCTGGCAGCGCAGATCAGGCAGCAATTCCAGGCGGCGCTGATCGACGAGTTTCAGGATACCGACCCGATTCAGTACGACTGCTTCAACACGATATTTGCCGGCAGCGGCCAGCCGGTATTTTTTGTCGGCGATCCCAAGCAGGCGATCTACAGCTTCCGTGGCGCCGATATCTTTACCTACCTGAATGCCAAGCAAGCTTCAGAGCGTGAATTCAACCTCGACACCAACTGGCGCTCGCATCCGCTGCTGGTTGATGCGGTCAACACGTTGTTTGAGCGGGTGGAAAAGCCGTTTATCTATGATGATATTCCATTTTACCCAGTCAAATCGGCACGTGATAACACGCCGGCTCTGACCGTTTCCGGCAAGGCCGGTGCACCACTGGAATTTATCTGGCTTGATGGCGAGCAAGACGTTATCAACAAAGGTGAGATGGAGGGCCTGTCAGCCAGCATGACTGCCGGACAGATCGCCGGGCTGATTCAGCAATCCAATCAGGGCGAGGTGTTGCTGACCGACAAGGAAGGCAATAGCCGGGCTTTGAATGGGGGTGATATTGCCGTGCTGGTTCGCAGTCATAGCCAGGCGGCGTCGATTCAACAGGCGCTGCGTCATCGCGGTATCAATAGCGTGCAGCAGTCGCGCGACAATGTGTTTCAGTCGGAACAGGCAGTGATGCTGGAGCGGGTGTTGATGGCAGTCGCCAATCCGGGCAATGACAGATTGATCGCCACCGCACTGGCAACGCCCATATTTGCCAAAACCGCACTGCAGATTTACGAATTGCAGCAGGATGACAACCTGTGGCTGGCGCAGTCCGACTTTTTCATGTCGCTGCATGAAAGCTGGCGCACCTCCGGTTTTATCGTGATGTTGCGATCTCTGCTGGTGAAACTGGATGTGCAACGCCGCCTGCTGCAACAGCCGGACGGCGAACGCCAACTGACCAATCTGATGCATCTGGCGGAGCTGGTTCAGGCTTATGCCAGCCGCCGCAACAGCACCATGGAAGCGGTGCTGACCTGGTTTGCGTCACAGCGCCAATCCAGTGCCGCGGCGCAAGATGCCGCGCAGATCCGGCTGGAAAGTGATGAACAACTGGTCAAAGTCATAACCATCCACACCAGCAAGGGGCTGGAATATCCGGTGGTGTTCTGTCCTTTCCTTTGGCATCAGGGCAAACCGAAACAAAAACCGGCGGTGATGGTTTTTCATCGCGGCGAGCACAATGAGGCCTGTGCCGCTTTTGGCGAACCCGGCTTTGCCGAGGCCGGGCCGATTGCCGCCGAGGAGGAAAAAGCCGAAGACCTGCGCCTGCTTTATGTTGCTTTAACCCGGGCTCGTGAGCGTTGCATCATCCTGTGGGGCGCAGCGAAAGAGTCGCAAAAAACAGCTATGTTCAATTTGCTGCATGGTGATCTGGATAAGCCGGATGTTGCCCGGATGCATGCTGATCTAGCGGCATTGGCAGCCGACTATCCCGCTAATATTGCCTTGCTGAAAGGTGAGAGTGACTTCGGTACGGTTGTTGATTCAGTCTCGACCGCAACGGCTTTGATGCCGCGCCAGTTTAAAGGGACGATTGCTTATCCCTGGCAAGTGGGCAGTTTCAGCAGCCTGACGCGCGGTCACACTATCGAACAACCTGACTATGATGCCGACACGGTCGTTGCTGACTGGCAGCCATCGGCCGAAACGCGGCAGGACCGGTTTGGTTTCCCGCGCGGCTCTAATGCCGGTACCTGTTTGCACAGCCTGTTCGAAAATTGGGATTTTCAAACCACCGGACATGAATGGCAGCAGCTTGTTACTAAAACCCTGAATCAATACGGCATTGACAGTAGCTGGTCGCCTGTTGTCAGCGATTGGCTGCAATCGGTAGTGAAAACACCGCTGGCTGAAGGTAGTACGCTTACCTTGGATGGCATTGCCCGTGAAAAACGTTTGGATGAAATGGCGTTTTATTTCCCGGTCAGCCAACTCACGGTGAAACGGTTGAAGCAAACATTACTGCCGTTTACCGAAACCTTGCCGATCCTCGATAAAGTCATGCAGCAGCTTAACTTCTCCGATATTACCGGCTTTATGAAAGGCTTCATCGATCTGGTGTTTGAGTTTGAGGGCCGTTTTTATATTGCCGACTACAAGTCCAACTGGCTGGGCGACAAAAAACAGGACTACGCCCAGCGTGCCCTGGATGAGGCGATGGTGATGCATGGCTACCCGCTGCAATACCTGATTTACAGCCTGGCCCTGCATCGTTATTTGAAAACCCGTTTGCCGGAATACGAGCCTGAGCTGCACTTTGGCGGCGTGTATTACCTGTTTATCCGCGGTATGCAGCCAGAGTGGGGACAGGCTGGTGTGTATTACGACCGGCCGTCAACCGAATTGCTGAATGCGCTGGATAACTGCATGCAGGAGGCTGATCATGACTGAAGCGCTTAATCTGCTGCGACAGCATGGTTTCAGTGAGCTGGCCTGCCAGTTCGCCGCTTATATTCACCGCAAGGAAGACGGTGAACATCCTGTTATCAGTCTGTCAGCAGGTTTGTTGACCGAAGCTATGGCGCAAGGCCATGTGTGTCTCAATCTCACCAACCTACCGGAGTCGATGCAGCATATGGCTGAACTTTTGCCTGACACCATCCAAGCCTGGCAAAACCAGTTACTGGCGGGTAAAAGCGTGGGCCGACCCGGAGACTACAAGCCACTGATTCTGACTGAGCAGGGTCTGCTTTATCTTTACCGCTTTTGGCTGGATGAACAGGATGTGGCCAAAGCTATCCAGCAACGCTTGCAGCCTGTCGAAGCATTAAATATCGAACAACTCAATCAAGATCTGGCCGACTGGAGCAATCCACTTGACGGTATTGACTGGCAGAAAATCGCCGTCGCGATGGCCTTAAGCCGCCATTTGGCCGTGATTTCCGGCGGGCCGGGCACCGGTAAAACCACCATCGTGCTGAAAATCCTGCAATGCCTGCAAAACCAGTCCATCCAAAAAACTCCCTCCCCCTCGACGGGGGAGGGTTGGGGTGGGGGGGATACGCCTATCCGAATCGGCCTTGCCGCCCCGACCGGCAAGGCTGCCGCCCGCCTGCAACAGTCCATCAGCAAACAACAAAACCTGGAAGTCAAAACCCTGCACCGCTTGCTGGGCATTACCGAGCACAATGAACAGGGCCGTTATAACGCCGAGCGCACGCTGCCGCTGGATGTATTGATTATCGATGAAGCCTCGATGATTGATATCAGCCTGATGGCGAAACTGATGCGGGCGATGCCGTCCAAAGCGAGGCTTATTCTGCTGGGCGACAGCCAGCAACTGGCCTCGGTTGAGTCCGGTGCGGTTTTGGCTAACCTGAGTGAGGGCCAACAGGGACAGTTTTCCAACGACTTTATTGCACAGTTTCCACAGCTCGGGCTCGCAAGACCTCTCGACTCCGCTCGAGGTGACAAAGAGATTGTCATGCCGACCCCTTCGACAATGCTCAGGACAGGCTTAGCGGAGGTATCTCTAAGCCGTTACTCTGAATCAGTATTAACAGACAGCTTTGTCCGGCTACAACATAGCTACCGCTTTGATAAAGACAGCCTGATTGGCCAGCTGGCCGGACTGGTCAATCTCGGTGAGGCAGACCAGGCGCTGGCCTTGCTCGGTGCACAACCCGAAGCAAGCTGGTTGCCGCCAGAGGAACGTAATCTGCTGAACAGTCTTGCACAAGGTTATCAACGTTATATCGATGCGGTGGAAAACGCGCTGCTGCCTCGGGAAGTGATTCAGGCTTTCGACAGCTTCCGAGTACTTGCGGCACTGAAACAGGGGCCGCAATCGGTCACGTCGGTTAACCGGATGATGACCCGGTTTCTTGCCCTGCGTGGCTGGAGAACGGCACAGACTTATTATCCCGGCAGGCCCATCATGATCACCCGGAACGATTACCGTCAGCATCTGTTCAACGGCGATACCGGCATGCTGCTCAGGGATGAAGACGGCAAACTCAAAGCCTGCTTCTGTTTTGATGACGAACTGCGTTGGGTGGGTTTGAATCGTTTGCCTGCCCATGAAACCGTGTTTGCGATGACAGTGCATAAAAGCCAAGGCTCGGAGTTTGATGCGGTGGGCATCCTACTGCCCGAAGAACACAGCCCGATTCTCAATCGTGAACTGCTTTATACGGCGATTACCCGCGCCAGAAAAACGCTGAATATTCTTGCCACGGAAATTGCATTAAGACACACCATCAACAGTCGTCATCAGCGGGAGAGTGGGTTGAAGTACCAGCTTGAACGGGATGTCGATTAGACGAGTCACTTCCGAGTTTTATTTGATTATGTAATAAGGCTCGTGGCCTATATAGTTATAAAACTATGGGGGAAGCTATTGGAATCAATTGCAACAATTGGACAAGCAATAGCAATCATTGCTGCTTGTTGGGCAATAGTTTCTGGTGTGGGAGCATGGAAACGCGAATTTATTGGAAAAAGGAGAATTGAGCTTGCGGAAGAAGTTTTGGCCACTTTTTTTGAAATCAAGGATGTAATTGCTGCGATAAGAAATCCTTTTTCATCGTCGGATGAAGGCTCATCGAGAAAAAAGGGGGAAAACGAGACAGAACAAGAGGCTGATTTACTTGATCGTGGTTATATTGTCTTCGAAAGGTTTGAGGGTAGAAAAGAAGCCTTCGTACGTTTTAACACCCTTAAATACAAATTCATGGCGGCTTTTGGTGCTGAAACAGAAGACATATTTATTGAAAGCAATCGAATTCTTAATAGTATCTTTTCTTCAGCGAGGCAGTTGGCAACATACTACTGGAAACGTCAAGGCCGTGTACCGATGGAAGGTGACGAGTTCCAGAGACACTTAAATGAAATGTTCAGGCATGAAGGTATATTTTGGGATCGTATGGATGAACAAGACGAGATTCGTCAAAAGTTGCAGGCTGTTCAAGATAGGCTGGATTTAGTGACTAAGCCATGTTTTGAAGAGCCGATGAAAACATACTCAATATTCACCAAACCATGGTTCAAAAAAAAGTAAAAAGGTGACAAATTTATTTTTTCCTAATAATGTCCTCATATAGAAGATGATGGACTTAAGCTAAAAACAAAAAAGCCAGCCTGATAGGCTGGCTTTTTTCATCTCGATAATCTTTGCGTTATCGATTTAATGCGTCTTCATCCTGACTTTTCGGATTCATAAAATCATGGGCTTTGGGCTGGGTGTCCGGGCCATCCAGCAAAGCCCCCGCGCGTTCTGGCAATACACGTCGATCGGAGAAGTTGCCGAGTTGTTCGTAACCGGTTGAAAGGTGGTCGAACAGTTCCTTGTATGAGCCGGCCATATCCTTGAATAGGGTGGCGGTTTTGTCGTAGTGCTCATGGACTTTTTCCTGGTAGGCTTCCAGTTCCATTTGTTTCTGCGCCAGTTGCTGCTCATGCTGTTCCTGCAAGTCCTTCAGTTGCTGCGTACCACCAGGGACTTTGCGGCGACCCAGCGCAAAACCAATCAGGGCAGCAAAAATTACGGCAATCACCAGGATGCTCCAAAACTCGGTTGATGACATATCGATCCTTTTTCTCGTGTGGTTGAGTCTTTACGTGTATTAAAACATAGCTTGCAGGCAAAATGATGTGCGACATGCCCATTTTCATGACATCAATCAATTGAGTCAGCCGCAAATTACCGTAGAATAATGAGTAAAGCCCTTCAATCAAAAGGAATACCTATGATCGACACGAAAAAAATTGAAGAAGTCGTGCAAAGCATCAGCAAAGCCTTGCCGCCCGGTCTGGTGCAGATGCAGGAAGATGCGGAGAAAAATATCCGTGCCGCATTGACCGCCACATTTAATAAACTGGATCTGGTGACGCGTGAAGAGTTTGATGTGCAAACTCAGGTGTTGCACCGTACCCGTGAAAAGCTGGAAGCGCTGGAAAAACGCGTTGCCGAGCTGGAACAAAAACAACAATAACCAAGAGAACTTATATGTCCGAATTTAATAATGTCGCGGTCACCCGTGAAGCTAATATCTACTTCGATGGCAAGGTGACCAGCCGTAAAGTGACATTCGCTGATGGCAGTTTTAAAACGCTCGGTATCATGATGCCGGGTGATTACACCTTTGGTACAGAAAAAGCCGAGCTGATGGAAATCCTGGCCGGTGATTTAAGTTATTGCCTGAAAGGTGAGAGCCAATGGCACAGCATTAAAAGCGGCGAGTCATTTCATGTGCCGGCCAATTCATCATTCGATATTAAAATCACCGAATTAGTGGATTATTGTTGTTCATATCTGAATTAAGGGAGATTTACATTCGTGGCTTTGGCCGCGAGTAATTACTAATTCAAACTATTGCCTTTTTGCGCAAATCGCCGGGTTTTTAGCTGTCTTTGCCATAACTGAGTTGTATTTCTAATCTGCCTGCCGCTGGTATCAGGGATGATACCAGGCTTGTTTTCGGGCGCAGTGACACACTGTCATTATTTTTAATTGTGATAGATTGGTATTAAGCTTTTGTTTTACATATAAAAATGTAGAGGAGGCATGATTATGGCCGAGTCAGCGAAAGAAAAATTTAATCCGGAAAAGGGCTATGTGGCATTCCTGGGCTGGAGTCTGAACGCTGTTGAAGCTGCTGAATCCTTTGACAGACGATATGTTGTTGTTGCGCCCGACTGGGCGGAAGAATACTGCACTGCTCACAACATCCCTTATATCAAATGGAATTTTGAGCGACTCAATGATCGTTCAATGGAAATCGCTCAAACATTAAAAGAGAAAGGCGTAGATGTGGCCATTCCCTTGTTTGAGGAAACCGTAGAGTGGGCCGGTGCAATTAATGCCGTATTGCTGGATAACCCACGTTTATTCGGTCAGGCTTTGCTCTTGCGCGATAAGGCACTGATGAAACGTCGTGCTCAACTAGGCGGTATCCGGGTCGGCATATTCGAAGAGGCTCATGACAAAGATGATGTGATCCGTTTTCTGCGGCGGGTCAATCAAACGCTGTTGAAACTCGATGGCGACCCTAATGACCCCATCCATCTTAAAGCTTTTGATAAAGCCGGCTGCCTGGGACACCGGGTGATTCGTACGCCTGATGAAGTGGATATGATTCCTGAGGAGGAATTCCCGGTTTTGATGGAATCACACCTTGATGGCTGGGAGTTTGCCGTAGAAGCCTGGATCCATAGCGGCAAAATCCGCTTTTTGAATATCTCTGAATATGTAACGCTGGGCTATTCGGTGTTTGTACCCGCAACACCGGCGTTGGAACAATACCGCCCGCAAATCACCGCGCAGATTGAAAAACTGATTAAAACCTTCGAGATCGAGTTCGGTTTCATACATCCCGAATATTTTGTGACCAGCGATGGTGAAATGTACTTTGGTGAAGTCGCTTACCGGCCACCCGGTTTCAAAGTGTTCGAGTTATTGCAACGTGCCTACGGTTTTAATGCCTACCAGGCCCTGATCTTGTCGTTTGACCCTAAAACGACCGAAGCAGAAATCAGTCAATTCTTTCCGAAAGAAGTTGTTGATGCCAAAGGTCATGCCGGTTGTTTCGGCGTTTATCCACGCCGTCGCGTCGTCAGTCATCTCGAGATTCCGCAGGAAACCGAAGATCATCCTTACTTCGATTTTCATGAACTGACAGCCCCGCTTGAAGAAACCGTGACCAAACGCACCGCCTTCGGCACCCACTGGGGTTTGGTATACTTCTTCGGTGATGATCCGCTGGTAATGCGTGATTTGCTTAAACATCAGGAATCTTTGGATTTCTATGTCTAAAGTCATCGCCAAACCGAAATAACTGCAGGACTTGAGTTTGAGTGAATCAACCGTCAATGAGTATCAGGACCCGAATCACCCCCTTCTGATCGAGCGGCTGGAAGAAGCGATAAAAATACTGGAGGAGGCGCCGGCATTTGCCAAGCCGGCCAAAGTAGGTCGCTTGTTTGACACGGTGAAAAGGATCCTGCACACGCAAGGTGGTTGTGCGCTGATGGAGAATTACGCACAGCGGCTGGAACAGGCCGGTGTGTTTGGGGATTCTGATTATGACCATCCGCAGATTCTGGTGCCGGCCCTCAGTGCACCGGCTCTGCGCAGTACGGATATCCACACTGTCATCATAGAAACGCTGAGCAATCTGCGTTTGCTGGCTATTGCCCGTGAGCGCTACATTCATCCCGATATTTCAGCTGAACAGGCACATCACTACCTGACGCGGGTGCTGGCGGTTAATCTCAAACGCCTGTTTTCAGTGGCTGATGAAGCTGAACGTGAACAACAGGGACGACTCGCAGAAGTCAGCCGGGCTTTATTGCAGCACCTCGCAGAAAGCATTGGCTATGAACATATTATCGATCAGTTAATTGACGAAATCTGGCGCATCCTGCAACAGCGGCCGATTCAGGTTGAGCATGTCAAACAAATGGTCACTCAGATCGCCATCTGCAGACAAAATCCGGCTATCGATATGGGGCACAGTGGTCAAGGCGCTGATCGTCTGATCAGCAGCTTGTATGGCCCGACACAGGCTTGTCGTGAAGATCCGGGCGTAGCAGTCTATCTACAGCGGCTGACCAGCATGGATGCTGCTGCGCTGCAATATGAAGCCAGTGGTTGTGCCCGGGCCATGCACGATACCGGTCTTGTTTCACCGTATCACGCTGTGTTACTGCGTTATCTGACGGAAGAAAGTGATTATCTGCTCAGTGAGGCACTGGGATTATCTTCCACCGGCCGCGACTGTCTGCTTAGCTACAGTGAATTGGTACGCGCCTTGATTGAAAAAGCGGTCCATCCCGAGACAGCCCAGGCCGTTTACGGACTGGCGATGATGCTGGAGCGCGGTATTTTATATCAATCGCCGGTTGCGCCGGCTTTATGGCGGCAATTATCACTGCCACTGTCGCCTGGCGCCGAACAACGCCTGACTGCCTTGTTTGGCGATACGCCCGATGCTTGCAGCCGGTTGCTTGAAGGTGTGCTCTGCATGCTGGGGCAGCCGCTTGGTGTGGGACAAGGCAATAATCCTACCTGCCAGTCTGCACGCGCGATGTCGATGTGGGCTTATAACGATCCTGATTATCTGCTGCAAATGCTGGTGTGGGCTGCACGTGATGATGAGATCATCATGCACTTTGAAGGCCTGGCCATTTCATCACAACAAAGCCTGACGGGTGTCGCCAAGCAATTACCCATGGATCTGGATCCCGTTTCATTGATCCTGGTGCCGCACCTGGATCGCATTTATGCAGAAATGGGGCGTTGCTGTGCCGATCGTGAAGGTGATCCTCACCGCTGGGTCAATCCCGAATTTCATGGCTGGTGGTGTGGGCGGGGCTTCAGTATCAATGTCGATGTCGGCAGCGGCAGACTGATACAAGTGGAAGATTTTCTGCGACATTTTTATGCCAGTTATCATCCCTATTACAACGGCAACCAACCCCTGATTCACCCGCAACCGGCAGGCATTGCCATCACCGACAGTGCCATGCGTTTTATCGGCTGGCATGCCATTACCATTTTGCGGGTGGCGCTGGATCCCGAACATGTTATGCGGGTGTATTTTTACAACCCGAATAACGACAGCGGTCAAAATTGGGGCGATGATATTCAGGTCAGTACCTCCGGGCATTCCGAACGCTTTGGTGAAGCCTCCCTGCCTTTTGAGCAATTTGCCTCACGACTTTATATCTTCCACTACGACCCGCTTGAACCGGGCCAGTTGGCACTGGTCGACTCAGAAGAATTGCAATGTGTTATCGATCGGATACACCGAAGCTGGGGCGCAAACCGGCTGCCGGAGATAACTGAGTAAACCGACAAAAGCAGTATAGCAACTGTGTCTGGCTCGGCCTGGTTGATACCGATATCGGGCCGATTTCACGTGACGATTTGCGGCAGAACCTGTATTGTCAGGTGGAAGACACGGTAGCCGCTTCTAAACCATTAATGCGAGTATAACCATGCTGATATTAGTTCTGGGTCTGATTGTTTTTCTGGGTGTGCATTCAGTACGCATTTATGCCGATAACTGGCGCACGACACGGATCACGCGCATTGGTATTTTGCCTTGGAAAGCAATATTTTCGCTGCTGTCACTGATTGGCTTGCTGCTGATCATTTGGGGTTATGGCGAGGCACGACAGAGTACAGCTGTGTTGTGGACACCGCCACTGTGGACCCGGCACTTAGCAGCCCTGCTGATGTTGCCAGCTTTTATTTTGCTGCTTGCTACCTATCTGCCGCCATCGCGCATCAAGGCAATGGCAGGTCATCCGATGCTGCTCAGTGTGAAACTCTGGGCATTGGCACATTTGCTTGCTAACGGCAGTTTCGCGGATCTATGGCTGTTTGGTGCGTTTCTGCTCTGGGCCGTGGTGGATTTTGCCGTCAGCCGCCGGCGCGATCGGCGACTGGGTATGCGCCGCCCGGCTGGTAATTTACAGGGCGATATACAGGTCATTATCGCGGGGACGTTAGCCTGGGCCTTGTTTGCATTTTACCTGCATGGCCCGCTGTTCGGCGTGAAACCGTTTATTTGAGGTGGCCTGAGCCCTGCTGTTTCCTCACAGTAAATAGTCATTTGTGATGGTATTCAGAATCAGACTTTGAAGCGTTGAACAATGCTTTCCATTTCTGATGCCAGTTTTGCCAATTCATTACTGGCGAGAGCGATTTGTTCCGTACCCATGAGATTTTCAGAAGATAAATCATACACATGCGTGACATTGCGGTTGATTTCTTCAGACACCAAGCCTTGTTCCTCTGCGGCACTGGCGACATGGGTACTCATATCAGAAATCTGGGTCATGGATTCAACGATATTGTGCATGGATTGGGTCGCTGATTCGGTGCCCTGAGAAACATTCTGTGCATTTTCTTTTTCAGCTAACATGACATCAGCTGCTTGTTTAGTGTGTTGCTGCAGGTTTTCTATCATGGCTTCAATTTGTATGGCAGAGTCCTGTGTTCGTGTGGCTAATACGCGTACTTCGTCAGCAACAACGGCAAAGCCACGGCCATGTTCACCCGCCCGCGCTGCTTCAATAGCAGCATTTAATGCCAACAGATTAGTCTGTTCAGCCACGCCTTTAATGACCGTTAGTACCGAACCGATTTCCTGACTGCTTTGTGTCAGTTCCTGCATCGCAATGACAGCATTACCGACGCCATCGGCAAGTTTATTAATCGAACGAATGGTGTCATCAATGACTGTCTGACTGGAGAGGCTGTCATTTGTAGCATTCTTGACCTCGGCAGCCAGCATTTCGGCATTTTTTGCGATCTCTTTGACTGTACTTGACATTTCGTTCATCGCCGTGGTGATTTGTTCTGATTGGTTTTGTTGTTCAAGTGAATTTGTTTTGGCTTGACTGGTGGTTGAAGATAACTCTTCAGAAGCAGTGGCTAATAATGACGCATTATCACGTAACTGATTGACCATGCCATTCAAGTGTTTGGTCATTTTGTTGAGGGCATCAACGATTTGGCTAGATTCATCCTGTGTGCTTGATTGGACCTCAATAGTCAGATCACCATTTGCAATCTGATCGGTAGCCTGAACCAAGTTTTGAATGACATCAATGGTTGAGCGATAAAAGCCGATAAACAGATAAATTGAAATGGATAACGCAGCGATAATGATAAGAATGAGCATGATGCGTTCTGATTTCAGACGATCGATACGCTCCTGTAAAAGTGTATCCAGAACAGGAACCAGAGCATCATATAACTTGTAATTGGCGGCGATGGCTTGCGTACCGGATTCGAAGACATCTTTGGAGTTGACAGAAATAAAGTCACTCATCAAAAATTGTTCATTGATTATATTAATAAACTTATTGAATGCCGCGATTCTATTTTCAAGAAAAGTATCTAAAACAGATTCAAGTTCTGGATTTTCATGTGATGCACGATTAAGAGCCTTATCAGCTGATTCAGAGTCACTTAGAATATTGCTGAAAAAGGTAATCAACTGTGTTTTTTCATCTTGGCTGATCTGTCGCTGAGATGCGAGACCAGAAGCTAAGCCACGCATCTGCCCCAGGTTCTCGGTTACTTTAGGAAGCCGGTAGACCAAGGCTTCGATAATAAAAGAAGTATCAAGTGCTGGATCAAGAATCAGTCCTGAACGATTACTGATAAGCTCGAATAGATTATATATTTTTGCAATGAGAATGGTGTGTTCTTGAAATACTTTCTCCGCTGGAGAACTAAAAGAGCTTGGTTCTATTTGTACCCAACTGTTTTTAATTCCATTCCAGAGTGCATCAATGTTCAATTCAGTGCCCATTTCAGCGTTAATTGTATCGATAGCACGTATTTGAGCTGATATTTCCTTTCGGGTATTGATGATGTCAGCTTGTAAACTGGTTTTACCACTATGATAGGTGTTTACAAGCCCGCGATGCTGGGCCAGTTTTTGGTATAAAGGACGAACAGTATCTATGTACTTTAATCCTTTTTGTTCCAGGATGCTTGCGTTAATTCCTGAGTTAAGATTGCTTGCCAAAATAACAAATGTAATGGTAAGCGGGAATAAAAAGATTGCTGCGATGACTGCCATCTTTTTTGGATAGGATAATTTACTCATAAGTGCAATGGAGAAACGCATAATAAAATCCTTTATTATTGAGTAAGTGTAATTATTTTGTCGTTTAATATATAACGGTCAGTGAATTCATTTGTTGGCATTGGTTTGGCATAATAATACCCTTGTGCATAGTCACAGCCGAGTTCATCAAGTATCTGCTTCTGATCTTCATTTTCTATCCCTTCAGCTAGCGTTTTCATGCCAAGATTATGAGCGAGTTCGATTGTGGCCATAACGATAGATTGGTCAGTTTTAGATGTGGTTATATGATCAATAAAACTTTTGTCAATTTTTAGCTTATCAGCGTTGAATCTTCTTAAGTAGGCAAGTGATGAATAGCCTGTGCCAAAATCATCTATTGATACTGAAATGCCAAAAGATTTTAATTTCAAAATGTTCTGCAATGCCTTGTCAGGATCATTCATAAGACCAGTTTCAGTTATTTCCAGCTCAATATATTTTGATTCGATATTATTGTTTTCAATGCTATCTTTCATCCAGATTGAAAATAAGGGGTTTTCCAGTGTTTGGGATGAAATATTGATAGCGATTCTGCCGCTGAATTTTGCAATAATGTTACATTCAAATAAATAATTAAGACTGTGCTCTATCACCCACTTGTCAAGTTTAAATATCAATCCTTTATTTTCAGCAAGTGTAATAAATTCAGCTGGAGAAACATTTCCCAATATATTGTCGTGCCATCTGAGTAATGCTTCAGCACCAATGAGTGTATTATCTTTAAGTGAAAACTGTGGCTGGAGGTGTATGTTGATGCCTTCAGAAGTTGATAGCGCCAGTTCAAGTCGTTGCAGTATCAATAGCTCTCTCTGAAGCTGTGATTCCATATCTTCATTATATATACAGTATGGGAGATTATTCATTTTAGCTTGATGCATTGCAATATCAGCCCTGCGCAGAATATCCTGACTGGTTTTTCCGTGTTCGGGGAAGTGTGATATGCCTATAGAAGCGCTCATTATAAATTGATATTCATCAATAAATACAGGTATGGATAATGTGTGATGTAAATCATTTACAAGCCTTGTTAGCTCAAGTCCCTCAATGAAAAGACTTATAATTACAAATTCATCACCACCGACACGCGCCACCAGAATCTGATCTTTACAGCATTCATTTAATCTATGGCTGACTGTTTTGAGTACGCTATCACCAATATTATGACCCTTGCTATCATTGATTCTTTTGAAGTTATTTAGGTCGACAAATAAAATACTAAAATTACGATTATTATTGTTTAGTAATGTTTTTAGCTGTTCGATAAATCTGTGTCGGTTAGGAAGTTCAGTCAGAGCGTCGCAATATGCCATTTTCTCTATACGTTGGTGAGCCTTTTTGAGCTCAGTGATATTATCTTTTACTGCCATGTAACCTTCAGTTTCTCCTGAGATATTTTTTATCGGAGATATCTTGACGGACTCAGTAATTAGAGTTCCATCTTTGCATCGGTTAACAAGCTCTCCTGTCCAGGTAATGCCTTGGCTCAGGTTTTTCCATAAATCTTTATACACATATTCAGGAGTTTTATTTGACTGTAGAATCTTGGGTGTCTTTCCAATAACTTCTTCCGGTATGTATCCTGTTGTCTGTGTGAATGCCTCATTAACATAAATAATTTTTGTATTCAGATCTGTAATCAAAACAGTGCTATTACTTTGATTAACAGCCAATAATAGCTTTTTGGCTTTATTTTCGACCTCCTTATTCTGTGTAAATAAGCTATGCAGGCTCTCTCGCATCTGCTCTAAATGTGTTAATAATATTCCTATTTCACCCGGTTCATTATTGTTGTTTATTGGGTTGCTCCAGTCGCCATTGCTCACTGTTTCAGCAAACCTGATAACTCTCTTGACAACTGTTCTTATATAGTTGATGGTGCTGACTGAAAATAAACTCGCTGCGATGATACATATCAATGTGGCAGTTAATAGAGTTACTAAAGTGTTTTTATAATTGTTATCAACTTGTGACAACAATTCCGCATCCTTATTGTCATTGAATTCGCGGATTCTATACAGTGATTCTACAGTTGCTGTTGCATTTTTTCTGATATCGCCCTGAATTATTTCAAACTCGCTACCTGTGATATATGCTTTATCTTGTCGCTGACTTGATATTAATGTTTTTAGCCATTCTTTTCGGCGTTTTTGAAATTCATTTATAAGGTTTATTTCAGCTTTAGTTTGGCTTGTTTTTATCAGGTCTTCGATAGTTTTAGTGATTTTGTTTATATTTCTGTTTATTTTGCTTATTATATTTTTATTGTTTAATAAGTCATGCGGGAGAATTCGCTGCTGACTAGGCTGGTTTAATGATATTGCCAGGCTATAGTTTTCATTTAGTAACTGGGATATTTTTGTGATTTTTATGGCTTTATTGTTTCGTATATTAGACTGCTCGTAAATGCTGTTATAGAGGTTGCTCAGTCCGCTCCATGAGGTAATTGAAATTGCAGCGATTAAAATAATTACGACACAACTGTATAGCCATAACCACCTGGCAAACCCCATTCGATACTGCAAAGCCTGGCGGAATATAGATAGTATCATCGAGTTATGCCTGTTCTTCCTATTCAACTCTCCACTCCGTTCTGTCCATAAACTATTCAGGCAGCACATTTTTTTGTTAATCTTTTAATTTTACTTTTAATTTACAAGTCTGAATATCCTCCAATTGAACTAAGGTTACCGTCCGGATGAACTAGTTCTTTTAGTGCTATGCAGCGGAAAGCATTGCTTTAATTGCTGTCCATTATTTCTCAAGCTATTTCCTTTTTCTGTCACACGTCATTCTGCTGGACAAACATCAGAACACAGCAAGGAATGGATATATCGGTTTTAATCCTAAATCGAATGTTCCATGCACGCTATCGCAATGCTCAATGTCATGCACTTTGTGCATTTCGAACTGTCCGTGTAGATGCTTTTCCGCAGCGGAATCAGTTACTATGGCTGCTGTTGCTTTCACCAGGGACGGATTATGAGTATCGCGACAGTTCACAGCCGGGCGATGACCGGCGTACAGGCGCAACCTGTAACGGTTGAAGTGCATTTGTCCAACGGGCTGCCCAGTTTATCGATTGTGGGTATGGCCGAGACGGCAGTGAAAGAGAGTAAAGACAGGGTGCGCAGTGCTTTACTCAATTCACAGTTCAATTTTCCGCAGCAGCGGATCACCATCAATCTGGCGCCGGCCGATCTGCCAAAAGAAGGCGGGCGGTTTGATTTACCGATAGCACTGGGTATTCTGGCCGCTTCGGGGCAGATCCCACTGGCTTCGTTGCAAGATAAAGAGTTTATCGGTGAGTTGGGATTAACCGGTGAATGCCGGCCGGTGCGAGGCGTATTGCCAACGGCTCTGGCGGCAGCCAAAGCGAAACGTGCTTTGGTGTTACCGGCAGCGAATGCCGAGGAAGCGGCATTAATTGAGCAGGCTGAGAATTATGGCGCTGTCAGCTTATTAGAAGTCTGTGCCCATTTGCATGGGCAGCAACCCTTATCCTTGTCGCAAGCAGAAGCGAAACCATTTTCAGCGAATTATCCGGATTTGATTGATGTGCGAGGTCAGGGTCATGCACGACGGGCGCTGGAAATTGCCGCAGCAGGATCGCATAGCCTGCTTTTGTCTGGGCCGCCCGGCACCGGCAAAACCATGTTGGCGAGTCGTTTGCCCGGCATTTTGACTGAAATGAATGAGCAGGAAGCGGTGGAAACCGCAACCATACATTCGATTGCATCAAAAGGCTTTGATGTCGAGCAGTGGCAGCAACGTCCGTTCAGAACGCCGCACCATACCGCTTCGGCCGTGGCGTTGGTGGGTGGCGGCAGTCAGCCGCGTCCCGGTGAAATCTCACTTGCGCATCATGGGGTGTTATTTCTGGATGAACTGCCCGAATTTGACCGGCGTGTGTTGGAAGTACTGCGGGAACCGATAGAATCTGGCAAGATCACCATCTCGCGCGCCGCCAATCAGGCCGAATTTCCGGCCCGGTTTCAGCTGGTGGCCGCGATGAACCCTTGTCCCTGTGGCTATCTGGGCGATGCCCGCTGCCGTTGTACCGAGGATCAGGTGCGCCGTTATCGCGGCAAAGTGTCAGGGCCGTTGATGGATCGTATTGATATGCTGGTGGAAGTGCCGGCAGTGGATAAAACACTGCTGCGTAGCCAGACGGTTGACAGCAGTGCCGAGAGTTCCGCCCAGGTTCGAAAAAGGGTGAGCAGAGCCCGGCAGCGGCAATTGGAGCGGCAGGGCAAGGCGAATAATGTGTTGGAACAAAAAGAAATAGAGGTTTATTGTCCCTTGAGTGACAGTGATTATCAGTTGGTAGAAAAGGCGATCAGCCGCCTGGGCCTGTCTGCACGGGCTTATCATCGTATCCTGAAAGTAGCGCGTACTATTGCCGATCTGGCCAGCAGTGAGCAGATTCAAACGGCTCATTTGTCGGAAGCAATCGGTTATAGAAGGCTGGATACGGTGAGAAGTAATTGAATGATCTGAATCCGCAACAGCGGGAAGCTGTGCGTCATATCGATGGACCTCTGTTAGTGCTGGCCGGTGCCGGTAGTGGTAAAACACGGGTAATCACCCGCAAGATTGCTTACCTTATCGAGCAGTGCGGGATTGCCGCTAAAAATATTGCTGCGGTGACCTTTACCAATAAAGCCGCCCGTGAGATGAAAACCCGGGTCGCCGAGTTGATGAGTAGCCGGCAAAAGGCGTCAGCACGCGGTTTGATGGTGTCGACTTTCCACACACTAGGCCTCAATATTCTGCGCCGTGAATATAAACATCTCGGCTATCGTAGCGGTTTTTCGATATTTGATCAGCATGACAGTTTGGCGGTATTGCGCGACTTGATGGGGCGTGATTTTGCCGCGGACAGTGAACATGCCGAGCAGGTGCAGTGGCAGATTTCGGAATGGAAAAACCAGATGATGCTGCCCGAACAAGCGCTGCAGATTGCAGAAGCAGGCACCCAGATGTCGGCGGCCAAAGTGTATCCACGTTATGTTGCGGCCTTGCAGGCGTACAACGCGGTCGATTTTGATGATCTGATTTTGAAGCCGGTATTGCTGTTTAGAAATCATAACGATGTGTTAAAGAAATGGCAGGCACGGATTCACTATCTGCTGGTGGATGAATATCAGGACACCAATGGCTGCCAGTACGAACTGGTCAAACAACTGGTCGGCATCCGCGAAGCTTTGACTGTAGTGGGGGATGATGATCAGTCGGTGTATTCATGGCGCGGTGCGCGGCCGGAGAATCTGGCACAACTGCAGCAGGATTACCCGCGGCTGAAACTGATCAAACTGGAGCAGAATTACCGCTCAATGGGACGTATTTTGCGGGTGGCCAATACGCTTATCAGCAACAATCCCCACGTATTCGAAAAACGTCTGTGGAGTGCGATGGGGGAAGGCGATCCCATCCGCGTTATTGGTTGTCGCGATGATGATCATGAGTCGGATAAAATCGTTTCCGAGCTGCTGTATCACAAGCTCAAACATCAGGCGAGTTTCAAGGATTATGCGATTTTATATCGCAGCAATCACCAGTCGCGACCGATTGAACGGGTCTTACGCGAACATAATGTGCCTTATTTTCTCACCGGCGGCACTTCGTTTTTCTCGCGGGTCGAGGTCAAAGACATCATGGCCTACCTGCGCCTGCTGGCCAATCAGGACGACGATAATGCCTTTCTGCGCGTGATTAACACGCCCAGACGCGGTATCGGCGCCAGTACGTTACAGACAGTGGGTAATTATGCGGCAGAGCGTAAAACCAGCATGTTCGGTGCCTGCTTTGAAATGGGCTTGGGCGAACAACTCTCAGCCAAAGCGATGGCGAAGCTGGAGCATTTTGCCAACTGGCTGGTGGATATTGCTGACCGCGCCAAACGCGGCAATTTGATGGATGCGATTCGCGATATGGTGGAAGAAATCGAATACCGCGGCTGGCTGGAAGAAGTCTGCGGTGATCCGAACCAGGCACAGCGGCGCATGGAAAATGTCGAAGAATTGTTGAGCTGGATCGACCGCATTATTGAGCAGGACACTGAAGAAAAAAGTATCGGTGATATTGCCGCCAGGCTGACTTTGATGGATATTCTGGATCGGCAGGAAGATGAGAACCAGGCCGATGCGGTGCATCTGATGACCTTACATGCGGCAAAAGGTCTCGAGTTTCCTCATGTGTTTATGATCGGCATGGAAGAGGAGATTCTGCCGCACCGCACCAGTATCGAGGAAGGCACGATTGAAGAAGAACGGCGCCTGACTTATGTAGGTATCACTCGTGCCCAGCGCAGCCTGGTGATGACCATGGCTAACAGTCGCAAGCGTTATGGTGAAAAAATGGAATGCGAGGAGAGCCGTTTTCTGCGTGAGTTGCCGCCAGAGGATTTAATCTGGATGTCTGAGAAAGCCCAGGCCGATCCGGAAGAAAGAAAAGAACGCGGCAAGGCGCATTTGTCCAATATTCGGGCCATGCTTAAGTAATGAACGCGGCATTTGCCTGTTCAGCCCGGCATTTCACACAACTCTCCATCTGTTCACTACAGTACAATCATCAATCATTGTGAATCGGGCTCTGCGAACGTAGAACCATTTGAACGAGGACAACTCATGAAAAAGCTTTTCTCTCTGCTTATGCTGGCTTTGCCGGCTGTGGCAAGTTCGCATGCCGTGTTTGAACAACCCCAGGTGACCAGTGGCAGTTATTACAAAGCGACGCTCGGTATTAGTCATGGCTGCGAGGGGGCGGCGACCACCAAAGTCTCTATTGAAATCCCGGAAGGTATTGAACACGCAAGACCGATGCCAAAAACAGGCTGGAAGATTGCTATCACCAGACAAGCGCTTAAAACACCTTATGAATCACACGGCCAAACAGTGACAGAAGACGTCAGCACTATCACTTGGTATGGCGGTGAGTTAGCCGACGATTATTTTGACGAGTTCGTGTTCAAGGCCAAGGTCAGCGCCGATCCACAAACATTATATTTGCCGGTCAGACAGACCTGTATTACCGGTGAAAACTATTGGCATGAGATCCCACAGGGCGACAAGAAATGGCACGAGTACGATGAGCCGGCACCGTTTCTGGAGGTGATTGCGCCGGAGACTTCACACCACCACTAATCGTCAATATTAGCCCATGCTTAAATGTGTTGGGTGATTTCACAAGGTTTGTGTGAAATCACCCATTTTTCTGTGATCATCCCGATATAAACTTTTGCCGTTTCCCTGTTTCATGCAGGATTTTGTCTTGTTAACGGAAGTTTAGATGTCATCTCATAATTCATTTCGCCGGCCGCTGAAAACACTGGTAGCAGCCTGTCTGACTGCCACGGCAGTCAATGTGTATGCCGAACACGGTGCTTTGGAACTCAATCAAATGCAGGTGGTGGGCGAACAAATCGCGCCCGGCAACCTGGGACTGGAAACGGATAAACAGGAAATGCGGCTGACGCCGGGTGGTGTCAGCGTGATTGAGATGGACAGTATTACTGAAGGTCAGGTATCCAGTCTGGAAGATGCTCTGCGTTATGTGCCGGGTGTCTGGGCGGCCAGCGATACCGGTAATGACAATATCTTTTTCTCCAGTCGCGGCTCCAACCTCGATGCCACCGACTATGACATGAACGGCATCAAGCTGTTGCAGGATGGTCTGCCGGTCACGGCGGCTGACGGTAATAACCATAACCGCATTATCGATCCGCTGAGTTCGCGGTATGCGGTGTTTGCCCGCGGCGCCAATGCGATGAAATACGGTGCCGGCACCTTGGGTGGGGCGATTAACTTCATCAGTCAGACCGCCTACGATGTCTCTCCGCTGAGCCTGTCGGTTTCAGGCGGCAGCCATGGTCAGCGTCAAACCCGGCTGACGGCCGGACAAGTGTTTAATGATCAACTGGACGGTCTGGTGACCATTGAAACCAAACAATGGGATGGCTACCGCGATCATAACAAGCAGGACAGAACCGGCGTTTATGCCAATGGCGGCATCCGGCTGACTGATAATATTTCCAGCCGTTTTTACCTGACTTACCTCAATGACGATCAGGAACTGGCCGGCTCCCTGACCCGGGCACAAGTGCGTGAAGATCGTGATCAGGCAAGGCCTAGTGCCGAGCGTGATGCAGGGCATTTACAGAAAGATGTCGATATCTGGCGTGTGGCCAATAAAACCAGCTGGGATATCGATGAAAACCGCCGGTTTGAGTTTGGCGTCTCGTTCGAAGAACAGAAACTGTTTCACCCGATTGTCTATTCGCCTTTCTTCAGCCTGCTGATAGATAACACCCAGCGTGATGTCGGCACCATGGCCCGCTATCAGCACAAGATGGGCGATCATGATTGGCTGGTGGGCTTCAACTATGGTGTGACCCGGATTGATGGTGGTAATTACACCCATGAAGCTGGTGACAAAACGGGGCGGAGCACCAAAAACGACAATGAAGGCGATACCCTGGAATTGTATTTGATGGATCGCTGGCAGTTTGTCGAAAACTGGACTTTGGTGGCGGGTGCTCAGGCCGTTTCTGCCGGGCGTGAGGTCAAGGTCACTACATTGTCAGATGGTTCGGTCAGAAACCCGGAGGATGACTACAACAGTATCAACCCGCGTATTGGACTGGTTTACCAGGTGAGTCCTGACACCAGCCTCTACACTAATCTGAGCCGTCTTTATGAAGCACCGACGACTTTTCAGCTGGAAGACGGTATTGCCGGCAACGATGAAGCGCTGGACGCGATGAAAGGGGAAGTTTTCGAATTCGGCAGCCGGGGGCATAAGCGTTTAAGCCGCGACAGTCAGTGGGGCTGGGATGTGTCGGCTTATTACGCTCAGTTACGTGATGAGATCCTGTCAATTGATGATCCCGCCGCGCCCGGTACCAGCCTGTCGACCAACGTGGATGACACCATCCATGCAGGTATCGAGGCTTTATTGAATGCCGAACTGGCGCTGGATGATACCGGCCGCCATCGTCTGGCTCCGCTGGCAAGTGTGAGTTGGAACCGGTTCCGGTTTGATAACGATGCCGTTTATGGGGATAACACCTTACCGGCCGCCCCCAACTTCGTCATGAAGAGCGAGCTGCTTTACCGCAACAACAACGGTTTCTATATCGGCCCGACCATGGATTATGTGTCTGATCGTTATGCTGATTTTGCAAACAGTTTCAAAGTGGGCTCATACACCTTGTTCGGCCTGAAAAGTGGCTGGTCAAACGAGCATTTCAAGGTGTTTGCCGAAGTGCGCAACCTGTTTGATCGCGACTATATTGCCAGCCACGGGGTAGAGGATATTTCCGATGCCGATTCACAAATCCTCAATCCGGGTGCGCCATTATCGGCTTATCTGGGTGTGGAATATCGCTTGTAACTCAACTAACCTGAGCCGCACATAAAAAGCTTTGAAAGTTCAGCAATAAAGGACTCGCTCTTCGACGAGCTCAGAGCGAACGGTACTGATAGGGCTCCGTTCGTGCTGAGCTCTGAGCTTGACGAAGAGTCGAAGCATGAACAACAACTCTGTGGGAATAAATGATTTCACCATGCGAGCGTGTTGCTTATCCAAACCTCAGGTTAACTACCCAGAACCGGATGATGGCTGCCTATGGGAGAGGGGATCTTTTGATCGTAGCGCCTGAAGCGGCCTTTGCCTTGTTGCTTGGCCAGATACATCGCCGAATCTGCACAGTGCATCAAAGTGATATCTGACATGGAATCATCCGGACAGATACTAATCCCCACACTGGCGCTCACCCGGATAGTCTGACCCCGTAATTCAATCGGTTCCTCAATCGCACGGATCAGCCGCATGGCCACCATATCGGCACGGCGGGCCGAGCTGACTGTTTCCAGAATCACTGTAAATTCATCCCCTCCCAATCTGGCGACGGTATCGGTTTTACGAATGGTTCCCTGCAATCGCCGGGCAATGACTTTTAACAGTTTGTCTCCGGCGTCGTGTCCCAGTGTGTCATTGATTTGTTTGAAACCGTCCAGATCCATGAACAGCAGGGCAGCAATGGTCTGGTTTCGCTCCACCCGCAGAATGGCTTGCCGTAACCTGTCATGAAACAGGCTGCGGTTAGGCAGGGCGGTGAGCATATCGTAATGCGCCATGTGCTGAATGCGTTTTTCGGCACGCAGGATACGCCGTAACAGATAAATCAGAACAGCGGCAGAAATCAACATGACCGGTAACAGCAGGTAGCTCCAGCTGACCAGTTGCTGCGTGTTATCAAAACGCTGATTGGTGATAGTCTGGTGGTGTTTGGCTCGGGTCAGGATGGTATCGGATAAGGTTTGAATTGCAGCCAGTGCCGGTGTGTCATCAACGCTGATGATGGCATTGAGCTGATCGGCAGTAATACTGGTTATTATCAACTCTCTTGCCTGAACATAGTTACTTTCATAATTGTTCAATACCGTACGCAACTGCGTCAGCGCGATATATTCACGTTCTGATATGGCATAAGCAGCGTATTTATCTATAGCAGAATGCAACCGGAACAGGCTTGCTTCTATACTTGGAATCAAGCTTGTATCTTGGTGCAATAGAAAGTTTTTGAACAGATGAATAAAACCACCGTATCCCAGATCCGCCTGGATCTGACTCAGCAACTGGACACGTTGTACAGAGTGGTGTTCAAAATTCTGCCAGTCGGTCTTGATGGTTTCCATCTGTTGGACCACTTTGTAACCAAAACCTGCCGTAGCAATGGTTAATGCCAGTGTCAGGCACAGCACGAAAAATACTTTCTCTTTGTATGATTTTGCATCCACAGTGCGAATGACCTTTGTGCATATCAGTCTGAATGTCGCTGTACAGGACTGAAATCATGGTTGGCAGTAGGCAATTTCAGGCAGAAATGAGTGGTTTATATTTGCTGAAATTCAGGAACTTAGACAGTACTCTTCTATGCGTGCAGGTTATATAGAATTGATCACACATTTCATAAAAAAGAAGGCAGTCACGAAGTAGCTGATTGCAGGAGTTTGTCCAGCTGATTGGCAAAATTGAGGCGATCTTTATGACTGAAACTTTTGTGGCCGCCGGTATCGACACCACTTGAGCGCAGCGTATCCATAAAATCCCGCATACTGAGGCGGGCGGCGATGTTGTTTTTATCAAACAATTCTCCTCTGGGACTCAGACACCATGCGCCTTTGGCGATAATATCAGCGGCCAGCGGAATATCGGCACTGATCACCAGATCACCGGCAGTGACTCTATCAACGATCTCGTTGTCAGCCACATCAAAACCGTGACTGACCTGCATGAATTGAATCAGCGGCGAAGGCGGTATTTTTAACGGGTGATTGGCAATTAAAGTCATCGACAAGCCCGTGCGCTGCGCGGCACGAAACAGTATCTCTCTGATGACTACCGGACAGGCATCTGCATCGACCCATATATGCATTTTATTGCCTCAACTCAGATGTGATCAGATTTATTCAGCGTCCGGACATCCTGTTTTATTTTGATATGTAAGGCTGCTTTGGCCATCAAATGGGCGCTGACAGGGGCTGTGATAAATAAAAATAAAGTGACCAGGATCTCGTGCAGGCTGACAGCATCTGTTTTCAGGCTGAAGTGAATCGCTGATGCAATCAGAATCGCTCCTACACCCAGCGTACTGGCTTTGGTCGGCCCGTGCAGCCGCATATAGAAATCACGCAATTTGAACAAACCAAGTGAACCGACCAGTGTGAAAAAGGCACCAATCAGAATCAATATTGCTACAACCCAGTCAAGCATGATCTGCTCCTATTCCATAATGTCGCCGCGTAACAGGTATTTACTGAGCGCCAGTGTGCCCATAAAACCCATCACCGCGATCAGTAACGCGGCTTCGTAATACAACGCGCTTTGTAAATGAATACCGAGCAAAATCAGCAAGGCGATCGAGTTGATATAAAGCGTGTCCAGTGCCAGGATCCGATCCGGCACATCAGGGCCTGCCAGCAGCCGGTAAAGACTGAGAATGAGGGCCAGACCCACCATGACAAAAGCAATAGCGATGACGGTATCCAACATCAGCTGAAGATCTCCTGCAACGGTTTTTCAAACATCTGTTTAATCTCTTGGACAGTCGCTTGCGGATCTTCCACATGCAAGGCATGAACCAAAAGGCTGCGGCGATCGTCAGATAAGTCACAAGTTACCGTACCGGGCGTCAAAGATATGGTGTTGGCCAGTATAGCGATGGCAATAGGTGACTCCAGTTCCAGCGGTATATGCAGAAACCCCGGTTGCAGTTTATCCTGCCGAGACAGGATTAATTTAGCTACTATTACATTAGCCACCAGAATCTCATACAGCACAATCACAATATATTTAACCAGCAACCACGGCCGGCGAATCCTGACCTTTTCGGGCCAGAAAGCGGAAGTAAACCAAGGAATAAAAATCGCCAGGACAGCCCCCAGAATCATATGGGCCGGATCAACGGTATTATTCAGCAATAACCAGATAAACCAGAGAATAAAGCTGAGCAGCGGATGAGGAAATATACGACGCAGCATCATCGTTTTCCTGAAGAAACCGGTTGGTTCAATACCGCCTGAATATAAGCATCCGTATTAAATAATTGATCGGCAACAGCAGCGGTGAAACTACTGACAGGGTGGGCAAATATCACCAGCAGCGGACTGGTGAAAAGTAACAGCAGCATGACAATGAAAGCTTTGTTGTTCAAGGCTCTACCATCTGTTTTTGTCGTTTGCTGTGTCTGATAAAACAACATTGATCCGCTTCTGGCCATGGCAATCACCATCAACAGGCTGCCCAGCAGAACGGCGGCAAAGATCCAGGCAAATCCGTTGTGGTTCAAAGCGGCTTCAAGCAGCAGTACCTTACCAAAAAAACCTGACAAAGGCGGCATGCCGACCATTGCCACCGCGGCGACCAGGTAAATACTACCCACTAGCACCGATGAGGACATCGCCGGTGCGCTACGAAATTTATCTGCAACACTGCCGCGGCTCTGGACAATGATATCAGCCAGCAGAAACAGCGCGCCGCCGATGAATGTGGAATGAATCAGATAATACAAGGTGGCGGCCAGCGCTTGCTGCTGGTTGATACCAATGCCGATCAGCAAGGTGGCGACTGAGGCGAGAATCAGGTAGGCCACCTGCTCTCGCAGCGCACGTGCGGCGATTACCCCCAGTGCAGCCATCAGTAATGTGATCATGCCCAGCACTAGCAGCACTTCGGCATGAATAGCCGTCAGGGAACCGGCCTGTTCGGCAAAAACAGTGCCGTGCACCCGGATAATGGCGTACAGGCCCACCTTGGTCATAATGGCAAACAGTGCGGCAACGGGAGCGGAGGTGTGCGCATAAGCACCCGGCAACCATAAATATAACGGGAATATAGCGGCTTTAATGCCGAAAACAACCAGCAACAGTAAAGCGGCCGCGCCGACAATACCCTGATCCATAACATCAACGGCAGCCATTTTGGCGGCCATATCCGCTATATTGAGCGTGCCGGTGACACCATAGAGCGTACCGACCGCAAACAGAAACAAGCTGGAACCAATCAGGTTGATAATGACATAGTGCAGCCCGCTTTTGGTACGCAAACGGCCTCCGCCGTGCAGCAGCAAACCGTATGATGCCAGCAGCAGTACTTCGAAAAATACAAACAGATTAAACAAGTCACCGGTTAGAAAGGCACCGTTCAGACCGAACAGCTGAATCTGAAACAGTGCATGGAAATGTTCACCCTGTTTGTCAGTATTTTCGCTGATGCCATAACATAGCGCGGCAAATGCCAGCAGGGCGGTCATCAGCAACATCAGTGCGGATAATTTATCCAGCACTAAAACGATACCAAACGGTGCCGGCCAGTTGCCCAGCAGATAAACCTGATGGACTCCTGAGGCTGCGGTATCCAACAGATTGACTGCGACCACAATCAATGTGGCAGTCAGCAGCAGGTTAAGCTTGCGTTGCAGCGCCAGTCCGCTGCTGCGGGCAAATAGGATCAACACACCACCAATCAGCGGCAGCAATATCGGCAAAGCGGTTAAATGTATGGACATCAGTCGGCTTCTCCACGCTCAGCTTGTTTGCTGCGATTGGAAATGGCCATATCTTCTGCCACATAAATCAGTCCGTCGACATGATCATTGCCGAGTTCACTGCGAGCCTTCAAAGCCAGCACGATCAGGAATGCCGTCATGCCAAAGGCAATCACGATGGCTGTCAGCACCAGCGCCTGGGGCAGCGGGTCGGTATAAGCTGTGGCCGTGGCACTAATGATGGCAGGATCGCCGATAGTGAGCCGGCCCATTGAAAACAGAAAAACGTTGACTGCGTAAGCAAGCAATGTCAGTCCCAGTACCACCGGAAAAGTACGCGCCCGCAAAGTCAGATAAACACCACAGGCAGTCATTACGCCAATCACAATGGCAACCAGCCACTCCATTTATTCATGCTCCTGTTGTTGTATGTGATGGGAAGCGTGGCTGAGCTTGCCCAGCTCAACCAGAATCAACACCGTAGCACCGACGACGACCAGGAAAACACCCAGATCAAAAGCAATGGCACTGGCAACTTCGAATTTACCGACAAGCGGCCAGTGCAGATAAGTGAATGCCGAAGTAAGGAACGGGTAGGCCAGTAGCATTGACACCACGCCGGTTATCACCGCAGCCATCAGGCCGAAGCCGATAATCCAGTGCATATCCACTTTGATCCGGGCGTTAGTCCAGGCGATACCATTGGCCAGATATTGTGAAATCAGGGCTACTGCCGCAATCAGACCGGCAATGAATCCACCGCCGGGCAGGTTATGGCCGCGCAGGAAGATAAACACCGCCACCAGCAACATCAGCGGGAACAGCAGCCGGGTCAGCGTCTGCATAATCGGCGGATGCGGATCATGGCTCCATTCTCGCCCCTCGATATCGCTCGGAGGTGCAAGCAACTGCAGATTTTGCAGCATGGCGAAGATCCCCAAGCCTGCCAGCGCCAGGACGACAATTTCACCCATAGTATCAAAGCCGCGGAAGTCGACCAGAATGACGTTGACCACATTGCTGCCGCCACCGCCGGGTTTGCTGTTATCGAGAAAAAAGCCGGATATCGGCATGTAATCACGAGACATCACAGCCATGGCCAGCAACATGACACCAATACCGGCCGCGGTGGATATAATCAGGTCGCGGCTGAGTCTTTTGCGGCTGCGTTCCTGCGAAGTATGTTGCGGCAGAAAGAATAAAGCCAGTAACAGCAACACGATGGTGACCACTTCAACAGAGAGCTGGGTCAGCGCCAGATCCGGTGCGGAAAATTTAACAAAACCCAGCGAGATAATAAGGCCGACAACACCTACGGTAATGAGTGCCACCAGCCGTTGATGATGCAGCAGTACGGTCAGCAAGCAGGCCAGCATCAGGGCCGCGGCCATTGATAAGGTGACACCGTCAATGTCCAGTAACGTTCGATTGCCCAGTAACGGACTGTCAAATTGACTGAACCCGTATAGGGCGGCAGCAACCGCTGTAAACAAAATCCAGCTTGCTGCATGTTGTAATGAGCCACGATCAAAAAATCGGGTTATACGCCCAGCGGAGACCAGCAAACCATGCAGTACCGCATTGAACATCACGCGGGCATCAACTCTGGGTAGATTGGTATCATGCCAGCGGAATAATTTTTCGCGGAAGCAATAGATGGTTATCCCCAGCGACATCGCAATAAAACTCATCAGCAGCGGCAGACTGAAACCATGCCAGATCGCCAAACTGAACTGTGGCGGTGTCACCTGCAGACTGCCGGCAACTGCGACAGATAAAATAGGGCCCACCAGCAGCATCGGTGCCATGCCGACGCCCAGACATAGTACAACCAGAATATCCACCGGGATTTTCATAAAACGGGGCGGTTCATGTGGTGTTTTTGGCAGGCCTCGGGGCTCGCCATTAAAGAACACATCATGGATAAAGCGCAGTGAGTAAGCTACTGAGAATACAGCGCCTAAGGTCACCACTACCGGAATTGCCCAGGCCAGTGAATTGGTACCGGAAGCATGTAATGCCTGATCAAAAAACATCTCTTTACTGAGAAAGCCGTTCAACAGCGGCACACCGGCCATGGCAGCGGCGGCAATCATGGCCAGCAAGGCTGTGTGCGGCATATATTTGAACAGACCATTAAGCTTGCGCATATCGCGGCTGCCCGATTCATGGTCGATAATGCCTGCGACCATAAACAGCGACGCCTTGAAGGTGGCGTGATTGATAATATGAAAAATCGCCGCAACAGCCGCCAGTTGCGTACCGAAACCGAACAGCAGTGTAATCAAGCCCAGATGACTGATGGTGGAATAAGCCAGCAGGCCTTTCAAATCATGTTTGAACAAGGCGGTATAGGCGCCGAGTACCATGGTGAACATACCTGCACCACCCACCAGCCAGCTCCAGGCTTCTGTGCCGGACAGCACCGGAAACAGACGTGCCAGCATGAATATGCCGGCCTTAACCATCGTGGCGGAATGCAGATAGGCGGATACCGGGGTGGGTGCAGCCATCGCATGCGGCAACCAGAAGTGGAATGGAAACTGCGCTGATTTGGTAAAAACGCCGAGCAGGATCAGCATGAGCATGGGCAGATACCATTCATGTTGACGGATCATATCGCCGGCAGTCAGAACCTGGCTGAGGTTGTAACTGCCTGCCATCTGACCCAGCATGATGACACCGGCCAGCATGGCTAAACCGCCGGCTCCGGTTACGGCTAGCGCCATTCGTGCGCCATCACGCGCATCCTGCTGGTGTTGCCAGTAGCTGATAAGCAGGAAAGAGGTCAAAGAGGTCAGTTCCCAGAAGATCACCAGCTGGATCAGGTTCTCAGACAGCACGATGCCCAGCATCGATCCCATAAACATCAGCAGATAGGAAAAGAATCGTCCCATGGAATCTGCGGGCGACAGATAATAGCGGGCATACAGAATGACAAGCAGCCCAATCAACAGGATAAGCAGCGTAAATAACAGGGCTAGGCCATCCAGCCGGAATGCAAAATCCAGCCCGATAGATGGCATCCATGACCATTGCTGAATCAATACCTGGTCGTTGAATGGGAGCTGTATGGCTGGCAACAGTAATAACAATGACAGCAGGGTAATCAAACTGGCAGCCCAGGCCGAGGCAAGACGGTTATATCGGGTTACCCATGCCGCCAGAGGTGCGCCGGCAAACGGTATCAGGACAATTAAGGGAAGATTAACAGCAAGCAGATTCATTACGATACATTATCTTTTCAGTGATACAGTTCAAAACGGATCTGGAGCAGCAAGCGTATTCCTTAATGCAAAAACAGCACCGTCATCCTGGATGAGCAAACAAGCCGAGGTATGACGGTGCCGTGCAGCAATTCTGTATGCAGAAAACGCCGATGTGATGTTATTGCGCTGTTTCAATCATATAATCGACAGCGGCTTTGACCTCGTCATCACTCAAATCAGCGCGTCCGCCTTTGGCCGGCATCATATTGAAGCCGTTAATGGCATTGTTGTATAAAGTTTCAATGCCTTTTTCGATACGGGGTGCCCAGTCACTTGCATTACCCAGTTTAGGTGACTGCATCAGGCCAGAGCCATGGCAGGTAGCACAAACCTGATTGACGATCTGTTCACCCCGGCCACCGCTGCTGGCGACTTCAGTTTCTTCAGCCGCAGGTGCTTCAACCACCGGGGGCTCACCAACATTGACTTCAGCAACCGGTTTAATACGTTCGGCGACAGCTTCAGCATCCATACTTTCAGGTTCAACCGCGTTTTTCCCCAAGGACTGCATATTATTAAGAATAATCAATACCAGACCGAATAACGCCACGATGGCGATGATACTACCTACAAAAAATTTACCTGATGTGTTTTTATTCATCGTTGAACCTCAGCTACATTAAAGAGTGGGGCTAATTATACGGTTATCGTCCTTTATGCGCTATGACAGAACTAAAACCTGTTTAAAGTCTTCCAGATCACCTCTGAAAATTCTAATTTTCAGAGGTGATCTTAAGTTTATGGGTGTTCAGTTCTTGATTGCGGTCAGTGCTATTTTACCTAGCGTAGTTCCACTGAGTAACTGTTGATGAGCCTGGTGAATAGTGTCGGCATTGATGGCGCCGAAAGTTTGTCGTAATGTGCAGCGGAGCAGTCCTTCATCCAGCATTTCTGCAATGCGGTTAAGCAGTTGGTGCTGCGCCGTGATATCAGCGGTTTTGAACATGGGGCGGGTAAACATGAATTCCCATACCAGACCGGCGCTCTTGGTTTTGAGAACATCAATATTGTGATTTTGTTGACTGGTGACGACAAAACAAATCATACCCTGGGGGGCGACCAGTTCAGCCAGCGTATCGAAATAAGAATCAGTGTCTCCGAGACACAGAATATAATCCGGCTTGGCGATACCTAACTGCTGATACTCTGCGGCCAGATTGTGATGATTAATAATATGATCGGCACCCAGTTCCAGGCACCAGTCGGCTGACTCGCTTCTGGAAGCTGTTGCCACCACATTCAGATCTACGACTTTTTTTGCCAGCTGAATAGCAATGGAACCCACGCCGCCAGCTGCGCCGACGATAAGCAGGGTTTTGTTTATATCCACATTGGGGTGAATTTTCATTCTGGAAAACAAAGCTTCCCAAGCCGTGATGCTGGTCAAGGGCATGGCGGCAGCTTCAGTTGCCGTCAGGGTATGGGGGGCGAAACCGACTATGCGTTCGTCTACCAGTTGATGACTGGCGTAACAGCCGGGACGGCTGATATCGCCGGCATAAAACACCTTGTCGCCAATTTTGAATAACTCGCAATCCCCGCCAGCCGCAATCACAGTACCGCAGGCATCCCAACCGATCACTTTGGGCGTATCCAGCCGTTTTTTGATACCGGCTTTGACTTTAGTGTCGACGGGATTGACGGCAATCGCCTCTATTTCGATCAACAGATCCCGGCCAGTTGGAACGGGGTTAGGCTGTTCAATCAGTTCAGGGGCTGCATCGGCGCTGGTATAACCGTAGGCTTTCATAGCGGTATCCTTTTCCCAATCAACGCCGGGCATCGGTCATCCGGAGAGATTATTGAATTGTTTTATGACAGTAAATGGTAGGTGTCGGTGCTTCATGATAAATAAAGGGATTGTGAATTGCCATGAAGCTTTCGTAAATATTTTTTGTAACGTTTTTTCATATTATCTGTCCACATTGAAGGGACTTTGTCCCTTCTCGCCGTTATCAATGCCTGTCGATTGTAGTTTGGGCGGGCGATATCGCCTAAAAACCAATAGAGAATGAGAGGATGAGATGAGTGTTTTAAAGACGACAACCGGTTTGGCTCTGGCTGTTGCAGCAGCAGGCATGATGGGATGTGCTGCACACTCTACCAGTCAGCAGGCCGGCGCAGAGGAAGTGGTGCACTGTTACGGTGTTAACAAGTGTGCCGGACACAACGACTGCAAGACCGCGGATAATGCCTGCAAGGGCCAGGGCTCATGTAAAGGCAAAGGCTTTGTATCAATGTCCGCCGAAGCTTGTGCTGATGTCGGCGGTAAAGTCGTTAGTGAAACGAGTGAAGATGAATACAATCCGTACAGAACAAGATACTAAGTAAAGGAGGTTTGTCATGAAACATGCAATTACTTCCACTGGGGTGGCTTTAGCATTTGCTGCCGCCAGTATGCTGGGTGCCGTTCCTGCTGTCAGCGCAGGAGAAGACAAGACTGCCAAGGTGCATTGTTATGGCGTCAATGTCTGTAAAGGCCACAATGACTGTAAGACCGCAGAAAATGCCTGTAAAGGCAAAGGCGCTTGTAAAGGCCAGGGCTTTGTTTCCATGTCGAAGGAAGCCTGTGAAAAAATCGGTGGTACAGTCGAAGAATAACTGGCTTTGTCAGCCTCGCGCTACTCCGACCGGGAGTGGCGCGAGGTTGTCACTATATACCCGTGATGTAAAGGCAAAATCATGACGCGTCCTTTTCTCGGCTTTGGTTTAGGTCTGCGCACCGACCATTATGCCCATATCATTGAACACAAACCGGCGCTTGACTGGTTTGAAATCCTTTCCGAGAATTATATGGTGCCCGGCGGCAAACCGCTGGCACATCTGTACAGAATCCGACAAGACTATCCGATGGTGATGCATGGGGTGTCGATGTCTATCGGCAGTACCGATCCGCTTAATTATGATTATCTGGGCCAGCTCAAATCCCTGGCCGAGCGCGTGCAGCCAAGCTGGATTTCGGATCATTTATGCTGGACTACGGTAGATCATCTTAACAGTCATGATTTGCTGCCTTTGCCTTATAACGAAGCCACGATCACACATATCGTCGAACGTATCGATGCCGTCCAGGAATATCTGGGACGGCAGATTCTGATTGAAAACCTGTCCAGCTATGTCACCTACCACAACTCGGATATGCCGGAGTGGACGTTTATTAACGAGATCGCTCGGCGTAGCGGTTGTCTGCTGCTGGTGGATATCAACAATATTTTTGTCAGCGCCAATAATCATCATTTTGACCCGCGGGACTACCTGAACGCGCTTGATGCTGACAGGGTCATGCAATTTCATCTGGCAGGGCACAGCTATCATGGCGAGATGATTATTGATACACATGATCATGCAGTGGCAGATCCGGTCTGGGACTTATATGAATACGCATTGGGCCGTTTCGGCGCCGTCAGTACCATGATAGAGCGTGATGATAATATTCCGCCTTTCGCTGAACTGCGTGAAGAACTGCGCATTGCTGAACAGATTGCACAAAAAGCCCTAACAGCCGAGCAACTCCGTATCAGTGACAGCCAAGTCCGGCGAGGAGTGGCCTGATGTCGGTTTTACGCGATATGCAGCAAAATTTCATGCAGTATCTACTGGGTCAGGATTCGGGCATCGATAGCCAGATCGAATCGACACCGATGATGTCCGCTGCTGAACGGCTGCATATCTATGCCAATGCCTATCGCCTGCGTTTGAAAGAAGCGCTTGAGACAGATTACGAGAAATTGCATGCCTACCTTGGCGATCAGCAATTTGATTTGCTGATGGACCGTTATATTGATGCTTATCCGTCCCAAACCACCAGCCTGCGTTTTTACGGTATGGACATGCCGACCATACTGACGGGGATAACGCCATATAATCAACATGCAGAATTATATGAACTGGCATTGATCGAACAGGCTTTTGCCAACAGCTTTGATGCCGCCGATGCGGCCGTTATTACCTTGGAAGATTTTGCCGGCATTGCACAACATGCCTGGCCGGAATTGAAACTGGGTTTCCAGCCATCCGCGCAACTGTTACAGCTTAAAACCAATGCATTTGCCATCTGGAAAGCATTGGCAAATGAAAAAACACCGCCTGCAGCCGTGCTTCATGACAACGAAGAATGCTGGCTTTTATGGCGCCGCTCCGATCTGATCAGCCATTACCGGCCTGTTGATCCGGCGGAACAAGCCGCATTGTCAGCCGCAGTGGCCGGGCACAGTTTTGCTGAAATATGTGAAGTATTGCTGAACTATTTCAGCGAAGAAGAAACACCGATGAAGGCGATCGGCTTTTTGCAGCGCTGGGTGGAAGACGAAACGCTCTGCGCGCTTTATTACGAAACTAACGCTTAACGGGATTGCAGCAACTTTTGGAGAGCTGCGAGATAAAACTCATCGGAGGGCGGCTGCTGATCGCGCTGCGCCTGCCACAGCGATTCGGCCAGGCATTCCATCATCAGATGTTCGCATTTATGGGCATCGCCGGTTTTTGCCACCAGTTGCTGATAGAGGGTGCGAATCCCGGCAGGGCGGTCGGTGATGATTTGCTCATGCAGCGAAATATGCAAGGCCATATGCAGATAGGGATTGGTTTCGCCGGCTTCGACAAAATAGTCCCGATCGACTTGCTCGGGTTTGTTGAAGATAGCATGGTATTCGGGGTGTTTTTTGATGACCTCGGCAACAACCATTTCCAACGGTGACAGCGTTTCACCGGTTTGCATTTTGGCCCAGACATTATGAAAGAACTGTCTTAGTTGTTGTCTGTCCTGGCCGAACATGGGATCAGCTTTTCTCCATTGTACGAGTGCGGCGGCTCTGATCGCGGAAATAATCACACAGATGCGACACCACGCATTGATCGCATTTGGGTTTGCGGGCCACACAAATATAGCGGCCATGCAGAATCAGCCAGTGATGGGCATCCAGTTTGAATTCATCCGGCACCACTTTCATCAGCTTGTCTTCGACAGCCCTGACCGTTTTGCCTTTGGCCAGACCGGTGCGGTTTGCTACCCGGAAGATATGAGTGTCGACCGCAATGACCGGCTGCCGGAACACGGTATTTAAAATCACATTGGCGGTTTTGCGGCCGACACCGGGCAGGGCTTCCAGCGCGGCGCGGTCTTGCGGCACTTCGCCACGGTGTTTTTCCAGCAGGATCCGGCAGGTTTTGATGATATTGTCGGCTTTGCCGTTAAACAGGCCGATGGTTTTAATGTATTGCCTGAGACCCTCGACCCCCAGATCCAATATTGCCTGCGGGGTGTTGGCAACCGGATACAGTTTATCAGTCGCCTTATTCACACCGACATCGGTGGCTTGTGCTGACAGAATAACGGCAATCAGCAGTTCGAAAGGGCTACGGTAGTTCAGCTCGGTTGTTGGTGCCGGATTATGTGCTTGCAGCGTGGCAAAAAATTCGCGCCGTTGAGCTTGGTTCATATGTTATCCGGTTACGGGTTCCGTTGTCGCTTCAACCGCTTTCGGCTGTCTGGTAGCCAGTTTTTCATCGATCAGGTTTTTCAACGCGACAATCAGACCCAGTCCGATAAATGCACCCGGTGGCAACAAAGCCATCAGAAAACCGCGATAGTCTTCCAGTACCACAATACTGAAGCCGCGTGCGGCTTCGCCGAACATCAGATAGGCTTGACTGAACAAAGTGCCCTGGCCAATCAGTTCACGCATCCCGCCCAGCAATACCAGGATTGCAGTGAAGCCGAGTCCCATCATCAGCCCATCCAGCAGCGCCGGGCCGACCGGATTTCTGGCGGCAAACGCTTCGGCACGGCCGATAATCGAGCAATTGGTCACGATCAAAGGAATAAAAATCCCCAGAATCAGGTACAACTCATGGAACCAGGCATTCATCGACAGTTCAATCACCGTCACGATGGAGGCAATAATCATTACAAACACCGGCAGACGGGCTTCATCGGGAATCTGATGGCGCAGCAGCGAAACCAGGCCGTTGGATGCCACCAGCGTCAGAATGGTCGCCAGCCCCAGGCCCAGACCGTTGATCACGGTGTTGGTGACGGCCAGCAGGGGACACAACCCCAACAACTGAACCAAAGCCGGGTTATTTTTCCATAAACCGTCTTTAATGATCTGGCTGTAAATATTCATTTGGTTTCCTCTGCGACAGCAAACAGTTCATCGCGATGTGTGTGGAAGTATTCCAGCGATTTTTTCACCGCACTGATCACCGCACGCGGGGTAATGGTCGCACCGGTAAATTGATCAAATGCGCCGCTGTCTTTTTTTACCTTCCATTTTGCCGAGACCGGCTTTTGCAATGACAAACCTTCAAAGCCTAAAATCCAGTCTGAACGTTTTTCATCAATTTTATCACCGAGACCGGGCGTTTCTTTGTGGTTAATGACTCGAACACCGGCCAGTGTGCCATTGTGATAAATCCCCACCAGCATTTTGATACGGCCGCTATAGCCATTAGGGGCGACGACGGTAAACACGGCCGCAACCGGCTCACCCTTTTTGCGGGCACGATAGACCTTTGTGACTTCTTCCGTGCCCAGCATTTCGGTGGCAGCCAATGCGGTGGTGTCGGTCAGAATCGCATTGTCATATTTTTCATGCGGGATCAAAGCATTGATCGCATTGAGCAAAGCCTGCCGTTCATTTTCCTTGATTTGCTCGCGGGTGTTACTTTCAGTAAGGGCTACTAAGGTGGTGGCAACAATGGCAAAAATGCCCAGCATTGCTCCCACACGCAGGATATGTTTATAGAAGGCGGCCATTATTTCACAGCCCCGTAAACTTTCGGTTGCGTGTAATAATCAATCAGCGGTACCAACATGTTCATCAATAACACAGCAAAAGCAACGCCATCCGGGTAGCCGCCCCAGACACGAATGATATAGGTCAGCAAACCGGCACCGGCACCGAATACCAGCCTGCCTTTCACTGTCGTTGAACCTGATACCGGATCGGTGGCGATAAAGAATGCGCCGATCATGGTGCCGCCGCTCAGCAGATGGAAAAGGGGCGGGGCCGTTATTTCCGGCGCAAAAAAATAGGTGATGCCACTTATGACAAACAGGGTGCCCAGCATCGCAACCGGCACATGCCAGCTGATAACGCGGCGATAAAGCAGATAGAGGCCACCCAAAGCGAACCAGATATTGATCCATTCCCAACCCAGGCCGCCAAACAGACCAAACAAGGGCTGGTTAACAATATATTCCGGTAACACCGACAGTCCTATCTGCGTTTTCATGGCATCCAGCGGCGTGGCGCCGGAGATGGCATCAGCGGCCAGTCCGTTTGCGGTATCACCATAAAAAATCAGCTGAAACGCACTGAAAAAGTCGACAGGATTTTCACTCAACGATGCTACGGGTAACCAGGTGGTCATTTCCAGTGGAAACGACAGCAGCAACAACACATAACCCACCATGGCTGGATTGAAAGGGTTATAACCCAGACCGCCGTATAAATGTTTGGCAAAAACAATAGCGAAAATAATACCTGTTACGGTCAGCCACCAGGGTGACAGCGGCGGGATGGCTAACGCCAGCAAAACAGCGGTGACTGCAGCACTGCCATCGGTCAGAAACGGTTTGAGCGGACGTTTGCGAATTTTAAGCATGACCGCTTCGCTGGCCAACGCTACCACCAAAGCCAAAGCGATATTAATCAATACGGCAGGACCGAAGAAATAGACCATGGCGATGATTGCCGGAATCAATGCCAGCAGCACCTGCAACATTTGCAGTGTGACGCGGTTGGTCCCCGCCAGGAAAGGCGGACTGGGCCGGAAAATAGGCATGAAATCAGGTCTCCTTGTCATCTGAGGCTGAGGTTTCAGCCTGGGCAGATGCTTCTTTTTCTTTTTTGGCTTTTGATGCGGCCAGAGCTGCTTTACGTTGTTTCTGACGTTCTTCTTTTTCGCGCTGTTCGCGCTCCAGTCTGGCCTGACGGGTTTCAAAACGTATACGGGCAAGATCGGATTTCTGCCGTTCACGTTCCTGGTTCATGATTTCTGTCTTGGCAAAACGGAAATATGAGACCAGGGGAATCTTGCTCGGGCATACATAATCGCAACAGCCACATTCGATACAGTCAAACAGGTTGTAGTCGCGTGTCTGGTCAAAGTCTTTTGCCCGTGCGTGCCAGTACAGCTGCTGCGGCAACAGACTGGCCGGGCAGACTGCGGCACATTCACCGCAGCGGATGCAGGGCAGAGGTTCACTGGCCGTTGCTGCACCTTCGACACCGACCAGAATGCAGTTGGCGGTTTTGGTGATCGGCAGATTATCGCCTGCCAGGTTAAACCCCATCATCGGTCCGCCGAGAATAAACGGTTCATCCGGTTGCCGCCGGGTTTCGGCAAACTGCAGCAATTCCGCAATCGGTGTACCGAACAAGGTTTCAAAGTTACCGGCATGTTTCACATCGGTCCCGGTCACCGTGACGATACGGGAGATCAGCGGTTCACCATGATTGATGGCGCGTCCCACGGCATTGGCGGTAGCCATATTGTGGCAGACAATACCGATATCAATGGGCAGGCCGTTACTGGGCACCTGTTTGCCGGTGACCACCTGGATGAGTTGTTTTTCACCTCCGGTGGGGTAGCGGGTCGGGACCACCACAACCCGGACGCTGGTCATATGCGGACGTGATGCCAAAGCCAGCTCCATTGAAGAAATGGCTTCCGGTTTGTTGTCCTCGATGGCCAGAATAACTTCACGGGCACGCAAGGCATGCTGCATGATTTCAATACCGTCGAGAATACCGTCAGCGCGTTCACGCATCAGCATGTCGTCACAGGCAATATAAGGCTCGCACTCAGCACCGTTCAGCAATAAAGTATCAACAGTATGGTGCACGCCGGGATTGAGCTTGATAAAGCTCGGAAAACCCGCGCCACCCAGTCCGACAATACCTGCGTCACGAATAAGCTGGCGAATTTCGTGGGCCGACATATCGCGGAAATTCTGCACCGGATGGCGATCTATCCAGCGATCTTCACCATCGGTCTCAATAGTGATGCAGGGTGCACTCAGACCGGAAGGATGGGGGATAGGCTGCTCATCAATTGCCACAATTGTTCCGGAGCTCGGGGCATGCATACACACAGACACATGGCCATCGGCGCTGGCGATACGTTGCCCTTTCAGTACTTTGTCACCGACTGCAACAATAGGCACGGCGGCCGAGCCGATATGCTGCTGCAATGGCAGGATCAACTGACGGGCCAGAGGTGTTTTGCGGATAGGCGTCTGTGTTGAGCGCTTTTTATGGCCGCGCAGTTTCAGACCGCCCGGAAATGAACTCAGCGGTTTTTTCATGGCTTCCCTCCACGCTCCAATTGCACATGGGAAGGGTCAGGCCAGCGCCAGGTATGAGGGTTCGGAACAGTTTCCACCATATCAATACAATCAACGGGACACGGTTCGACACATAGTTCACAACCGGTACATTCATCGGCGATTACCGTATGCATATGTTTGGCCGCACCTAAAATGGCATCCACAGGGCAGGCCTGGATACATAAAGTACAGCCTATGCAACGTTGCTCGTCGATCACCGCCAGGGTTTTCGGTTTTTCGATCCCGCATTCTTCATTCAACGGTTTGGCTTCGACATCAAGCAGGTCAGCCAATGCATGAATAGTGGCTTCTCCACCGGGCGGGCAGCGGTTGATGTCTGCTTCGCCGGCAGCGATGGCTTCGGCATAAGGGCGGCAGCCGGCAAAACTGCACTGGCCACATTGGGTCTGAGGCAGCAGTTTGTCGATTTGCTCAACAATAGGGTCACCTTCAACTTTGAACTTCATTGAAGCAAAGCCGAGTAACAACCCCAAGGTTAACGCCAGCAGCGTTATTGCTATGATTGCCGTTAACATGCGTTATACCTTGACGAGTCCGGCAAAGCCCATAAAGGCCATCGACATCAGTCCGGCAGTAATCAAGCCAATGGCGGCCCCCTGAAATGGAACCGGCACATCGGCGGCAGCAAGGCGTTCACGCATGCCGGCAAAGATCACCAGCACCATGGAAAAACCAATCGCGGCACCAAAACCATACAAAGCCGACTCTATAAAACCATGTTGTTCCTGCACGTTCAGCAGGGCGACACCCAATACCGCGCAGTTAGTGGTAATCAGTGGCAGGAAAATACCCAGCACCTGATACAACATTGGACTGGTTTTGTGTACCACCATTTCGGTAAATTGCACCACAACAGCAATGACGAAAATAAAACTGATAGTGCGCAGAAATTCGATATTGAGCGGCGCCAGCAGGTATTCGTTGATTAAATAACTGCTGATTGACGACAGGGTCAATACAAATGTGGTGGCCAGCGCCATACCCATCGCCGTTTCCAGCTTACGGGAAACGCCCATGAACGGACACAGTCCCAGGAATTTAACCAGGACAATGTTGTTCACCAGAATGGTGCTTAGCAATATCAGGGCATAGTCTGCCATTTAATAACCTACTGATTTAATCAGGAATTATTTGTCATTACAGCTCAAGCAGGGCCTGGCTGCAATTCGTTAACCGTCGATTATAGCTGAAAAACGCTGCTTTTCGAAGCTTTGGAACGGTTATTAACGCTTGGTGGTGGCGGACTTAGCCTGCTGATTAGGAACAGGCCGGCCGGGAAATTCTTTTTCCGGTTGAGAAGGTTCAATCAGCCCAAGTGTAGTGTTATACCCAAGTTACCTCAAAATGCAGGATTTCAGCGGGAGATAAAAGCGTGTCAGGTGGTGCTGAATATGAGCAGGTTGGGCCGCCCCCAATCGTTCATATGTATAAGGGTAAAGGGGCTATTCCTTACACTACACTGCGTCGCTGACGAACAGCTTCGGCCAGTTCCTGCAGCAGAACTTCAGTCTTGTCCCAGGCCATACAGGCGTCAGTAATACTTTGCCCATACACCAGCTCTTTACCGGCTTCAGCATTTTGACGACCACCTACCAGATTACTTTCCAGCATTATGCCGATAATGCGTTTATCGCCATGTGCTATCTGGGCAGCGACATCGCGGCAAACCGTTTCTTGCTGAAGATGGCTTTTACTGCTGTTGGCATGGCTGCAGTCAATCATCAACCTGACCGGTTGGCCTGAGCGACCAATGACTTCCGCTGCGGCATTAACACTGGCGGCATCATAATTAGGCTGCTGGCCACCACGCAGGATCACATGGCAATCCGGATTACCGGTTGTGGAAAAAATGGCGGAATGGCCGGCTTTGGTCAAAGACATAAAGTGATGTGGTTTGGAGGCTGACAAGCAGGCATCCACGGCAATTTGCAGGCCGCCATCAGTTGCGTTCTTGAAGCCGACCGGGCAGGACAGACCGGAAGCCAGTTCGCGGTGGGCCTGGCTTTCAGTTGTACGGGCACCGATGGCACCCCACGACACCAGATCGGCAATATACTGCGGACTGATTAAATCCAGGTATTCCGTGGCCGCGGGCACGCCCATTTCATCCAGATCGAGCAGCAATTTACGGGCGATATGCAGACCGTCATTGATTTTGAAACTGCCGTCAAGGTAGGGATCATTGATCAGACCTTTCCAGCCGACTACAGAACGGGGTTTCTCAAAATAGACGCGCATGATGATATGCAGATCGTCTTTCAGTTCTTCGATAAACGGTTTGAGACGGGTCGCATATTCACGCGCCGCAATCGGATCGTGAATCGAGCAAGGGCCGACAATAACAATCAGACGGTCATCACGTTTATGCAAAATATTCTGTGTTGCACTACGGGCATTAAACACCGTCTCCGACGCTTGATCAGTGATAGGCAGTTCTTCATGTAGTTGCGCCGGCGGAATCACTTCCTGTATGCCGGTGATACGCAAATCATCGGTGCTGTATAGCATGGTAGGGTTATGCTCAGAAAAAACTAAACCATAAATTGTACCTGTTGGCGCTGTTTTCCGCTATCCAGATATAGCATGCGACCAACATCCGGCTCATGTGTTTGATATTAAATCTTGTAATGCGGCATCTGGCATGTTAAATGCTGTAGTAAATACAAAGATTTAAGATAACGTCAAACAAACGTCATTTACTGGTGACAAGGAACTCAGAATGCGATTGGTCGATTCTTTAAAACAAGGTCAGGAAAAACTGGAGTCCATAAACCTCGAATTGAGAGGCAAAGTCGAGTCAACCCTTCGACACTGGCCTGAGACGTTTAATAAAACGGTAGCGGACATACGCAATATGTCTCTGCCATGGACACAATATCTGCAGTTGTTCAATGACAGTGCTGATGAACAGGCAACCCCTCTCTCTTTAAGCCCGAAGCTGGCGGCGCTGTATGCGCGTCTTGAACCTGAGTTAGGTGAAGAGACCTTCATCGGCGATTGGCTGGTTATCGACCAAAGCTTTATCGATCGGTTTGCTGAGGTCACCGGCGACCAGCAATGGATTCACACTGATCCGGGCCGTGCCTTGTTGGAATCACCTTTCAAAACAACCATTGCTCACGGTTTTTTGACGTTGTCACTGATTCCGCTGCTCACCAACAGTGTAGCGTCAGAAAAATCTGACTATCCGGAAGCCAGGCTGGTGGTGAATTATGGTATCAACCGGGTTGTATTTCCTTCTCCGGTGAAAGCCGGTAAGCGCATCAGGGCAAGAACGCGCGTTATCGCGTTGAATCCATTGAAACGGGGTTTAGAGCTGACCCGGGAAGTCAAAATTGAAATAGAGGACAGCCATCGACCTGCCTGTATTGCAGAGATGGTATTACGTTTGTACGACTGATATATACCCGTAATACCGTGCATTTTCAGTTGTCACGGGTATAAGAAAGCGTCCGCAACCCGCGCAGCTGCGGACGCTTTTGTTTCGGTAGAGACTATTTGCTTAACCAATATGGAACAATTCTGCATTTAGCCAGAGATGCACCCAGATACTGGCGGCGTAACCCAAAGCAATGGCCCAGATCCACTTCAGATGAGTAAAGAAAGTGTATATGCCGCGAGCTTGTCCCATCACGGCAACACCGGCTGCCGAGCCGATTGACAGCAGCGAACCGCCAACCCCCGCGGTCAACGTAACCAGCAACCACTGACCATGGCTCATATCAGGCATCATCGACAATACAGCGAACATAACCGGAATATTATCGACCACTGCTGAAATTACGCCTATCAGAATATTAGCCGTTGTTGGCCCCAGATCGCCGTACATCAGTTCCGAACCCAGCGTCAGATAACCAATGGTGCCGAGCCCCCCTACGCAGAGAATGATGCCGTAGAAGAACATCAATGTGTCCCATTCCGCCCGTTCCACTTGCCGGAAAATATTGAAAGGCTGTCTATCTTCACCAACTTCTTCCAGGTTCATCATCATGCGTGTTTCACGGAGTTTAAGCACATAACCGTAGACTTTGAGTATGCCAAGACCGGTCATCATGCCGACTACCGGAGGCAAGTGCAGGAAGTTGTGCGCGCAGACTGCCATGGTAATCGTCAATAAAAACAAGCCGATCACAACCAGGGCACCATCTTTCAATTCAGCATGATCCTCAGACGCCGGGGGTGTTTCATTTTTCAATGTCAGCGACATGATAAAGGCCGGAATAAACCAGTTAACAAGGGAAGGAACAAACAAAGCAAAAAACTCATGGAATGCCACCACACCTTTTTGCCATACCATCAACGTGGTGATATCACCAAACGGACTGAATGCGCCTCCGGCGTTGGCCGCTACCACAATATTGATGCAGGCAACAGACACAAACTTAATATTGGTGCCGCCTACAGCCATCACCACCGTAGCCATCAGCAGGGCGGTAGTCAGGTTATCGGCGACAGGGGAAATAAAGAAGGCCAGCAGACCTGTGAGCCAGAAAATGGTGCGTAATGAGAAGCCTTTGTTAATCAGCCATGCCCGCAGCGAATCAAACACGCCACGTTCACCCATGGTGCCGATATAAGTCATGGCTGCCAGCAGGAACAGGAACAGCTCCGCATACTCCAGCAAGTTATGACGGATCATCACTTCAGCAGTGTGGTGATATTCAGAATCCGGCTGCTGGGCATAAATCAGTGCGATCATAGCCCAGATCAAACCGGCGGCAATCATCACCGGTTTGGATTTGCGCATATGGATTTCTTCTTCTACCACTACCAGACCGTATGCCAGTACAAACAAGGCAATGGAAGCGTAACCCACCCAGTGGGAGGTCAAATCAAGTAGCTTTACATTCTCTGCAGCAACAGCCAGTTGAGGCATCACTGACAGAAGCAGGCCGAACAAGGCAGCCGATACCGCAAACCGGCTTTTGGATGGTACGTTCACGCTGAATATCCTCATTAACAGTTCAAATCAGCGGCTTATCATACGCCGCCTTGACAGCAGTGCAACCGCTAAGTTACTTGATAACGCTGTGATAAAAACCGCGAGAGGCGTCTTCAACCAGATCGAATACATGATCAAAGCCGTTCTGGCCGCCGTAATAAGGATCGGGTACATCGCGTTCTGTGCGCTGCGGTGCAAAGTCCAGAAACAGTTTGACTTTGTCTTTATGAGTAGAAGGACAGGCCGCAACCAGAATGTCATAGTTATCACTGTCCATCGCCAGGATGTGATCAAATTCTTCAAAGTCTGATATTGCAAACTTGCGTGCCCGGATAAATGACAGATCAATGCCGCGCTTGCGCGCGGTCTGCTGTGCCCTGGCATCGGGTTGCTCACCGACGTGATAAGCATGGGTGCTGGCAGAGTCCACATGGAACCGGTCACGGGTTCCCAGATCCGTAAGTAATTTGAGAAATACACCTTCAGCAGTGGGTGAACGACAAATATTACCCATGCATACAAACAATACTTTGATTTGGCTCATTTTTTCCTTCAGCTTTCTGCCAGTAAACGATCAATCATCGACTCGGCCTGACCCAGGTAGCCACCGCCGAAAAGATTGAGATGGTTAAGAATGTGGTACAGATTATAAAGGGTTTTACGTAGTTGATAACCACTGTCCAGCGGATATTCAGCCTGATAGGCAGCCAAAAAGTCGCTGCCAAAACCACCGAATAATTCGGTCATTGCCAGATCTGTTTCACGATCGCCGTAATAACAGGCCGGGTCGAAAATAACCGGGTTGCCCCGATCATCTGCCGCCGCATTACCGCCCCAGAGATCGCCATGGAGCAGGGAAGCTTGCGGCTCATAACCATCCAATAATACGGGCAGATCCGCAAGCAGTCTTTCTCCCCGTTGTTGCAGACGACCACCAAAGCCGTTGTCGGCGGCGAAAGACAGTTGCTGCCCCAGTCGCTGATGTTGCCAGAATTGCAGCCAGTCATGACTGCGCTCGTTAATCTGTGGTGTGCTGCCAATGGTATTGTCCATATGCCAGCCGAAATAGGGTTGTGTTTCGCGGTGCATTTTTGCCAGCTGCTGCCCGAGCAGCGCTGAGGCCTTACCCCGCAGACCGCCGAGCGCGATGTACTCAAGCACCAGATAACTATGGCCATCAGCCTGGCCGTAACAGATGACCTCCGGTACCCGCACAGCGTTGATAGCTGCCATTTCCCGCAGCCCCTGAGCTTCTGCTTCAAACATGGCAGATAGTGAAGGGCTGTTGAGTTTGATGAAAAAGGACTGTTGCGGTGTTTCCAGCCGATAGACGGTGTTAATGCAGCCGCCCCCCATACTGCTCAGGCGGTGCTGCCCGAGAGCACACTGGGTCGCTGTTTCGATGTGCTGGATGATGGTATCGAATTGGGCCATGATAATTTCCTGTATTCAATTACTCGACAACGTGGGTTCTGTTACGTGCATTTTCAGGTTGTTTCGGTATAAGCTGAGCCCATATTCTGCCAACAGGGGCAAGGAGGTTGTCAATGACAGCGCAAAACTTAATGAATCCTAAGCAACGTGTAGCCGTGCATGCCGCCAATCTGGTTGAGGCGGATATGATTGTCGGTCTGGGCACTGGCTCAACGGCCAATTTCTTTATAGAAGCCCTGGCCAAGCGTAATAAACTGGAACACTTAAATGTAACTACTGTCAGTAGTTCGGTTGTCAGTGCGAACAAGGCCAGAGAGGCCGGGTTACCCGTTGTTTCCATTGATTTACTGAACTACCTGGATATGTATGTTGATGGTGCCGATGAAGTCACATCTGAGCTGACTCTGCTCAAAGGCCGCGGCCAGGATCTGGTCAGAGAAAAACTGCTGGCCTCAGCGGCAGATCAGTTTTACGTGCTGGTTGATGAGAGCAAGCTGGTCGACCATATCGGTCAGAATTTCCCCATTCCTGTTGAAGTCATGCCGGATGCCTGGCAATTGGTGCTGGCGCAACTCAAACATCAGGGCGGATATGGTGAACTGCGCATGAATGCGGCCGGTGACAATGTGGCGTTCACTGCGCATGGCAGTATGGTGCTGGATATGAAGTTTGAGCATATCGACAGTCTGGAGCTGACCATGATTCTGGATACGATACCGGGGGTGGTAGAGCATGGTATTTTCAGCGAACTGGCCACAGCGGTATTTATCGGCGGCGAGAGCGAAGTGGAAGAGCACTGGCGCTAATCTGTTGGCTGGTCTGTATGTAGAGATAACCACAGAAACACAGAGTATTCATTTGGTTCCCACGGGTCTCCGTGGGAACCTCGGCATCAATATTATCCGCAGATTATTGCAAAAGGAAACGCGCTTAATCTGCGTCCATCTGCGTAATCTGCGGATTATTTATTTTTTGGTTATTTCTTCAATTCTTCCAGAATGGTTTCAGCCTTGGATTTGCCGAACTCGCCGGAACCTTCAACGCCGATGTATTCGACTACACCGTCATCCACGATCATGGCAAAACGGTAGCAGCGCACGCCCATACCGCCTGCGGTCAAATCACGATCCAGCCCCAGTGCTCTGGCGTATTCGGCACTGCCATCAGCCATCATGTGTACTTTACCGGTTGCAGCTTGTTCGCGCCCCCAGGAAGCCATGACAAACGCGTCATTGACAGCCATACACCAGATTTCATCAGCGCCGGCAGCTTTGATCTCGTCAGCATGTTCGACAAAACCGGGCAGATGCTGCGCCGAGCATAACGGGGTATAGGCACCGGGCACGCCGAATATCACGATTTTTTTGCCCTTGATCATCTCGCCGACATCGAGCGGTTGTGGGTTCATCGGGCAGCCAGTTTCAGGATCAAACTCATTGCATTCGGTCAGCTTGCCGGCAGGTAATGTTTGGCCAACTTCGATAGTCATGGCAACTCCTTAATTTTATGTTCTAAGACAAGATTGGATAGCCTAGCATAAGGCAATTGAAGGCAGATAAAAACACTGGTTATTACAGGGTTTTAGCAGTTTGGTTTTGCAGCCTTAAGCCGTTATGATGGCAGGCATTAGACAGTAAAAAGGAACAGGGATATGGCTGAGAAGCAACAACTGCGCTGGGGCATATTAGGTGCTGCGCGTGTTAATGAAAGACTGTTACCGGCAATCGTGGAGGCGCCGAATGCAAAACTGGTGGCGATTTTCAGCCGCCGTGCCGGTGCTGCCGCTGAAACCTTGAATAAACATGCGCCCGGTGAAACCGATGTAGAGACTTTGAATGATCCCGATGCTTTGTTGAACCATCCAGATATTGATGCTGTTTATCTGCCTATGGCCAATGAGGAGCATGCCGAATGGGCACTGAAAGCTATCAACCACGGCAAACATGTTTTGATAGAAAAACCCATGGCGCTGACGGTGGCTGATATTGAAGCGATTGAAGCAGCCGCCAAGGCTAAGCAGGTGACGGTAATGGAAGGGTTTATGTATTGCTTCCATCCGCAGCATGATTATGTGCGCAAGTTGATTCAATCAGGGGTTATCGGTGACGTACGTACGGTCAAAACGGCGTTTGCCTTTCCGATAAAACCGGCGCGCATGTATCGGATCAATCGTGCTATTAACCACGGTGGTGGTGCTATGTGGGATATCGGCCCCTACGCAGTGCATACTGCCCGTTTATGGTTTGACGAGGAACCTGTAGCCGTAACGGCCATGGCCAAACTGAATGAGCATGGTGCAGATGTCAGCCTGAGCGGGATTTTTGATTTTGACGACGGCCGCTATGCCCATTTTGAAATGAGTTTTGAACATGCCCGCCGCAGCGAATATGAAATTATTGGCACACTGGGTGGCATTAAATGTCGTACCGTCTGGCAGCATCCAACGGATAAACCGGTTATTTCCTGGTGGACGGATGCCGGTGATCAACAGGATGTGACTTTGCCGGCAGCCAATCATTTCAATCTGGAAATTGAGCATTTTTCCGATTGTGTGTTGAATAATAAAACGCCGGCTTTGTCATTGGCGGATGCCAGAGGCAACTGCAAGGCGATTAATGCTGCGTTGCAGTCGGTGAGAGAACAGAAACTGATAAAAATTGACTGATAAAACTCAATCGACCGGGGCGAATTCTCAAAGGGTGTCTGAGCACATTGATTCCTGCTTCGAGTAAGTTTCTAGTGATCTGGTCCTTTGAACCCGAACGCAGAGCTAAGCCGATCGCTGGAGCGCCTCGTTAGGTTTTAGAAGGCAATTTCTGCCTCCATGAACGTTACGGCACTTCCGGACAGTACCACTCTGTCGGTTTTTACCTCGCATGCAAGGTTGCCGCCACGCTTAGAAACCTGTCTGGCGGACAGAGTGTTTTTGCCAAGTTTTCCGGCCCAGTACGGCGCAAGTTTGCAATGGGCGGCACCGGTGACGGGATCTTCGGGAATGCCGATCTTGGGGGCAAAGAAACGACTGACAAAATCCACATCAGTGCCTGGCGCAGTAACGATAACGCCGCGCAAATCGAGCAGGCCGAGCAAGGCGTGGTTTGGGGTGATAGCTCGAACGGTTGCTTCGCTATCGAACACGGCCAAGTAGTCGTCGCCAGCCCATACCTCGATAGGGCGCACGCCAAGGCCTTGAACCAAGGTTTCGGAAATCTCGCAGGCGGTTAACTTGTACGCCGGGAAATCCATTTGCAAGAGATTTCCCTGCTTTTTCACGAATAGCTCACCGCTACGCGTTTCAAAGGTAATGACTGATTCTGTGAAGCCAAGAGAGTCAAAGATTATGTGAGCTGTTGCCAATGTGGCATGGCCACATAGATCAACCTCCTTGACTGGGGTAAACCATCTCAGACTAAATCCCTTTGCGCTGGGTACAAAGAATGCAGTCTCTGACAAGTTGTTTTCTTCTGCGATGGCTTGAAGTAAATCATCGTCCAGCCAGTTTTCCAAGGGGCACACTGCCGCCGGGTTTCCCTCGAATGCTCGGGTTGCAAAGGCATCTACTTGGTATTGTTTGATTTTCATGTCCGTTAGCGTGTGATGAGAAATTTGGAGTGTTGAGTGTTTGGGGGCAGTGTAAAAACTCACGGTGGGCTAGAGTCCAGAGTATTGTGTGGGATTTTACCCTGACCCCAAATGTACGTCTTGAGATGCCCAACTATTCCACAAATGATGGCTGCTGGCAATGTGTTATGGCTAACGCTTGAAGATGTTGATCAGGATGGATATGACGATGCTGATAACGGCCATGGAGGTGATAGGGATAAAAATCCGTGAGTTTTCTTTTTCAATACTGATATCGCCGGGTAGTTTGCCGAACCAGCTCAGTAGCCAGGGGGCATACAGCCAGATTAAACCGATGGCGATTAGTATCAGCCCCAGAAGAATCAATACTTTTGCCATTTGTTTTACCTCTGAGTTGTAACAACCCTACCATAGCAAATAATGTTCGAGACCTCTCGGTTACGCTCGAGGTGACAGGGCGGTTATGCCGCACGGAGAATAGGCATTCCTCAGAATAAATCTATTTGCTGCGGGTGCGGCCGGAACAGATCCCGGTTTAACGGGGTGGATCGGTGATTCAGCCCGTATTTACGCAGTGCGATATCAAAACGTTGTTGAACCATATCGGCATAAAATCCATGTCCACGCAGACGATGCCCAAAGCGGGCATCATTGGTTTTACCGTCACGGGAATCGCGAATCCGGTTCATGATGTGTTCTGCCTGATCAGGCACATGAGTTTGCAGCCATTCCTCAAACAGGCCGGTGACTTCCAGCGGTAATCTGACCAGAATAAAGTCGGCTGCGCTGGCTCCGGCTACGGCCGAGGCTTTTAATATGGATTCCAATTCGGTATCGGTCAGAACCGGAATTATGGGGGCGATCAAAACCGTGACGGGGATTCCGGCTTCGGTGAGTTTTTGAACGGCATCAAGTCTTCTTTTCGGGCTGCTGGCACGAGGTTCGAGTTGTCTGGCTAAATCAGGCTTCAAGGTGGTGATAGAAAGGTTCACCCGCACCAGATTCTTCGCGGCCATCTCGATCAGAATATCGATATCCCGCTCCACCATGGCCGACTTGGTAACAATGGTGACGGGGTGGTTGAACTCCGCCAGTATCTCCAGAATCTGCCGGGTGATTTGATACTGGCGTTCAATCGGTTGGTACGGATCGGTATTAGCCCCCAGCGATATCGGCGAACACTGATACGATTTTGCCTGTAACTCTTTGCGCAGCAGTCTGGCGGCATCCGGTTTAGCGGTCAGTCGTGTTTCAAAGTCCAGCCCCGGCGACAGGCCCAGATAAGCATGCGAAGGGCGGGCATAGCAGTAAATACAGCCATGTTCGCAGCCCCGGTAAGCATTGATTGACTGGCTAAACGGCAGGTCCGGTGATTGATTGCGGCTGATGATGGTTTTGGGCTGTTCGAGTTCGACCGAGGTGCAAGGAGGATGATCTTCGCCTTGAAACCAACCGTCATCAACTGTTTCACGCTGCAGTTGTGAAAAACGGCTATCAAGGTTGTTGGCTGTGCCCCGGCCTTTAACTGTTTTGCCGATCTCAGCCATCAGTCAGACAGGTAATATTCTATGGTCGATACCACCCGGACTTTTTTGATATGCGGGTTGTTATTGTCGCGCGGGCTGATACTGAACTGGCCTTGGGAAGCGCGTCTGATCTTGCCCAGGCTGCTTTGCGAATCGGCAGCGAATTTTTCCGCCACTTCACGGGCCTTGCGGGTGGCTTCTTCGATCATTTCCGGTTTTATCTCATTGAGACGGGTGAACAGATATTCGGTTTGTGATTGGTAATTGTTACCGCTCAGCACGATGCCCTGTTTGCCCAGTTCGGCTAATTGTCCCATCACGGTTCTGACGGTTTCAATATCATCCGAGTAAACGGTGACGGTTTGCATGCCGGTGTAGCGGAATTCCGCCCGTTCACTGCCACCATATTGCTGAGCGGATTTATCGGTAATAGCCGGGGCGTTCAGCGTGATGTCTGCTGCTTTTATCCCGTGGCTGGTCAGAAAGCGGATGATTGTCTGCGTGTTGGTTTCAATATCTGCATACAGATCCTGCACTTTATTGCTGGCCAGCGTGAACTCAATCGGCCAGATTGCCACATCGGCTGTGTACTCATGTTCTGACAGGCCTTTAACGGTGACGGTGCGTTCGTATTCTTTAAAGGTGATGGCCGCTTGCGCCAACAAATAACCCAGGCTGCTCAGACCCAGGAAGATGGAAACTCCCAGAATGAGGGCGTTAAATTTTCCTGTTTCCTGCATAGGCCTGCTCCTTGTGTTGATTCTTACAGGTAAAAAAGCTCTCAGTCCAGACTGGAAAAATGTTCCCTGGCATAAGCCACACGCTGTTCGACATTCATTTTATGTTTTTTACCCAAAGCTTCAACCTGCAGCAGCCGCGGCAACAAACCCCGACCGTTTGCGACCTGGATAGTCAGACCGGGGCGGGCGTTTAATTCCAACAGCATCGGTCCTTTGTGACGGTCCAGCACGATATCGGTTCCGAGATAACCAAGGCCGGACATTTCGTAGCAGGACACGGCAAGCTTTAGTAATTGTTCCCAGTGCGGGATTTGCAGACTGAGCAGATTGGTGCCGGTATCGGGATGCAGCAGCACCGGTCGATTAAATTGAACCGCTCTTAACGCACTACCGTCACGGATATCCAGTCCCACGCCTACGGCGCCCTGATGCAGATTGGCTTTACCATTGGAATCAGACGTCGAAAGACGCATCATCGCCATGACCGGAAAGCCTTTGAATACGATAACGCGGGTATCCGGCACGCCTTCATAGCTGAAACCGGTAAAACGGTCATCAAATTCAATCAATGCTTCGATGATGGCGACATCAGTCCGGCCACCCAGCGAAAACAGGCCGGCCAGAACATTAGAAACATGCCGTTCCAGCGCACCAAGATTGAGCACTTGCCCATTGGCTTTGTGATAACCCTCTTCATCATTGCGGGTGATAACCAAGATCCCTTTACCGCCGGAACCATGCGCCGGTTTGATACAAAAGCCCGGCCAGTCGGCAATCATATCGAGCAGCTCATTGACTTCATGCTGTTCCCGAATCACGCCAATCAGATCGGGTACGGTCACACCCGCCTCCAGGGCAAGTTCCTTGGTTTGCAGCTTGTCATCAACCAGTGGATACAGATGACGCGGGTTATAGCGGCTGATATAGGAAATATTACGTCGGTTCATACCCAGCACACCTATTTTCGCCAGCTTGCTGGGGTGAACATAACGTTGTCTGGCTTCTTTTAACCAATCCAACAACGGCCCACTCATTGATTATCCTCGGTCATCGGTTTGAAGCGTTTCAACTCCAGTAAGCGATAGCCGGTGTAATTACCTGCCATCAATACCAAAGCCATCAGTACCAGCTGGATACCGAGGAAGTTAAAGGTCAGATGGCGGATCAGATCATTATTCATTGCCAGATAAGCCAGTACTGCCACCAGCAGTGAACCACCGCCCTGTATCAATACTTCATGCGGGCCTTCTTCTTCCCACAAAATAGACATACGTTCAATTGTCCATGCCAGAATGATCATCGGGAAGAAGGTGACTTTCATGCCTTCGGTCAAACCCACTTTGTAGGCGACAATAGAGAACAGCGCAATAATGCCGATCACCATGATGATGACCGCTGATATTCGCGCTACCAGCAGTAGATTGAGGTAGGACAAATAAGAGCGGATCATCAATCCGGTACCGACTATCAGCAGGAAGCCGACCAGACCGGTAATCAGACTGGTCTGAATAAAGGCCATTGCAATCAATACCGGCATAAAGGTGCCTGAGGTTTTAATGCCAATCAGAATGCGCATCAAGACCACCATTAATACACCGACCGGGATCAATAAGATGCCCTTGAACAAGGCCTGTTCTTCCAAAGGCAGGGTATAGATAGAGAAGTTGAGTAATTCGTTATCAGCGAACTTCTGATTTAAAGCCACGCTGAACGGCTGCTCCTGCTCAATCATGGAGAAGGTGACACTGGAATTAGTGCCGCCAACCACCTCCAGTACCGGGCCTGAATGATATTCCCACAACAATAAATTGTCAGGCCTGCCCCGTTTTCCGGTTTCAAGGTTGAACAGCTCATAGTCTTCGCCGTTGAATACCTGCAGATAATCAACCAGTTCCTGCTGACGGCGACCATCTTCCAGAAACAGAGCATGGACATGCCGTGCCGGCACACCGGCTTGGTGCAACAGCTGTACGATCCAGCTGGCCCGGCTTTTCAGTTGTGCCAGTAATTCGGCATTTTGGGTCTGGTTTTTAAATTCCAGAATCAGTTCACGTGCCAGCGTATAAGGATTGGCAGAGCGTTCGCGTGCCCGCTCCAGTAGTTGGCTGGCCGCTGTGGCATAAGGCTCTTTTTCAACTTTGACTTTCAGTGGCGGTGGTTGACTGGGATGAGGCGGAATGGCATAAGGATCCAGCAGCATATCGACTTTATAATACAAAGTCTGCGCACCTTTGGCTTTACGGATAGACCATTCCGCATGTTGTCCGCCGTCCTCGCTTTCGACAAACGATAAACCGAAGCCGGGACTGGCTGTTTGCTGATTGAGTCGGGTAAATCCGGGCTGAGTGTCCGGAATGGCCAGGGAAGCAAGAATTTCTTTACCGTTGGCCTCAAATTCAACCTTGGCTTCAATAGACCAGGTCTGGCGATTTTCCCCGGGCAACCAGGGAATATCGAAGGTGTAATGGCGATGCAGCGTCAGTGTAATACCGGCGATAAACAGCAGGCCCACCAACAGGTAAAAAGGTTTACGTGATGCCATGCTTATCCGTCCTTATTTTTTTTCTTCTTTAGTGTCTTTGGAATCTTTTTCCGGTTTAGCCTGGGGCAGGTCCTTTATAATCGGAGGTTCAGGCTGGATAAATTTCTTTGCCACATCCACCACGGCAATATCTTTAAGAAATTCTCTGCCCAGTAATATCGGATAGAGCATGTGACTGCGATCAGTCAGGGTAAATTCCGTGTCCTCAATTAAATTGCCGACTTTGACTTTTAAGGAAACCACCGGGCGGCGGTCAAGTTTGTCACCATCACCTGATGATTGACGAATCCGCACATGGCGCACCAGTGGGGCTTCCACTTCATAACGATCATCTGTTTCGTCCGGTGCCAGTCTGAAACGTACCCAGCGTTTACCGTCACGTTCAAACACAACAACATCCTGAGCACTGATAGAAGAGGTTGTCGCACCGGTATCGATGCGTGCCTTGAACACACGGTTAACGGCTTCTATCCATAACCATTCAACCCGCCCCAACACCAACTTATTGCCGACTGTATTTGTAACGCTTGGCGGCGGGCATTGTGCCGGTTTGGCTGCGGCTACTACCACAGGCTGAGCTTGTTTTTGACTGAGCTTTTGATCCAGTTCATCGATTTTTCTATCGATCTGAAGCTGACTTTCTTGCAGTTCTTTAAACTGGTCGAATTGTGTTTGCTGCTGTTGAATCCAACCCTGGCATTGTTGTTTCATTTGCTCAGATAAACGCATCTCGGTTTCAGAAAGCGTATTGTTCAACTGAGCTTGAGTTAAAGGCGGGGTGGGAGGCGTTCTGTTCACACAACCTGAGAAAAACAGGGTTGAAAGAATCAGAAGCGGGAAAATATGTTTAACCATGTGGTTCCTGTGGATAAATGATTAGAATTGCGGTCCGAATCAACTATTAATTGTAGCAGAATCATTGTCTGTAAAGATGCGGCTTGGTTGGAATTTTCAACAGGCCTTAACGTAGTGTCCTGGACTCAAGTGGCCATGCAGAAGTTCCCGATTCGTTTCCGGCAAGGTGCTGTTCGCTGGATGACTATTTTTATTCAGGACTCTTACACAAGGGCCTGTTTATCTTTCATATCAGCCTCTGTTGTGAGCTGAAAAAGCGTCAATCAAGGCGCGAGGAGAGCAGTTTGCGAGATACATCCATGTATCTCGCCCCGTTGGGGCTTGCGCTCAAAAATGTTCCAGACGTTTTTGTAGTCATTCTAAACAAACGACGAGTAACGCAGAGTGGCGCTTTTTCAGCCACAACCCGGAGGGCTGGGGCTATTTTTGCGCCCGGCGGCGTTGTCAATCGTTTATGTAGGTCAGCTACACGGCACTCTTTCCACCTTGCCGGACACAAAAATAGCCTCCAGCAGTGGTGGATATGAAAAATAAACCATCACTGGATGGGACTAAACACCTAGTACTCTTTCAGAGTGGTATCGCCGGGCTTGGCGGTCTCCTCGCGCTGGAATAGAACATGCACGTAGCGTCCCATATCGCGGTACGTCGGCATCCGGCAATAACGCTTTTCCAAAGCAAATAACTCCTGCTCATCACTGTTCTGTTTTGCCTCAGTGCTCAGGTAATCGTTGAACACCCGCACGCCGGTGTGCGTTTTTACGCTGAAATGCCTTGCTGTCATCGCCGCTATCACTTCATGCGGGAATTGCGGATTAGGCGGAGTCAGTTTATTACCCTGACCGATATAGCTGTCATCCAGTATCGGCTTCAGACGCCAGCCACCTTTTAACACATTACTGTATACCATTGCATTACGGTTATAAAACAACAAAGAAAGGTAGCCGCCAGGCCGGACTTTGTCAGCAATAGTAAACAGTGACGGCAGCGGCTGTGCCAGCCATTCCAGCACGGCGTGGCAAAGCACCAGATCAAACTCAGGTAACTCACTGGCCAGCGACTGGGCTGACTGATGGTAGAAGCGGGCGGATAAGCCGGCGGCGGCAAAATTATTCTGTGCGCGCTGCAACATTTTTCCTGACAGATCGCATAAAGTCAGAGCATGCCCTTGTTCGGCAAACCATTGGCTGATTTGAGCTTGGCCACAACCGGCATCCCAGATGTTGAGTAATGATTGCTGATGCAAAAATGCCAGATCTTGCTGTAACAAGGTCAGGCGCCAATCGCCTTTGACGGTGTTATAGATTTTCTGTTCAAAACGATCAGCGAGATCGTCGAAATTACGATCTTGTTTAGAGCCCGTTACCATTTGTTGAATCCCTAGAGGCCGTTAATGTTTAGGTAACCTGATCTGCGTATAAGAAATAATGCTTCAAAAGTTCGGACTGAGACCCTTCGGCTCACGCTCAGGGTGACTCCTTTTATGCTCCAAGGGACTTGCCGTAAATCAGAAACGGTGTCATGCCGACCGCAGCGGAGGCATCTCTTGTTGTACTATAGAGGAAAAGATGGGGGGCGTTTCCCTTCTTTTCCTTATACGCAGCTCAGGTTAGGTAGTAATGTATCCAGCAATTTATCCAGTACTACTATCCGATCTTCGGCTTCCGGCATAGTGTCGACAAAACGTAATTTATCCTGGCCATCCAGTTTAAATTTGCCGGGCTGTTTCTGAATCAGCTCAATGATGGTCATCGGATCAATATTAGGCTCCTGTTCGAATATCAGACGCCCGCCCTGATCATAAACATCGATTTTACGTATGCCGACGGTTTTGGCTTTAAAGCGCAGTTCATGGATGGCAAACAGGGTCTTGACCTGTTCCGGCAATAAGCCGAAACGATCAATCATTTCCACCTGCAACTCATGCAAAGCCTCGTTATTTTCGGCGGCTGCGATACGTTTATACAATACCAGTCTGGTATGCACATCCGGCAGATAATCGGAAGGTATCAGTGCCGGGACATGCAAATCAATTTCAACGAAATGCCGTTCCTGATTATTGAGGCTGGGTTCTTTGCCTGATTTCAATGCTTTGACGGCACGTTCCAGCAGTTCGTTATAAAGCCCAAAGCCGATTTCCTGCATCTGGCCGCTTTGTTCATCACCCAGCAGTTCACCGGCGCCGCGAATTTCCATATCG
>NZ_JAPDMV010000006.1 GCF_026319305.1 Methylophaga sp. OBS4
CGAACCAATGTTGGTAACGTGTTCTAAAGAGAGAACTGATTCATGTCTAGTCAAAAGCTAAACCTTTTATCCTTCAGCGGCAACGTTCGCACGCTGCATCTTACCTGGATGGCTTTCTTTATCAGTTTTGTGGTCTGGTTTAACCATGCGCCGCTACTGGTGTCCATTCGGGAAACGCTTGGTCTGACCGACCAGCAAATAAAAACTCTGTTGATCCTCAATGTCGCCTTGACCATTCCGGCACGTATCGTGGTCGGCATGCTGGTCGATAAATACGGCCCGAAAATCATGTATACGCTGTTGCTCGGGGTATCCAGTTTTATCTGTTTCTTTTTTGCTGTTGCAGACAGTTTCGAACAGATGGCGATGGCGCGTTTCATGCTCGGTTTTGTCGGTGCCGGTTTTGTTATCGGTATTCGCATGATCTCGGAGTGGTTCCCTGCCAAGCAGGTCGGTTTGGCTGAAGGTATTTACGGTGGCTGGGGTAATTTCGGTTCTGCCGCTGCGGCAATGAGTTTGCCGACCCTGGCATTGATGTTCGGCGGTGATAATGGCTGGCGTTATGCGATCGGTCTGACCGGCGCTATCGCGTTGGTGTATGCCTTTATTTACTACAACAGCGTTCACGATACCCCTAAAGGCTCGACTTATTTCAAACCGAAAAAATCCGGTGCGATGGAAGTGACCAGCCGCGGGGATTTCTTTTTATATATTGTGATGAGTATTCCGCTGTATGCCGCTCTGGGTTTATTGGCCTGGAAGCTCTCTCCAAGCGGTGTCAGCTTATTGTCCCAAAACGTGACCTATGCGATTTATGTGGGCCTTGTGGTGCTGTTTTTCTATCAGGTTTACCACATCTACCAGGTCAACAAAGATGTGTTTGTCAAAGAGACGCCTGAAATTCACCGTTATAGTTTCAAGCAAGTCGCGGTGCTGGATCTGGCTTATCTGGCTACATTCGGTTCGGAACTGGCCGTGGTGTCGATGCTGCCATTATTTTTCAGTGATACCTTTAATATCAGCCCGGTGCAGGCCGGCCTGCTGGCATCAGGTTATGCCTTTATGAACCTGGTTTCGCGTCCGATCGGTGGTTTGTTCAGTGACCGTTTGGGCCGTAAAAAGACCCTGACCATCTGCATCAGTGGTTTGGCCGTCGGTTATTTTGTGATGGGTATGATTACCCCTGAGTGGTTGCTGGTCTTTGCCGTGTTGGCAACCATGGCCTGTTCTTTCTTCGTCCAGGCTGGTGAAGGTGCGGTATTTGCTGTTGTGCCGCTGGTTCAGCGTCGTTTGACCGGTCAAATAGCGGGCATGGCCGGTGCTTACGGTAACGTCGGTGCCGTGACTTTCCTGACTGTTCTTTCGTTGGTATCAGCACAAACTTTCTTCTTTGTGATTGCTGCGACTGCTGTGGTGACCTTAATTGCGGTACAGTTTATGAATGAACCCCGTGGTCAGATGGCTGAAATCCTGCCGGATGGTACGGTCCAGATGATTGATGTGCACTAGGGGCTGTTGACGGTTCATATTCACCACTGCTGGGGCTGTTTTTGCGCCCAGCAAGGCGGAATGAGTGTGATGTAGTTGCCCTACATGAGCGAGTGACAACGCCGCTGGGCGCAAAAACAGCCCCAGCCTTTCGGGTTGTGTCTGAAAAAGTGCCACTCGGCGTTGCTCGTCACTTATTTAGAATAACTACAAAAACGCCGGGAGCGTTTTTGAGCGTAAGCCCCGAAGGGGTGAGATACAAGGATGTAATCTCACAAACCGCGCTCCTCGCGCCTTGATTGACACTTTTTCAGACAACAACAGAGGCGAAGATGAAACGTCAACAGACCCTAAACAATAAAGGCAGGTTATGGTAGCCAGGTTAAAGGTCACGGTTGGCCAGTATTCTGATAAAGGCATTAAGGAAGAGAATCAGGATTCAATAGGTTTTTCCGTGCCCGGCAATCTGGCGCTGCTGGAAACCAAAGGGGTCGCTTGTGCGCTTGCCGATGGCATCAGCAGCAGTGCTGAGGGTAAACAGGCCAGTCAGGCCTGTGTGACCGGCTTTATCAGTGACTACTTCAGTACGCCGGATTCATGGTCGGTCAAGCAATCCGGCGGTAAGGTACTGACGGCCATTAATACCTGGTTGCACGGGCAGAGCAATCAATATAAAGATATCTCCCGAGGGCTGGCCAGTACGTTTAGTGCCATTGTTATCAAGTCGACTACGGCGCACCTTTTTCATGTCGGCGATTCACGGATCTATCTGCTGCGCGACGGTGAACTCGAACAACTCACTACCGATCACCGGATTCGCATCGATAACGACAAGGAATATCTGGGGCGGGCTTTCGGTGTCGATTATCGTCTGGATATCGACTACAAATCATTGACGGTAGAAGAGGGTGATCAGTTTTTACTGGCCACCGATGGCATTCATGATGTGCTTAATGACAAAGCGCTGAAAAAGTTATTGTCTGAAAACTCAGACGATCTGGACCAGCGGAGCCGGAAAATCGCTGAAGCTGCCGTCGCTAACGGCAGCCGGGATAATGTCAGTTGCCAGATCATGCGGGTCGAACAGTTACCTACCCAGGATCCCAACGAAGTTTTTGCCCAGTTGACCGCTTTGCCGTTTCCGCCGGATCTGTATGAAGGCGTGATTCTCGACGGTTACCGTATTACCCGTGAGTTGCATGCCAGCTCAACCAGCCAGCTTTATCTGGCAGTGGATACGGAAACGGATCAGAAAGTTGTGATCAAAACCCCCTCGGTTAATTTTGAAGACGATCCGGCTTATCTGGAGCGCTTTCAGCTGGAAGAATGGATAGGGCGGCGTATTGATAATGCTCATGTGATTCAGACCATTGAACAGAAGCGGCCACGGCGTTTTCTTTACTATGTGATGGAGTATGTGGACGGCAGAACCCTGCAGCAGTGGCTGGATGATGAAGGTACGCTGGATCTGAAAACGGTGCGTGAATTGGTGCCGCAGATTGTTTCCGGACTGCGGGCTTTTCATCGCCTGGATATGCTGCACCAGGATCTCAAACCCGGCAATATCATGATTTCGCGTGATGGTGTGTTAAAGATCATCGACTTCGGTTCTACCAAAATCGCTGGTGTTGCCGATATCTCTACACCGGTTGAAAGACGCGAATTATTAGGCACCAAGCATTACACGGCGCCTGAATATTTGCTGGGACGTCAGGGCGTGCCGCAGTCTGACATGTTTTCGCTGGGTTGTATTGTCTACCAGATGCTGACCGGAAAACTGCCGTATGGCGACAAACTTGCCAGTGTCCGTGACCAGCGCGGTATCAATCGCCTCAGTTATCGTCCGCTCAGCGAAGTTATCCCTGATATTCCTCACTGGGTGGATAAAGCGATACGCAAAGCCGTTCAACTGACACCCGAGCAGCGCTATGACGCGCTGTCAGAGTTTGAAACTGATTTAGTCAAACCCAACCCTGATTTTCTGCGTGAAGAACAATTGCCACTGTTGCAGCGTAACCCGATCGGATTCTGGCGCTCTTTGTCATTGCTGTTGTTTATCGGCAACCTGGTTTTGATTTATTTTCTGGTACAGTAATAAGCGGTTATCAGCCGGGGCGACCATCCGATCTCGGACGTATATATATCGGCAGAAACTTATAAACCCAGACAACAAAGCATAACAACCAGATAACGGCAGCTATGATATAAATCCTGCTGCTGAGCGTAAAACCAATGCCGGGGAAATCAGCAATAACTCGCAACAATGCCACCAGTTGGAACACTAGAAATACGGCCCAGCTGATCAGGTCGGCAGCGAGAACCCGACCTGAATGTCCCAAAGTAACGCGGGTCGCCATTGCCAGCAGCATTGAACTGAAATAGCCTATTACCAAAGCATGTAACGGTGCTTTCAACAGAATATAGTCACCTGTCAGACTGAGGTAAAGGCTTTGCATGGCATAGAGCAGCATGGCGATACCAAACCAGGCAAAGCCGATATGAACCATGGCCAGCAACGGTGTCGACAGACTTTTCAGAATTTGCCATTTTGTGGTCAGGTAAAAACCGATAACAGCCATAGGCAGATCAACCAGCCAGAGCCAGGCAGGTAGATTCAGTATTTCCATCACGGCATGTGCTGTAGCCAGAATCAACACCCATGACAATGCCCAATAAGGGCGGCTAATGTCATAGCCAATAATGACATTGGCGGAGAAGAACGGAATCATCCGGTGACTGATAGCGAAGAACAATGGCAATAAAAACAGCCAGATCCCACCCGTCTTGGCAAGCTGTACCAGTTCAAATTGTCCACTGGTGAAACCGGCTATCATCAGCCAGGCCAGGATCAGCATCACGGTGGTAATCGTGGCATGGCGTTTGTCTGGATGTTTGGCTCGCAGGTAAACACGTAACAATGCATAAAGACCTGCTGCCCAGCCGGCCAGAAAAACCAGTAATGCCAGCTTTAACACTACTACATGACTTACCAGGCCAATATAGAACAACACCGTGCCGGCTGACAGTAAGATAAATGCCAGACTGTACTGTCGCTTGTTGACCTCTTCCCCATTCATCCATCTGGGATAGGTCGTCATCAGAAAGCCAAATATGAAGAACGAAAAAAAGGCGTAAATCATCAAAAACGCATGTGCGTCCAGTGGTGAGATGGTCCAGGAGATCGGTGCATATAAACCGGTAAAACGCCCTCCCAGATCGCTAAACCACCAGATGATTGTCAGTAAGGCCTGAACGGCACCGGCAAAGAAAAACAGCCGGTGAGGCGCAGCTGAGAAGGTTTGCCAGCGTTTATTAAGATTCAACATAGCGGCTCCTCGCCGAGTTTTTGCCACGGATAGCGGCGGTGATCATTGTCAGTATAAATAACCCTATCGCAGCGGCGTTTAATGCCCCAGCCAGTCTACTTAAGTTAATGGCAAGTACCATATCACTGCTAACTCTCATTATCAGCGACAGATGCAATATCGACAGGGGCAGGTAGAAAACAGGGTGATAGGGTAATTGTATTTTGGCTACCGCCGGGAAAATAATAGGGGCATGGGCAAAAATCATTGAGAACACAAAGCCGATTACAATGGCATGCATAAAGGCATCGTAGCTCGCGCCGGGCACAAGTGGCGTGTATATCAGTCCGATTAATGCTGCGGCTAACAACCAGATATAACCTGACAATAAGCAAAATCCCATATAACGGGTCAGCCCATGTTGCTTGACAGTGTGTCTGGCAATATCGTTTTTGAGCAGCCAGAAGGTTAAGGCCAGTAACGCTGCTGATAACAGTTGCAGATTCCCGTTGGCTGATACGGTGGCTGTAATGCTGCCGATAAGATATAGCAGAACAAATACAATAAATACGTGTTTACTGTTGGCTGACTGGGGCCGAAATCGCGACAACTCCAGGCGTTCTCCGGCAATTGTGAAGATCAGAAATCCCAGCCACCAGGGAACCAGCTGTATCGAAGTACCGCCAAACAGCCACAATATATTAGCTAACAGCCAGGACAGACCGCCGAGCAGCAGTACTAACTGATACAAGGCATACTGGCGCCGGAGCAGTAGATATGTCGCCAAACATAGAATAAAACTGGCACCACACATCAAGACTGCTGCCAGTATGACTGGACTATCGGTAATCAGCACCAGGCCGCCGGCAGCAGCACAAAGCGGGGCCAGATAAGCCCACTTATGACTAATGGCAACAGCACGCTCCAGCGAAATCACCGTTCCCAGGAACCCGCCTATCATTAAAGCGCCGTGACTGGCAGCCACATTCAACTCAATAAATGGAATAGACCAGCCTAGACGTAATAAGCCACCGGCGATGCCGAAAATCAGACTGATAAAGCCCAGCATCAGCAGCGGGATTCGGTATTTAACCGGAAGGGCGGGTACCGTTATCGAGGACATATGAATTTACCGCCAGCCTAAACGTTGTTTGGCTGCTGCTGACATCATGTCCGGTGACCAGGCAGGCTCCCACACCATATTGATATCCAGTGCCATAGAGTCCGGCAGTACTGCTGTCATCGTGTTTCTGATTTCCTCGATGATCATTTCACCCATGGGACAGGAGGGAGAGGTCATGGTCATCGTGATACAGGCTACATCTTCTGTGACGGTGATATCGTATATCAGGCCCAGATCAACAATATTCTCTCCGACTTCCGGATCGCTGATCTGTGCCAAAGCTTGTCGAATGATCTGTTCCATACGTTAGAATATCCAGCTGGTTGAATGCTCGTGCTTTTTATCAAAGATGCATGTAAAATACAACTTAAATCTAGCATAGAGAGTCGTTTAAAACAATATTTGAAATGCACCTTTAAATAGCTGTGAGATATTAATATGCACCTGACCACTTTTTCTGATTACTCGATTCGGGTAATGATGTATCTCGGTTTGCAACGGCAAAGCCTGGTAACCATTGCCAATATCGCCCAAGCATATCAAATCTCTGAAAATCATCTAACTAAAGTTGTTCACCAGCTTGCTCAGCGCGGATATGTAGAAACAATTCGGGGTAAAGGCGGTGGTATGCGTTTAGCCAAAGAACCGAAGGATATTAATCTGGGTAAAGTGATCAGAGAAACAGAAGGGGAAAGTGGTCTGCTCCCCTGTATGGATGGCGAAGGCAATTGCTGTATTACGTCCGCCTGTAAATTAATACGAATCTTACATGAATCACAAGAAGCGCTGTATCACGTGCTGGAAAAGTACACGCTAGCCGATCTGCTGGTTAACGAAGCGCCGTTAAAACAGATATTACTACCACAATAATTTTTCTGAAGGCGCTTTATCTGCTGCTCTGTCCTGAACTGCCTAAAGCGACACTTCATCTCCGCCGCTGTTGTTTTTTGAAAAAGTCCGTAAGGCGCATGGAAACCTGGCTTGCGCTATAACGTTACTTATCCTGTCTCCACGGACATTCCATCCGGGAAAAAGCATTCAGATCTTCAATCAGGCGAGTTTTCATAGCCTGACTGTTGCGTTCGCTGGTTTGCAGGATTTGCTCCAATTCGCTGGCTGCATCCGTGCCCGTAGCTGTTTCTGACAAATTGTGCTGCATCTGCTTTTGAACATAAGCGTCATGAATCTCACCCAGCGTGTTCTGTAACTGCTTGAGTGCGGCGGTGAACTGCCGGTTAAGCTCAGCATCAAGAACAGGATGAAGAAACTCACTGCCATAACGCAGTTTTTTACAGGCAATGCGCAGTTGATGCAGCGTGTTTTCATCTTTCAAATCGAGCCCTTTGCCTTGTTCCAGCACATTTTCATACAAGACCGACAGTCTTTGGTTCGCGAGCCTGTTCAATTTTTGATGCGGATGGCGGCAATGCCGTTCAGCCCATTGTTTATGTTTGAGCTGTTTTTTGAGTTTGCGTACGGGCTTGTTGAAATGTTTGCTTTTCAGTAATTTGGCAAGGCGCTGGTATGCCGTTTGTTGCTGACTGCTGAGCTCATGATGAAGGCTGGATTGGTTGGTTTTGCCAGCAAAATGGGACAGCAGAAACACATCAAGATCGCGAGCAGCATCAAGTTCCTTGGCAAAGAAATTCAACTTCGCGCGCCAGCTTCGGCGGTATTCTTTTTGTAATACCGGACTGAAAATTTCCAGTGCGGTCCGCATCCGCCTTAGACTGACACGAAGCTGGTGAACGCCTTCGGGATCCTTGCCCTTGATGGCGACTTTGCGCCATTTTTTGATATGAGCGATTTCCTGCAACAGGATAATTCTCAGTGCTGAAGCGGCTGAAGCCTTTGTCGGGATAGAAACTTTACTCATAGCGATAGTCAGGAAGTCTGGTTCCTTACTATCATATACCGCAACGTGTTTATCTGACTTCAGCCATTTTACGGCGTGCTCTGGCGGTATGGCTCAAGGAGGTGGTGTCTCCGGCTCGCCATACTGTGGCGGTGATAATATCCCCCGCTTTGGCGAGTTTGATGCTGTTGTTGATATCGTCAATCGATGAGCTTGCCAGCTTCGGGCCTGGGTGGGGGGGGCCTCGAGTGTATTGTTTACCGAAGTCGTTTGCAGTTGATCCGCGTGTTGCTGCGACAGAATGCCATTTTCAACCATACGGTTTAATTGAGTGTCATAACTCATTCTGTATCTCCCTGATACGGCGAATGCCTTCTTCGCTTTTAATTTCTCCATGTTTAATTTGATCGAGCAGGCTTGCTATCAGGGCTTCATCCGCTGCGAGCAAGTTCTTTAATTCGGTAATGGTTTGGTCCAGGCGTCTACGCAAAGTCGGATAGGTGATATTTAGCGCTTCTGCCAATGTTTTTAAATTACCTCCATGCAAGACTAGCTGCATAGCCAGGCTCTGATGGTCGCCACTCAAACGCCCCAGTGGTGATATATGCAGTTTGCCACCCACTTCTATATTGCAGTCAGCACAACGCATTTTGACTGGGTGAAAATCAGAACTGTGACAGATCGGACAAATATTCATGTCTGCTTCTTTATTTATATTAAAAAATAAGCTAATATTATTTAATATAATTAAAAATAGCTTGCTAGGCAAGTATGCTGGTGAATACGCGGATATGCTTTATTGCGAGACGAAAACGAGATGTTTTTTCAACGCAGGTGTTTACCGTGAATGCGCTGGTTCAGATGGCAGTGATGTGCAACCAAATCAGACCAGCTACCTTCAAAATCCAGTATTACCAGCGTGGCGGGCAGCATAAGCTTGCCACTGTCCAAATCACTGACAAACGGTTCATCGGCAAGGTAAGCGATGAGTTGCTCAAAAGCCGGATTGTGACCGACAAGTAGCGCTGTTTGATAATGGGCGGGGATTTGTTTCACTGCAGCCAGAATTTCATGTTCATCAGCGTCATAGAAGCTGTTATTAATGTGGATTTGTTCAGAATCAATGCGAAGTTGTTCACAGACCAGGGAGGCAGTATCAATCGCTCTTTTTGCCGCTGAACTAAGCACCAGATCGGGAATAAGCGCTTGTTGCTGCATGCAAAAGCCGAGCTTTTGGGCATGTTTTTTCCCGTTGCTTGTCAGTGGTCTGTCAAAGTCAGGAACCGACATATCCCAGTCAGCTTTGGCATGTCTTAATACGAACAACTGTTTACTGTTATTGCCCATCACACCGTCCTTTCAGCGCCGACAAGAATATAATAAAACCGAAAAAAACTGATTCAGTTGAGTCACATAGCTATCAGCATAATCCGACTCAAGCAGACCTGCAATAACCATGGTTTCCTGAGAAGCAAGGCTGCTATGGAGGAGACGTGATTATTTTTTAATCAGAAATGATAAAAACAGGCGCAAGAGATATTTAGAGATTTACACACGATTTAATCACAGACTTATCCACAGATTTTGTGAATAAATAAAACAACGCTGACAGCATAAAAAAGAAGGTATAAAAGACAGCAATGAAAAACAGTGGTGCCATATCTTCATTATGGCGCGCATCATATTATAATTTCATTATCATAATATGACCCAGAGATAATGAATGGAAAACAAGACGGCACGGTTAACGGTACTTATTGACCCAAACAAGAAAAAAGCGTTTGAGAAATTATGTGAATCACAGGATTTAACGGCTTCCCAAGTTGTTCGGCAACTTATTCGCGACTATCTGGATGAACATGGCGTAGCTTATAGCCGGGATGTACCACAAAAAAATCCACTGGTGGCAGATAAGACACGATAAGCACTATTTTGTATTAATCATCCGATTTTCGTTGCTTATCATCGCGCATGAAATAGTCACGGCTGGTTGCCAGCACTGTGTTGGCTATGTCAGAAAAAATCATGCTTTCGGCTTCAGCCAATGCCGGATCTTCCACTGCCAGTTGCCGGCATGCTGATAGCGCCAGACTGAAATCCTTGAAATTATTATGTTGACCGATCAATTCAACGATACCGGCTTTGATCAGCTTGGCTGCCACGCGTTCGTTAGCACCTGAAATCATTACCTTTACATTTCGTTTGTGTAAATCCTGAATGACTTCTTCCAGCGTTTGTAATCCGGTGACATCAATGAACGGCACCCATTTCAGTCTGATAATGAGTATATACGGGTCAGTATGCGTTCCGGCTAATGCCCGTTCAAAATTCTCAACCACACCGAAGAAAAATGGCCCTTCGACCGTAAACACCTGTACACCGGGTGGTAACTGGGTTATTCCCTGGTGTGCGAATTCCTGAACAAGTTCTTGTTCAGTGGCTTGCCTGACTTCGACACTTGTTGCCATGCGATGCAAAAAATGCAGGGTGGCAAGAATGACACCGATATTAACTGCTACGACCAAGTCAGCAAATACGGTTAAAGTGAAAGTAATCAGCAGGATCGCAACATCCGCTCTAGGAGCACGTTTGACCATTTTTATAAAATGTCTGGCTTCGCTCATATTCCAGGCGACAACGAACAGGATGGCGGCCAGTGCTGCCAGTGGAATATGAGACGCTAACGGGGCCAAGAACAGTAGGATGGCAACCAGTGTGGCTGAGTGAATAATGCCTGAAATTGGGCTGGTGCCGCCATTTCTGATATTAGTCGCGGTACGGGCAATCGCCCCCGTTGCCGCAAAACCGCCGAACAGTGGTGAAACAATATTGGCCAGTCCCTGCCCGATAAGTTCTTGGTTGGAGTTATGTCTGGTTCCGGCCATGCCGTCTGCGACGACGGCAGACAGGAGGGATTCAATAGAGCCCAGCATGGCAATTGTAAAGGCCGGGCCGATCAGGGTAATGATCTGCGTCAGATCGAAGCTGGGTAAATGAAAGGACGGTAAGCCCTCCGGAATCCCACCGAAAGTTGAGCCAATAGTGCGTACCCCATCAAAATCAAATACGGCCTGTATTGATGTCACGACGATCATTGCAATCAGAGGGCTTGGGATGCGTTTGAGCCCGGGAATTCCGGAAGTATAAATAACCAGTACCAGCGAGATGGTGGCCAATACTGTTGTTGTCAGATGCATTTCGGGGAACACCTGCAACAAATGGAACAGTTTGGTGTGGAAGTGCTCTCCCTCGATGGCGGGTAGTCCAAAAAAATATTTCCATTGTCCAACCCAGATGATGACACCAATCCCTGCGGTGAAACCGAGGATGACCGGATCGGGAATAAACTTGATGATCGCGCCCATCCGGGTAACGCCCAGCAGCAGCAATATGATTCCCGCCATCAGGGTCGCGACCTGCAGGCCCTCTATACCATATTGAGACGAAATGCTGGCAAGTACCACAATGAAGGCCCCGGTAGGACCGGCAATTTGCAGTCGAGAGCCGCCAAATATTGATACGCAAAAACCCGCAATGATGGCCGTATAGATTCCCTGTTCTGGTTTGGCGCCTGAGGCAATAGCAAAAGCCATGGCTAACGGGAGTGCCACGATACCGACAATTACACCTGAGACAATGTTGGGCAGCCAGTGATGCCTGGTTAGCAAACCTGCACGATGCGCTTCGATCACCGCCAGCATAGGGAAACCTGTTTAAGCTGATTTTATGAAAACAAAATTATAATGACATGTTAATCATATGTGTACAGCAATCATCTGGCTTATTTAACGACCATCAGTATTGAATGAGCCGTCATGGTGATCTGTAAATCATGAAATATCTGGAATCCATTATGCGGTATGGGATATTTACCGGATAAATGCACTGGAAAAAACCGGGGGCCTGAGCAGGGATATGCCAGTGAGAAAAACTGAGGAGAGGCTAAATTGCCCGAGAAATGAGCGGAGAAATAAAAAAGCCCCCGAAGCAAAAAACTTCCGGGGCTTTCAATATTCATGGAGCCGGTGATAGGACTTGAACCTACGACCCGCTGATTACAAATCTAGGTGCGTTATTATTTATATCAATGCTTTAGGTTGTTTTATTTTAGGGAGTGCCGCCATTTTCAGTCTTTAATAATCAAAGGTTTATAGATTATTTTAGGGAGGTAATTTAATCTTTAATTGATGGCTCGCCTTCAGAAAAGCTTATTGTTGTTATCCTGTCGCTCTCATCAGTAATACCAAGAACAACGGACATGTTCTCCGGTTCTCCTTCTATTTTTATATAGGTGATATCCTCGTTTCCCCACCCAGCCAAACGAACAGCTCTGTCAATTTTTGTTCCAATATCGTTACCTTTCATGGCTGTCTTACCTCGCAGTAGTTATTGTCTTCTGGCACCCAGTTGCATTTTTCACACCGATGCTTTCCGTTCGGGCACAAGCAGAGTCGTTGGCGGCCGCACCTTGGGCACGGCTCTGAAATATATTCGCCAAGTTCCCATTGTTGGTGAAGCCTTTCTTCTTCCTCTCGTTGCTTCTCCCAGTCATCAATAAGTGACATGCTTACTCCCCGCTCGGTTTAACAACCGGAATTGATTTGTCGTAAACACCCATCATACGCTGGCTGCGGTGGCCGGCGTCGTCTTGTTTGTCTGCGCGGGTGCCTTCGGTGTCGGTGATGCCTTATATCCCAGAAATCATTTGGCACACGATAATTATTATAAATAACGCCACCATAATATTTATCGGACGTTCACGTCTTATGCGTTGCTTTTGATGTTCGCGCTCTATTTCTGCCCTGATCCTCATCCAGCACTGAGCTGTCATTGGGAATTGATATTCAGGCCCATTTGATAGGGTTGCCCAAAATTCTTGCGGTTCTTTCTTCTTCATCCTCATTCCCCACTCGGTTTAACAACCGGAATTGATTTGTCATAGACATCCATCATGCGCTGGCTGCGGTGGCCGGCGGCATCTTGTTTATCTGCACGGGTGCCTTGGGTGTCGGTGATGCCTTTTCGTTTGAGGTCGTGCAGGCTGAAGCGTTGTTCCTGGGTGATGATCGGGTTTTCACCTTCTAGCGCCCGGGTGATGAGTCTTTGCCAGGCTGTTTCGAGGGATGACTTTTTCAGTATGGCACCCGTTTTGGTGACAACCAGCGGCCGGTCTTCTGGTTTGACGGGTACCGGCATTTTCTTTTTCGCCCAAATCTTGTTGCGTCGTGTGATCAGCGCGTTCCACGCTGCCTTGAGTCTGTCGTTCCAGGCGGCGATGTTGGTGCGGCTGCCTTTTCTTCTCTGGCACAAGGCGCCAAGTTCGGTGTAGTGCGATTCGTTCATGTTGACTATCTCGATGCCTCGCATGCGGCAGAGGTAGGCAATTTCCATCACGGCCCAGATGTATTCCGGGCAGCTGTCTTTGGCGTTGACTGTTCTGGCGCCACATTCTTTGGCGTAGGCCAGCATTTTCATGTAGGCGTCGTTATCAACGTAGTGTTGCTTTGGCTTTTCTTTTGCCTGTTTGATGCCCTGGGCATAGTTCTCGTTGACATAGCCGCGCTCAAGACCCCAGCCGAGCAGGCGGCGTAGGTAGCGCAGGGCGTGGTTGGCAGCAGAGGGGCCGCGCACTTCGATGATCTGATCCATGAGTTTGCGAACCATTGGGCGTGACCATTGGCTCAGGCCAACAGCACCGAGTAGGATCTGTTTTTTGGTAGGATGTTTGGCGATGATGTTACTGCAGTATTGGTAGTCCTTGCGAGTGCCTTTCTCTAGCTGCTTGAAGTCGGTGCTTGCCTGAAACTTGCCGGTGAGCCAATTGAATGTGTTCGGATCAATGCCGTTATACTCTTCGATGAGTTTGTGCAGTTGGCTGAGGGTGGCATCGCGTCCGGCGATGCGTTTGGTGCGTTGCCTGCCGGTTTCGTCTCTGTAAGTTGTAAACCAGCGGCCACGGCCGGAGTTGTCCCAGTAGCAGTTGTCAGGCAGCTTATCCTGCGCGATATGTGCTGGGATGTTGGGGTTATGCTTGTTACGTTTACGGCCTCTGTTTTCCATGCCTAATACTCTTGAGAGACCTGCCAAGCCGATTTACTGCATCAGCAGCTTCTCTGCAGGTTTTGGCGCCTCTTGATAAGTCATTAGCCAGCTTTTGATTGTCAATCTGCTGGCAAGAATCTCTCTTAGAAGATGTGTTTTTCATGATTACAAGATATCTCCATCACCCTGATGCTGGTCATTTACTATACCACCGGCAGCGTTGACCAGGGCAAGCGTAGTCCAGCAGCCTTTGCGACTGGGGAAGTAGCGAATGCCACTTTGACGCAGGACGCGCTCAACGTCCCCGGCACGTTCGTAGCCGGTGAGCTCCTTCAGGTCATCAAATTTTAGGACGTTTTGGTTTGTCATTTCCAACCTATAGCGTGACAAATAAGCTCGAATAGAACGTAAGCTGTAAGAAACGCTGCCAGAGCTATGCGGACCGCTTCATCAGGACTCATCATCCTTCTCCTGCTGGCTTTGTCGATCTTCACTTGTTGATAGATATTTTGGTACGCCCAGCTGTTTTTCTATGGCGCTTGTCACCTCATGCGCATCAACCTTCAACTTTTTGCCAAGGGCCGACAGCAGGACAATATCTTTTCCATCTTCGCGACCTACGGTAATCGTGAGTTCACCATCAGTGACCTCGTCTGTATCCTCTATTAATAAAACCAAGCCCGCTAAAAGCGCCCCTATGTGAGCAATCAATAGAAGCATCATCCTCAGAAAACCAGAACCAAACCCATCCAGTGGAGCCCACCACTTGATGTCAAAGCCAGCATAGAGCCCCGCTGAGATGCTAAACAAAGACACTAGGGTTAATCCCGCTAAGTTTTTTAATGATTTCATCACTCATTCTCCCGTTGCTCTGCGTTGTTAATTGCCTGTATCGCCTTAGCAATTGCCGGAGGCTGATCATCTTCGTTCAAAAATCTGGAGTCGTACTCATCCTTGTATGCGTATTTGGTAACCAGGGTTTTTAATGCATCAAGCATTTTCTTGTTGCTCTGTTGAAGTTGCTCATAGCCGTTGATGCGTTTCAGGATTTCTTCTGAGCCTGACTCAAAGCAATCCAGCACCCACATGCCGTTTTCATCGTGGATTGATACAAGTTCAACACCTTCATCATTCCAAAATGAGTTACCAATAAAGTGTTGGCCTATTAGTTCATTCATCGTTGTTCTCCGCGGTGCTGACTATGACCCTACCTGAAGATCGGTGCCATCCCACACAAACTCTTCAAGCGGGAAGTGTGCGCCGCAACTCACACAGAAAGTGCCGTTGTAAAACCCAGGATCTCTAGCGTAAGTCTCAGCTATGGACTGATTCATGCTAGTCAGCCCCCCACACGTATTATGTATGTATGACCTGCGCACTGGCCTAACAAAGCCTTTAGCTCGTTCTTCTGGCGATAAAACGACATAATCTTTTTGCTGGCCATTTTCTTTTAATGTTGTGTGGCTTTGATCCTCAGGGACAGGGCTGCCACTTACTAATTCAGTTTTTGATTTTGCTTCCATTGGGCACACTCCGTATTGGCGTTTTGTATAACCGGCTTAAGGTCTTTTGCACTGACTGTTTTCACCTGAAGCAATAACGTGTTTTTTGTTACGCCAGGGTGTTCGGTGTACTCATATCCAGCGTCATCAAGATGCTTCTTGAATATGGCCAGCTTCCAAGCGTCAATTGCCACTCCTGCTGTCATCATAATTTCACCTCAACACGTTGTTTTGATTCGACGGAGCAGCTTGCAGGGGCGGTTTAGGTTGCGTCCGTATTTGCCGCGCCGCCGGGCCGAACAACCAAAACTTTTAAGTGACGGGATTGCCTGCTCTGCTTGTGTGCCCAGCATCGCCATGGCTTGCATAAAGGATGAGTGACTAATCATTGATCACCGCCTTTGGCTTCTCAGCTTGGATGCGGTCGTAGATTTCCTCTCGATGCACGGAGACATCCTTGGGTGCTTCAACACCGATCCTGACTTGGTTGCCTTTGACGCCGAGCACGTTGACTACAACGTCATCGCCGATGATGAGTGTTTCGCCTATGCGGCGGGTGAGTATTAGCATGATTCCTTTCCTCTATTTGGTTTGAAATGGCACACCGCAGATCTCGCCCACGGATTTAAAAAACTGCTCAAGTTCTGGCGCTCTCCAGCAGTGCTGAACATAAGTCCTAGCTTTTGGGGAGTAGTGGTGGCTGTTTCTTTCAAGATGCGCCAGGGCATCTGTTTCAGTGAAAAAACAGCCCGAGTATTTCTCTCTCTGCTTTTCACGGAAAACTTGCATATCGCTGCGGCGCAGAACATCCTCTAGTTCCCAGATAAAGTCGACGCCATCACCATCAGCATCAACGAAGTCATTTTCAGTGAAATACTCAGCTTGGATCAGCACAGAGCAGATTTCCTCAATCGTTTCTCCAACGGCTACTTGCTCTGAGTCGCTCACGACAACCAACCGATCCCATTCGTCTTCGTGATATGACGCGACATATTCAATGTCTTCAATCTGGTAAAAGTAGGGCGTGGCTGTAATTCGGTTATCTTGCTGATTCATCTGATTGATGAAGTTCGCAACATACTCCATGTGATTAATTTGATCGGTCATCCTTCTTCCTCCATTTCCTGAACAGCTTGTGCTGTTGGTTTTTCACACCACGGGCAGTGCCGGATGTCTTCATCGTGTTGGTCTTGATGTGCTTCCCAGTCGTGGTGACAGCGGGTGCATTGGTATTTGCGGGTGGTCATGATGCTTCTCCGCGCCTGGTTCTGGCTTCGTCGTAGAGATGGCCGCCCTGGCACATTTCAGGCAGGTTGGCTTTGACCAGGTGCTCTGCAAAGGGTGGGGGCACGGCATTGCCGCAGCGGGCTACCTGTTTGGTTTTTGGGTAGCGTTTCCCGGTGTGGTCTACGTCGATGATGTAGTCATCGGGGAAGCCTTGCGCCTTGAATAGTTCGTGTGGCTGCAGCATACGCATGCCGATGTCGACTATCTGATAGGTTTCGCCCTTGACGGTGACCAGGCCGAAGCGGTGCTTGGCGGTGATGGTTTGCAGCGGCTCATCGACTTTGTGGCCGATGTTGGTGCCGTAGTATTTGAGGATGAAAGCCCGGACTTCGCCGATATGCAGACCGCCGGCAGTTATGGTCGGTACCGGTTCATCTGTTTTGGTGCCGGTGTTGGTGCCGCGTAGTTTGATCAGGTTGCTGGTGACGAGCCCTTGTGTGATTGCAGTGCCTGGACGCTTAGCCTCCCCGCCTGCACAGATGGTGTGAACAGGCTCTGTCACAGGGAAACCGATGCTGTTGCCGAACTGACGGGCAATGACCGGGGCAACCACAGCAAAGTGCCCACCTTTGACTGCAGCGCATTGGGTGCGCAGTGGTTCATTGATGAGCATGTTGCGTTGATTGCTGGCGTTGGCGTGTTCGGTGATGAAGGGTGTCAGCACCGGTGAAACAAGGCCATGAGCATCACGGCTGGCCGTGATTGTTTTCATTGGCTCTGACAGGCTTTGTCCTCGGAAATGTTCGCCGCTGTGGTTGCAGGTCACAATGAACGGATCCGGATTGTCGATCACAAACTTCTGAATGCCCCGGGCAATCCGCTTCATGGTGTTTTCAGCCAGTGGCCGCTTGCGGTCGAATATCGAGGGGCAGGGAATTGACCAGTCGATGCATTCCGCAGCGGTGCGATAGGGCAGCAGCTTGCCTGCTTTAACCGGCAGGCTGTCAGGTGCGCCGTGTGTTGGCTTGGGCCATGTAATCGGCTGGCCGTCGCGGCGGGCAATCAGGAACAGGCGTTTGCGGATAGTGGGGGCGCCATAGTCACAGGCGCGGAGCTCTTTCCAGTCTACCTGGTAGCCTTGCCGCTTGAGTGCATTGATAAATGATTTGAAGGTGCGGCCTTTGCGTTTCTGGCAGGGCTTGTCACCGTTCAGCGGCCCCCATGTTTGGAACTCTTCCACGTTTTCGAGCATGATGACGCGGGGCTTGACGGTGGCTGCCCAGCGAACGGCCACCCATGCGAGGCCGCGAATCTTCTTTTCAACCGGCTTGCCGCCTTTTGCCTTGCTGAAATGTTTGCAGTCCGGAGAGAGCCAGACCAGCGCCACGGCGCGGCCCTTGACGACGTCGCGCGGGTTGATGTCCCAGACTGATTCGGCATAGTGCTCGGTGGTCGGGTGGTTGGTCTTGTGCATGGCGATGGCGTCCGGGTCGTGGTTGATAGCAATATCCACGCTACGACCTGTTGCCTGCTCGATGCCGGTGCTGGCACCACCGCCACCGGCGAAGTTGTCGACGATGATTTCCCTGAAAAGATTACTCACTGTGTTTCACTCCGTGTTGTTTTCCGCTGCGTGGTGCAGTGTTTGCAGTTGCAGTCGTCGATGGTGGGTTCTGGCTCCATCGGTGGGCATGGTTTGCAGCCTGTCCAAAACGAGCAGTTGCCGCCGGGCTTTTTCTTGACTCCGGGCGTTGGGCAGTTGCTGTAGGTGCAGGTGGTGCAGTAGCCGATGTTTGTGGTCATGCGTCGGCCTCGATGCGTTTGAATTCGACAGCCCAGACCCAAGGATTTTTGTCGCAGAGTTCTGCGCCATATATGTCTTCGAATATGGCGTGGAACCAGAAAAGCGGCGGCATGTCACCGGGGTTAGTGACGCATGAGCGCCAGCCTTCTGCCTTGGCGTCATCTTTGGAAACATCCTGCAACCGTTGAACGCGAACATCGGTGATTTCCAGCAGGATTCGAGAGGCCCAGCGGGGCATGTGGATTGATGGCACTGTGTTTGATTGGCCGTGCTGATTCTTTTTCTTTCTGTAAGTGCTAAGAATCAACCAATCCTCAGCAGCTTGTTTTGAATCTTTGATTGGCACAAAGGCGAGATCAGCTGCATATCGAACACCATCAAGACCTGATTCAAGCTCTTCGGCTTTGCATGTCTCACGCACCCAGAGCCGGTCGCCTGGTTGGCCGAAGGGGAATTTAGGCGAAACCCTGCGACCATGGACCCCATGCTCATAAAATAATGGCCGACCAGAATCAGTTACTTTGCCCGGCTGTAGCTTCATTGGCCGCCGCGTCTGCGTTTTGCGTCCATCCAGAATGGCGCGAACCATGTCGGCGTTGAATATGATTGGTCTTTCCTTCATACCTTACTCCTTGTTAATTAATCTGCGGTGGCCGGTCGCTACTCCGGCTATGGCAATATGGCGGTTGCCAACCAGCCGCTTTTGATTAGAGAGGGCGAGGCTCGTAAGCCCTCTGTGTGCGTGTCTGCGAATTTCCACGCCGCACCGCATTCGGCTGGTGACTGTCTTCATCTGCTCGCGAGCACAGACTTGTACGGTTAAGGTTCCGGCCAGTCACCATGCGAATACGTGCCGGTTACCCTCGTCCGGCGCTGCGATCAACCCATGCAGCGGGTGTTTAGTCAGCGGATTAGATCCACACTTCCCAGTGGATTGGGGCAGTGATCGTGATATGCCGTCACTGCATCTGATTGCGGCCTACCAGTTACCCGTCCATAACGACAGTTCCCGGATTACAGCTTTCGCTGCACGGCCTCTGGGTGTATTCCGCATTAGAGAACAACCTGCTCAGGCCGCTCTGTAATACGTGCCGGTTACGTTTCCGGCGTCAGGTGATTGCCTGACCGGTGGTGTTTCACTGACCGGTGCCTCGGTACCGGCCGGCAGGTTCGGCGAGCTTTTGTTTATAGGAGCGCTCCATACCACCTGCTGCAGACTTTACGTCGCCAGGCCTGCTGATGGGGTAACCGTCCATCAGCCATGGATCGTTTGGTTTGGTTGGTGGTAAACCCAGTTTTTCCTGTCTGAATTTGTTGGCCATGTCTTGCAGTTGCTTTTTTGCATTAAAGGCGATGATGTGTGATGTGTGCATCCAGTCGGGGTCTTTTCCTGCCTGGAAGCCGTCATTGACGCCTGACCAGTAGGCAGCTTCTGCCTGCTCTTTGGGGATGCCGGATTCGCCGAGATTGAATTTACTCCGGATGGTTTTTAGTTCTGGCGATGCGGGGTCGCAATCAGCAAGTATTTCCATGTTGATTTGGGCGGCAGAATCCGCAGCCAGGCTTAGCTGAAAGTCCTTGACCTTCAGGTCGGGCGATATGCCGAAGGCGTCGCGGATTTGTGGCCAGAGTTGGTTGCTTGATATGGACATGGCTTCCTCTACTTGCCCCAGTTAGTGCCGGGCAGGCGGTGCAGCTCGATGCTTACGTGGCGGGTTACTTGCCGATTGGTATGCTGAACCTGTGTGGTTTCAATATCGATGATGTCAAGGTCAACGACGAATTGGCCGGTGTCTTTCTCCAGTTCGGAGAGGATGCCACCGATCAGTGTTTGCGCCTTTGCTAGGGTCATGTTCATGCTTGTTCCTTTTTCTTTTCGGTGAACCCCCATGCCTCGTAGGCGTCATAGAGGGCGCTGTAGGGGCTGGTGACGGGCTCAGATAAATGCCAGTATTGCGGGGCGGTTTGTATGCCGCAGCTGAAGCAGTGGATGGCGATGCCGTGCGCATTGAGCACTTTTATCGTCGGCGGCGCGTAGATCAGCCGGACGTTGTCAGCCTCTTGGCACTTCGGGCAGGCTTGGGGCTGTACTTTGTCGATAAAGTCTTGGCATTGCTTGATTGAGTCGTGCAGTTGGTTGGCTTCACGGGTGACGGCGTCTGCCTGGTCGATAAGGGGTTGGAAGATGCTCATGCGGCCACCTGAACACGGTCGATGTATTGCTGAACGGTCGTTCGAGGTGCGTCAGTTATGTTTTCAGCAATGCCCTGCTGTGGTTTTTGAGGCTTGTCGATATGGCGCTTGGGGTCCATAGCTTTTTTCAATAGTCCCAGCGCCTGCTTGAATGTTGGCCCAGAAAAGAAGCCATGCCCGTGAATATAAACAACGCATTCTTGCTGTTGCTTACCGCTGCCAAACTCTGTCAGTTCATATTTGATTAAGTGATATTCGCCGTGTGCGAGGGCAGCGAGTTCGTTTTTGGCTTGTTGTAGGTTCACGATATAACTCCTTCAAGTTGGTAGCTGATGGTTTGGGCGTGACGTTCAATCACGTCTTCAGCCAGAAAGTCGCTCAGGTTGCCGAGTCTTCGTTTAATTTTTTTGATGGCGCGCTGCTCTACCTGGTGTATGTAGGCACCTGAGCAGCCGCAGATGTCGCCTATTTCGGCATGGGTTAGCGCTCTGCCGATTGGGCGCACAATGTCGAGCACTGCTAAGCCAAGGTCGATGTCCTTGCTTTGGCTGGTTGGGCGGATGTGCGCTTTCATAGCCCCAGCCAGTTAATCACTGTTTCGGGCAGGCCTGCGGCAGCGGCGATGACGAGGATGATCGTCAGGGCGTCAAGCGCCGGGTGCCAGGTGCCGGTCATGTGAGCATTTCCGCCAGGGCGATGGCGAACATAAGCGCGAAAAGCCCGGCACCGGCGAAGCAGTAGATCGCTTGCCCGATGCTGAACGGTGGCTTTTTTGGCTGGCTGCCCCGGCATTCTATTGTGCTGTGTCCTGTTTGCATGGTTGGCTCCCTGTTTTAAAAACCCGCCCGGTCAAGTGGTTTCCAAATTTCGTCAGTCATTATTTGTTGACCGGGCGGGGCAGCTTTTTTGTTGCTGCGGGGATAAGTAAATCATAATTTATTCTACGCGGTCAAGCATAGTTTACTTTTATTTTGGTAGTTTGAATTTTTGTGACTAAGTTGGCAGGGATTTGCGTATGCACAGATGGTGGTTGGTTTCTTTTACGGTACTGCTCTGGACACCGGCATTTTCAGCGGGGCTGTATGATCTGAAGGTGTGCGAGCCTATCAGTGACAGCGCTGAACGCTTGCAGTGTTATGACCGGGCGATGCAGGCGATTACTGGGAGTTCGTTCGAACGGGGTTCGATCAGCACGCCGGCACAAGGCACCGCGCCAGCTGAGATGAACCTGGCTCCGGAGGGGCGCAAGAAGATCGGCGCATGGTCAGTTCTGGAGGATGGGCTGGATGCCGCCGGTGAACATTTCACGCTGATTTATGCTCGCTCGACTGAGTTTATAACTATTGAATATGGCGAGCAGGTTCAGCCAGAGCTTGTTATGCGCTGCAAAGCCGGGCGGCTTGATGCATATGTGAACTGGAAAACGTATATTGGTCAGGGTTCGGCTTTTGTTGTGTCGAAGATTGGCGACAAGAGCAGTGTTACGGATGAGTGGCAGGTATCCGGACGTGGAGAGGCTACGTTTTATCCTCGTGAACTGGCTGGGGGATTGCTGTATAAGATGGTCGGGGCTGATTCTGCTTGGTTCAGGGTGTCACCACCGAACAGTGATCCAGTGACCGCGGGGTTTACCATTTCCGGGGCGGGTGATGTGTCGGCCTATTTGCGTGATAGGTGCAGTAGGAAAGGGGAACCGTCTATGTTCGAGATATTGGGAAGATGATCACGGGCATGGTTATTATGGTTCAGGCCAGCAGCGCTTGGCTTAATAGACGGGAGGATTTATGCGGTTAGGGATGATGATATTGGCAGGGCTGATCAGCGCTGACGTTATGGCAAGGACAGACAGCCATTCATATCGGTGTGGGAATAGCCTTGTTTCTGTCGGCGATAGCTTGTATGAGGTTCAGGATGTGTGCGGGCCGAGTGACGGAGTTTACCGCTGGACGGAGTCGCGGGCTTCGGGTAGCTTTTCGCGGCAGGGTGGTGATTACCAGGCGCGTTCTGATGCCATGGAGCGCCATACTTATTCGGAGTATGGCAAGTTTGATACTTATCTGATATTCCGCAACGGGAATCTGGAGAAGATCGTGCAGGGGAGGCGTTAGGCCGGCATCCCTGCCGGCAGGGCGGTTAATAGACGGCGTGACGGCTGACTATTTTTCCGATAACGATAAAGCTGTCGTCCATTTCTATCGGGTCGTATTTGTCGTTATAGGGCGCCAAGTAGCGCTTGCTGCCGACGATTTCATAACGGCGGATTATCAGGTTCTGGTTAATGTCCTGCAGCAGTAGCGGTTTACCGTTTTCCCATTCAGCATCAGGGTCGATCACGATATACATGTCGGGGTCGATGCCATAACGGTCGTTGGGGTTGGGGATGTTTTTCACCGGGTAGGCAAATGCCTGGTCGCTGACTTGTTGTGCAGCGATATATTGCCTGTCAGGCAAATCTTGTTTTTTGCCCTCTATTATTTCCTTATTGCTAAGCACTGGAACGCTCCTTATTTGTAAACGATTTTGACGATTTACCCCGTCATCGTTTACTTGAGCATGTTCCGTACCGGTGGGTGACGGCTCTCTGACTTCTTGTCTGGCTTTAGCTAGTTCGCCTTGCCCGCTTGCGATCTGCCTTTCTTTTCCTGTCCCTGTAGCAATCCACTCGGCATTAAATTTTGTTGCTTTCGCTATAGCAAACAGTGTCGTCGGGTTGGGCGACTTGGTTGCGCCATTCTCGATTTGGCCAACTGCTTGCTTGCTGATCGAGCAGGCGCGCGCCAGCTCTGCCTTTGTTAGCTTGGCACTCTCTCTTGCATGCTTAACTCTATCTCCGACGCTCATTCTGTCAATTTTAATTGACTGTGGGTAACTTATGCTTGACTCTATGCGGTAAACCATGATTTACTTTCTCCATGACTAAAGATCAAGCTATCAAACACTTTGGCGGCGCATCTAAGTTGGCCAACGCCCTGGGTATCACAAAGCAGGCCGTGAACAACTGGGATGACATTCCTGATGTGCGGCAATACCAGATCCAGGTACTGACGGATGGGGCGCTCAAGGCTGACAGAAAAAAGTTGTCAGCAGCATGAATCCTGCCGCCGAGGTTAACGAAATGATCGGGGCGGGGCTTCCGCCTGTGTGGATTTCGAGACATTCGGGTATTGATGAGAATGATGTCGAACTGATAGCTGATGGCGCATTGACAGATCCAAACTTGTCTGTCGCTCAGCGGATCCACGATTTGTATTTGTTGTTTATTGAGATTCGGGAGGCGCTGCGGTGATGTCATTTTGCAAGTCTCAGTCTGGTTTCTGCTTTCCGCTCGGCGTCTGTCCAGCTCGTCGAACGGGGCGGGCGCTGATGTTGCAGTTCTATGCTGAGCAGGTAGCCCGCCTGGCGCAGGATTTGTTGTCTGTGTTTGGCATATATCGATTTCTCTCTCGCAACCGGTTTTTTTGTTTTCAGCGGCTGGTTGTGTTCTTGGGTTTGCATTCGCGGGCCCTTGTTTTTTATTCCGTTGGTGAGATTGTCGCTCGCCGTTATTCCGTAAACATTGGGGGAAACCCTGAAAGTGAGGCCTCTCATGGATTTTGAGGTTGAAATAGATAGTGATGTGTCGCCGCTCACGCCCGCAGAGAACCGGGTGTTTGCGTTGCTGGTGCAGGGCAAAACTCAGCAGGCCATGAGTGTGATTTTGCATCGGTCGATTAAGACGGTGGAGGCGCATTTGCTGCATTCGTACCAGAAGCTGGGTGTGGATAATTCCCGGCAGGCGATTACGGCGGCTTTTGTGCGCGGCATGGTCAGGGCGCGGCAGATTTTGGTGTTGTGCCTGGTGCTGGTCAGCGCCGGTAATGCGGTGCTGCCTTCGCAGGCTTATGCGTCTTCGTCTGATTCCGGCCCTGAGATTCCGCTTAATCGGTTGCGGGTTCGTGGAGGGGCCAGGCTCAGAACAGGCAGTCAGCTGAAATTGAGGCATCCTTCGCGACGCTGGGAGGGTTAGCGGTGCAGACGATGCAGTCTTTAGCTAATTGGGATCGGTTTCGTTTTGTTGCTGATAATCAGGTTTCAGTGCAGTTGTGGGTGTTGCGGGCTAAGGGCCGGGTGATGTCAACGGTACATCACGCTGATAACGCGCGGCAGGTGTTGCGGGTGCATAACGATGTGCTGGTGATGAGGGTGGTGTGATGTTTTGTTGGCGATGCCTTGTTGGCTTGGTTTTGTTCCTGGCGGTTGTTTTCGTGGTGAGTTTTGCGGAGATGGCTGCGGCGAGCCCTTTGCACGCAAATCATCAGGTGGATGTGTTGCAGGAGATAAAGAAGCCGGGGGTTGATATCCAACCGCCGGGCACGCATGAAACGGAGCTTTGATTGTATGGGTGTCAACGGCGCGGCCCCTTTGGTGTGGGTGTTGTTTGTGCTGGCATTTCTGGCGTTGGCTGTAGTGTCGGCGGTGATGGTGTTGGTGTCGTCGGTGGCGTGGTTGTTTGGGTTGCCGGTGAGATTGTTGAGGAGGTTATATGGTTGCGTCAGATCATAACGTGCCACCGTTTAGGCCGCAGGGTGTAAGGCTGAAAAAGGCTAAGTTCTTCAAGCGGTCTGAGCTGGTTGTGCTTCGTGGTTTGCCTGGCAGTGGCAAGAGCACTAAGGCGGCAAAGGATTTCCCTGAACATTTGCATTATGAGCCGGATCATTTGTTTTGCGATACGCGGGGCCGGTACCGGTTCGATATGCAGGTATTTGAGCAGGCAAAAGGCTGGGTTTTGATGATGGCCGATTTTGCTTTGTCGCGTGGCGAGGATGTGGTGGTGAGTGATGTGTTCGCGAAGCTGGATGAGCTGGAACCATATATCGATGTCGCGCGCTATCACGGCGCGGATGTTCGAGTGATTGATTGTGTTGGAGATTACGGCAATCAGCATAAGGTGCCTTTGACGGTTCTTTCCGTCATGGCCGAGGCGTTTGAGCCTATCCCGACTGAGGGTCGCGTGCTGACCTTTACCCCTGTTTATGACGGTGATGGCATTGATGAGTATATCCAACAGGAGAATGCCTGATGTCGCGCAATATGGGATCCAGCACTAATACGGATGACAATACGCCAGCCGATAGCTGCCGCCATGAGTCGGCCGGGTTGCCGATACGGACGATTTGTCCGGGGTGCGGGCAGAAGAAGCATTCTAGTCAGCCTCATCCTAAGTGTTCTCGGAAGTTGCAGCGGTTGCGGCGGCAGGGGGTGGCGCTGTGAGCTTGCTCTCCTATGTCGAGGCGTTTTGCGGTGTATCGCTGGGGTATCTGATTGCTACCGCATTAATTACCAGTCCATTGGATTGGTCTTTTGTTCCTATTTATGGTCACGCAATAGCGCTTTTTGGACACTGGTTTTTTTACGGGCGTAAACATGGCTGATCGGGTTGCTTTCAATTCAGATGAGCTTGAGGCGCTTTGGGGGCTGCCGTGGCTGCCTCAGTTGATTTATATGCGGGCGATTCGTCCGAATATGGATTATGCGAGTGGTGTGGTCGGTATCCGTACCAGTCGGACGAAGAGGATCAGTTACCAAGCTATCCGCGAGCAGGTGGAGGTGCATGAGACGCAGGGCCGCAATGGTTCTGATCAGCCTTCAGTGTCGGCGCTTCGGCATGCGGTAAACACACTCATTAATGTCGGTTTGATTGCTCGGGTTTCAGGCCATGGTGACAGGTCTGCTTGTCTCGTTTTCCGTTGTCTTTTAGCTGATATGGATTCGTCTGTCCGAAATAAGTACGACAGAGGTACGACAGGAGGCACGACAGAGGTACAGCAGGAAGTACAGCAGGAAGTACAGCAGGGCAAGCGGAAGCGGGAAGCCAGTAAAAACGCGGCCTTAGAGTCGGAAAGAAGCAGAGGTACGGCAGCACCTACAGCAGACCATCCGGAGGAAGCCCGACAGGGCAACCTTGAGAAGTGCGACATACCACCGGATCCCGATCTTAAAACATATACACATAAAACGCGCACGCGCGAGAGGGAGCCTGTTCCGCCTGATTTTTCTATTACTGCTGAGGTAAAGGCGAGATTGTTCAGGTCGATGGTGCCAATTCCATTTGCTGAGCAGTTGGTTCAGGAGTTCGTCAATGCGAATGAGTCTTCAGGATTCACGAGTAAGTGTTGGGATGCGGAGTTTGTGAAGTATTGCATTCAGCAAAAACGATTCAAGGAGTCATGGCAGGAGAGAAACAAGCCTCGCAATGGGTTGCGATTGGTTTCTACGAAGTCTGGCAACAGTCCGCCTGGTGACGCCGGGCATGGGTTTAACACTGAGGATTAGCGATGAAGGTTTCTTGCACTAAACACAAAATCACTTATGAGCAGACCATCAAGACGGTTGGTGGTGCTGAGATTGAATCAGGTGTTTGTCCTGAGTGCGCCAGGGAGTTTGTGGCGGCAACGGCAAAAGAGAACCAGCGCGAGGTGACAGAGCAGGCGCGGGTGGTGAGTCTGGATCATAAGCGTAAGCAGCAGTCTCAGCGGTTTGAGCGTGTAGGGATACCGCCGCGGTTCCGGTCTCGTAGTTTCGATAACTACCAGGCTACTAATACAGGACAGCAGGCGGCGCTTCGCAGAGCAAGGGCTTATTCTTCGCGAATTTGTGATGGCGGTTGTGGCGGCTTGATTCTGAGCGGTGGGCCCGGCACGGGGAAAACACATTTGGCTTGTGCCATCGGCATGGCATACGAGAGTAAAGGCAAGTCGGTGGTGTTTATGACTGTGGTGGAAATGATTCGCAATCTGCGGGAGAGCTATCGGAAGGATTCTGAAACAAAGCTTCAGGAGGCCATCAATCATTTTCGAGATCTGGATTTGCTGATCTTGGATGAGGTTGGGGTTCAAAGCGGTACCGATGATGAGCTGCTGTTGCTGACTGATGTGATTAATGCTCGCTATGGTTGGATGAAGCCAACGGTGTTGATATCCAACCTGAGTGTTCCGGATCTGGATCCGGTTCTTGGGGCTAGGATTATCGACCGGATGCGTGAGGATGGCGGGGCGCTGATTGAGTTCAGCTGGGAGTCGTTCCGAACCAAGGCGGCACAAGGTGGCACAGGTTCATAGTGCGTAGTGGGGGTGTTTATGGCTGAAAGTGGACATGAGCAGTTGTTGAGCATGGCCGGTGAGGGGAGAGGCAAGGTAGATAAATCTATCAAGCCGCCTCGCGGGTTTGGTGTGGTGGATTATGTGTTTCAGCGCTTTCAGGAGCGGTGGCGGGATGAGTGGCGCCGTCGCATGGGTAGCCAGGCAGGGTGTGAGGCGATTGCCGGGGAGTGGCTGAATTCATTGCAGCAGCACTCGGAGCGAGATGTTCGTGCTGCGGTGGTTGTGTGTCTTGGCAATGCAATGCCGCCGTCGCTGTCCAGTTTTGTGAGTTATGTGGATCAGGTGATTGAGGACAGGAAGCCGGTCAAGCGTGATTTGAATTATGGCAGGCAGCAGCTGGATAGCATCAAGAAGCAGTTGTCAGGTAAGAGCGTGGAGGTTAAGCACTGATGTATGGACATCCGGCGGATAGAGAGTTTGCGAACCAGTGTTTGGCTCTGTGGGGTAGGCGGCAGCGGTATGGCGGGCCGCAGGCTTATCCACGCGAGGCTAACTTTGTGCCAAAGGCGAGAGGTATCCCTGTCGATTGGCACGATAATATTACGGAAACGGTTGGTTTCGTGGTGGTGCATTGCATGACAGCCGAGGAAAGCAGGCTGGTGAAGATGTATTACCAGCCTTATCCGGATAGGATGAAGGCCAATGAGCCCGTTACGTGCAACCGCAGCTTCGTGCTTCGGCGCTGTAGAGAGGAGGGTATCCGCATGAGCCGGCACCAGTTTGATGATGTGATTGGTTGCGCAATCGGTAAGGTCGCTATGGCTTTGGCTTATCCGTCTATGCTTGCTGAACCACCGGAAGAATTGGTTGTTGAAAAAAAAGTTTGCAATTTGCGCAAATAGATATTACGGTTAGCCCCATAGTGCCGATTGGTGACTAAGTATTTGAACAAAGCCCTGATGATTCTTTGAGTTGTCGGGGCTTTTTTATTGCCCGTAAGGAAGGCCGATGCAAGAATTTCATCAGGTAAGCGATGGCGTATGGTCATCCCTGACAAAGCTACTCATGGCTTTGACCGGCGGAAATATCCTTGTGGCGGCAGCCGCCTTTATGGAACTGGTGCCAGCCATCGCCAGCCTGGTCAGTTTAATGTTTTTGATCTGGGTTGGCGTTCTGACCGTGCGAGAACGCAATCTCTCCATCAAGATTAAGAACATGACGGTGGATGATATGGAACGCCAGAGGCAGGTGGATCATAGCGAGGGGTAGCCATGGCTTGCGGATGTGAAAGGCGGCGGCAGAAGATAAAGAGTTTTGTGCGTAATGTGTCAAGCAAGCTTAAAGGTGAAGCAGATGCAAGAACTGTTGGAGCAACTAAAAGCCCAGACGGAAAGGCTGGACAGGTTGGCGGCAGCGATGGAGCAGAACAATCATCTGATAAGCCAAGTGCTACAAGTCAACGCCGAGTTACTAGAGTCAGCATTCGGTGAGGATGATGGCGAGACTGAAGGCGGCGCTGAGATGTATCTGGATGGCGAACCCGTCATCCAAAACTAATAATGGCAACCAAGCCGAAGCGATGGTGCGCCCGATGCCGGCAGGCACATGCAGGGCAATGCCCTGACCGCCCAGCCTGGCAAAAGCCTATCCATAAAATGTCAGGGCGCGGTGGCAGGCCCTGGCAAAGAAAGCGCAAGGCAGTCTTCGAGCGAGATAATTACCGATGCCAGGAATGCTTAAAGATCGGCAAGTTAACGTTCGTTAATCTCCATGGCAGAAACGCTGGGATTTGTGATCACATTATCCCGCTATCCGCAGGCGGTACAGATGACGATGCAAATCTGCAAACCATTTGCCCGGCATGTGATAAGGCAAAAACCCATGCAGAGTCTCTAGCGGGGAGGGGCGGGTAGAAAGTTCCAACACCAACTGCCGAACACCGCCCCCTCAAGTTCATTTTTATACGCAAAGAATTGAAAAGAGTTTCACCACTTGGAAGGTGATGCAGTCGCTGAGTTAGCGCCATATCAGAGCATCGATGTGGTTCAGGGCTGTGCCAATCCAGTGATGAAGAGGAATAGTTATGGCCGGAAGATATAAAGAATCTAACGTGGCCACGCACCCCTCTGTCCTGACGAATGAGAAGGAGCACGAAAAGCACGTCGCGATCGCTAATGAGTTGATGCCGGCGGATCTCGGTGAGGATGAACAGAAAGTCTGGAACCGTCTGGCACCTGAGCTGAGCAAACTCAACAGACTGAAGCGTCACTTCATCGATTTCGTTGTTGAGTATTGTACGGTCAAGGCCCGCATGGATGGGTGGCGTGTGTTCCTGGATAAAAATGAATGGTCATATATCACCACCGGACGTCACGGTATACAGCATAAAAGCCGTCCAGAAGTGGCGCAGCTGAACGATGACTGGCGCAAATGGAACTCACTGGTTGCTCAACTTGGACTGTCTCCGGCGACAGAACTGCGGTTCAACGACAAGCAGGGCAGCCTGTTTGATGACGACGACTTCGGCAGTGTATGACCGACCACATCAAGGACGTCGAGTCCTACTGTAAAGACGTCAAGTCAGGCAAGCGACCTGCATGCAAATGGGAAAAGCTGGCCGTTGAACGACACCTTAATGACCTGAAACGCTCAAAGAAAAAGGCCTTCCCATACAAGTTCGAACCTGAAGTTGCAGTCAGGATCATCAAGTTCATCGAACTGTTCCCTCATGTAAAGGGTAAATGGGCAGCAGTAGGCGGCAAAGCAAACCGCATCAAGCTGGAGCCCTGGCAGAAGTTCAACCTGGCCATGATATTCGGCTGGGTTCACAAGGCAAGCGGCCTGCGAAAGTACCGCCGCGCCGGACTCTATGTCCCGCGTAAGAACGCCAAATCAGTCAAAGCTGCTGGCATCGGTTTATACATGCTGGTTGAAGATGGCGAATATGGTGCCGAAGTCTACTGTGGCGCGACCAGTGAGAAGCAAGCCTGGGAGGTTTATCGGCCTGCCAAGAAGATGGCAGAAAAGCAACCCGCCTTCTGCAGGACCTACGGTGTAACCTCTCACGCCAAAAAGATTGAAGTCGACATGCCGGGCAGAAAGCCACTGGCTGATGGCCGCCGAAGACTGCCAGACGGCGGACGCTTTGAACCCGTCATCGGTAAGCCCGGTGATGGTGCCTCACCCAGCTGCGCGATACTGGATGAGCTCCATGAGCATCCTGACGACACGCTTTATGACACCATGCTCACCGGTATGGGTGCACGCGAACAGCCTTTGCTGCTGGCTATCACCACCGCTGGCAACAACACGGCTGGCCCTGGCTACGCGCTGCAAAAGGAAATCGAAGCCGTGCTTGAAGGGCACAGCATAGACGAAGAACTCTACGGCATGATCTACACCGTAGACGACATCGAAAAAGAGTGGATGACCGAAGAAGGCATTATCAAAGCCAACCCAAATGCGGGTGTTTCAGTCTACATGGAATACCTGAAGTCACAAGTCGAGACAGCAAAAAGGAACCCGAGGAAGCGCAGCTCAATCCTTACCAAGCATTTCAACATCTGGGTGACTGCAAAGAATGCCTGGTTGAACATGCTGGACTGGTCCAGAGCAGCGGACTCAACGCTGAGCCCGGACGATTTTACTGGCGAAACAGCCAAGCTGGGATTAGACCTGTCAGAGTCTGACGACCTGACTGCAGCAGTTAAATGCTTCCGCCGTATTGAGTCAGATGGGCTTGATCACTATTACTTCTTTGGCCGGTACTACACAACAGAAGCCAAGGTGGCAGAGCACGACCATTACGATGAATGGGTCCGTGCCGGCTACCTCTATGCCTGTGATGGAGACTATATCGACACCGATGATGTTGAACACGACATCATAGATGACGCTGAACAGTTCCTGATCCCTGACGTGTTCTACGACCCGCACGGCGCTGCCGACATGGCGCTGCGCCTGCAAAAACATCACGACATGGAAGCCGTCAAAGTCGGCCAGACATACAGCAATTTCTCTGCGCCGATGCGTGATTTTGAACGACTGCTCAAGGCGGGGCGGATCCACCACGACGGCAACCCTTGTTTGACCTGGATGTTTGGCAACGTCGTTGCCCAGGAAACGCGCGACGGCAAGATGATGCGCCCGGTCAAGGAAGGCAAGGATAACAAAATCGACGGCGCTGTGGCGGCGCTGATGGCGTTCATCGCTGCTTATCGGCCAGATGAAGATGACGGCGATCTCGAAGACTTTCTATTGGACCCAATCATCGTATGAAGAACAAACAACGCAAACCCGGCCGTCTCAAGTCGGCGGTGCAGCGGTGGCTCGGTTTGACCTACGACCAATGGGCCAACCAGTTCGGCGCAACATCAGACACCGGCATCACCGTCTCAGCCGACAAGATGCTGACCCTGTCGACACTTTGGGCGTGCGTAAGGCTGATAGCCCAAACCATATCAACGCTGCCCCTGAACCTGTATGAGGAACTACCAGACGGCAGCAGAAAGAAAGTCACAGACGATCTGTCTTTGTTGCTTCGTAAAAAACCGAATGCAGATATGACAGCCGTCCTGTTTTGGGAAACCTTGGTCGCTAACGCCATGCTGACTGGTAACGGCTTTGCCAGAAAGCTTTATATCGGGCAGCGTCTGGTGTCGCTGGAACCGCTTGTCACTGACCGGCTGACATGGGGAAAGAAGCAAGAAGGCGGCTACTGGTACCGCTACATCAATGACAGCGGCACCCCCGAGGAGATACCTGAAGAAGAAATCTACCATCTGCCCGGCTTTACCATCAGTGGCAAGTTCGGACTCAGCGTCATTAAATATGGCGTACAAGTGTTTGGCTCTGCACTGGCCAGCGAGCAGGCCGCTAACAAGACATTCAAAAACGGCTTGATGCCAGTGACAGGGTTCAAGTTTGACAAAATCCTTAAGCCTGAACAACGCACGGACTTCCGCAAAAACATGGAAAGCATCACCGGCGCCATGAATGCCGGTAAGTCACCCTTGCTTGAGGGTGGCATGGAGCCGGTTCAGATCGGCATCAACCCCAAGGACGCCCAACTTCTGGAGTCACGTAACTTCAGTGCAGAAGAGATCTGCCGCTGGTGTGGCGTGCCGGGACGTATGGTCGGGGTCAAAGATGAAGCTAGCAGCTGGGCCAGCTCCAGTGAACAGATCAATATCTGGTTCCTGCAATACGGTCTTCGCCCTTGGCTGAAGCGAATTGAAGAATCAATCTGGGCGCAACTGATGACCCCGGCCCAGCGTAACCGCATGTATGCAGAGTACAGCGTTGAAGGCCTGCTCAGGGCAGATACACAAGCCCGTGCCCAGTTCTATAGCACTGCTCTGCAGAATGGCTGGATGAACCGGACCACAGTAGCAAGGCTGGAAAATCTGCCGAACATTCCAGGCGGTGACATTTATACCGTGCAATCAAACCTGATCCCACTCGACAAACTCGGCGAAGCCGGAGAGGGCGAAACCGTCAAGGCGGCACTGCGCCACTGGCTAAGAGAGGAAAGCGATGAAACATAAATCATTCCCACTGGAGATCAAAGAGCTCGATCAGCAAGGCGAGTTCTCTGGTTATCTGTCCGTATTCGGCAATGTCGATTCATACCGTGAAGTTGTCATGCCCGGCGCCTTTACCGAGTCGCTGGGCAACTGGGCAACCAAAGGCCGCCTGCCACCCATACTCTGGCAGCATAGACCGGATAGCCCCATCGGCCCATTCACGGAAATGAAAGAAGACGACACCGGCTTGTATGTTGAAGGCCGATTGCTGATTGGCACAGTTCAGAAAGCCAAAGAAGCCTATGAGCTGCTAAAAGAAAAGGTCATCAGCGGCATGAGTATCGGCTTTGAAACCATCGGCGAAGAGTGGGACAAGGACAATCGTCTTCGTCGGCTTACCAAGCTTAATCTCTGGGAAGGTTCTATTGTCACCTTCCCGGCTAATGAGGCGGCACAAGTCGATGCCGTGAAATCCATTTTGACTCAGGGCGAACTGCCGACTGAGCGCGAATTTGAGGACTTCCTGCGTGAGGCAGGATTCTCGAAAACCCAGGCCGCCGCGATCACCAATCACGGCCTGGGCAAGTTGTTGCGGGGGGAGCCTGCCAGCAACGAAGAAGCCAAATCTTTATTGGCATCTCTCCAACAATTTAATCGAGGTATCCACTAATGGGTAAAGAAAATACTAACGAGCCAACAGGCTTGGCGGCGGAGGTCGAAAAAGAACTCAAGGGTATTCAGGATAACCTGAATAAAAAAATGACCGATCTACACAATGCCATCGCTAAATCTGAACACGAGTTCAAAGAGCACGGCAAGATCTCAGATGACGTCAAAAACCAGATTGCTGAGCTCAGCAAAAAGCAGGAAGGTCTGGAAACATCATTCAATGATGACATCAAAACCCGCCTCACTGAGCTGGAGCAACGAGCTGTTCGTGGCAAGGGTGGCAAGCCTGAAGTCAAATCTCTCGGTCAAATGCTCATCGAGCATGAAGGCACCAAGGGTTATGCTGAAAAGGAATACCACAAAGGCCAATCTGTCCCGCTGCAGCTGAAAGATATCACCAGCGGTGCGGCCTCTGCCGGTGATGGCATCTGGTCGTTCCGTGACCCTGAGCTGGTCAGCAATCCTTATCGTTCACGCATGATGCGGACGTTGATCCCGACCGTGCCGGTTGACTCCAACCTGGTCGAATGGGTTCAAACTAATGTTCGCACCAACAACGCTGCTGCCGTATCTGAAACAGGTGCCAAGCCGAAATCGGAACTGACTTACGATCGTAAAGAAACTGCCGTTCGTAAGATTGCGCATTACTTCAAAACCTCAGCCGAAGTGCTGGCAGACTTTCAGAGACTGCGTGCCGAAGTTGATACTGAAGGTTTCGAAATGCTGCGGCAGGAAGAAGAAGATCAGCTTCTGTCTGGCGATGGCACCGGCGTTAATCTGCTGGGTATGATTCCACAGGCCACCGACTATGATACTGATTTGACCCAATCAGGTGATACACAGGTTGATGTGATTCGTCGCTCAATCCTGCAGGTTCGTCAGTCTTTTTATGGCGCAACAGGTATCGTCCTGAACCCTGCTGACTGGGCAGCCATTGAACTGCTGAAAGACGCAGACAATGCCTACCTGTTCAGCTCGGCTCGTGATGGTGCTGATGCCCGTCTCTGGGGTCTGCCGGTGGTCGAGTCCGATGCGATTACATCAGGTCAATTCATGGTCGGTGCCTTCGCCACTGCAGCGACTATCTATGACCGCATGAATGCAGCGGTTTATCTGTCAACGGAAAACGAAGACGACTTCATCAAGAACATGGTTTCCATCCTGTTCGAAGAACGTCTTGCCCTGGCAGTAAAACGTCCGTTGGCATTTGTTCACGGTAACCTGAGCGGCGCAAGCTAATCAGTAATCGGTAATCACTTAAAAGGGGCAGCCATCGCTGCCCCTTTTTTATTGGGGCAAAGCAATGACCAAGATAGTCGCACCGATAAAAAGTTTTCGCCGGTCTGATACCCGCGAGAACGTCAACCCAAGCTCATCGCCATTCGAATGTGAAGACGGCTATGCCGATGATCTGATCAAGAACGGATTGGTTCGTGAAACCAGAGTGGCACCGGTGCCAGAGGTAAAGGGCAACGCCGCTGGAAACACGTCGTCTGCATCGCCAGCGGCCCAAGCCTCACCGATGCAGACATCGAGCGAGTCCGAAAGTGGCGATACGCAGAAGAAGAAAACCGGTTTTCTAGGGCGCGTCTTCGGAAAGAAAGAGGCGTCATCGTAACGAATACCACGTTTGCCAAAGTGCTATGGGCAGATGTTTTGTATGGCATGGATCGCGCCTGGTGGAATCACTATTGGCCGCAGGTTCGTGACAGTGGATTTAAAGGCGAATGTCTGAGCAGTACTGAAGGTGTTTTCGGTGCAAGCCATGTCAGGTTTTTTCACGGCGGTAACAGTGGTGCCGGTGCTATATCACTGGCACAACACTTCGGTGCTGAGCGCGTCATCCTGCTGGGGTACGACTGCCAACTGACCGATGGCAAAGCCCACCACCACGGCGACCACCCCAAGCCGCTCGGCAATGCCGGCAGTGTGCATAAATGGTCAGCGCAATTCAAGAAGATGAAAGAGTATGTCGGGGATCTGGAAGTTGTTAATGCGTCACGTCAAACAGCGCTTGATATCTGGCCTGTTGAAACTTTGGAGGATGTGCTAAGTGAGAAAACAAAACTATTACAGCCCAACAAGCAAGTACGCGCAGGTTTCGAAATACGGACGTCTCCAGTCTGATGGCAATGACTACCTATGTCCTGAATGTGGTGGATATGGGGTTATACCGGCTAAATTATTCCGTCAAAAGTCGTGTCAATTTTGTAAAGGCACAGGAGTTTTGGCGCTTAACGATCCCCGTGTTGTGGGGTATGACCCAAGGAAGGCCGCCTAGTTTATGCACCTAAAAGGCATGCTCGGTCTGGGCGATAATATCTACCAGCGAGCGTTTATCAATCAGCTTCCGCGGCCTTTGTATTTAACAACACCCTGGCCTGAGCTGTATCAGGACCAGCAAGACATTCACTTCATTAACCCGCAGACACGGTTAAGGACACAGAAAAAGAATATCGAACGCCAGCCTTCATATCGCTGGCGAACCCAGGCGGCCAGTGGGGTAAGGGTCAAGTACGGCAAAACTGGCATCCTGCATGGCATGTCAGAGCAGATCGGCTTAAAGCCGGAACCGTTAACCCTGCCAGATTACGGGCCAAGCCCGGTTGACGGCGATTACATCATTGTTCGCCCGGTCACACTACGAACCGAGTGGCTGGCACAAAGTCGCAATCCGCTGGCTGAGTATGTGAACGAAGCGGCAGCAGCGCTGGGCAGGGATTACCAGGTTGTCAGTGTGGCAGATATCGTGCCCAACGTGGAATGGCCAGACGGTCCACTCCCAAAATCGGATATCGAATATTTACAGGGTGAGCTTGATGTTAGCCAGCTGATGGCGCTGGTGCAGCATGCCAAGGCGATAGTTGGTGGTGTGGGCTGGTTGGTCCCTGCAGCGATAGCGGCTGGCATTCCAGCCTGGGTGGTGCTGGGCGGCCATGGTGCATTTAACGCACCGGAGCTGATAACGCATCCATCACAGGACTGTAGCCGCATCGGCTTTGCGATGCCGGACAACTTCTGCCGATGCAGCGATAAGCGACATCAGTGCAATAAAACAATCAGTAATCACAAAGCGCAGTTTGAGAGGTGGCGGCATGGCGTTTGTATCTAATGAGAAACGCCTGGTCTTCATCCATATACCCAAGAATGCCGGTACATCGATCTGCAAGCATCTGAGCATGGCGCACGGGTTGGACTTAACCGGCAAGCGTGATTTTAAACACAATGGCGTGGGCAATAATATCCCGCCTCAGTTCCGGCCTAATGGCATCAACGTCCACGACACGCTGGAGGAAGTGCATGCGAAATACCCTGTATGCCAGAGCTATGTTTCATTTGCGGTGGTGCGCAACCCATGGGCGCGGCTATATAGCTTCTATCTTCACAAGCTCCGCCTGGGTGACAAAGATCTGCCGCCACATGGCAGCTTTGCTGAAGTGTTTCAAAAGTCCAATGTGCTGCTGTTGCAGCCTCAGTTTTATTGGTGCCGTGGTGCTGATCGGGTTCTCCGATATGAACATCTGGATGATGACTACCAGCGGCTCAGCCTGGACTTTGATCTGAAAGGCGATCTGCCGCACCTGAACCGGTCGCAGAGTGACGAAAGCTACCGCGATCACTACGACGATTATTCACGCAAATTAATAGGCGAGTTTTACCGCTATGAAATTGAGCAGCTTGGCTATCAATTCTGATGCGCTGGTGTGGCTGCCGGAATACGGCATGGGCTATCACACGGCCCCGGCCATCAGCTATGACGAAGATTACTTCGATAACTATCTGAGCCTGGATGCATCGGAAATGGGCAGCAGGCTGAATCATGCCCGCGTGAACCTGGTAGAGAATTACTGGAATGGCGAAGTCGTGGATATCGGCGTGGGGGCTGGACGCTTTGTTAAAGAGAAAGGCTGTTTCGGTTTTGATGTTAATGACAAGGCCGTCAACTGGCTCAAGCGGGAGTCCCTGTTCTGTGACCCCTATGTTGAACCGGTCGACTGCATTACCTGCTGGGACTCGCTGGAACATATCCCGGAGCCGGAAAAACTGATCGCTCAGGTCAAGTGCCTGGTCTTCGTCTCGATGCCGATTTACAAGGACGCTGATGACGTGCTGCAAAGCAAGCATTACAAACCCGGTGAGCATCTGTGGTACTGGACACATGAAGGCCTGCAGCGCTGGTTCCACTCGCTCGGCTTCGCTTATGTCATGCATAACAAGATGGAAACAGACATCGGGCGTGAAGGCATTAAAACTTATGTATTCAAGAGGGTGCGATGAGTTACGTTGATTTATCACTAGTTAAATCGCAGGCCGCTATCTATCACGATGCTGATGATGTTTGGATACAAGGGAAAATTGACTCGGCCGAAGCTGAGGCTGCTAGCTATATGAACCGTCCGCGCATTAGTGATCACCAGTCTGTACCGTGGATTGTTAGTAACATCGATGTGGATTCGGGTTCCAGTGAAACGCTGAACACGGTCCCGGCCACAGTGGTGCAGGCCATTATCATGGTTGTGTTGGATGGAATCAGTGATAGAGAAAAAGGCGGATCATTGGCAGATAACCCCGGTGCAATGAGCCTGTTGTTCCAGCATCGGATCGGGCTGGGCGTCTGATGTATCAAGTCAAGGCAGGCAAGTATCGGCACCGCATTGCGATCGAAGAACCAGTTGCATCAATAGACGGTGAAGGACGCCGAACGACAACTTGGCAGACTGTCTCGCTGGATAGCGATACGCCGCTGGACGGTGTGCCGGCAGAAGTGTTGCTCGGCCCCGGGCGAGAAAGTATCGAGTCAGGCAGTAAGCAAGCCAGCATCGATGCCCGTATCAATTTCCGCTGGTTTGACGGGTTAACGCAAAAAATGCGGATCCGGGTCGACGGACGAATCTACAACATTGAAAGCATTGAAGCAGATACCACGGGCCGAATAGAGTGGCGCACCAAGTGCGTTGCAGGCATGAATGAGGGTGACTGATGGACGTACAGTTTGAGTTGCTTGGTGCTGAGCAGATCAACGCAAAGCTCAAAGCGGTGACCGAAGATATTCGCTACAAGTCGGGGCGTGCGGCTCTGCGTAAGGCAGCCAACATCATCCGTGATGCTGCTATCTCCAATGCTCAGAAAATTGACGATCCGATGACGGCCGATAACATCGCGGCAAATATCGCCACTCGATGGGACGGCAAGCGGTTCAAACAGACCGGCAATCTCGGTTTCAGAATCGGCGTCCGTGGTGGTGCTCGTGCCTATGGAGACACACGCGAAAACCGTCGTAAGCGTCGTGTCGGTGAAATGTATTCAACTGGCGGCAGCTCAAACAACCCCGGTGGTGATACCTGGCACTGGCGTCTGGTCGAGTTCGGCACCAGTCGCTCACGGGCACAACCCTTTATGCGTCCCGCGCTCAGCCGCAATGTGGGTGCAGCCCAGGCCGAGTTCATCAAGCAATACGGCAAAGGGCTGGATAGAGCCATCAAGCGCGCAGCGAAGGCAGGCAAATGACGCCACCGGTTTTTCAGACATGCATGGCCAGCACAGCGGTCACGGACATTATCGGTGACAGGCTGTATCAGGACGAAGCCGAGCAAGGCGTTAATGCCCCGTTTGTTGTGTGGCAGATGATAGGGGGAACCCCCGAGAACTACATTAATCAATTGCCCGATCTCGACAGCTACAACATCCAGTTCGATTGCTACGCCAAAGATCAGTACACGGTCGAGACGCTGGCTAAGTCCTTGCGAGACGCCGTCGAACCCGCTGCAAATATTGTTGCCTGGCGCGGTACCGGCAGAGAGCAGGGCACACGGTTATATCGTTATTCTTTTGATGTTGAGTGGATGGTGCCGAGATGATTCTAATTATATTGGCAATGCTTGTTGCACTGCTGGTTATCAGTTCATTCACATACATTGTGATTGGCCTTATTGAAAGCATTGAAAGATTTTGCTTAATGAATCAACAAGACAACTGAGCACTAATAAAAATTGAGTTTAAGAAGCCCGCCACTGTGCGGGCTTTTTTGTTTAAGCCGCCCTAATCACTGTCGGGAGACAGAGAAGCGGGCGCACCCGATTTCTTTCATGCCGTGAGGCATTACGTTCGGAGGCAATACCAATGGCAGTAGTAAGTAAAGGCATGCATGTCTACATGATGGATCCGGCCGATAATTCGGTTGTCGTAGTTGAGTGTGCGACAAACGTTACGCCCGGCACTTCTCCTAAAGAGCAGGTAGAAACAACCTGTCTCGAAGATACAGAGCGTGATTATAAGCCGGGCATGAGAACACCCGGTCAGGGCAGTATCACGATCAATGTTGACCCAAGCAAAGACAGTCACGTGCGAATGCATGAGCTGTATGAGGATGACACAGTAGATAACACCAAGTGGGCAATTGGCTGGCCTGATGGTTCTGCCGCTCCTACAGTTGACTCCAATGGTGACTGGGTCTTTCCGACTACAAGAACATATTTTTCCTGGAACGCCTATATCGCAGACTTCCCGTTTGTGTTTGAGCTGAATGCGGTGCAAAGCACACAGGTCACAACACAGCGCAAGAAAAACACCAGCGATAGTGGCTGGCATAGAAAGGCTAGTTAATGACAACAAAACTTGATGCGAGTCAGCTGCTCAATGCTGACAATTTCACCGGGCCACCGGTGAAGAAGACCGTGAAATGGAAACAGGATGGCGAGGAACTGGAGGCTGAGGTCTTCGTCCGTAAGCTGCCCTATCAGGCTGCAGTGGATGACTCGGCTGCTATGAATATGGATGAACGGTTGTCGCGTCAGGTGGCGTTGTGTGTTTGTGATGAAAACGGTCAGCCAGTATTCACGGCTGGCGATATCACCGGTGCGGCAGATCCCGAACGCGGGCCGATGCGCCGCGAACTATTCATTGCGCTGGTCAACGTGGTGGGCGAGGTCAACCATTACGCGGGAAAGACGAAGCGCCGTCGGAGCTCGACGAGGTCTGGCACGAGCTCGTCCTCTGCGGCATCGGCGGCCAGACCATCGCGGAAGCGAAGCAGAAAATAAGCATCCCGGAGTTCTTTGCCTGGCTGAATTACCGCAATCAACACGGCCCTTTAAACCCGATGATGCGAATGGACATGGCCATCGGCAATTTCATGGCTGCGTTTGTCAATCGTCATCGCCCGGCTGATCAGGACGTGAAATATCCCTGGGACGTAATGCCGTATCTGAAAGAACCTGAATGGACGCTTGAGCAGCTGCAGGAGATGTGGGACTGATGTCGACAAAACTGGGCACATTAACACTGGATCTGGTCGCCAAGATCGGCGGCTTTACCGGCCCGCTTGAGGAAGCGCGGGGCAAGGTAAAGAAAAACACCGACCAGATGCTGAAAGACGCCAAGAAGTTCGGCAAGGCATTTGGTCTGGCGCTGGGCGCGGGGATCACCGCAGGCGGTGCCGCACTGATCAAGTACACGGCTGACGGGCTGAAGGCAGTGGATTCGCAGGCCAAGCTGGCGCGGTCGCTTGACACCACGTATGACTCCATCACTGCGCTGAATATGGCGTTTGGTGATGCGGGGATTGACGGTTATGAAGCCTCACTCAACAGGCTGAACCGCAGACTTGGTGCGGCAGCGCTGGGTCGTGGCTCAGCGGTTAAAGCCGTTGAAGAACTGAACCTGAACCTGACGGAGCTGGCCAACCTGCCGGCCGATGAGCGTCTCGCGGTCATCGCAGACAGGATCCAGGCGGTGTCACGCAACTCAGCAGAGGCCGCCCGCTATGCCCAGGACTTAGGGTTTGAGCAAAAAGAAGCCGCTCAGTTCTTTATTAAGGGCGGCGATGCGATCAGGCAATACGCTAAAGATGTCAAAGAGCTGGGCTTGTCGCTGAGTGACTTCGAAGCCAGCCAGGTAGAAAAAGCCAATGAAGCGCTGGGCATCTTCGGCGATATCGTCGATAGCGTTAAGCAGCGACTGGCTGCACAAGCCGCCCCTTATCTGGAATATATCGGCAAACAGATTGAAGAAAACGTCCGAGAAATGGGTGGCTTCGACAAGGTTGCTGAAACAACGTTTGACAATATGATCAAAGGCGCGGCGTTTGTCGTTGATGCGGTCGACGGTATTAAGCGCGTCTTTATCATTGCGGGCAATGCAATGGTGGCAACATTTGCGGGTGCGCTGCAGGTGCTTGCAGGCAGCGCCGCCAGGGTGCTTGAAATTCTGGACAAGATACCGACTGTGCGCCTGGCTGTGGATGCCGAAGATATTCGGGCAATGCGTGAGTTTCAACAGCTTCAGGCCAATGTGGCCGCTCAGGGCATTGAGGCAATCAATGAAAATCTGACCGCCCCGCTTGGCGGTGATCGGCTGAGAAACCTGGCCGATAAAATGAAACAGGATATGGCAGCGGCAAGGGCCGAGTTTGAAGCCACGCAGAACAAAGAAAAGACGTTCAGAACGGATTCCGTTGATCTCACCAAAGAGCAAACAAAAGCCCAGGATGAGTACCTGAAAAAGCTCCAGCAAACACAGGAGTTTGTAAACTCCGGACAGTTGTCCGGACTGGACTTCCAGTTTGAACAGTACGTGAATCTGGCGAAATCGGATGTGGTCTCCGGTAGCCAGTTCCTGGATGACCGTATCAGCACACTGAAAGAGATTGTGCAGGATCAGATCAACTCAGGGCTGAACCCCGATTCAATTGCTGTTCGGCAGTCCATCATTCAGCAGTTGGAGCGGGGGCAATTGCCGACAGCCAGCGGGCAGGGCGACCCGAATAACCCTGTGTCAATGTTCAAGGACTACTTCCAGCAGGCGAAGGAGCTCGCCGAGCAGGGCAGGGATTACCTGAAGACCATAGACGAAAGCACCCGCAGCATGGCCGAGGTGATCAAGCAGGAGCTGCCCAATATCGGCGAGCTGACGCTGAAGCTGGATGATGGCAACGGCAATGTCGTCGAAGCGCAGGTTCAGGCCAATAGCGAGCAGATCAGTAACCTGCAGGACTTTTTGAACAACTTCGTTAACGACGAGGCCCGCGCCGCGGCCGGCAATTAAACCCAGGGCGCAGCAAGCCACTTAACCGTGGAGAGTCGCTTGCGCCTTGCATTTGAGGAAAACACATGTCACGCGATGCATCACTGGACAACCTGAGTTATAAATTTTACATAGACTCAGCGCTGACCACGCCGTTTAGTAATCTGTACCAGCTCACTCACAACATTAATTTCAGTGATAACCCTCAGGACTTTACGCTCTATCTGGGCAGCACGGTATCCAATCGGCAGCTACAGGCGAACAGTGATCCCGGGGTGGACAATATCACGCTTACACCGGTTGAGCAGCTGGCCGAGTGGGAGGCGGGTACAGCCTACTCGGCTGGCGATACGGTGGAGCCCACCGTGCAAAACGGGTTTCGCTATGTATGCACCACGGGTGGCACGTCTGGCTCGTCAGAACCTACATGGCCAACATCCGGGATAGGCTCCACGGTAAATGATAACGGCGTGGTGTGGGAGTTAACATCCGAAACCCATGAGCCGACAGAAATGACGCTGGCATTGAGTGAGTCTGATCTGGACGGCAATACGCCGGGCGCCGCCTTGTCGCTTGGTGCCACGATTAACAGTGGTACCGCCAATGCAGTTGAGGTGTGGATCCGCATAGAGAACGCGGTAGACATCATCAGCAACAATGCCGGTAACCCGGAGCTGGCATTTCAGTTCAACGAAATCATCGAATCAGCAACGAGCTAAGTCATGCTAATTAATGGCGCCGGCATTAATGGCGAGGCCATCAATGGCCCGGGGCATATCCCTACCAGCGGGCCGATTGTGGCCAGCGGCATTGCGGTCGAGTTCGAGCAGTCTGTTGTTGCTGTTGCGGCGGGCACCGCTGTCGAGGTTGAGCAAAGCGTTGGGGCCGTCGCTTCGGGCACGGCTGTCGAGTTTGAGCAGCTTGTCGGCATTCTCGCCAGTGGCATTGCGGTCGAGTTCGAGCAGTCTGTGGTGTTTTCTGCCGTTGGCAGTGGCATCGCTGTCGAGTTCGAGCAGGTTGTCCAGGCGGTGGCCGCAGGCATTGCGGTCGAGTTTGAGCAGCGGGTGCGTGATACTAATGCCAGCGCATCGCACCTGGATCTTTTTGGCTGGGATGCCCGCATCACTATCAATGGCAAGTTGGTGCCGCTGTGTGAGATCGGGGGTGAAATAACGGTTACACGCAACGAAAACGCGTCGGCGCTGGCGCAAGTGACGCTGGTCAACAAAACCGGTCAGCAGGATTTTGATGCCTGGCACGGCAAGCAGATCCTCATCGATGCGGATACCGACACCGGCACGCGCCGGATATTCACCGGCACGATTGATTATCCACGCACAGATCTGGTGAATAAAACAATCCGGCTTGATTGCATTGACCGCCGCGAGGAAAGGGTCAATGCCCAACTGTCCAGCCAGGTGAAGTTTGTGGGCTTTTGGTCCCCTGACATCTTCGAAACACCAGAAGACACGGCCGAGGAGTTGCGGCAGCGACTGGAGACAACACCGCACGCGCTGGACTTTGACAGCTACGGCCAGCATCGTGTCACCAGCCTGCTGGCGAAATCGACACCGGATTTTACGCTGGAGCGTTGCGATATCTCCAACGACATACCGGTATTGAATTTATCCACCCGGTCCAGGCTGGTTAATCGCGTGCGCATGGAATTCGAGGCGCGATGGACCCGTCTGCGGCACCGGGAGAAAAGCTTCAAAATTGAAGCCCCCGCCTTCTGTGACTATATGACAGTGCAGGGGCTTGATTACTTGCGCATTGATAGCGTGTATCAGACGCTGGATTCTTTTCCGTGGGCCGTCAAACCGAGCACGATTGATTTTACCTATCTGCCTGATGCGGGCGTTTACAACTGTGGCAATGGGAAATTTATCTGGACGCCGCCGCGTGGATTCGGCAGCGTCAAGGTGGTGCGTGATCAGAATGGCGATATTGTTTATGACGCTAGCGGCAATCCGGTTTATGAACCAGTGGCGGGTTCCAGCGCGGCACCCATATTCTGCCTGTCGGCAAACTGGACGGCAGCGAAACGCTGGGCACAGGATATCAGTGAAAGCATCACCGTCACACTGAACGCCCCACAGTCGATCGGCCAGTATGGTGCTATCGAGCGGACTAACCGCTACGGCTATGACGTAGAGTATGACACGCAGGATTATGAGAGCAACGAGACATACCAGTCGCCAAGCGGGTTTATCTCTGCCGGCAACGGCGACTATTACCTGGACAAAAGCGGCAGCGCAGTAGACTACAAGAAGGCGCTGCAAACAGGGTTTTCAATCTGTGAGGCAACGATTGTCAAGTCGCACCGCGAGAATACGGTGGCGTTCAGGTCACGCAACTTCTGGCCGGATGTTGAGCTATATCACACAGTAGCGATCAACACCGATACGATCACTTGCCGGGGCAAGGTCAAGCAAATCGTCCATAAGCTGAACACGAAGAGCAAGCGGGCGACCACGAATGTAGTGCTGGCGTTGTCACGCGCGCAAGGTGGTCAGTCTCAGGACAGCCTGTCGTTCCCCATACTGGACGCACCACTGGTCGGCAACCCCGGATCGAATGTGACGTACAAGCTGTATCAGGGGCAAGGCGGCGGATCTGGTGGTGGGCTGCTCGGGCAGGGCACCAGTTATGCCACACCTCCGGTAAAAAACAGCACGCTGAAAGCGCCGGACATCGATGAAATGAGCCGTAAGCAACAGAAAACATCTGACAGCTATAGCTACAACGTGGTGCTGCAAAATGATCCATTGGATGTGAACTTCTGATGAGTACAGAATTTGCCGATAACATCCGCCGAATAGCCAGGGGCACCCGCCGAAAGGGCGCCCTAGGTGAATATCAGGAACGTGACCCCGTGCTTGGCGGCACAGTCACGCTGGTCACCAATGCCTACGCATTGGGAGGCGGCACAGGTGGTAGCGGAGAAACGCCTACCAGCAACGCGCCAAACTCGGAAACGCAGCAGCAGGAACAGGGCAATGATCAGCAAGCCCCCAATCCGGATGACCCCAACACATTCTACCGCGGCGGCAGCGGTACAGTCGGCAACCCCGACTCAGCAACGCAGCAGGGCAACTATGACATTGAAGACATCATAGATAAAACTGACGGGCCACAAGCCGCACCGAATCCGGACGGCTCACTGCCAGATGGCTATGATTCATCAATCCGCTCAATGAACGGTGCCACCGACTGCAGCACGGGGCAATGCATTAACTTCCACACCGATGGCAATTTCCCGGCGCCGGAAGGCTGGGAGGATGCGGATACGCCTCCGGATGCTGAAGGTTATGAGAATTTTGATCCAGATTATTACTGGAGTTCGACATTCACGTCCGCCAACGGTTCTGTCATTGTTGTCGAGGAAGCAGCCGTTCCGGTTCTGTATGACTCTTTTATTGCAGCACTGACTGCAATGCCTGAGATCGACGGCTTTTCTGTTTTTTCACCCCTTACAAAAATAAGTGACGTCAGGTGGCGGTTCCAGTGGTCAGCCTTCGATGAGGGGGTTGGAACGGGCGTGATAACACAAAACCTCGACAGAAGTTCTTGCAGTGCTGTCGGTGTGCCTTCAGACGCCTGCATTGCAGCGGTGCCTAAAGCCAGCGAATGGCCAGAGGATGGATGCTATGACCTAGCGCTGATAGACGGCCAGTTCACCACCAACCAATACGACAGCGAAGCCCCGGCAGGGGCAGGCGGCAGCAAAGTGGATTTCTGTTTCGGCGATGGCCGCACCGGATCAGTAGAGGTCACCGCCAACGGCGGCACGATGATCTACGAGACCGTCGGCGGTGTTCCCACGGGGCGGGCCACCGTTTATGGGCAGGATGGTACATATCAGGGGGCAGGCGATGCCACCGAGACATTCATGGACCAGCATCGGCCCAAATAAATAGTTATCCCTGATAACTGTCATCCCGATCTTTATTAATTTGCCATCCCGAGCGCAGCCGAGGGATCTAAGCACCAGAGGTCACCATGCCCGAGTTTCTGTTTAAAAACAATGCCACCACCACACTGAGCGGCGCGGTGGCCGATACCGACACCACCATCACCGTGACCGACGGCGGCGTCTTCCCGACGCCCGCATCCGGAAAAACCGTCCGGGCAACCATCGAGCGCGCCTCCGACAACGCGGTGGAGATTGTCGATATCACGGCCATCAGCACCAACGATCTCACCGTGACCCGCGCCAGAGAGGGCACCACCGCGCTGGCCTTTGCCGACGGTGACGCAATCGAAATGCGCATCACCAAGGAAATGCTGGAAGAAGTCGCCCAAAAATCCGCCGCCAACGAATGGACCGGCGGCCAGTCCGGCCCGCCCGATACGCTGACCGTAGACACCGCGCCAGACCTGACCGCGCGCAATAATTACAATCTGACCCTGACCGGCAGCAACACACTGCCCAACCCCAGCACCATGCCGGTCGGACAGTCCGGTTATATCCGCGTCTCCAAAACCAACGCCGGTGACTCGCTCGCCTACGGCACCTACTGGCCCACAACTTTAGATGATTTTTCCGGCATGGCAGTGGGGGAGAAAGGAGCTATTTATTACAGCGTCATCAGCTCAACCGCTATCGACGCATCAACTAAATATCCGGTGGGGCCGTAATGTCTGTTCCTGGCGGCATTAATCCTCAGTTTTTGAATTTAGGCTTTGACCCTGAAGAGTTGTTTGCCAATGGGGAATATGGCGGACTGTATGTCCCTTCAGATATTTCAACGCTATGGCAAGATACTGCTGGCACAACCCCAGTAACAGCAAGTGGACAGTCAATTGCCAGGATAGATGATAAGTCTGGAAACGGATTGAATTTGATATTAACTGGTGGCAGCGGCGTTACTTATGGGACAGACGGTAATCTTCATTGGATTGACTTTGATGGTGCCAGCTATTTTGAGACTTCGGCACTGACCGCGCCGCTGATGAATAATGGCGAGGGTTCTATGGCTTTTTCCGCAGCATCAGATCAATCAGAGGCGCTAGCTGGCGTTCTCGCAGAGCAGCAGGCAGCGCCGGAAAACAGCAGGCGCATCGTTATGTTTTTTGATACGAGATCAGGAACAAAAAGACACTCCTTCTTTTCGCCTGACGGGACGACGCGCGCGATTGATCTTGATTCTGAAATAGACGGAACAGCCAAGGTGTTTATCATGTCTCATGACGGATCTACTGCAAGGGGTTATATTGACAATACAGCGCAATCTTCGACACTCACGCCCGGCGGCAGCTTTAATGCATCCCGATTTATCCAGCTGGGCCGGCAGCAAGCCGGGCCGTTTTATTTTGACGGGAAACTGTATGGCGCGGTGATTAGAGATACAGAGCTGACAACAGCGCAAAGAAACAATCTCAACGCGTATTTAGCGACTAAGGCGGGCATATAATGTACGCAAGACAAAACAATATCAAAATAACATTCCCTGCCGTCATTGACGGGGTGCGGATTAAATCAGTCCAGTGGCTATCTGGTCAAACAGACAAATGGCGCAGTGATAACGGCATCACGCTGCACGACGACGCTGTCATGCCGAAATATGACCGGTTGACACAATCACGGCCACAGTTGGGAGACGATGGCGAATACCTGCCGCCAGAAGACTTGCCGTTCGAGCAGGCCACTGCTAATGTCATCGCAGATTATGACGCCAGAATTGAACAGCGACTCAACGCAGAAGCGCAGTCACGCACGTACAACAGCATTGATTCGATTGCCAAGTATCAGGGCTATGATAACAAGTTCCGCCTGGAAGCTGAGGCGCTGGGCGCCTGGGTGGCTGACACATGGGACACGGCGCACGCGATTTTAAATGAGTGGCAAGCATCACAAGCCACCGATAACCCTCAACCCATTCCAACGTGGGACGAGATTGAAACTCAACTACCGGCCGCCCCAGCCATTGAGGACGCGGCTTAACACGTAACCGCCAAATAAGCACCACACCCAACCGCCACCCGGCGGTTTTTTTATGTCCGGAGGTTTTTATGAAAGCACTATTGCTGATCGGCTTGATGCTACTGATGACCGCCTGCGCGGCCATTGATGCAACGACATCCAGCGCCCGCGTGCCGGTGCAGTTTGCATTGATGAAAACGATGCAGGAGAACCCAGAGATCACGCCCGATATCGTGATGCGCGAGACGGCGCACTTCAGACAGATCGTTAATGCCGATCCGGATGTTGATGTCAAAGCCTTGCTGGCTGATGCGGTGATCCGTTACGGCATCGATAACATCGCCCCCGAAAGCCAGCTGTATCTGCGGCTGCTGTTCTACAACATCGAGCAGGCCGTGACGCAGGTGCGCCCAGACTCGCCGCCCAGCGAACGGCAAGTCCGGCTGCTCACGCTGCTGGGCTGGATTGATCAGGCCGCGAGGCTGTATCGATGAATCATTACGTCTACGACCCGATGCAGTATCGGTCACCACAGCGGCTGTGGGATCCGGTAACGGGAGAGTTTGTAGACCGGTGGATAACGACCAGCGACTTTGATATTCAGCTCCCCGACGGCCGGCAGATCCACATTCCTATCGGGTTTATCTATGACAAAGCCAGCGTGCCCCGGCTCGTGTGGTGGTATATCCCGCGCGATGATCGGCACATCAATATCGCCGCGCTGGTGCATGACTATCTCTATGAGATCCAGCAGATTGAAAACGACTGGATAGTCCGCAAAGAAGCTGACCAGCATTTCCACGGCATCATCAAGCAATCCGGCATGCGCCCCACAAAAGCCTATGCCGCCTATGCAGGCGTTCGTGCCGGTGGCTGGCGGTTCTACAACAAGCGCGCCCGGCGTTTGGGTAACCCGTTTTATGGAGCGGCACTGACATGACAACAGCTTTTGATTTCTGGCTACTGGTCGCCGCCATCGCCGGTGGTGGCGTCTCCCTGCTCGCAGCCCTGATTCTGCGAGGCAGGTATAAACGGCGCGACAGGGGTGACCGGCAATGATCCGTGTCGACCGCATTATTGATGACGTGCTGGCGACCGAAGGCGGCTATGTGCATGACCGGCATGACTCCGGCGGCGAAACGAACTACGGCATCACCATCGAGGTGGCAAGAGAAAACGGCTATCACGGCCCGATGATCGATATGCCAGTGTCATTCGCCAGACAGATCTACACAAAGCGCTACATCAACGATCCCAACTTTCACCTGGTGCTTGATTACAGCGAGCCTATCGCTGCCGAACTGATAGACACCGGCATCAACATGGGCCCGCATCGTGCGTCAGAGTTCCTGCAGCGCTGGCTCAACGGGTTCAATCTCGGTGAGCATCAGGATCTGTTCGTTGATGGCCGTGTCGGCAGGATCACAATCAATGCGCTTGCCGCCTATCTGCACAAACGTGGGCAAGAAGGGGAGCGGGTTTTGCTCACCGCACTGAATTGCACCCAGGGAGACCGATACCTGGCACTCACCGAAGCCAGAAAGAAAGACCGCAAGTTTCTTTATGGCTGGATCCGAAACAGGGTTTCACTGTAAGCCGTCAATAAGGTGGGTTTTGTAGCTCACATTTTGAAAGATCACCCTCACACGCCAGCCGCTTTCCTGCTCGTGGGGTGTAGTCTTTATGTGTGCATCTCTTCGTGCCAACCGCATGTTTAATCATCACGGAGAGTTCACTGCTCTTTTTCAGTCCTGCCCGATAGTATCTGCACCGTTCCATTACAGCCTCCAGATGGCCATGTAAATAGAGTGTCCTACATACTCTATTTTACTCCCGGCGCATCCCCGGATAAATGGATTAATTCAATTTTATTTTAGGGAGTATTTTAGGGAGGCAATAAAAAAGGGCTTAGCAATTCACGCTAAACCCTTGATATCATTGGAGCCGGTGATAGGACTTGAACCTACGACCCGCTGATTACAAATCAGCTGCTCTACCAACTGAGCTACACCGGCAATGAAGAAGCGCATTATACGGATGCCGGAATGACCATGCAAGCGAAATGGGCCACGATGCAGACCGTGTCAGCCAAGTCTTTGTTTCATTTAGTGCAAACTTGAATTTTGGCTATCAGCCCAGCTTTTGTACAACGGCTAATTTGCGAATACGTATTTTATAATGGTTAGTTTCGGATATCGCAAAGAGGTGGGGTGAGTGATGGGGCTCGAACCCACGACAACCGGAATCACAATCCGGGACTCTACCAACTGAGCTACACTCACCATTAATTGCTGCAAGATAACGGGGTTGATAACCCCGTGCTTGGGAAAGAAAGTAATTCTACTGCCTTTATTTTTCTGGTCAAGGAAAATCTGTGTTTTTTAGGGTTTGTGGGTATCTCGTATTTACCACTGCGGGGACTGTTTTTGTACGCCAGCAAACCCTATACCAGTTCCAGGTCGATTTTTTTCTCGTCGAGATCTACTCTGACCACTTTTACCGTGAGCGTGTCGCCGAGCCGATACACTTTACGGGTGCGTTCGCCGGTAAGGCGGTGACCGGTGGGATCAAACTGGTAATAATCGTTTTTCAGCGATGTGACGTGTACCAGACCTTCAATATAGATATCACTGAGTTCAACAAACAGGCCGAAACCAGTGACGCCACTGATAACACCTGCATGGGTTTCACCAACCCGATCGCGCATATATTCACACTTGAGCCAGTCACTGACATCACGGGTGGCTTCATCAGCACGGCGGCTGGTCATCGAGCAGTGTTCACCCAATTGGACCATATCTTCGTGGGAATAACGCCATTTCTTTCCGCTTTTGCCGGCGATGATATGACGGATGGCACGATGCACCAGCAAATCAGGGTAACGACGGATCGGCGAAGTAAAGTGCGCATACGCCTCCAGCGCCAGACCAAAGTGTCCGATATTGTCTGGGCTGTACATAGCTTGTTTCATACTGCGCAACATGACTATTTGTATAAGATGTCCGTCAGGACGTTTACTGGCTGTGGTCAGCAGGGATGCATAGTGACGCGGCTCGGGTTCATCACCGCCGCCCAGAAATAAACCCAGCTCACCAAGAAAATCACGCAGGCCGGATAATTTCTCCGCGGACGGCAGTTCATGTACCCGGTAGAGAACGGGAAGTTTATTTTCCAACAGGAAGCAGGCGGCGCTGACATTCGCCGCAATCATGAATTCTTCGATCAGACGGTGAGCGTCGTTACGTTCACGTGGTTCAATGGATTTGATCTTGCGGTTTTCATCAAACAGAAACTGGGTTTCAGTCATTTCGAAATCGATGGCGCCACGTTCATCACGTGCTTTGAGCATGGTCTGGTACAGCTCAAACATGGTTTCCAGCGCAGGCAGAACGTGTGAATATTCATCACTGAGCGTCTTGTTTTTGTCGACCAGAATGGCGGCAACCTTGTCGTAGGTCAGTCTGGCTTTGGAGTGCATCACAGCTTCATGGAAGCGGTACGACTCTGTTTTACCATCGGTGTTGATTTCCATTTCACAGACCATGCACAGTCTGTCCACGGTCGGATTCAGCGAGCAAAGCCCGTTGGACAAGGCTTCCGGCAGCATCGGAATGACCTGACTTGGAAAGTAAACGGAAGTGCCGCGTTCCTGCGCATCTACATCCAACGGACTTTGCGGCTCTACATAATGAGAAACATCGGCGATAGCGACCCATAAGCGCCAGTTGCCAGAATCGAGTTTTTCGGCATAAACCGCGTCATCAAAGTCACGCGCATCCTCGCCATCAATAGTGACCAGCGGCATATCACGCAGGTCGAGGCGGCTTTCAATCGCTGATTCGGGAATGTTGGATCCATAACCGTCAGCTTGCTTGACGGCCTCAACCGACCAGACGTGGGGGAGTTCGAAATCGCGCAAGGCAATATCGATTTCCATACCCGGAGCCATATGATCGCCGAGTACGTTGACCACTTTACCCAGCGGCGAACGATGACGGTTGGGTTGTTCGGTGATTTCAATTTCGACAATCTGATTGGCTTTTGCATTAAGCAGATCGGGAGGCGAAATCATGACATCCTGGCTGATGCGGCGGTTGTTCGGGATCAGATAAAAGATACCCGCATCTTCGACTAAGCGTCCGACAATGCGCTGATTACCGCGTTTAACAACCTCAACGATGGCGCCTTCCTTGCGTCCACGGCGGTCTTGGCCGGTGACTCTGGCCAGGGCACGGTCACCATGCAGCACCACGCGCATTTCACGTTCGCTGAGAAACAGGTCTTCGCCGCCTTCGTCGGGAATCAGAAAACCGAATCCATCGGGATGGCCCATGACCCGGCCGGTAATCAGATTCATCTTGGAAATCATGCCATAGGCATTCTTACGATTGCGCAAAAGTTGACCATCACGCTCCATCGCGCGCAGTCTGCGACGCAATGCTTCGTTTTCTTCTTCACCTTTGATGCCGAGAAGTTTGGCGATGCTCTTGCGCGTCAGCGGCACATTATTTTGCTTTAGTAGTTCGAGGATGAACTCACGGCTGGGGATGGGGTTGTCATATTTTTCGGCTTCTCGATCCTGATAAGGATCATTTTTCTTGTTATTTGTCATTGACAGTTTTTATCTCAGTCTGTATCTTTGCGCATCTCTTGCCCAGGTGGCGGAATTGGTAGACGCGCTAGCTTCAGGTGCTAGTGTACTTATGTACGTGGGAGTTCGAGTCTCCCCCTGGGCACCATTTCCGAAAACAGCAACATTCGTTGCAGCATTCACTCAAAAATAACCATTGTAAGCTATTTAATCAGTTGCGACTTGATTATCTGCGTTAGTAGCGACGTTCCTTGTTGATTTCCACGACACGACCATTTTCAATGGTTATGAAAACATACAAGCCCCGGTGAATGTAAGACCAGGTTTCAACTTGTTTGCCGGAAGAAAATCGATCCAGGCTGATGCCTGAGGAATGAATATCTCTGTAATCGGGTTCTCCAGCCAGTTCCAGCAGTTCCAGCACACTCATACCTTCCTGTATCAATCGTCCGTTATTGAGGCGTATGCTATCGGCATATAGCGGTGCTGACAGCGTTAGCAACGCAACGGTAACCAAAAGACTGGCAACTTGTGTTTTCATGCTGAAATATCCCCGCCTATTTCGCGGTTAACTGTTAACAGTGACAACAATGGCGGTAAATGGTTTCGCCGGTCTGATGCTTTGCAGGTTGTTTCGGTATATAGTTTGCCGGACGGTGGAGCCGCCAGCGCCCTTTAGCACTTTAGCAATAGCCATATTGTCCGCTAACTGTTCTAAGATAGTTGCTGCACAACCGAATTTGACTGAGAGAACCAACATGGCCACATTTATAGACTCCATTGATGAACGCACACAGCTGGCAGGTACCAACCACCTGGAAGTGCTGTTGTTTAGTCTGGGCACCAATGATGATACCGGCAGAAATGAATTGTTTGGCATCAATGTTTTCAAAGTCAGGGAAGTTCTGAATATCCCTGAAATCACCACCGCCCCCGAAATGCCGGATGGTATTGAAGGTTTTGTCAGTTTGCGCGGTGATATGGTGCCCATTATCAATCTACAGAAATTTTGCAAGCTCAGATCCAAAGATGATCCTCGTATTCTGATGATCACCGAATACAACACCCATGTGCAGGGCTTTCTGGTGAGTTCGGTAGATACCATTCAACGATTGAACTGGGAGCAGGTTAAAGAGCCGCCGCAATTGATATCCAAACGGCTGGGCGGGCTGGTCACCGCTGTGGCCGAACTCAACGATAAACGATTGGTCATGATCATGGATGTGGAAAAAGTGCTGGCTGATGCGGGTGAGTTTTATGATGAAACTGTATTTGACGGTATCCGGAAAATCGGCGAAGAACAGTGCTACCGCTTGTTGTTTGCTGACGACTCCAATATTGCCCGTAAACAGATCACGAAAACTTTGGATGTAATGGGGGTGGAACATATCGGTGCTATCAATGGCGCTGAGGCCTGGCAATTATTGAGCAAACTGGCTTCGCAGTGTGAACAGGAAGGGCGTGATATTACCAGCGAGATACAGGCTGTGCTGACCGATGTCGAAATGCCGGAAATGGATGGCTATGTATTGACCCAGAAAATCAAGGCTGACCCGCGATTGGCTCATTTACCGGTGATTATGCACTCTTCGCTAACGGCACAGGCTAATCAGGCAATGGGACGGGGTGTGGGAGCCGATGCCTATGTCTCCAAGTTTCACCCCAGAGAGCTCGCCGATATCCTCGAACATTTTCTGCAAAAATAAGACACAAGGCTTTTGACCTTAGAAATCAATGCTTAATAGTTGATTTTGCTTAGAAAGGCCGATATTGTGTATGAGATTTATGTGAACTTGTTCACATTTTTATCTGCTGGACAGGAGCAAAGCAGCAGACTTTTGCAAGACAGGATGAATTGGGATGATTCAAAACAGCATCAGGATCGTGGACAATCTGGCTGAAATTACCAGTCACCATGATCGGCACGTGCTTGAAAAAAGCCTGTTGAAAACATTAAACGAACTGTTTCCAGCACAGGATTTGCGATTGTTTCGTGTGCGTGAATACGCAGATAATCATGAGGTGACCTTGCTGGCCTTTTGTGTCAACAGTGTCATCGTGTCATCAGATGACACACCCCGATTGTTACCGAATGAGTCAGAAATCTCTGGCGCGATTTCCCGATCCATTGAAAAAGGCGATGTTGAAGTCGCTGCCGACAGCACAGGCGGCTGGAATGTGGTTTGTCCGGCTTTTGACTCCCACGGGGATATTTTTGCGGTATTGCTGATTGCAACTGATTTAGTTCCTTCTGCCAGTGACCAACGGCTGGTGTACGGAATACTCAGGGTCTATTCAAATTATCTGGCACTGATTGAGAAAACCCAGAAAGACAAGCTGACCGGGCTCTACAATCGCGAAACACTGGATAATGAAATCACCAAAATTCTGGTTCGGCAGAGTGATTATTTTTCTGAAGCGATTTCCTCTCCCAATGATTCCAGAAGACGCTCTTATGCCATTAAATACTGGTTGGGTTTGATTGATATCGATCACTTCAAAGCGATTAATGACGGTTACGGTCATTTGTACGGAGACGAAGTCATTATTCTGGTGGCCAGACTGATGACATCCGGGTGTATCCGTGATGATGATCTTGTATATCGCTATGGTGGCGAAGAGTTTGTTGTGCTGTTGAAGTCACCCACAGAAGAAGATGCGATGCTGACCTTTGAGCGCATTCGTCAACTGGTGGCCGAGCATAGCTTTCCCCAACTGAAGCAGGTCACCATAAGTATCGGGTTTGTTGAAGTTGGCGGACAACAGTCGTCTTCCGATGTCATTGGTGAAGCGGACGAAGCCTTATATTATGCCAAACATCATGGACGTAATCAGGTGCAAAGCCACCGCCAATTAGTGGATGACGGCAAAATTGAGCATATATCCCAACTGACACATGGTGATGTAGAATTGTTTTAGTATTAGATTTTGCAAGCAGGAAAACCATCGTGGCACTGAGAAACTTCAGCCTTTTTGACAATATCATTATCGAGTTCGATAAGGCCTTAACTACCGTGTTGGGTACGCCCGATATCACGGATCGTCCGGTTCCGGGACATGATCTGCATGAACAAGAGTCCCTCACTGAAGTTGAACGTAAGCAATCTGCCGGGTTGATGCGGGTCAACCATGCCGGTGAAGTGTCTGCGCAGGCGCTTTATCAGGGCCAGGCGCTGACCGCAAGGTTACCCGGTGTCAGAACAGCTATGGAACAGGCTGCGCAAGAAGAAAATGATCATTTGGTCTGGTGTCAGCGGCGGCTGGAAGAACTGTCATCCCACACCAGTGTTCTCAACCCCCTATGGTACGCAGGCTCATTTGCAATCGGTGCGCTGGCGGGAAAAGTCGGGGATAAATGGAGTCTGGGTTTTGTTGCCGAGACGGAAAACCAGGTGGTGAAGCATCTGACCCAGCACCTGCAAATCCTCAGCGAAAATGATCTGAAAAGCCGAGCTATACTGGAACAGATGAAAATTGATGAACAACACCACGGTACAGTGGCGCTGGAAGCAGGCGGGGCCATTTTACCGCAAGCTGTCATCACAATAATGGGAAAGGTTTCAAAAGTGATGACCAGAACCAGTTACTGGGTTTAATCAATCCTGTCTTGACTCATTCGGTCTGCTTGAGTGCGACTGAAATCTGATAGCGATCCGGACGTAATTCATCCTGCTCTACTCGCAGAACAGTGCCGATTGCCACAAACGGTGGAAACCGTTCACTTTCCGTGTTCATGATGACTTGCAGTTCATTACCTTCTGCCGGCGCATAATCAGAACTCATTAACAGCCCTGTTGCACTTAAATCATGGCTGATACCATGGTGAGTGATGCCATTTTCTCCTTTGATGCTGTAAGTAACTTGTGTTTCAATCTGCATTCTGACAAATGAACGTTTTTCTTCGTAATCATGTGATGTCATCACATACTCCGTGTGTTGCTTATTGCCTATATCTTGCCGCTGACCTAAGCTTAAAGTAAATCATTCAGTCAGGGAACACCATGCAACGACGCTTCGAACTGCAGGCCAAAGATCTATACCAGCACTGTGTACCGGAAAACTGGCGTTTCTCCACTACCGCCGACCTGGATACATTACCCACCATCATCGGGCAGGAGCGGGCACTGGATGCGATCAACTTTGGCGTCAATATCGATGCCGAGGGCTATAACCTGTTTGTGATGGGGCCTGCTGGTGTGGGTAAATACACCATGATCAATCGTTTCCTCGAAGATCATGTCAAGCATCTGCCTAAAGCTAAAGACTGGGCCTATCTACATAATTTTGAGGATCCCCAGAAACCTGCCGCAGTTTGCATGCCAGCAGGACAGGGCCATCAGCTACGCCATGATATTGAAGCGATTATTGCGCATCTGGAAGAAGATTTGCCCCAGGCCTTCGATGATGAGTACTACCGGGGACGCATGCGATCGCTGGAGGAGGCCGCACGTAAACATCGCGTCAGACTGTTCGGCACCTTACAAAGTGAAGCTGACCGTAAAGGTGTGGTGTTGTTACGCATGCAGGACGGCAGTTACGCCTTTGCTGCACAGCGTAACGGCAAGGCGATGACTTCGGAAGAATTTGAGCAGATGCCTGCTCAGCAACAGGAACAAACAGAAGAAGCGATTGCTGATTTACACGAAGAGTTACAGCATACCTTGCTGGAATTACGTGAATGGGAACGGGACAATCTGAAAAAATTACAGGCGCTTAATGATGAAGTCGCTTTGGAAATTATCAGCAAACAAATCAACAAGCTCAAACATGCCTATCCACAGTCACCGCAGTTACAACGCTATTTTGACGCGATGCTGAAAGATATTCGTAACAATGTAGATGCCTTTGTGAAACAAGATGTCAGCAGTGAAGAGGCGGGCAGTGAAGACAGTCTGTTAAAACGTTATCAGATCAATCTGGTGGTAGATAATGCAGCTACCCATGGCGCACCGATTATCTACGAGAATCTGCCTAATCATCAGACGCTGCTGGGCTGCGTTGAAAACATGGCGATGATGGGGGCTCTGGTCACTGATTTCAGTCTGATTAAAGCAGGGGCAGTGCATCGGGCGAATGGCGGTTTTCTGATTATCGATGCCGAACAATTGTTGATGCAGCCTTTTGCCTGGGAAGGCCTCAAGCGTGCCCTCCAATCGAAAGAAGTGCGTTTTGACACGCTGGAGCGAATTTACAGTCTGGTAGCAACAGTCTCACTGGAGCCGGAACCGATTCCACTGGATTTAAAAATTGTTTTGCTCGGTGACCGTCGCCTGTATTACCTGTTATATGAGCTTGATCCTGAATTTGCCGGCTTATTCAAAATCGTCGCGGATTTCGAAGAGCATATGCCAAGAAGCGCAGATAACGATCTGTTGTTTGCAAGAATGATGGCCAGCACGATTGAGTCGGAAAAATTACTGCATATGGATCGTGAGGCGGTTGCCCGGGTGATCGAACATAGCGCCCGTTCAATAGAGGATGGCTACAAATTTTCCCTGCATCTGGGAGATATGACTGATCTGCTCAGGGAAGCCTGTTTTCTGGCGCGGCAAACCGACGCTGACCAGATTAACCGTCAGCATGTGCAAACCGCACTGAACTTGCGCGAACAACGTCTGGACAGGTTACGCAGCCAGATTTACAACCAGATCGAGCGGGCGATTATAGATATTGACGTTGCTGGCCACCACATCGGTCAGGTCAATGCGTTATCGGTAATGGATATCGGTGGGTTCAGCTTTGCCCAGCCGTCAAGAGTGACTGCCAGTGCCCGTTTCGGTGATGACAACATCATCGATATTGAGCGTGAAGTCGACCTGGGCGGGGATATTCATGCTAAAGGTGTACTGATCCTCAGTGGCTATCTGGGCATGACTTATGCCGCGGATAGATCGTTGTCAATGTCAGCCAGCATCGTGTTTGAACAGAATTATGGTGAGGTCGACGGTGACAGTGCCACCGTGGCAGAACTTTGTGCCTTGTTGTCGTCGATTGCGCGCTTGCCGCTGAAGCAATCTCTGGCTATTACCGGCTCGATGAACCAGCATGGGCAAGTCCAGGCTATCGGCGGTGTTAATGAAAAAATTGAAGGTTTTTTCGATGTCTGCAAAATCAAAGGGCTGAACGGTAAACAAGGGGTGATTATTCCGGCCTCGAATGTGCAGCATCTGATGCTCAGGGAGGATGTCATTGCGGCGGTAGAGCAGGGACAGTTTCATATTCATGCCATCAGTCATGTTAGTGACGCACTGGAACTGTTATCCGGGCTTCAGGCCGGAAAAACCATGGATGATGGCGATTTTTCCGCAGACAGTTTCAATCAGGCCGTAGTCATGCGTTTGCATAAATGGGCTGATATGCACAAACACGAGCACGATAAAGACAGCGCGGGTGATTAAACGCCATACGTTGCAATTAAGTTGGCGACACGTAAAATCTGACCGATAGCCTGGTTATATTCCGAATGAGGAGATAATCATGATAAAGCGTTTTTTTGCTATTTCAGTCGTGATGCTGATTTTTGCAACGCCACTTTATGCGTTGACCTTGCCGCCGGTTCCGACGGAGCCGATCTATTATGAACCGCCGATAGCAGAGGTTGAACAGCAACAGCGTGAACTGGACTGTTATCAGCTCGATATGGCTATTAACCAGCTGCATCCTTACCGGTACAGCTACAAACCTTCTTTCTATCAGGATGGCAGCAATCAATTGGCTACGGCTTTGATTGTTTTTGACAGTATTCCGGTGGTAGAGGGTTGGCTGGGGTTGGGCTATCTAGGCTATTCGGCGCTGGTGAGTGAAAAAGAAGACCGTCGCATGCTGCAAGTTGAGCAGCAGATCGCTGCTTTGCAGCGGGTTAAGGCTGAAAAACACTGCTATGAATAGGTCCTCATGTAGATCAAGTCCTCGACTAATTTCTTGTCGTTATAGTGGCAACTAAGGTACTATCGGACTACTTAACTGCCCAAAGAGGTACGAAAAATGAGTAGCACACTAGACTTTAAAACCAAGTGGTACGAAGCGAATCTCAAAACAGCTCGTGAAAGCCGCAACAAGTGGTACCGGGCGAATGAGAATCCTGTTAAAGCCAGCGGTGCCCGCTGGTATAACGCAAATAAATTACCAGCAAAAATCAGTGAAACGCCTTGGTACAAAGCCAATATGGTGGAACATCTGAATACCAAACGTAAATGGTATGCCGCTAATCTACAACAAGCCGTACAGTCTGTGCGTGCTACCCGTAAGTGGTATGAAGCAAACAAAACCCTTTCCGAAGTTGAACAACGCTGGATGCAATTCAGTGATGATTTATATAGCGATACTGAAAAAGCCTGGATCCGCGCTAATCTGGAACAGGCCCGTGAAAAACGGGTTAAGTGGTACGAGTCCAATCTCGATAACACTCGCACGGAAAAGCACTGGTACGAATTCAGCGACGAGAAATATTCCGAAACGGAAAAGAAATGGTATGAGGCTAATCTGCAAAAAGCACGTGCCAGCCATAAAAAATGGTACGAAGCCAATGTTCATCCCGACCCACACGCTGAGTTGAAGAAACGTTGGTATGCTTCCAATCTGAGCCTGGTTCGTACACAACAGATCAAAAATCAATGGTTTGAGCATAATGTGCAGATTGCCCGTGAAGGGCAATCCAAGTGGTATGAGGCGAATCAACGTCCGGCCAAAGTCCTTGAAACACCTTGGTACAAGGCCAATATGGTGGAACATCTGAATACCAAGAAAAAATGGTATGAAGCAAACCTGAGAACGGCAGTTGAGTCAGTTCGTGCGAATCGCAGCAAGTGGTATGAATCCAACCTCGACAACACACCGACGGAGAAGCACTGGTACGAATTCAGTGATGAAAAATACAGTCAGACTACCAGACAGTGGTTTGAAGCGAATTTGGCTCAGGTGCGTGAAAAACGTAGCAAATGGTATGAAGCCAACCTTGACAATACGCCGACTGATAAACACTGGTATGAAATCAGTGATGAACGCTATTCTGATACCAAGAAAAAATGGTATGAGGCTAACCTGCAAGCTGCGCGCGTCAACCGGAAGAAATGGTATGAAGCCAATATGCATCCGGATCCGCATGCCGATCTGAAAAAGAAATGGTATGAATCGAACCTCAGTCTGGCACGGACTCAGAAGATCAAGAGCCAGTGGTTTGAGCAAAATACCATTAAAGCGCGTGAGTCTCGCAAGAAGTGGGATCAGTCTGACGAAACGACTGAAACAGTTTAGTTTGACCTGAGCGCCAACAGGAGTGTTCTAAAGCATTACAGATATGGACATTCAGTGTTTTACTGTTGGCGCTTTTCAGGTCAATACCTATCTTTTGCGTGACGAAACCAGCGGCCATGCAGCGATTGTCGATACCGGCGAGAGTGATACGCTGATCAATCAGCTGTTAGCACTGGATCCTCGGCCTGATATCAAAATGATATTGCTCACTCACGGGCATCTTGATCACGCTGGCGCATTGGTCAAATTGCAGCAGGTTTATGATGTTGATACGTACCTGCCGCGACTGGAAAAATCGTTATTCGACACGTTGCCTCAGCAGGGAGACTGGTTTGGTGCGCCGCAGATGAATCGCCCATGTGGCCGTATCGATCACTGGCTGGATGACGGCGATACCATTCAATTGGGCGAGACCACACTGCATTTTATTTCCACCCCAGGCCATACGCCCGGACAGGGCTGCTATTACGACGATAATGATATTTTTGTTGGCGATACACTGTTTGCAGGCAGTGTCGGACGGACAGACCTGCCGATGGGCGACCCGGAGCTGATGCAACACAGTCTTCATAAGCTGATGACTTTGCCGGGACATTTGCGTGTGCACAGTGGCCATGGTCCGGTGACAACACTGGAGCAAGAAAAACTTACCAATCCTTTTTTAACTTTTCTCAGATAAAACGATAATCATGGCTACGACGGATAAATTATTAGACGGATTCAAACGCTTTAAACAAACTTACTTTGGAGATGACAGTCGGTTATATGCCAGTATGAAAAACGGGCAACCAGCAAAGACTTTAATGGTCGCCTGTTGTGATTCACGGGTTGATCCGGCGATTCTGACTGATTGTGATCCTGGTGATTTGTTCACGGTCAGAAATGTTGCTAATCTGGTGCCGCCTTGTGAGGATGATAACCACTATCACGGCACCAGTTCAGCGTTAGAGTTCGCGGTCAAGGGGCTGGAAGTGGAGAACATCATTGTGATGGGGCACGCCAATTGCGGGGGAATCAGGGCGTTGTGGGAAGGTGATGGCCAGGCGCAGTCTCAGTTTATTCACCGTTGGGTGTCGATAGCACAACCCGCCAAAGAATGGGTAAAAGCCAACTATCAGCAAAGCAGTGATGCTGCACAGCTCAAAGCCTGTGAGCAGCGTGCAGTGCTGGTGTCCCTCGATAACCTGCTTAGTTTCAAATGTATTCGTGAACGGGTAGAGCAGGGCAGCCTGAGTTTACACGGGTGGTATTTTGATTTGGCTGCGGGAGAGTTGCTTTGTTATAACCCGGTATCAGGGCAATTTGAGCAACCGGCCTGAGGAATGGATAAGAGCAAGAACAGCGACCCGCCGGTCGGGTCGCCTGTCAGTTATTGTTCCGTTGTTGCTGCTTCAGGTGCGTTACCTGTTTCAGTTATTGCATTATCTTCAGCAGGTTGATCGTTGTTTTCATCACTGTCTTCGATGATTTCCTCATCATCACCGCCCAGCCCAATAAGATTAAGCATGCCTGAGAAAAGACCGGTTTTCTTTTCGTTCAGCGGCACAACAACGTTACTATCCTGGCGGGTTTCCACTGCCATATCTTCACGGGCAACGACACGGGTATTACCTTCGAGGTGACTGAGCTTCTCTTCATCGTCAAAATAGAGGGTGATTCTGCGCTGTTCGCGGTCGCCGTTACCTGGCTGGAAGCTGTAGATATAATCCCAACGATTGGGATGAAATGTATCGACAATCAAAGGCGAACCCATCACAAAAGCCACTTGATTTTTACTCATGCCCGGTTCAAGTTTATTAATCATTTCCTGAGTAACGTCATTACCTTGTTGAATGTCGATACGGTAAACGCCGGGGATTTTATCGGTGCTGCAAGCGGACAAAGATAATATAACTGCTAAGGAAAGGCTGTAAACGACGAGTCTTTTCATTTAGTATTTATTTCTGTGTTGATTACCAGACTGCGATGATACTCTATTCGCAGCGTTTCTACGAGGCAACAATAATAATGGAAAGACAAGATCTAAGAAAAGCCGGACTCAAGGTTACCCTGCCCAGATTGAAGGTGCTGGAAATCATGGAAACATCAGAACTGCGCCATATGAGCGCGGAAGATGTTTACAAGGCCCTGCTGGAAATGGGCGAGGAAATCGGGTTGGCAACTGTCTACCGAGTGCTGACACAGTTTGAAGGTGCCGGACTGGTTTCGCGCCTGAGTATTGAGGGCGGTCATGCTGTTTTTGAATTACAGGACGGTACTCATCATGACCACCTGCTTTGCGTGCGCTGCAATCGCATTGAAGAGTTTATCGATGAAGTGATTGAACAGCGCCAGCGTGCGATTGCCAAAGAAAAGGGTTTTGAGATGACCGATCACAGCCTTTATATCTACGGTATCTGTAAATCCTGTCAGCAAGAACAGTAATAATACCCATGATACCTGGAAATGCACGTATCAGAGCCCATGTGTCACGGGTATAACTGATTCAGAGCCTGTTTACAGGCTCTGAGCCTGAACCAACATTTCTTCCGCGTGGGAGCGGGTTTTCTGGGTCAGGTTAACGCCGCCCAGCATCCGTGCGATCTCTTCCACTCGTTGTATCTGGTCCAGTTTTTCGACTTCAATGTGTGTACTGTCATGCAGATGTTTTTTATTCACCTGTAATTGGTGATGTGCCTGTGCGGCCACTTGTGGCAAGTGAGTAATGCAGATGACCTGCTGGCTGCTGGCCAGTTTTCTCAAATGCTGACCGACAATTTCAGCGACACTGCCACCGATACCGACGTCCACTTCATCAAAAATCAGGGTGGGGACGCTGCGTTTGCCGGCTGTTACGACCTGAATAGCAAGACTAATCCTGGCCAATTCACCACCGGAAGCGACTTTAGCAAGTTCTCCGGCGGGTTGTCCCGGATTGGTGGCAACCTGAAGCTGGATCTGATCTGCCCCGGTTTCTGACATTTTATCGCCTGCCAGCGGAACAACGTTGATTTCAATCCGGCCTGCCGGTATCGCCAGTTGTTGAATGGATTCGGTGATTTGCTGCGCCAGCGGGGCGGCGGCTTGCTGTCTTTTTTCCCGAATTTGTTGGCACAGCTGGCGGCAAATAGCTTCCTTGTCTGCGACAGATTGTTGTAGCTGATCCTGCTGGGCCTCCATACCTGACAGATCTGCCAGTTCTTCGCTCAGTTGCAGATAATGGGCGGGTAAGGTTTCAATTTCGACATGATGTTTACGGGCCAGGTCGTGCAGTAATGACAGTTGATTTTCAATATCATGCAGGCGGGCCGGATCCAGCTCGATATGATCCAGATAATGGCGTAGTTCGCCGGCGGTTTCATCCAGGTTGATAACGGCGGCATTCAGGGTTTCTACCGCGGTAGCGAAATGGGGTTCGATATCCTGCAGCTTTTCCAGTTCGCTGAGGGTGGCGCTGATTATGTCATAGGCCGCCGCCTGTTCGTCATCAAAAATACGATGTAGCCCTGCTTCGGCAGCACTAATCAACTGTGCGGCATTGGCAAGCTGGGATTGTTCCTTTAACAATGAATTCACGCTGTCTTTGGTCAGATCCAATGCTTCCAGTTCGTTGACCTGATATTGCAGTAATTCCTGCCGTGCGGTCTGTTCTTCAGACTTTTGCTGTAATGTGGCCAGTTGCTGCTGTAATTGCTGCCAGGTGCGATAAGCCTGTTTTAATTCATCCAGCAGCGGTTTGGTCTGCGCCACAATATCAAGCAGTTCGCGTTGTGTCTGAGGGCGTACCAGTGATTGATGAGCATGCTGTCCGTGAATATCAATACATCGTTCACTGACTTCACGCAACAGACTCAGCGGCACATTTCGACCATTGATATAGCCTTTGGAGCGGCCATCGCGATTGATGGTGCGGCGCAGATGGCATTGACCGTCGTCATCCAGTTCTTGTGCTATCAGCCATTGTTGCAGTACCTCATTCTGTTCGGTACTGAAACCGGCTTCGATTTCAGCCCGGTCTGCACCATGACGAATCATATTTGAATCGGCACGATCTCCCAGCACCAGACTTAAGGCATCGACCAGCATTGATTTACCCGCACCTGTTTCCCCGGTCAGGGAAGTCATGCCGGCGTCAAACATTAATGCCAGATCCTCAACTACAGCGAGGTTTCTCACACTCAGGCTTGTCAGCATGTCAATTTTCTACCCCATTCAAGTTTAGCGCGCAGAATTGAATAATGATCATGATCTTCCAGATGCAACAGTCTGATCTGACTCTGGTGTCGTTCGATACGGATGGTATCGCCGGGCTGCAGCAGATGCCCCGGTCGGCCATCGCAGGTAACCATGCCAGTGACATTATTGCTTTCACTCAGTGTGATTTCGATTTTGTTACTGGCGGCTACGACCAAAGGTCTGTTACTGAGTGTGTGCGGACACACAGAAGCAAGTACGACAGCATCCAGATCGACATCAAGAATCGGACCACCGGCTGACATGGCATAAGCCGTAGAACCGGTCGGGGTGGCGACAACCAGGCCGTCAGCACGCTGGCTGTTGAGGAACTTGCCGTTGATATGGGTTTCAAATTCAATCATGTGCAGGCCCTGATGGGCATGAATCACGACATCGTTCATGGCAATACCGCACGGTGCTTCGGCACCGTTGATACTGGCCTGCAGCAGAAAACGACAGTCATCCCGATAATGCCCGCACAGAATAGCGCTAAGCTGGTGTGTAAGATTATTGAGCGTGACGTCAGCCAGGAAACCCAGTCGACCGACATTAATGCCCACAATAGGCATATTGGTGCCCGCCAGTGCGCGCGAGGCGGAAAGCAAAGTACCATCGCCGCCGATAGCAATAGTCAGATCGCAATGTTGGGGGAACTCACTTATTGAAATGACTTCCAGTTCCGGTAAAAAAGCCAGCGGCTCATTGCTGAATACAGTCAGGGAACGTTCGGTAAGAAACTCATTGACCTGTACTACGGCATTTTCCATGACCGGATCGTCTTTACGGATAAAAAGGCCGATACGTGAAAATGTCGAATTGATAGTCAAAATGCGCTTCCGTCGTTGGTTATAAATGGTCATCTGATAGTAATGCTTTTGCCATAAAATCCAAAGGAAAATTACTTTCCTGTTGATTTCTGTAACAACATTGATAACAGCAGACGCATAAATGGTAGAATAATTGGATTTTACTGATCTAAACTTTAAATAGAGGAACAAAATGGCGATCGAACGTACACTTTCTATCATCAAACCTGACGCAGTTGCAAAAAATGTCATCGGCGAGATTTACACCCGCTTTGAGAAAGCTGGTTTGCAGATTGTTGCTGCGCACATGATGCACCTGACCCAGGAGCAGGCAGAAGGTTTCTATGCAGAACACAAAGAGCGTCCTTTCTTCAAAGATTTGGTCAGCTTTATGACATCCGGGCCGGTCATGGTTCAGGTGCTGGAAGGTGAAAATGCCGTTTTGACTCATCGCGATCTGATGGGTGCCACCAATCCTGCTGACGCGGCGGCTGGCACCATCCGTGCTGATTTCGCTCAAAGCATTGATGAAAACGCTGTTCACGGCTCTGACTCTGTTGAAAGTGCAGCGCGTGAAGTGGCTTATTTCTTTGCGGACGATCAGCTGTGTGCGCGTACCCGCTAATCAAGCAGTAAACTGATATGACACAAAGCACGAATCTACTGGGATTAGACCTGAAAGGTCTGGAAGCGTTTTTCGTCGAACTGGGCGAAAAACCTTTCCGTGCGCGTCAGCTTTTGCAGTGGATCCACAAATATCGTGTTACTGATTTTGCCGAGATGACTAATCTCAGCAAAAATCTGCGTGAAAAACTGCAACAAGTATCAGAAATACGTCTGCCCGAGGTGCTGCATGAATATATCTCTGTCGACGGTACCCGCAAATGGATTATCAAGCTGGCCTGCGGCAATGCCATCGAAACCGTCTTTATTCCCGAAGACGGCAGAGGCACATTATGCGTTTCATCCCAGGTTGGTTGTGCGCTGACCTGTACTTTCTGTTCGACAGGACAACAGGGCTTTAACCGTAATCTGGATGCGGCTGAAATCATCGCTCAGCTCTGGATTGCCAATGAGGCGCTGGGTAAAGATCCCAAAGGTAACCGGGTAGTCACCAATGTGGTGATGATGGGCATGGGCGAACCGCTGGCTAACTACAATAATGTAGTGACCGCGATGAACCTGATGCGTGATGATTTCGGTTATGGTATTTCATGGCGCCGGCTGACGCTCAGCACTTCCGGCATGGTGCCAATGATTGATAAGCTGCGTGAGGATTGTCACGTCAGTCTGGCTATTTCACTGCATGCTGCCAATGATGAATTACGTAGCCAGATCATTCCGCTGAACCTGAAGTACCCTATCGCCGAGTTGCTGGCTGCTTGCAAACGTTATGTCACCGGTCAGCAACGCCGGCACATTACAGTCGAATATGTGATGCTGGATGGTATTAACGACTCCCTGCAGGATGCCAGGGATCTGGCGCGTATTTTGAAAGATTTACCCACCAAGATTAACCTGATTCCGTTTAACCCTTTTCCGGGAACGGACTATAAATGTTCGTCCAGAAACCAAATAGTTCGCTTTCAGAAATATCTGATGGATCAGGGGCTGGTCGCGACCGTGCGTAAAACGCGCGGGGATGATATCGTTGCAGCATGTGGACAGCTGGCCGGTGAAGTGCAGGATAAAACTCGCCGCGGTCAGCGTCTGACTCAGCAGGAGGTCGTAATTTACCGATGATCAAAGGCTTACGGAAATGGGGTATTTTGCTGACATTGTCAGCGTTGGTTGCCTGTAACAGCACAGGCGGTACCAGGCCTGAATACATCGCACCTGATCCGGAAGCGGCCGAAATCAATATGCGTTTGGGGCTGAACTATCTGCAGCGTGGCGACTTTGCTATCGCGATGGAAAAACTGCAAAAAGCCCTGAAGCAAAATCCGAACCTGCCCAGCGCGCATAATACTATTGCTTTGCTGTATCAGCGTTTGGGAGAAGATGACAAGGCGGAAGCCCATTTTCTGGAAGCGGTTGAACGCGCACCGGATTATTCGGAAGCACAGAACAATTTTGGCGTATTCCTGTGTCAGAAAGGCCGTTATTTGGATGCCGAAACCCGTTTTCTCAAAGCGGTAGAGAATTCACTCTATGAAAGCCGTGCGCAGGCACTGGAAAATGCGGGCTTGTGTGTCAGTCGCATTCCAGATCTTGAAAAGGCTGAAGGTTATTACCGCAAGGCCCTGCAAATTGAACCCCGGCTTGCGAAGTCTTTGATTCAGATGGCTCATCTAAGTTACAAGCAGCAAAACTATTTGCAGGCGCGTGCTTACATTCAGCGCTATCAACAAGCAGCCAACTGGACACCACAGGCTTTGCTGCTGGCGATTAAAACAGAAAGCAAACTTGGCGACCAGGATGCAGTTTCCAGTTACACCCTCATTATGCGTTCGCGCTTTCCGGACTCTGATGAGATGCAGATGGTAAACCAGGGATTAATTGATTCATGACTGAGCGATTTGACGATGATATGGTTGTTGCGCCGTCATCTCCAGGTGTCGGTGAACGACTACAGGAAGCGCGGCAAGCTAAAAAATATACTGTGGCTGAAGTTGCAGCGCAGCTGCGACTGACCAAAGATATTGTTATCTACCTGGAAACCCAGCAATGGGATAAACTTCATGGTCGCACTTATGCTCGCGGCTACTTAGCCAGTTATGTAAAGTTTCTTGGCTTGCCATTTGATGAAATGCTGGCGGTCTTTAATCTGGAATACACCGAAACGGAACCGGCCTTGAATCTGATGTCTCATGGTCGCACAGAAGGTGAAAAACACTTTCCCTGGCTGGCAGCCGGGTTGGTAGCTGTTATCCTACTGGTGATCTGGCTCGCTTTCCAACAATGGCAGAAAACACAACTGCTTGAGCAGGACGCACCTACAGAGATGGAGCAGAGCGCCCCGGAAGTAGAAGATGCTTTCAGTAGCAGTGTGGTCAAACCCATCAATAATTCACCTGCAATCAATAGCGTAGCCTTGATCGAAGACGCGGCTGCGGATAGGGTTACCCCGGAACCTGCGGATGTTCCTGTCAGCAATCAAGATGATCTGGAGGAGATTCTTGCTACGGAAATCATGAGCCCTGCCGCTGGACCGGAACCAGTGGTTCAGACTGAAACTGCAACATCAGAAGTCATTGAGCAATCGACGTTACAACTCAGCTTTACAGATGAATGCTGGGTAGAAGTCAGCAATACCCAGTCAAAAGTGCTGGTCAGTAAGATTATGCGGGCGGATGAGTCACTGGAACTTAACAGTAAATTGCCGTTAAACATTCTGCTGGGACGCGCTTCCGCTGTTACGGTTACTTTTAACGATAAATCTGTCGACTTGTCTCCTTATGTTCAGGGTGATGTGGCGCGGTTAACCCTGGGGGTTGAGTCCTGATGGAGTCAACAACGTTCATTAAACGCAGAAAATCTCGTCAGCTGATGGTGGGCAATGTACCGGTAGGGGGCGATGCTCCTGTGGCAGTACAGAGCATGACCAATACTGAAACTACCGATGTGGCTGCGACAGTGGCACAGATCAACGCCTTGCAAAAAGTCGGTGCCGATATTGTGCGCGTGTCAGTTCCGAGCATGGATGCGGCCGAAGCTTTTGGTCAGATCCGCAAACAAGTTTCTATTCCGCTGGTGGCGGATATCCATTTTGACTATAAAATTGCCTTGCGGGTAGCCGAACTGGGCGTGGACTGCCTGCGCATCAATCCGGGTAATATCGGCCGTGAGGACCGCGTACGGGCGGTTGTCGACAGTGCTCGTGATCATGGCATTCCGATTCGTATCGGTGTTAATGCCGGTTCGCTGGAAAAAGAACTGCAGAAAAAATATGGCGAACCCACACCGGATGCCCTGGTTGAGTCAGCATTGCGACATATTGATATTCTGGATCGTTTGAATTACCCCGAGTTCAAGGTCAGTCTGAAAGCATCCGATGTGTTTATGACCGTACTGGCTTATCGTAAACTCGCCGATCAGATCGAACAGCCTTTGCACCTGGGGATCACCGAAGCGGGTGGCTTGCGTTCCGGAGCCGTTAAATCCTCAATTGGTCTGGGCATGCTGCTGGCGGAAGGTATTGGCGATACTATACGTGTTTCTCTGGCTGCAGATCCGATAGAAGAAATCAAAGTCGGTTTTGATATTCTGAAAAGCCTGCGGATTCGTAGTAAAGGCATCAATTTGATTGCCTGTCCATCCTGTTCCAGACAGCAATTCGATGTGATTTCCACTGTTAACGCACTGGAAGCGAGGCTGGAAGATATTACCGAACCTATGGATGTAGCCGTTATTGGCTGTGTGGTCAATGGACCAGGTGAAGCTAAAGAAGCGGCCATCGGTCTGACAGGTGGCACACCTAACCTGCTTTATGTTGATGGTAAACCCAATCATAAAGTCGAAAATGAAGCGCTGGTCGATGAACTCGAACGTGAAATACGTAAACGTATCGCTTTGCGCCAACAACAATCAGATACAGATAAAGTCATTCCGATAAAGGACATCAGTTAATCGTGGCAGAGATTATCCGTTCTGTTCGGGGTATGAATGATATTCTCCCCGAAAAGACCCCCTATTGGCAGGCAGTTGAGCAAACCTTAAAAACCGTACTCAGCGGTTATGGTTATCAGGAAATCCGTTTTCCTATTGTAGAAAAAACTGAACTTTTCAGTCGCTCTATCGGTGAGGTGACCGATATTGTTGAAAAAGAAATGTACAGCTTCACTGACCGCAATGGCGACAGCTTGACTTTGCGTCCGGAAGGGACTGCCGGTTGTGTCCGTGCCGCCATGGAAAACGGTCTGCTCAACCAGACCCAGCGCCTGTGGTATATGGGGCCGATGTTTCGCCACGAGCGTCCGCAGAAAGGGCGCTATCGTCAGTTTCATCAAATTGGTGTTGAAGCTTATGGTTTCAATGGCCCTGATATTGATGCCGAAATGATCCTGATGACGGCCAGGTTGTGGAAAGCGCTGGGCTTGACCGGTGTTAGCTTACAGTTGAACTCATTGGGTTCCACCGAGGCCAGACTGGCTTACCGCCAAGAACTGGTGGCTTATTTTGAGGCTCATAAAGCACAGATTGACGAAGACAGCCAGCGCCGGCTTTACAGTAATCCATTACGTATTCTGGATAGTAAGAACCCGGATATGCAGACACTGAACGACGCGGCGCCGAAACTGATTGATCACCTTGATGATGAATCACGTGAACATTTTGAACAGCTGTGCCGGACCCTGGATAAAGTAGGTATTAGCTATGAAGTCAATCCCCGGTTGGTTCGCGGTCTGGATTATTATGGCAAAACCGTGTTTGAGTGGGTTACTGATCAGCTTGGTGCGCAGGGCACGGTATGTGCCGGTGGCCGCTATGACGGGCTGGTAGCACAGCTGGGTGGTAAAGGTGCGACAGCGATTGGTTTTGCTATTGGTCTGGAACGCCTTATTGCACTGCTGGAAGCGACAGATGCATTGCCTGAGCCTGAACAGAATGATGTTTATCTGGTTGCCGTCGGCGAAGCCGCTGCCGCTGAAGCGGCATTACTGGCGGAGTCGTTGCGAGATGAGTTGCCGGCATTGAAGTTGATTAGCCACTGTGGTGGTGGTAGTTTTAAGAGCCAATTTAAACGCGCTGACCGGAGTGGTGCACGTTGGACGCTGATTCTGGGTGAGGATGAAGTGGCGAACAAGACCATTGGTGTCAAAACCATGGCAACAGGCGAGCAGGAAACCATCAGCTGGAATGAGTTGGCTTCCTACCTGAATAAATAATTAAGTAACACATAAGAATAATATAGAAATATGACACCTTTGAATATACCTGAATGGCAGTCTCTGACCAGACACTACTCAGATCTGAAATATCTTTCCATGCGCGAGCAATTTGCGCTGGACTCGAACCGCTTTGAACGCTTCTCGCTCAAAAGCGGAGATCTGTTGCTTGATTACTCTAAAAACAGAATTACCCAGGAAACAGTCGATAAACTGATCCAGCTGGCAGAGGCGGTTGAGCTGCAGGACTGGATTGAACGCATGTTCAAAGGCGACACCATTAACCACACGGAAGGCCGCGCCGTGTTGCATACGGCGCTACGTAACCGCAGCAATACACCGGTGATGGTTGATGGTAAAGACGTGATGCCGATGGTGAATGCCGTTTTGGAGAAAATGAAACAATTTTCCGATCAGGTACACAACGGTGGCTGGTTAGGCTTCAGCGGTAAAAAAATTACGGACATAGTCAATATCGGCATCGGTGGCTCTGATTTGGGGCCGGCGATGATTTGTGATGCATTGGAACCTTATGCAATCGAAGGCATGGATGTGCATTTTGTTTCCAATGTCGATGGCACCGATCTGAGCACCACGCTGGAAAAACTCAATCCTGAAACCACTTTGTTCGTGGTGGCTTCAAAAACCTTCACCACTCAGGAAACTATCACTAATGCTCATTCAGCACGTGCCTGGTTTCTCAAATTTACCACCCAGGCTGATGTAGCCAAGCACTTTGTGGCTGTCTCTACTAATGCTGAAGAAGTAGCCAGGTTTGGTATCGACACGGCAAATATGTTCGAAATCTGGGATTGGGTCGGAGGTCGATATTCATTATGGAGTGCTATTGGTCTGCCGATCGCGCTGTATGTGGGAATGGATAATTTTGTGCGTTTGCTTGAAGGCGGGCACCAAATGGATCAGCATTTCCGTAATCAGCCTTTGGCCGAGAATATTCCGGTTATTATGGGCATGCTCGGTATCTGGTATATCAATTTCTTCAATTCCCAGACGCACGCCATTGTGCCTTACGATCATTCTCTGGCGCGTTTCCCCAGCCATATGCAACAGCTGGATATGGAAAGCAACGGTAAATTCATCAATCGTGAAGGTGCAAGAATCAATTACAAGACCGGACCAGTTATCTGGGGCACACCAGGTACTAACGGGCAACATGCGTACTTCCAACTGATTCACCAGGGTACGCAGCTGATCCCTGTGGATTTTGTATTACCGGTCAACAGCCACTATCCGGAGTGTGATCATCAGTCTATCCTGCTTGCTAACGGCCTTGCCCAGGCAGAAGCCTTGATGAAAGGTAAAACCGCCGAAGAAGTCAGAGCAGAGCTGGTTAAAGAAGGTTACGAAGGTAAGGCGCTGGAAGCGCTATTGCCGCACAAGGTATTTCCCGGTAATCGTCCAAGTAATGTTCTGTTATTCCCGAAGCTGACACCGGAAATGCTGGGACAGCTGGTAGCCTTGTATGAACACAAAGTATTTGTACAAGGTGTGGTGTGGAATATTAATTCCTTTGATCAATGGGGGGTGGAGTTGGGCAAACAGCTTGCAAAAGCGATTCTGCCCGATTTACAGGATGGGGCGGAAATTTCGGCTCATGACAGCTCAACGACCAGTCTGATTAAACTGATCAGAGATTTACGACACTGATTCCTGATCGTCCGCCCGGCGGCTGAATGTCGGGTAGGGCGGTGCATACACCAGTTTCCCGTCCAGCGTTACCGACAGTTTCTTATCCTTTTCAGGGTAAGGTAAGTCGTGCAGGAAATGGCGCATGCAATTAATTCTGGCCGCGCGTTTGTCATCAGATTTGATGATGATCCAGGGAGAGTGGGGCGTGTGAGTGAGTTGAAACATGTTATCCCGTGCTTTGCTGTATTCGTCCCATTTTTCCTGGGCAGCAATATCTATCGGACTCAGTTTCCAGTGTTTAAGGGGATTCTTGCGTCTGGCCTCAAAACGGGAAAACTGTTCCTTGCGGCTGACCTCAAACCAGTATTTGAAAAGTCGAATACCATCATTAACCAGCAGGCGTTCCAGTTCCGGAGCTTGTTGTAAGAACAGTTGATATTTTTCATCACTGGTAAATCCCATTACTTTTTCGACACCGGCGCGGTTATACCAGGAGCGATCGAATAATACGATTTCGCCGGCCCCTGGCAAATGTTGCAGATAACGCTGGAAATACCATTGGCTTTGTTCGGTATCGCTGGGTTTTTCTAATGCAACCACACGTGCACCCCTCGGGTTGAGGTGTTCCATAAAACGCTTGATGGTGCCACCCTTACCTGAAGCATCTCTGCCTTCAAACAACACAACGATTCTCTGGCCGGTTGCCCTGGCCCAGAGCTGCACTTTGAGAAGCTCTATCTGCAACAGTTTTTTCTGCTGCTGGTAGTAGCTGAGGGAAATGCACTTTTGTTTGGCCATAACAGTGTTAGCAAGCCCTAATGCGTTTTTTTCAGAATCAAACCTGCAAGTGGCGGAAGGTTCACTTCAATGGAGTAGGGTCGATCTGCCCAGGCAATGTCTTTACTTTCGATAACGGCCTCATTGTGATAGTTGCTGCCTGAGTAAAATTCGGAATCTGAATCAATGACGATTTGATAACTGCCCGCTTCCGGGACACCGATACGGTATTTTTTTCTCGGTATCGGGGTGAAATTAAATACAGACACGACAAAACTGTTTCCGTCTTTACGTAGATAGCTGAGGATCGAATGCTCACGATCATTACAATCTATCCACTCAAAGCCGTGTGGGTCGAAGTCATGACGGTGCAACGCGGGTGTAGTTTTATAGAGCTGGTTCAGGTCCGCCACCAGTTTTTGTAATCCTTTATGAATCGGATAGTCGAGCACGTACCAGTCGAGTGAGGTTTCACAGTTCCATTCATTACCCTGACCAAATTCACAGCCCATAAACAGCAGTTTTTTACCGGGATAGCTATACATAAAAGTATAGAGCAAACGCAGATTGGCAAAGCGCTGCCATTCATCGCCGGGCATTTTGTAGATCATGGAACGTTTGCCATGCACAACTTCATCATGCGAAAACGGTAAAATAAAGTTTTCAGTAAAGGCGTAGAGCAAGCCGAATGTCAGGGAGTCGTGATGATAGCGACGATGAATAGGATCCTGCTGCATATACTCCAGAATGTCATGCATCCAGCCCATATTCCATTTCATCGAGAAACCCAGACCGCCCAAATGAGCAGGTCTTGAGATCATTGGGTAAGAGGTCGATTCCTCAGCAGCGATAATGCAACCGGGATGCTCTTTATGCAGTACCGTGTTGACGTGCTTGAGAAATTCAATCACTTCCAGGTTCTCACGGCCTCCGTATTCATTAGGCAGCCATTGTCCTTCTTCACGCGAGTAGTCCAGATACAGCATGGATGCCACCGCATCAACACGCAGTCCGTCGATATGAAATTCTTCCAGCCAGTAAAAGGCACTTGATAGCAGGAAGTTGAACACTTCATTACGGCCATAGTTGAATATCAATGTACCCCAGTCCTGATGTTCACCGCGTCTCGGGTCAGCATGTTCATACAGTGCAGTACCGTCGAATCGGGCCAGCCCGTGGGCATCTTTGGGGAAATGTCCCGGCACCCAGTCCAGAATCACGCCGATATTTTGCTGGTGACAGCAATCAATAAAATATCTGAAATCATCAGGAGAACCAAAACGACTGGTGGGTGAGAAATAACCGGTTGTTTGATAACCCCATGAAATATCCAAAGGATGTTCAGTGATAGGAAGCAGTTCGATATGAGTAAAGCCCATTTCACTGACATATGGTACCAACTCATCGGCCAATTCCCGGTAGCTGTAAAAGCTGCCGTCTGTATGGCGTTTCCACGATCCCATATGCACTTCATAAACCGAATGAGCTTGATGAAGCCAGTCAGCATGTTCACGGGTGTCCATCCAGTCTTCATCCTGCCAGTTATGCGCTGAGGATTTGGTTACTATAGAAGCGGTACCCGGACGTAATTCAGTTTGCTGGCCGTAAGGGTCCATTTTCAGATGCAGTGAACCCTCGTCGCGGTTACGGATTTCGAATTTATATAATTCACCCGGATTCACGCCCGGAATAAACAACTCCCAGACGCCGGTACCGCCACGAACCCGCATGGGGTGACAACGACCATCCCACTGGTTGAAGCTGCCCACCACACTGACGCGTTCTGCGCCGGGTGCCCACGTGGAAAATAAGGTGCCTTTGATGCCTTCCACTTCATAAGGGTGCGCGCCCAGAATCTTGTAGGCATGCCAGTGTTTACCTTCAGAAAACAGATGCAGATCATATTCCGAGATCTGGGGCATGATGCTGTAGGCGTCAAACTGAGCTATCTGTTCATTATTGTCGGTCAAACGGTGAATTTTATAAGGCCACGTAATCTGACTTTGTTCTCCCTGCCATTGAAAAAAGTCAGTGCCTTCAACGCGTTGCATCGGCAGTTTTTCATCAATAGTGGCTTTTTGTGTGTTAGGCAGAAATGCGCGCACGATCGCTTGGCCGTTTTTGTGGTGTAATCCAAGGATGCTGAACGGATCATGGTGACGTGCTTCTATGATTTTTATGATGTCTTCATTCAAATTTTTGTCAAAAATCATAGTCATAATATCCCGTGGTATTTTTTGATTGCTGAATATAGCTCGCTTATGGCAGGCTACAGATATTACAACATAAATAACAGGGTTAAGGGCGGGAGAATATTCTATGAGTGATAACAACAGTACGCGTTTTGTTAGTCGTCTTACTCGCGACACGCTGGCTTTGATTTTAGCCGGTGGGCGGGGTTCAAGACTGAAACAATTGACTGACTGGCGAGCTAAGCCTGCTGTACCTTTTGGCGGCAAATTCCGCATTATTGATTTTCCCTTATCCAACTGTGTGAACTCAGGTATTCGCCGTGTCGGTATTCTGACGCAGTACAAAGCGCATTCACTGCTCCGTCACGTGCAGCAAGGCTGGGGGTTTATGCGTGGTGCTCTGGGCGAGTTTGTTGAATTACTGCCGGCCTCACAGCGAAATGAGCAGGGCTGGTATTCCGGTACGGCTGATGCGGTGTATCAGAACATCGATATTCTTAGAAATCATGGTCCGGAATATGTGCTGATTTTAGCGGGCGATCATATTTACAAAATGGACTATGGTGATATGCTGGCAGAACATGTAGCTCAAAACGCCGATATGACCATCGGCTGTATTGAAGTTCCGATTGACGAAGCCAAAGCGCTTGGTGTGATGTCGGTTGATGTTAACAGACGCATTGTGGCGTTTGATGAAAAGCCGGAAGAGCCTACCCCCATGCCGGGGCGTGATGATGTGGCACTGGGATCGATGGGGATTTATGTTTTTAATGCTGCATTTCTCTATGAGCAGTTGATCAAGGATGCGGATACCAAAGACTCTTCCCATGACTTTGGTCACGATATCATTCCCAATCTGATCAAAAACTACAAAGTGGTTGCTTTTCCATACAGAGATGTACAGGGTAATGAGCCGGGGTATTGGCGTGATGTAGGTACGGTTGATGCTTTCTGGACAGCCAATCTGGAGTTGATCGGTGTGACGCCTGAGCTCAATCTTTATCACGATGAATGGCCGATCTGGACACATCAGGCACAGCTGCCACCCGCCAAGTTTGTATTTGATGATGAAGATCGTCGCGGCATGGCTGTCGATTCGATGGTGTCCGGCGGTTGTATTATTTCAGGCGCTGTAGTGAGGCATTCAGTACTATTTTCAAATGTAGAAGTGGACAGTTATTCATTGGTGGAAGACAGTGTGGTGTTGCCGGATGTCACTATCGGCTGCCACTGCCGTCTGAAAAAAGTAATACTTGATAAAGGCTGTGTGGTGCCGGAGGGGACAGTCATCGGAGAAGATCTGGAGCAGGATGCGAAACGTTATCATGTTTCAGCTAAAGGCGTAGTTTTGGTTACCCCGGAAATGTTAGGGCAAAATTATCGCTATGTCAGATAAATTAAAGGTTGTTCCTATGTCAGATAAATTAAAGGTCGTTCTCTGCTGGCATATGCACCAGCCACAATACAGTGAACCGGTGGGCGGTCTGTATCAGCTGCCTTGGACTTATCTGCATGCTATCAAAGATTACGTCGATATGGCCTGGCATTTGGAAAATGTGCCCGGCGCCAAAGCTGTGGTCAATTTTGCCCCCACCCTGCTGGAGCAGCTGGCTGATTATGATGAACAGCTGAAAGGTCGCTTCAAGGGGACGGGACGCCTCAAAGACCCTTTGCTTATTGCACTTGACTCACCGGTACAGCCTTTGCACGCGGAAGAACGTAAAACGCTGATTTCTACCTGCCTGCGTGCCAATGATGAAAAACTGATTAATCCTTTTCCACATTTTTCCAGACTGGTTGAAATGGCGCGCTGGATGATGGAAGAGCCTGAGCGGCTTAATTACGCGAATGATCAATTCATGATCGATATGCTGGTCTGGTATCACCTGGTATGGATGGCTGAATCAGTCAGACGCAGTGATGTCAGAATTCAGGCATTAATGAAAAAAGGGCGTTTATATACCTTCCATGATCGTCGTCAGTTGATGATAGTCATTGGTGAATTACTGCATGACCTGATTCCACGTTATCGCCGTCTGGCTGAAAGCGGCAGAGTAGAGTTATCCGTCACGCCTTATGCCCATCCTATCGTGCCATTGCTGCTTGATATCAAATCTACCCATGAAGCCATGCCGGATGCGGTATTACCGGAAATTACGCAATATCCGGGAGGCGAGGCACGCGCCCACTGGCATATGGAAGAAGGTCTGCGCGTGTTTGAATCCTTTTTTGGCTTCCGTCCCAAAGGCTGTTGGCCGTCAGAAGGCGCGGTGTCGGAAGCGACGCTGAAGTTGATTGCCAAGCATGGTTTTCAATGGGCTGCCAGCGGCGAAAACGTTCTGCGTAACAGCCTCAAGCTTTCCCATATGAAAGACGCCAACATTCATAAACCATACAAATTGCCCGGTGCCAGCCCGGCCTGTTTTTTCCGTGATGACGGTTTATCTGATCTTATCGGTTTTACCTACACACAATGGGGTGCCGATGATGCGGTGAATGATTTTATCCATCATTTGCTCAATATAAAAATTACAACGGAAGGTGATAAAGACCGCGTTGTATCGATCATTCTCGATGGCGAAAATGCCTGGGAATATTATTCTTATAATGGTTTTTACTTCCTGCAAAGCCTCTACAAACGTCTGCAGGATCATCCGGAAATTGAACTGACGACCTTCAGCGAGTGTCTGCATCACGGAGTGACTCCTGCTAAACTTCCCAAAATGGTGGGGGGCAGCTGGGTATTTGGCACTTATTCAACCTGGATTGGTGATCCGGATAAAAACCGGGGGTGGGATTTACTCTGCCAGGCCAAACAAACCTTTGATGAAGTGATGGCGAGAGAGCAGTTTGATGATGAAACCAAACTGGCACTTGAACGTCAACTGGCTATTTGTGAAGGTTCGGACTGGTTCTGGTGGTTCGGTGATTATAATGCCGCCGACAGCGTCAGTGATTTTGAGCGCTTATATCGTCTGCATCTTTCTAATTTGTACCAAATGTTGGGAGAAGAAGTGCCACAAGTCTTATCAGAAGTCGTTTCACATGGCGGAGGGACTATGGAACAGTCTGGCACAATGCGCCGTGGTAGTTGATGAAACAGGCTCATATATTTGATCAAAGACGTACGGGTGTCTTGCTGCATGTAACTAGTCTGCCTTCCGGTAACTTGGGAGCTGATGCCTACCGGTTTATTGATTTTCTGCAGCAGGCCGGAGCATCCATCTGGCAAATGTTGCCTTTGGGGCCTACGCATGATGATCGCTCTCCTTATCAATGTCTTTCAGCTCACGCGGGCAACAATCAACTGATCTGTATAGATATGATCAAAAGTCAGCACTGGGCCGATGCGGACGCCCTGACCGATGCAAAAATATCAACGTTGATGGCACATGCCCACCGTCAATTTGAAACCCGTGCTGATGAGGTTGAGAAGCAGGCCTTCGCTGAATTCTGTCACGAACAGCAATATTGGCTGGACGATTATGTTTTATTTCGTGAAATAAGACATTTGAATCAGGAGACAGCCTGGTTCGACTGGCCTGCACCATTGCGTGATCGAGAGCCAGAAGCATTAGAGAAAGTCGCTGAGGAACGTGAGACGGCATTGGCTATTCGTCGTTTTGAACAGTTCCTGTTTTTCTGCCAATGGCATAACTTGCGTTTTTATGCGAATGCCCGCGGCGTCAAGCTATTTGGCGATATGCCCATTTTTGTGGCTCATGACAGTGCAGATGTCTGGGCAGCACCAGGATTGTTTACGCTGGACGAAAAAGGGCTTCCTACCAAAGTGGCTGGCGTGCCACCGGATTATTTTTCCAAGACGGGCCAGCGTTGGGGTAATCCGTTGTATGACTGGCAAAAGCACATTGATGACAACTTCAACTGGTGGCAACAGCGTCTGCAAACGCAACTGGAGCTGTTCGATCTGATTCGGATTGATCATTTCCGTGGTTTTGAGGCCTGCTGGGAAATTCCTGCTGAATGCGATACAGCGGTTGATGGCACATGGGTGGTCGCTCCGGGTGACATGTTGTTTGAAAGTTTGTTGTCATATTTTGGTGAACTGCCATTGGTCGCAGAGGATCTCGGCCTCATTACCCCGGAAGTGACGGCGTTACGGGAAAAATATGCCATGCCAGGCATGAAAATCCTGCAATTTGCTTTTGGTGGTGATGCGAATAACCCTTATTTACCTCATCAACAGTGTCAGAAGAGTGTGACCTACACCGGCACCCACGATAACGATACGACATTAGGCTGGTATGAAGCGCTTGACGAGCATGTAAAAGCGCATGTGCATGCCTATCTCGGAGAGAGCTCCGAACCGATGCCATGGCTGCTGATTCGAACTGCGCTGAGCTCGGTGTCTGAACTGGCGGTGATTCCCTTTCAGGATCTATTGTCGCTGGATAGCAAACATCGGATGAATGTGCCCGGTACCACTGAAGGTAACTGGCGCTGGCAATTCAGTTGGGATATGGTAAAAGGGAATGTCGCTGCCAGGCTGAAAACCATGAACGAGTTATACGGACGTCACTGATGGAATCAAATCCTGATCATCTCAGATACGCGCCCACACATGAGTGGGTCAGTGAAGAGGGTGCTGACGAGTTAACTGTCGGGATCACCGATTATGCACAGGATCAGCTGGGTGATGTAGTTTATGTGTCCCTGCCGCAACCCGATATGCATTTCCAGGCTGGCGATGTCTGTATGTTTATTGAATCAGTGAAATCAGCTTCTGATATTCATATGCCAGTGAACGGTACTATTCTGGCAGTAAATGGCTTTCTGGAAGACAGCCCTGAACTGGTTAATCAGGATGCTTTTGGTGAAGGCTGGTTGTTCAAGGTCAGGCCGGATGACGATGCGGCATTAGATGCACTACTCGACAGTTTTGGCTATGAGGCTGCCTTGGATGAATAGTAGACAGCGCCCAGAATAGTCTCTTTGCTGGCGCCGGTGACGGCAGGTAAATTGCCGCTGTCGTGATTCAATGTTTGTCTGGCCAGCCAGGCAAAGGCGCAGGCTTCTACCCAGTCTGGTGCCAATCCCAGCATTTCAGTGGTTTTGACCGTCAGTTGCGGTAATTGGTCGCGCAATGCCTGCATTAATACTTCATTATGGGCGCCGCCGCCACAAACAAACAGACTGTGCGTATCTGCCGCATAAAGTTTTATCGCATCGGCAAGGGATACAGCGGTGAGCTGCAACAAGGTTTTTTGTACTGCCTCGGCGCGGATGGGTTTATCCAGTGCTGCCAGAGTGTTGGTGAGCCAGGTAAGATTGAAATATTCTCTGCCGGTGCTTTTAGGCACGGCTTGTTGAAAGTAAGGGTCGGCCAGCAGTAACGACAGCAGATCATTATCAATCTCGCCATTACGTGCCCACTGACCATTTTCATCGTAAAACCTGTCATGATGTTGTTGATACCACTGATCCAGCAACACATTGCCCGGCCCGGTATCAAAACCGGATAATACACGCTGGCGATCTGCAGGCAGGATAGTGATATTGCTGATGCCGCCTATATTGGCAATCACCCGGTTTTCGCGATCATTATAGAACATGGCTTGATGAAAAGCCGGTACAAGTGGTGCGCCTTGGCCGCCCAGCACCATATCGCGCTGACGAAAGTCAGTGACAGTTGTGATGCCTGTTAATTCAGCAACCACATTGCCATTACCTATTTGCATGCTGAAAGGGAAGGCTGCATCAGGCGCGTGAAAAATGGTCTGGCCATGGCAGCCCACTGCATTAATATCAGATGCACCTATTTTAGTTTCTGCCAGTAATTGATTGATGGCATCACTGTAGGCGTGACCGAGTGCCATATCTATCTGTCCCAGTTGTTGCAGATGACAACGGCCGGAATTAATCAATTTCAGCAGATCGTTACGCAATGTTGTTGAGAACGGGAAAGTTTCAGCTGCCTGTAAGTGCATATCGCTGTCAGTGAAATCTACGACAGCAACATCAATACCGTCCAGGCTGGTGCCTGACATAACACCGATATATAGACTCATATATACCCGTGACATCTGGAAATGTGCGTATCAGAGCCCATGAAAACAGTCGAACCAAGGCGCAGTCTGCCGCAAATGATTATTCTCTTCTCAAAGACAGGTGTCACGGGGATAAACAGCTCAGGGTTGGTTCATTGCCAGAACTGGGAGTTCCAGTTGATCCAGCTGTGCCAGTAACGGCTGAGATTGCTGCTTGAAGTCAGCCATGTATTTTTTAGCCAATGGTTCTGCCTTGGGCAAAGCTACCGTCAATGGATTGTGGTGGACGCCATTGATTCTGAATTCATAATGCAAGTGTGGACCGGTTGCCAGACCACTGCTGCCGATATAGCCGATAGTTTGGCCTTGCTTGACCCGTTGTCCGTGTCTGATGCCGTTTTTGAAGCGTGACATATGCGCATAGAGGGTGGTGTATTTACCGCCGTGAGACAAGATTACAGTACGGCCGTAACCGCCTTTGGTACCAACAAAATCCACCTTACCATCACCTGTTGCCAGAATTGGGGTTCCAGTAGGGGCAGCATAATCAACACCACGATGCGGGCGGCTGGTTTTCAGAACGGGGTGTTTACGGTTCGGATTGAATTTGGAACTGATGCGTGAGAAGTGTACCGGTGTGCGGGTAAAAGTCTTACGCATACTGTCACCATTAGGGGCGTAGAAATGACTGTTGCCTTCTGAATCGGTGTAGCGAACCGCGCGGAATGTGGTGCCTCGATTGGTAAATTCTGCCGCGAGAATATCTCCGTCACCAAACTTTTCACCATCAAGGTAAGCTTCTTCAAAAATCAGTTTGAAACTGTCACCTTCCCGTAAATCAAGAGCAAAATCGATGTCCCAACCAAATATATGAGCCATTTCCATAATTAGCTTGTCTGACATGCCTGCTTTGAGTCCAGCGCCAAATAAAGAACTTTCAATCTGACCTGCAACCTGTTTCTGACGCTTATCGATGTCACGGATCTCTACTTGCGCTTTAAAACCTTTATCCGTTGCATATAATTGCAGCTTCTCAATTGGACTCAATTGCAAATCCAGCTGTTTCAGCAGGATTGTGTCATCTTTGTCCTGGCTGAGGCCGAATCGCAGTGTTTGACCCGGTTTCAGGTTCAACAGCGGTTTAATATCGTCACCGGTTTGGGCAACATTGTAGACATCACGAGCAGTGAGACCGACGCGAGGGAAGATCAGAGATAGATTGTCACCTGCTTTAACAGTGACTTCCTGCCAGTTCAGTGTCGGATCCGGAATTTCAGCAGTGTCAGCGGTTTCTGCAACCGGGTTTGCTGAGTCTTGTTGCAGATGAATCATCTCCAGCTGTTCTGGCTCGGCCATAACCGTATCAGTCTTATCTGACGGAACCGGAACATGCTCAACCGCAGGGGCATTAACACTATTTTCAAGCATTGGTTTCGCCAGGCTCAATTCAAGTTTTTTGCCTGGTTTTGTTTCTGCATCAAGATTTTGCTGATTGGGCAAGTTGATAACCCGGGATTGGGTATTGGTGCTGACCGGTTCGCTGGTAGCCAGCACCATGGTTGTCAGGAATACGCCAACAACAGTAAGCAGCGATAGAATCAAAATATGGCGTCGTTTGCTATGGGAGAGCTTTTCGCTTGTGAACAGTCGTGCGTGAGGCGATGAGTTCAGAAGTCTATTACGTTTCATATGCAAACTCTTGCTGAAATTATAAATTCTGCCAATTCTCGCAGTATTTGACTTGAATTGGAACCCCTTAGATGTGGCTTGTTGTGATAACATTGCCCGCCAATTATCGACGTAATCGGAGAGCAGTAGATGATTCCTGTACAAGAGGCGATGGAAGAGATTCGCCGTGGTGCTGAAGAAATCCTGGTAGAAAAAGAACTTATAGAAAAGTTGGAGGCGGGTAAACCTCTCCGTATCAAGGCTGGATTTGACCCCACCGCGCCCGATCTTCATCTGGGGCACACTGTTCTGCTCAATAAACTGAAGCAATTTCAGGATATGGGCCATGAGATCCTGTTTTTGATTGGCGATTTTACCGGCATGATTGGCGATCCCACAGGTAAAAATGTTACCCGCCAACCGTTAACACCCGAACAAGTCAAACAAAATGCGGTGACTTATCAGGAACAGGTATTTAAGATTCTTGATCGTGAGAAAACCCAGGTAGTGTTTAACTCACACTGGATGAATGATTTGTCTTCTGCCGATATGATTCGCCTTGCTTCCAATCACACTGTGGCCAGAATGCTGGAGCGTGATGATTTCCATAAGCGCTATACCGGCGGCCAGCCGATCGCGATCCATGAGTTTCTCTATCCTTTAATACAAGGTTACGATTCCGTGGTGCTGGAAGCCGATGTCGAGTTGGGCGGCACCGACCAGAAGTTCAATCTGTTGATGGGCCGTGAACTACAAAAAGCGTACGGCAAGGCACCACAATGCATTTTGACCATGCCTATCCTTGAAGGATTGGATGGGGTACAGAAGATGTCCAAGTCATTGGGTAACTATATTGGTATCAATGATAGTCCCAAGAATATTTTCGGTAAACTGATGTCGATTTCGGATAATCTAATGTGGCGTTATATCGAATTACTGAGTTTCAGAAGCCTTGATGAAATCAACCAGTGGCGACAAGAAGTAGAGCAAGGGCGAAACCCGGTCGAGATTAAAAAGGATTTCGCAGAAGAAATCGTCATCCGTTTCCATGGTGAAACAGCTGGTGTTGAGGCGCGACAGGGTTTTGAAAATCAATTCAAGAAAGGCGAATTGCCGGAAGATATCCCAGAAGTCACATTGAATGTGGGCGCAACAGGTATGCCCATCGCTAATGTTTTGAAAGAAGCCGGACTCACTAGTAGCACGTCGGATGCTTTGCGTATGCTCAAACAGGGCGCGGTCAAAATTGACGGTGACAAAATTGAAGACAAATCACTTGTAATCAGCGTTGGTGAAGTGCATATTTACCAAGTAGGAAAAAGAAAATATGCCAAGATTTCAACAACCTGAAATCGACATTAACTGATTGGGAATTTCTTCCTGTTGACGTGGCGCTCTCAGCCTGTAAAATGCCCACCTTTCGCTTTGCAATTACATCTGTTTGACAGGGTTGAGCAAAGCAAAAAATGATTGACACAGAAGCGTTAGGCTGTATAATTCTCGCTTCTTTGCTGCACGAGTTTGCATGCAAACGCTCTTTAACAAACTGGTATCAAGTAATTTGTGTGGGTACTTGCGTTGGTTCACCGAAAGAACCGACGATTAGTATTCATTGCTAACGTCAATCAAGTTTTGTGCCTTTCTTAAAAAGGTACATGCAGTAATTAAACTGAAGAGTTTGATCATGGCTCAGATTGAACGCTGGCGGCATGCCTAACACATGCAAGTCGAACGATGATTTCCAGCTTGCTGGAATGATTAGTGGCGGACGGGTGAGTAATATATAGGGATCTGCCTGGTAGTGGGGGACAACAGTCGGAAACGACTGCTAATACCGCATACGCTCTACGGAGGAAAGCGGGGGACCTTTCGGGGCCTCGCGCTATCAGATGAACCTATATCAGATTAGCTTGTTGGTGGGGTAATGGCCTACCAAGGCGACGATCTGTAGCTGGTCTGAGAGGATGATCAGCCACACTGGGACTGAGACACGGCCCAGACTCCTACGGGAGGCAGCAGTGGGGAATATTGGACAATGGGCGCAAGCCTGATCCAGCAATGCCGCGTGTGTGAAGAAGGCCTTCGGGTTGTAAAGCACTTTCACTAGGGAGGAAAAGCTATGCGTTAATAGCGTATAGCCGTGACGTTACCTAGAGAAGAAGCACCGGCTAACTCCGTGCCAGCAGCCGCGGTAATACGGAGGGTGCAAGCGTTAATCGGAATTACTGGGCGTAAAGCGCGCGTAGGCGGTTATTTAAGTCAGATGTGAAATCCCCGGGCTCAACCTGGGAATGGCATTTGAGACTGGATGGCTAGAGTGTGGTAGAGGTGAGTGGAATTTCAGGTGTAGCGGTGAAATGCGTAGAGATCTGAAGGAACATCAGTGGCGAAGGCGACTCACTGGGCCATTACTGACGCTGAGGTGCGAAAGCGTGGG
>NZ_JAPDMV010000007.1 GCF_026319305.1 Methylophaga sp. OBS4
CGTCTGGGCTGGGTATGACCAATCAGTCCGGTTACCCCTCGGCCCAATTCCAGACAGATTTTGGGTAGCTGCGTGGTTTTACCGGAACCGGTTTCACCACAGAGAATAATGACCTGATTGTCGCGGATGGCCTCAGCAATATCATGACGACGTTCAATAACCGGCAGATCGGCATCAAAAGTCGGTTTGGGAATGTTTTGCTGCCGTTGCTGTGCTCTGTCTGCGGAGGCCTGTACCTGTTCAGCCAGCGTTTGCAACTGACTTTCATGGTGATCCTGCTGTTTCAATTTATGCAGGCGCCGATAGAAACGATGCCTATCGGTGAGCATGGTGGATTGAATCAGGTGATCAAGTTCTGGCGACAGGTTTTTCACGAATGAGAATCAGGCAAAAACCGCTATTTTACAGCGTCCACGCCAGTGAAACAGTATATTTAAAGTCATTTTTGCTGATGCCTTCTTCTGTGGCGGAGTCATACTCGTTGAGCAGGCCGACTTTAAGGGCGACGCCGATATATGAGTTCAGATCCAGAATCCAGTCAAACGAAGTCAGGTTACGAAACTCGGAAGTATCTTTCAGACTCGGATAAAGCGTATTGGCAAAGTTGATTTTCTGATAATCGTTCATCTGCCATTTTGTTTCGACACCGAGCAGACCTTCGGGGATAAATTCTTCCCGCTCGCCGCCAAATGTCTGACTGAAACCCAGACCGGTCCGGCCCAGCAGCAACCAGCTATCAGTATTGGCAAATTCATAACCCACACCCGCATTAGCATTAACACGATAATTCCAGTCTTTAAATTCATCCAGATCGTAGCGGCCGCCGGCGAAATGAAACCAGGGTGTGCCCGGTCTCAGCCAGTCACGATTGATCGCCGAGTCAAGGCTATGGTCTGACAACTCACCTTCAGACTTATTTCTAAAATAGGCTGTTCGACTCGATATACGAGTATATTCACTGTCAAAATCAGCAGTAAAACCGACATTAACCTGATGGCTTCTGGATTTGCCGGCACTACCGGCGATACCCAGATCAATGCGCCGTTCCCAGCCGGTCAGCAAACCGGTTCCCAACAGGCCATTGTCCTCAGTTTTAACAGTAATAACCTCTGCTTCAGCTGTGGTTTCAGTCTGTTCTGCTTTTTCTGCTGCCGCTAAGGTCACCAGTCTGATGTTAGCTTTATCAATGGTGATTTCACCCAGGGCCGGGTGGTTCAGCGTAACATTGTCAGTTGTCTGTTCGATCAGCTCAGCCGTCAGCATATCGCCGTTAATCAGTTCAATAGTCGCTTCCGCAGCATGTAACATCAGCGGGCAGGCAAGTGAAACGGAGAAAATAAATCTTGCAAAAGACAAGGTGCACCATCCGTAATGATTTGGAAATGGAAAAACAGCCCCGGAAGGCTGTTAGCAGAAATTTGTTGCGGCTGAAATCAGCAGCCGCTGTTATTGATTTTTCCATCAGGCATGATGGTGTTGCAGTAAATAATGCCGCGCATATGCGCACCTTCTGTAGTGGCACCGGTCAAGTCGGCACCTGACATGTCGGTAAAAATAAGTTGCGCGCCATTAAGGTTGGCGCCTTTAAGATTGGCATCGTTTAACTCTGTATAATCCAGCAAGGTATTGGAAATATCAGCCCCTTCAAGGTTGGCGCCATGCATTTTTGAGTGCGTAAACCAGACACCGGTCAGTTTCGCTTTGCTCAGATCAATACCTTTCAGATTGGCCTCACTCATATCTGCGCCGCTGAAGTCTTGTCCACTGAGTTTGGCTTCGCTCAGGTTACAAAAATTACACTGGCGGGTTTCCAATAACCGGTCCAGATAAATTTGTTCGAAGGCGGCGGCTGAACCCGCACTGATCAATCCGGCTACAAAAAGGGCTTTTTTCATTTTACTCTCCTGAATTATCCCGGCTGGGCCATTTCCCGTGGAAAAACTGTTGCGATAATGGACGACGCTCCCGCACTTTTAGTTCCCGCTCCAGTTGTTCTTCAGTCAGGCTGTCCAATGGTGCCGGGTAACCGATAGCCATCATCGCCCACAGCGAAATATCTTCAGGAATATTAAAATTCCTGCGCATTATGTCGACATCAAAACCGCCCATTTGATGACTCATTAACCCCATAGCTGTTGCTTGCAGGCAAAGACTGATGCTGGCTGCCCCGGTGTCATAACCACCCCAGCGATTGGGTTTATTATTTTGACTGAAAGTCTGGACAGATGCGGCCAGAATCAGAATCGGTGCGCTCTGAGCCCATTCCTGGTTGCCCGGAACCAGCGCAGCGAACGCTTTCTGCCAGGCCTGCTCATCAGTAAACTTATTGCAGATAAGATAACGCCAGGGTTGATCTCCAAAACAGGATGGCGCCCAACGTGCCGCTTCAGTCAAAGCTGTGATTTGATCCTCACTGACCGGCTGCGTTGCATCAAAAGCACGGCCACTCCAGCGTTCAGCGAGCAACTTTTCGATAGGTTGTTCTGTAATCGCAGGTTTCCGGATCATGGATTTACCTTGGTAACTGGATGGAAGGGTCTTTAGCCGGACGGTAAAAACCACCGATATGGCCGATCACCAGAACCAGATCGGCACCGGTTTGCTCGGCAATCTGCTCCAGCATCTGTTTACGATCTGCGCGTTCCTGACCGCTGACCCTGACTTTTATCAGTTCGTGGTGGTCCAGCGCGTTATTGATTTCAGCCATCACGGAGTCGGTGAGGCCACTATTGCCAACCATGACGACTGGTTTCAGCGAATGGGCCAAGCCTTTGAGATAACGCTTTTGTTTGTCAGTCACTGCCATGATTTTGATTACCTGTATTAAAATGTAACGATTATATCAGGAACCCAACATGGCTAAACAACACAAGTTCACCGTTACTGCGGCACGAGGCATGCTGTCGCTGCTGGCAGATGAACTCAAACAACTCGGCATTCGTAACACCAAGCAAGAACAGGGCAATATCCGTTTTACCGGTACGCTGGAAGAGGCCTACAAAGTGTGTTTATGGTCGCGGGTGGCGATCAGGGTGCTGATGCCTATTGCCCATTTTGCCGCCGAAACACCGGAGCAACTGTATGAAGGTATTCTGGCCCTGCCGTGGGAAGAACATATTGACGCCGAAGACAGCACGCTGGCCGTAGATTTCAACAGTTTTCGCTCCAAGATCCACCACACTCAATACGGTGCACAGCGAGTAAAAGACGGTATTGTTGATCGCTTTCGTGAAAAATTCGGATACCGGCCCTCGGTTGATTTGTATCAGCCGGATCTGAGAATCAATGTTTATCTCAAGCACAACCAAGCGACGGTCAGCATTGATTTATCCGGTGAAAGCCTTCACAAGCGGGGTTACCGTGTTAGTAATACGCCGGCACCACTGAAGGAAAATCTGGCCGCCGCCATTTTGCTCAGCGCCGAATGGCCGCGACTGGCCAGACAGGGCTGGGGATTACTTGATCCGATGTGTGGTTCCGGCACGTTTTTGATTGAAGCGGCAATGATGGCCGCGGATATCGCGCCGGGTTTCATGCGCGATTATTATGGCTTTAGTTTGTGGAAACAACATGACAAGGCTGCCTGGCAAACGCTCAAAGCCGATGCAGAAAGACGCCGTCATGCCGGTCTGGCCAGACTGCCGGTCATTACTGGTGGAGATGCGGATCCAGCCGCCGTTTCCGCCGCGCTTGACAATATCGCTGAGGCGGGCCTGGCGGGGCGGATTCAGGTGTTTGAACGCCAATTGCTGGACTGGCCTGCTTACAGCCGGGCCTTGCCAGCTACCGGCCTAATGGTGACCAACCCGCCTTATGGTGAGCGCATGGGGCGAACAGACCAGTTGCATTACCTGTATGAAAGCCTGGGTAATATTATCAACGAGTCATTACCGGGCTGGCGTACTGCGTTGATAACCGACAACGCTCAGTTGGGTAAATTCACCGGATTGACTTTATTTGACGCGCTGCCGTTTGATAACGGACCGATTCCTTGTGAAGCCCTGTTTTATCGGGCTCCCAGACCGGTTCGTTCCTCTGAAACCAAGCCTCATCCCGTTGCTCAGACTGAGGACTTGATGACAGCAGCATCTGGCGAAATGAATATCTCCGAGCAGGGACAGATGTTTGCCAATCGGTTAAAGAAAAACCTCAAGCATCTGGCTAAATGGGCACGTAAAAACAAACTGGGTTGTTATCGTGTTTATGATGCCGATTTGCCGGATTATGCGCTGGCTATAGATTTATACGGAGACCAGGTGCATGTTCAGGAGTATGCGCCACCCAAGCATATCGACCCGCAAAAAGCAGTCGAGAGACTGAACGAAGCCATGCAGCTGATTCCGAATGTGCTGGAAGTGCCGATTAGCCATGTTGCGCTGAAGTTACGCCAAAAGCAGCGGGGCACACAGCAATACGAAGCACAGGCTGCACAAAACCAGCGTTTTGAAGTTTCAGAAAACGGATTGAAATTCTGGGTGAATCTGAAGGACTATCTCGATACCGGCTTATTTCTGGATCATCGTGATACCCGTTTGCTGGTGATGCAGCAGGCAGCAGGTAAACATTTTCTCAACTTATTCTCATATACCGGTTCTGCCACGGTTTATGCGGCGGCAGGGCAGGCGGCGTCTACCACCAGCGTTGATATGTCGAATACTTATCTGAGCTGGGCCCAGGACAATATGCAATTGAACGGTTTGAATGGTCAGTCGCATCAATTTATCCGTGCCAACTGTCTGGAATGGTTACAGGCCGCACAGCAGGAAACAAAACGTTATGGCTTGATTTTTCTGGATCCGCCCACGTTTTCAAACTCAAGCCGCATGGAAGGGGTGTTCGATATTCAGCGTGATCATGTGTCCTTAATAAAAATGACCAGTAACCTGTTGACTGACGATGGCCAGTTGATCTTTTCAACAAACAGGCGTGATTTCAAACTTGCAACTGATGAACTGCAGGGGCTGCAGATTACCGATATCAGTCACAATACCATTCCAAAGGATTTTGAGCGCAACAGCAAAATACATTATTGCTGGCAGATTAAGAAATAGTTTCTGGGTAAGGGGGGCTCATGTTAAATCAGGAAAAACTCCCCTTAAATTTTTGCTTGTTAGTCAATATTCTGTAACAGCAGTGCGTTACATTTAAGCCTCATTGGTATAAGGAGATATGATTATGCTGGCTAGCCAAAGCGTACAACAAGCAACCATGTCGTTCAAAAGCATGAAGGATTGGGAGAGGAACGCGCCCGAGCTGGGCCGTGAATATTTTCCGATATTTTCCGTTCCCACTCAGACATACAAGCAATGGCTGCGTGAAAATCCACAAGGGTATGTCTACGCAGGCGCTTTGCGCATAGTGCTCTTTACTGCTGTTGTCGCTATCCAAAGTAGGTTGGAATTTATTCCAATACAGCATATTGTCGAGATAAATCCGACCTACGAATGGCTTTCCGGCATCTGAAACAGTTCCTTACCCCCCGATAGCCAAAGTCAGTCCAAACCCGGCAGGCCCTAGAACTCGCTCAAGGTGTTTTTAATATCTTGCCATAATTGACCATATGCCTTGCTGACCTGTGAATATTTATCAAAAGCGGGCAGCGGAGCACGATGATCGCCCATTTTTTCGACTACCGCAGCATAAGGAATCGGTGTGGGCAGGCCGTTTTTAAGCATTTTAGGTGGGTGGGCCAGCATCACACGGTGCAGAGTGCGGCGTCGATCTACCATGGTAAAAAAGGCATGCAGGCGTTTGGGCTTCAATTTGTGTTGTTTGAAAAAATCCCGGGTCTGCTCAAAAGTACGCAATGATAGATGTGTCGGTATCAACGGTAAATACAGCGAATCAGCGGTGGCAAAGATCTGCTCGGTCAGCAGCGAAAAACTGGGCGGACAATCCAGAATAATCAAAGCGTAGTTTTCACCAAAAGGCTCGATCAGCCTGGCTATCAAGTTACGTTTTCCCTGTTCACTTTGTAGCGCCAGTTGCTGATCCAGGTTACGCAGGGAGAAATCGGACGGAATAATATCCAGATGGTCATAGTCCGTGCCTTTAACCAAATCGCCAATCGGGGTTTTGCCGGACAGGATATGCTTGGGCCGCGTTTTCGGTTTTGCTTTGCTATTGAGCAGCCAACTGGCTGCGCCTTGAGGATCCAGGTCCCATAGCAAAGTAGGAATACCCTCATGAGCAGCATGCCAGGCGATATTGACGGCTGAGGTGGTTTTACCCACACCACCTTTCAGATTAAAGAACGCTATTGTTTCCATGAAAGAGCACTAATAGGTTTTAGCCATTTTTTCCAACAGTGTGCTCTGTGCTGAAAGGTATTGTTCCGAATCCGGTTTTTCGACCCGCTGGTAACGTCCATCTGCATTAAGCAGCCATGCCTGGGTATTGTCGGCAAGATATATTTCAAGATCTTCTATAATACGATCGCGTAAGCGTTTGGATTCAACAGGGAAACTGGTTTCCACCCGGCGCAACAGATTACGCTTCATCAAATCAGCACTGCCTGCCCAGACTTCAGGTGAACCGTCGTTTTCAAAATAGAACACGCGGGTATGTTCCAGGAAGCGGCCAATGATACTGCGTACCTGAATATTTTCAGACAAGCCTTTAACTCCCGGTTTTAAGCAGCAGATACCACGGACGATCAGATCTACTTTTACCCCGGCCATCGAAGCTCGGTACAAAGCCTGGATCATTTCCTGCTCGACTACGGCATTGACCTTGATAATGATCCGGGCCGCTTTTCCAGCTGTGGCGTGTTCGGTTTCACGCTCGATTTTTTTCAGCAAGCCTTCATGCAAGGTGAACGGGGCATGCAGTAATTTATGCATTTGCGGGATTTTGCCCAAGCTGGTCAACTGAATAAACAGATTATTCACATCTTCGCCGATTTGTTTGTTGGAGGTCAGCAAACCGTAATCGGTGTAGATGCGTGAGGTACTGCGATGATAGTTACCGGTGCCCAAATGCACGTAACGACGCAGTTTGCTGTTTTCGCGACGTAGAATCAGCAGCATTTTGGCGTGGGTTTTATAACCGACAATGCCATACACGACATGAGCGCCGGCTTCCTGTAACCTGGCGGCCAGCGCCACATTAGCCTCTTCATCAAATCGTGCCCGCAACTCTATAACTACAGTGACTTCTTTACCTGCCTGCGCGGCAGACACCAACGCATCAACAATCGGAGATTTGGCACCGGTACGGTAGAGCGTCTGCTTGATGGCCAACACATTGCTGTCAACAGCCGCTTGACGAATCAGGTCAATAACCGGAGTGAAAGACTGATAGGGGTGATGCAGCAACATATCCTGCTTACGCAGTGCCGCAAAAATATCAACATTCGGCGTCAGGCCGTTCGGACGCCCCTGTGTGAACGGTTTGAACTTGAGATCGGGCCTTTCCACCAGTGAACATACGGCCTGAATCCGGCTCAGGTTAACCGGTCCGTTGACCAGATAAACATTATCCTGTGCCATCGCACATTCATTACGCAGAAACTCGACCATATCCTCGGGACAGTTGTGAGCGATTTCCAGCCGGACTTCATCACCATAGTTACGGTGGGTCAGTTCGTCGGCAATGGTGGCAAGCAGATCACTGGTTTCTTCGGTATCAATTGCCAAATCACTGTTACGGGTGACGCGGAACTGATAACAGCCTTTGACTTTCATACCGAAAAACAAATCTTCGGCAAAGGCGTGAATAATTGATGACAGGAACACGAATTTGTATACACCTTCGCCGCACAGTTCGTCGGGGAACTGGATGACACGGGGCAGGGCACGGGGGGCCTGCAAAATGGCGTAACCGCGATCCCGGCCGAATGCGTCTTTGCCCACCAGTGAAACAATGAAGTTCAAACTCTTGTTGAGCAGGCGAGGAAAAGGATGAGCTGAATCCAGTCCCATCGGGCTGAGAATCGGTAGAATTTCTTCCTGGAAGTAGTTTTTTAGCCACTTACTATGCTCATCAGTCCATTGTGAGCGAGGCAGAATCTGGATTGACTCTTGTTCAAGCAAAGGCAGCAGCACTTCGTTTAATACTCTGTACTGTTCTTCCACCAATTCATGGGCCCGTTGACTGATCAGGCGAAGGCATTCTTGCGCTGTGATTTGATCCGCTTCAAGGTACGGATCGCCAATTTCAATTTGCTGAATTAGGCCGGCCACCCTGACTTCAAAAAACTCATCCAGATTGGTACTGGAAATACACAGGTAATTGAGTCGCTCCAGCAAGGGTACATTGCTATCAAGTGCTTGCTGCAATACCCGCCAGTTGAATTCGAGCAGGCTCAATTCGCGATTGATATAGAGCTCCGGATTGTTCAGATCAATTGTTTGTTCCATATTTCCTTTCAGTGCAAGTTCAGCGCTTATTTTATCCATATTCAGCGCATATTTTATTTATGATAAGTCTTTTTTATGACCGTGATATGAATCGTCACCAGCGATATTTGTCGTACAGTTCCGGATTCGCCCAAAAACGGCTGTTGAGCCAATCACGTTCGGGTTGATAATTTTCAATGGCATAACTGAATACTTGTAAACCATCTTCGCTACCCGCGATATGTTTGAACCCCATGGCCAGATAGTCAGTGAATGTCCAGCCTTGTAATTCGGCCAGTTCGGGATTGGTAATCAGAATAATATGGGGCGCATAAAGATTCTTGATCATCCCCAACCATTGCTGTCCCGACTGTTTGTCCATGGATTCAGTGAGATGGCTGATTAATGCCAAATCTGTCGGTGTTAATTCAACGAGTTGCTGCTGACTGTAAGGTGTCGTTAAATGCTGCAATCTGGTATCTTTATCGGTTTGCAGACAAGCAGCCGCAGTCTCACCCGCAGTCAGAATAGAGCGGGGCTTGAACTGACTGACAAGCGGGGCTAACAAGCTGGATAAGGCATATGAAGCTATCATGATTAAGCAGGATAAAACATCTGTTGAATTCTGGAAACATAAACGACTGAGCCAGATGACTCACGCCGAGTGGGAAAGTCTGTGTGACGGCTGTGCCCGCTGCTGCCTGCACAAGCTGGAAGATGAGGAAGATGGCCGTATGTATTACACTCGCGCCGCCTGTTCATTGCTGGATATCCAGGCCTGTCGCTGCAAAGATTATAACAACCGCCAGAGTCTGATGCCTGATTGTATTCAGCTCAGCATTGAAAATGCGCATTATTTCGATTGGCTGCCCGCCACTTGTGCTTATCGGTTGCTGGCCGAAGGGGAACCGCTGCCAGAGTGGCACCCGCTGATAACCGGTGATCCGGACAGCGTTCACAAAGCCGGCATTTCTGTCAGACATATCGCCAAAGCTGAAACCGACGTCAGTGATCTGGCAGAAGAAGTCATCGTGTTATCGCATGAGCCTGATATGACAGATGACACCTGAGGAAAGCCGCGAATTTACCGCCCGTCTGGAGCAGGCGGCATTGCTTTTGCTGGAGCTGGAAATTTATCGCAAGCCGGATGATCTTGCCCGTCGTTTTGGCTTGCCAGTACCTGTTGTTCGTTACTGGTGGCGTAATAGCGACCAGGAAACCCATCCGGTTGATCAGGGACAGCTGTCTCCGCGTGAAGTAAAAACGATTCGTAAAGCGTCGCAGACCCTGGAAAGTTGGGAAAAGGTCAAACGTTACCGGCCGGAATGTGGTGCCAGATTAACCGGTGGTAAACGTTGTAAGCGTTCCGTCGCCATCAGACCGCCGGAAGCGTGGAGTCTCGGCGCGCTGGCAGATCGCTGCCGCCTGCATGGCGGATTATCAAAAAGAGTGAGAAAAAAATCGAAAACGGATGAAGATTTGTTGTAATCTGCCGTTAACCTTTCATCTTCATCAAGTTGCAAGTTACTTAATATGATAGAGAATACGGAAGTCCTCAACCATATCTACTCGCTGTGTCAAGCTGCAGAAACCGGCACTTTTTTTATCACCACCACCGAAAACCGCGCATGCCATCTGATTATCGATAATGGCCGAATCACAGCATTGTCCTACGGGCCATTGCGGGGTGAACAGGTCGTGGCACAACTGCCGCAAATAAAAATCGAACGCTTCTCCTTTAAAGCCAAGATCAAAATGCCGCTCGCTGGCCGGTCTTTTGTAGAGGATGATTATGATGTACTCGGTGCGCTGGCAATTATACCCAATCAGTTGATGGGCCGGAAATGACAGCAACTGCCCCTAAGCGCATGTATCGGGGATATAAGCTGGAAGACTGAGCGTTTGCCGATCGCAATGCACACCGCAAAACCGGTATCATAAGCGACACTTTTCAATAATCCGTGGTTAACACCTGCTTATGGCAATCTCTACGACTGAATTCAATCAGGGCCTGTGCGCTTTTTTGGATGCTTCCCCCACGCCTTATCATGCCGTGGCATCGATGGTTTCTTTGCTGCAGCAGCAGGGTTTTCAGCGCTTGGCGGAAGGCGACAGCTGGGGACAATTAGCCGCCGGACGCTACTTTGTTACGCGCAATGATTCCTCCCTTATCGCTTTTACCTTGAATGGCGATGATTTGGCCGAGACCGGTTTTAATATGGTGGGAGCGCACACTGACAGCCCCTGCCTGAAAGTAAAACCCAAACCGGAAAAAGTCCGCCACAGCCTGTTGCAACTGGGGGTGGAAGTATATGGCGGTGCCTTGCTCAACCCCTGGTTCGATCGGGATTTGTCGATGGCCGGCCGGGTCAGTTATCAAAACAAGGCCGGCCGGATTGAACAGGCACTGGTGGATTTTGAAACTGCTGTGGCGATCATTCCCAGTCTGGCGATTCACCTCGACAGAGAGGTGAATCAGAATCGCAGTATCAATCCGCAATTACATTTACCACCGGTGCTGACGCAAGTTGATGACGGTGACAGTCTTGATTTTCGCGCTATGCTGGAACAGCAATTGCAAAAACAACATTCACAGCTGGATGTGGGCAAGGTGCTGGACTACGAAATCTGTTTTTACGATACGCAAAAAGCGGCTGTGATCGGACTGTCCGGTGACTTTATCAGTGCGGCCCGGCTGGATAATCTGCTCAGTTGTTATGTCGGGCTGCAATCGCTGTTGTCAGCTAATGACTCAAAGCCGACTTTGCTGGTTTGCAGCGATCATGAAGAAGTCGGCAGCCAGTCAACCAGCGGTGCCCAGGGCACGTTTTTGCAGTCGGTATTGCAACGACTGCAGCCGTCGGCAGAAAGCTATCAGCGTATGATTGAACATTCGATGATGATTTCTGCAGATAATGCGCATGCGATTCATCCCAATTATGCTGACAGGCATGATGCAGAGCATGGGCCTTTATTGAACAAAGGGCCGGTTATCAAGACCAATGCCAATCAACGTTATGCAACCAGCAGTGAGACCAGCGCTATCTTCCGGCAGTTGTGCGAACAGGCGGATGTGCCGGTGCAGGACTTTGTGGTGCGTACCGATATGGCCTGCGGCAGCACTATAGGCCCTATTACCGCCGGTAATATCGGTGTGCGCACGCTGGATATTGGCGTTCCTACTTTCGCCATGCACTCTATTCGTGAGCTGGCAGGTAGTCAGGATGCTTTTATGCTACATCAGGTGTTAACCCATTTCTTTAATCAAAACTCAAACTGAAGGATTTAAATTTATATGGCTGAAACAGTAGATGAATTAACCGTTGAATATCACGAAGGTGATGTGATGACCGTCAAGGAACTGGACAAAATTGTGCTGACGAAAGGGGCGTGGGCGACAGTGATGTTTCGTTACCAGGATCTGGATCGTAAAACCGGTGACTTTGGCCCGGATAAATATACGATTCGCCGTTATCAGAAACGTAATGGCGAATACAGCCAACGCTCCAAATTCAATATTTCCAGCCGCGACCAGGCGCAGCAGATCATTAATGCTTTAACTAAGTGGACAGATGAATAAAAGTCTTATTACCAATCTGATTGCTGCCGGACTGGTAACAACCGGTCTGGTAGTGGCAGGACCATTTAAACCGTTTGTACTCAATACCGGGTTGTTTGCTTTAGCCGGTGGTGTCACCAACTGGCTGGCGGTTCATATGTTGTTTGAAAAAGTGCCGGGACTGTATGGTTCCGGGGTCATCAGCGCCCGCTTTGAACAATTCAAAACAGGTATTGAAGCCTTGGTGATGGAGCAGTTTTTCAGCAAAGACAATCTTGATCGCTTCCTGGCTGAAATGGTGACAGAAGACGCCGACCATCGGCTGGATTTTACTGATGTCATTGAACATACTGATTTGGAACCGGCCTATGACGGTCTGGTTGACACCATTATGGAGTCGTCTTTTGGCAGTATGCTGTCCATGTTTGGCGGGCAATCTGCTCTGACCCCACTCAAACAACCCTTTGTTGAGAAGATGAAAACGGCGCTGAACGAGATGGCGCACAGCGAGTCATTTCAAAGCAGCGTCAGAGAAAAACTGAGCAGCATACCGGTCACCAATGATATACATCAGCAGATTGAGCATATCGTGCAATCGCGTCTGGATGAACTGACACCTCAAATGGTCAAAGAGATGATACAGACCATGATCCGTGAGCATTTGGGCTGGTTGGTTGTCTGGGGCGGGGTATTGGGTGGTTTGATTGGTCTGGCTACCAGTTTTCTGCCTGTGTAATGAAAAGCACGTGTCCGCTGTGTTATCACGCAGCGTCTTTGTTTTATCAATTCAAAACCCGGCTTTATCATCAGTGTGACTTTTGCCAGGCCGTGTTTATGGACCGCAGCTTGTGGCCGGACAATGCGCAGGAAAAATCCCGTTATCTGGAACATCATAATGATGTGGACGACCCTCGTTTTCAGGCATTTGTTGCGCCGATCACCGACAGGATTCAGGTGGATTTTACGCCGCAGCAGCGGGGGCTGGATTTCGGTGCCGGCCATGCGCCCGTTATTACCGCGGTATTAACACAGCGCGGCTATAATATCCGGCCTTATGACCCGCTGTTTTTCAATCAGCCTGAATGTCTGCGACAGCTTTATGACTATATTTGCAGTTGTGAAGTCATTGAACATTTTCACCGGCCTGACATAAGTTTTGCGCAACTGGACAAAATATTACTGCCGACAGGAATGCTTTTTTGCATGACTGAACTGTATCACGAAGGCATTGATTTTCATCGCTGGAACTACAAAAACGATCCCACGCATGTCTTTATCTATCATCGCAACACGATGAGCTATATCGCCCGGCGATATGGTTTCCGTAAACCGCAAATAAGCGGGCGCCTGGTGATATTCAGTCGCTGAACCCGGAAAATTGCTGCTTGATCCGATCTTTTTCTGAAGCGGGCAGGCTGATGGTGACCGTGATTTTGTCAGTAAACTGCTGGTCGATGATTTGTCCGTTATGTTGCTTGAGTTGATATTCGAGCAGCTGCAACTGGCTATAATCGATTTCCAAAGTCAGCTGACTCATTGCGACCCAAGGAATGAGCCTGGCTTCAGCGATAGCTTGCTTGGCTGCGGCGGCATAAGCACGGGTCAGGCCGCCGGTGCCAAGTTTGATACCACCGAAATAGCGCACCACACCGACAACCGTATTAATCAATGATTCACCTTCCATAGGGGCCAGAATAGGGCGGCCAGCCGTACCGGACGGTTCGCCGGCATCATGAAAACGTTCGGTAATAAAACCTTCCGGCTGTCGGATACGCCACGCAAAAGCCAGATGGTTGGCATGGGGGTGCTGACGGGCGAGTTGGCCCAGTTTTCTCAGTGCTTCGTCTTCACTGCTGCAAGGCATAATCACACCAATAAACCTGGATTTTTTTATTTCGTAATCAATCTGCGTTGATGATGCTACAGTGAAATATTCAGACGCCATACCTGCCAGCTATAGGAAAAAACAATACAACAATTTAACATATCGTCCCGTAACGAGTGTTTATCAGCCGCAGGAAATCAATCATGACCGCTATTACCGTAGAACATGACCCCACCCAGGAGCGATTGACCGAGCTGGGTGTCTATGCCTGGCCAATCTGGGAAAAACAAGCTTCTGAATTCCCCTGGTTTTATGATGAAAAAGAAACCGCCTACATTCTGGAGGGGGAAGTGGTTGTCACCGCTGATGATGGTACAGAATCCGTGCAGCTTCAGGCGGGAGATTTGGTGACGTTTGCCGCGGGTTTATCCTGTCACTGGCATATCAAGCAGGATCTTCGTAAACATTATCAATTCGGGTAGTTCCGCCGGGAAATCAATTTTGTCAGACAATGAATTTATTATCGGGCAGCGCTGGATCAGTAACAGCGAAGCCGAACTGGGTTTGGGTATTATCAAGAAAGTAGAAGGCCGCAGGATTGAGGTGTTTTTTCCGGCCGCCGCTGAAACACGCTTTTACGCTGCGGATAACGCGCCATTGAGCCGGGTTGTTTATTCTATAGGTGAGCAGATCCAGACCAACGATCAGCGATCTTTCACCATTGATGCCGTACAAACAGTCAATGGCTGTCTGGTTTATCAGGGTGAAACCAGCGAAAACGACAGTATCAGCATTCATGAGATGGATGTGGACAGCCAGGTCCATTTTAACCAACCCCAGGATCGTCTTTTTGCCGGGCAGATAGATAAAAACAACGAGTTCGAACTCAGAGTAAAAACGCTGGCTCACCAGCATAAACTGCACAGTTCCAGCGTATTCGGTCTGCTGGGGCCGCGGGTGCAGTTATTACCGCATCAGCTTTATATTGCGCATCAGGTATCGCAACGTTTTGCACCACGGGTATTACTGGCTGATGAAGTCGGCCTGGGCAAAACTATTGAAGCCGGACTGATTCTGCATCAGCAACTGCTAAGCGGGCGCGCCCGCCGCGTGTTGATTATCGTGCCGGATAACCTGCTGCATCAGTGGCTGGTGGAAATGCTGCGCCGTTTCAATTTGAGTTTCACGCTGATTGATGACGACCGTTATCAGGCATTAAACGAACAGGATGAGGCTAATCCTTTTGACAGTGCCCAGCTGGTTTTATGCGGCCTGACTGAGCTGACCGGCAACAAAGCCATGCAGGCTGATGTAATTAAGGCTGATTGGGATCTGCTGGTAGTGGATGAAGCCCATCATTTGCAGTGGCATCCGCAGGCGGTCAGTGACGAATATGTGTTTATAGAACAGTTGGCCCAACGCATTCCGGGATTGTTGCTGTTAACAGCAACACCCGAGCAACTGGGCGTCGACAGCCATTTTGCCCGTCTGCGCTTGTTGGATCCGGATCGCTACTTTGATCTGGAGACGTTCAAACAGCAAGAAGCGGCTTATCAGCCTGTCAGCGAACTTATCGATCTGCTCAGTGATGCTGATGCGTATGCGCAAGTCACACAGAAATCGGTGCAATCGCGTCTGGCAGAATATCTGGATCAGGAACTGCTGACAGCGTTATCGGTTGAGACCGAGTTTGAGGCGATGCGGGCACAAGCAATCAGACAGTTACTGGACAGACACGGTACCGGCCGCATTTTGTTCCGAAATACCCGTGATGTCGTCAAAGGTTTCCCGCAGCGCTTGCTGCACACCTATGCGCTTGATTTACCCGAATCACTGGTATCCAGTGACATCGCCCAACTGTTACAGCCTGAAACCGGACTGGGTGATAACTGGCTGCAGCAGGATAGCCGGATAAGCTGGCTTATCGACTGGCTGAAACAGCAGCGCAAGGAAAAAGTGTTGTTGATTTGTGCCCTGGCGGATACCGCACAGCAGCTGGAGACCTTTTTAAAAATTAATCATGGTGTGCGCAGCGCCGTGTTTCACGAGGGTATGACGCTGGTCAACCGTGATCGCGCAGCGGCTTATTTTGCCGATGACGAGGAAGGGGCCCAGCTGCTGGTGTGTTCGGAAATCGGCAGTGAAGGGCGTAATTTCCAGTTCTGCCATCATCTGCTTCTGTTTGATTTGCCGCTTAATCCTGATTTGCTGGAACAACGGATCGGCCGCCTGGATCGTATCGGTCAGCATCATGATGTGCATATTCATGTGCCTTATTATCACGGCAGCGCCCAGCAGGTGTTGCTCAACTGGTACCACAGTGGCATGAATGCGTTTGAAAGCGTGTTTGCAGCAGGCCGGATTGTGGCAGAAGAAACCGCCGACTTGCTACAAACCAGCCTGCAGCAACCGGCAAACGAAATCTTGCTCAAGCAGTTAATCGATAGGACTCAGCAGGTGAGTCAAACCGCGCTGGAAAACATGCAATCCGGTCGTAACCGCTTGTTGGAGCGTAATTCGTATGATGAAGACGCCGCGTATCAGATTATTGCAGAGCTGGAGGACAATACCCGGGCATTGGAGCTGGCTGATTATATGGATGATGTGTTCGATGCCTTTGGTGTTGAACAGCAAGCGCACAGTGTAGACAGTATTATTATCGAACCGGGTACACATATGCTTTATGAGCAGTTTCCCGCCTTGCCGGAAGATGGTCTGACCGCAACGTACCAGCGTCACAAGGCGCTGAGCCGGGAAGATATGGCGTTTTTGAGCTGGGAACACCCGATGGTGTTCGGCGCCATGGATTTGGTCACCAGCAGTGAACTGGGTAACAGTGCTTTTTGTACACTGGAAACCTATCAGTTTAAAGCCGGGACTTTGCTGCTTGAAGTTATCTTCACCATGCACTGTGTATCTGAGCGCCACCTGCAACCGACCCGGTTTTTACCCCAGAGTTATCTGCGCCTGGTGGTGGATGAAACCGGCAATCAGTATCAAGCTGATTTTAGCGAAGCACAGTTCAACAAACTGGCAGGCCGCATCCCCAGAGCCACAGCACAGGAACTGGTGCGGCACGCGCGTCCGCAAATCAGCCGATTGCTTGATGTCGCACAGGCAGCGTCAACATCACAGCAAGCGGCATGGATACAAAATGCTGTCCAGAACATGACTGAACAAATGCACGAAGAAATACAGCGTTTATCGGCCCTGGCTGAAAAAAACCCCAATATCCGTCAGCAGGAAATTGATCATTTGATAGAGAAACAACAGCAACTGCATCAGGTCCTGCAATCAGCCCGCTTGACACTGGATGCGCTGAGAGTTGCAATTGTGACCGAACCATCATGATGCGATACGGTCTTTTTTGAGTTGAGTCCTGTGCGCTGTGGCGATTTTTTCGCCATGGCGGAAAAAGGGACGCAGGGTTCAGTCGGGATTCTTATTGCTTGGAGCGCATTTTGAATAAAAAGATTGCCTTACCCATCGTCATTATTGTTGTGGCGGTTATCGTTTTTATCGTGCTCAAGCAAACCAGACCGGACACGACTGTCAGCGAACAAGTGGAAAAGAAATGGCTGGTTGAAGCCGTGATGGCTGAATTGCGCACGCTGGCACCGGAAATAACCATCTACGGCAGAGTGGAAACCCCGCGCGATGCCCAGCTCAAAGCCGCACTGGAAGCCGATGTGGTTGCTGTTAATGTGCTTGAAGGCGATGTAGTAGCGGCAGGGCAGTTGTTAGTGAAACTGGATGACACTGATGTATTGCTTCTGCAGCAACAACGTCAGGCTGATGTCGATGAAATCAGTGCGCTGATAGACAGTGAACAAAAACGTTATCAACGTGATCAGAATTTATTAATTCATCAGCAGCAACTGGTCGAATTGGCGGATAAATCCGTCAGCCGGGCCAGGAGGCTGGAACAAACCCGTCTGGCTTCGCAAGCAACGTTGGATGAAGCCCTGGCTGCCCATGAGCAGCAGCTGCTGACACTGAAACAACTCCAGCATGATATCAACGAACATCCCGCCAGACTGGCGCAGTTGCAGGCATCTAAAAAGCGTGCCGGGGCTTTGCTGGAACAGGCGGCCGTTAATCTGGCGCGAACAGAAATACGGGCGCCATTTGATGGTCGTATTGCTCAACTCAATGTGGCCATGGGAGACCGGGTGCGCGCCGGTGACGATCTGGTCAGCATTTACGATCTCAACAACCTGGAAGTCAGGGCACAACTGCCCGGACGTTACATTGGTCAGGTCAGGCAAATGATGCAGCAAGATGAACCGCTGTTGGCGGAGGCTCAGGTCGATGGTCAACCGCTGCAGTTCAGACTGGCCCGCTTATCCGGTGCGGTAAGGCAGGACAGTGGCGGCCTGGATGGGCTGTTTACCCTGATTAATGACGGTCTGGCGCTGCCGCTCGGTACCTTTGTCGAGTTAAAGCTGAGACTGGCTGAGCAACAACAAGTGGTTGCGCTGCCATTCAGTGCACTCTACGGACGCGACAGAATTTATCGCATTGAAGAAGACGGTTATCTCCAATCACTGCAGATCGAACGGGTCGGTGAAAAACGGGATGCGGAAGGCAATAAAAAGCTGCTGATACGCAGCCCTGAGTTGAAACAGGGCGATAAAATAGCGGCAACACAACTGCCTAATGCGATGACAGGATTACGTGTCGAGGTTTTCAGTGACTGAAGCGCACCGTTCGGATTTTATCGGCCTGTTTGCCCAGCACCGGGTCGCATCCAATTTGCTGATGTTCATCATGATCATTGCCGGCATCCTGGCTTTGAGTCGGCTCAATACACAGTTCTTTCCCAATTTCGCTTTGGATATAGTGACAGTCAGGGTGGAATGGCGCGGCGCCAGTGCTGAGGATGTCGAAGACTCTTTATCGAGTCGCATCGAACAAGAACTGCGCACCATCGACTTTGTCGACAAAATGACCTCAACCTCTTCCTACGGTGCTTCATTGGTGACACTGGAGTTTGAGGATGGCACCGATATGGGCAAGGCGCTGGATCAGGTAAAAGATCATGTCGCCAGATTACGCAACCTGCCCAGTGATTCGGAAACGCCTGAAGTATCACTGGTCACGCGTTATGAGAGTGTGGCACGCATGCTGATCACGACAGATGGCCACCTGAACGAATTGCGTGATCTGGTGCATCAAATCGAACACGATTTGCTGGATCGGGGGATTTCCAGGGTCAATATCAGTGGTCTGCCCGAAGAAGAAATGGCGATACAACTGACCACCCACAAACTGGAAGCCTTGGGCCTCAGCCTTGAAAATGTCGGTCAGCGTATCAGTGAGCAAAGCCGCGATTTGCCTGCCGGTGAAATCGGTAATGATGAAACGGCCCGTCAACTGCGAAGTCTGGGCCAGCGCCGGGATGCACAGGCCTTTGCCACGTTGCCGTTAAAGAGTAATTACCAGGGAGGATTGCTGACACTGGATGATGTGGCCGATATTGAACGTCGTCCTATGCGCAACCAGGTCAGGATCTTCTATCAGGACCAGCCTGCCGTCGAAATTGAGCTGCAACGGACAGAACATTCGGACTCGCTACAGTCAGCCAAAGTTCTGGAGCAGTGGTTGCAGGAAAACAGCGCCCATTTACCCAAAGGCGTGCAGGTACAGGTTTATGATGCCGACTGGCAACTCATCAAAGAACGTATAAATCTGCTGCTCAGTAATGGTTTGGGCGGTCTGGTGCTGGTTCTGGGGGTACTCTTTCTGTTCCTGCACGGCCGCGTGGCTTTCTGGGTCGCGGTGGGGATTCCGGTCTCGTTTATGGCGGCCTTATTTGTGCTTTACCTGTTAGGCGGCAGCATTAACATGATCAGCCTGTTTGGCTTGATTATGTCGCTGGGGATTATCGTCGATGACGCGATTGTGGTCGGTGAAGATGCTTTGTCTCATTATCAGATCGGGGAACGATCTCTGACCGCTGCCGAGGGCGGTGCCAGAAGAATGCTGGCTCCCGTGATCTCGTCATCGTTAACCACGATCGCTTCGTTTCTGCCGCTGATGCTGATCAGCGGGATTATCGGCAATATCTTGTTTGATATTCCGTTTGTGGTTATCTGCGTCATTATCGCTTCGCTTATAGAAAGTTTTCTGATACTTCCCGGTCACTTACGGCACTCTTTTCATACAATGCATCATGCTGAGCCCGGCCGGTTGAGACAGTGGCTGGATGATAGATTCAGCTATCTGAGAGATGATATTTTCAAACCCCTGGTGACGCTTGCGGTGAATCATCGCTGGACCACTATCAGCACGGCGATAGCTATGCTGATTATCTGTATCGGTCTGCTGGCAAGCGGGCGTTTATTATTCAATTTCTTTCCTTCGCCGGAGGGAACCACGATTATTGCTAATGCCCGATTTATTGCAGGTACGCCCGCTACCCAGGTTGAGCGGTTTCTGGCTCAGCTCAACCAGGCGCTGGAGCAGACCCAGCAGGATTTGGGATCAGACCTCGTGGTAGTGGCTGTAACAAGACTCGGCAGTGCTGCTGCAGCCAGCCGCAACGGCAGCGATGCGCAGACCGATGAGCGTTTTGGCTCGCTGCAACTGGAGATGATATCGCCTGACAAACGGGATATCCGCAATAAAGATTTTATCAATGCCTGGCGCAAAAACATCACACTACCGGCGGGGATCGAAACGTTTACCATAACTGAAAGGCGCGGCGGTCCACCCGGCAGTGACATTGATATTCGCCTGACCGGCGCATCAGCGGAAACGTTGAAAAAGGCGGCCCAGGAAGTTGGGGATGAGCTTAAAAAATATGCCGGCGTCAGTGCGATTGAAGATGATATGCCCTTCGGGCAGGAACAGTTGATCTACCGAATCAAAGGGCAGGGGGAAGTGCTGGGATTGACCGTCAATAATGTCGGCCGGCAACTGCGGGGTGCGTTTGACGGCCAACTGGTGCAAATTTTTCAGGACGGCGATGACGAAGTGGAAGTCCGTGTGATGCTGCCTGATAATGAACGCAACACTTTGGGCACCTTGGAAAATTTCATGGTCAGACTGCCGGATGGCGGCAGTGCCCCTTTATCAAGCGTAGTTGAGTTTGATGCCCGCCGTGGATTTGACGTACTCAGACACACTGACAGTAAGCTGGCGGTGCATATCACGGCAACAGTCGATTCGGCGGTGAATAATAACAATGAAATTCTCGCTGATTTGCAACAGCAGTTCCTGCCTGATTTGTCATCACGTTACGGGGTGAAAATCGCCTATGAAGGCCGGGCGGAAGAGCAGGCGGAAACCATGAGTGATATGAAACAAGGGGTGATACTGGCCTTTATCCTGATTTATCTGGTGCTGGCCTGGGTATTTGCTTCTTATGGCTGGCCACTGGTGGTGATGACGGCCATTCCGTTTGGTTTGATTGGTGCCATTACCGGTCACTGGCTGATGAATATCGATCTGACGATCCTGTCACTGTTCGGCATATTCGGCTTATCGGGCATTGTGGTCAATGATTCGATCATTCTGGTCACCTTTTTCAAACATTTACGTGAAGCCGGCATGGACACCACTCAGGCAATTATCGAAGCGGCTACGCAACGCTTGCGCGCGGTACTGCTGACATCACTGACCACCATTGGCGGCTTGACGCCGTTATTGTTCGAAACATCGCGGCAGGCACAGTTTCTGATACCGATGGCCGTATCCATCTCTTTCGGTTTAATGTTTGCAACAGTACTGGTTCTGCTGGTGATCCCGGCGATGCTCTCTGTACATGAAAGCGCAGCAGATCGCATTAACGGCCGTGGTGTGCGGTTTGCACAAGAAGGCTGATCCGCTGTTAAGCTTTGTTTAATGTGAATCTGGCAAAATCCGCCGGGGTGGGTGGATTTAACCAGGAGCCTGTCGGACTTGGGACTGTCTCAAGTCCGACAGGCTCCTAAATAAATTGGAAGGGAAAAAGATGTCATTGAATACGTGTTTAGCAAGTTGTTTACTGGCGGCCGGATTGTTGCTCCCGGGGCTGGCCGGAGCTGAACAGATGCAGGCAGAATATTCCGCCGAACTGACCTTGTCTGAGCTGGCTGAGCGCGTTTATCAGCGGCTGCCCGGCAAGTTAGGTGAAAACAAATATAGCGGGCAGCGGCAGGCCAATGACAGTGTCGCTGGCGCTATGTTTGCTGATCCGGCCACGGCCAACCTTAGTCATTTCAATGATGCTGTCGGTAGCAGTGACGGCTTTCAGGAGTGGGAGGGCAGTGTCGATCTGCCGCTATGGCTGCCGGGTCAGAAGCAGCAGCAACAAGGCCTGTCAGAGAAAATCGCTGCGCAACTGCCGGCTTATCAGCAGCAGCTTAAGTTACAGGCGTCCGGTGAAGTCAGAGCACTGATCTGGCAGATCAAACTGGCCGAAGCGGATTTGCAGCAGGCTACCCTTGCCTGGAAAACCGCACAAAAACTGGAACAAGACGTGATAACCCGAGTCAAGGCCGGCGACTTGCCGGCTACAGAACGCCTGCTTGCCAACAGTAATACGATTGAAGCACACAGCAAAATGGTTGATGCGGACTCTCGACTGCAACAAACAATGAAAACCTATATCTTCATCACGGGTGAACAAGTCCTTCCTGAACAACACCGGGAAACTTTGCATAATGAACAGCAAATCAGTTCATCTCATCCGCAGTTGCTGTTGCAGGATCTGGTTATTCAACGGCTGCAAGCCCAGATGGGGCTGGCTCAGTATGACAAAGCCGTTAATCCGAATTTATCACTGGGTCTACGCCGGGAACGCGGTGATTTTGATGAAAGTTTTAATAACAGCATCGGGGTGGGTGTCAGTTTTGCACTTGGGGATACGCGCTACAGTCAACCTGCTGTGGCAGAGGCTGCCGCAGAACTGGCCGATGCTCAGATAATACGGCAGCAAGCTTTGCGTGAATTAAATAGCCGTCTTTTGATCAAACAGGAACAACTGGCCGGCAAACAAAAGCAACTGGTGCTGATTAGCGAACAGGACAAAATCACACAGCAGTATTATCAACTGCAAAAAAGAGCTTTTGATTTAGGAGAAATCAATCTGATTGACTTGCTGCGCAGCCAGACCCTGGCCAATGAAAGTCAAAGCCGTAAACGTACTCTGGAAGTGGAAATCCAGCAGAAAATTGCAGAAGTGAACCAGGCACTGGGAATAAGCCTGTAAAAAAACGCAGAAAAGTTGGAAAATTTAACAGGCTTAAGCTTGCTTTAAGTTTACAACTTTAATCTTTGCTCCATACCGCCCAACTCACAGGAGTGCTGTATGGAAGCAATGCAATATGAACTTAATGCAGGCATCAATCAATCAGCCGCGAATGCTGCCCGTCTGATTCTGCCTCATTTTCCCTTGCAGCTCGATCATCCGCTTGCGCCGGAAAGAGCTGCGGCAGAGCATTTTATCGCCCGTTGTTTTTTTAAGGCTTATGGTGCCCAAATCAGCCATTTCCTGCCTTACCTGTTATCCGCCCATATTGATTTCAAGATCTGTGCAGCAGTGGGTTTTCAGCCAGCGATGCATGGCAAGTCCCTGTTTCTTGAGCACTATCTGGACCGTGATATCGAGACCGAATTGGGCGTTGTGGCCCGCGCCCGGGTTCAGCGTGAAAATGTAGTGGAAATCGGCAATCTTGCTTCGGGCAGGCAACGTGCCACACAAACCTTGTTTGTATTACTTGCCGATATCCTGCAGCAAGTCGGTTATGAATGGGTGGTGTTTACCGCCAATCGCTCAGTACAGAGATGGTTGGATAGCCTCAATATCAGCACCTTGATGATCAAAGAAGCCGATCCCCGCCGCCTGCCGGACAAAGGGACTCTTTGGGGCACTTATTATGATGATCGGCCCGTTGTTCTGGCCAGCAATATTCAGCAGAGCTTCGGCCAGCTAAAGCAAAATCGGGTGATTGATTTTCTGCGTGAGAATTACCAAGCACGTATTGCTGATTTTGTCGCTGAACTCCAACAATGAACATACTGCTGGAACATATCCACCTTATGGCCCGGCAACGACCTGATACAAAGGCCCTGCAGGACGCAGAAGAACAATACAGCTGGTTGCGGTGTATGACAGAAATTGACCGGGTCGCGGCATTGCTGGCGTCTTATCAGCAGCAGACAATCGCACTTTATGCAGATAATTCGATTGACTGGATTATTGTTGATCTTGCCTGCATGCAGACCGAAGTCACTTTATTGCCATTACCGCCTTTTTTTTCATTACAACAGTTGCAACACGCACTGAAAACCAGCGGGGCAACGGCATTAATTATTGATAACAACAGTATGTTTGGGCAGCAACTGGCACCGACAGACTCAAAAAACCGGCCATTGACAGCACGGCTGCAATTGCAAGCACTCAAAACTGATGGCATGGCACGGCTGCCGGATGAAACCGGGAAAATCACCTATACCTCCGGATCAACGGGTCAGCCTAAAGGCGTCTGTCTCAGTATCAACAATCAACTGGCAGTCGCACAAGCCTTATTGCAAGGTACCGGTTTGCCGGCCATCAAGCATTTATGTGTATTACCGCTGTCAACATTGCTGGAAAATATTGCCGGTGTTTACGCGCCTTTAATGAGTGGCGGTCAGGTCACGGTGCTACCCGCTGAACAGGTGGGGTTTAATGGCGGACGGGGTTTCGACATTACTGTTTTCCTGCAAGCCATCGATCACTACCAACCGCAAAGTCTGATCCTGTTGCCGGCGTTATTAGTGGCGCTGCTAACTGCCATTGATAAAGGCTGGCAACCGCCGTTATCGCTGCTGTTTATCGCCGTGGGCGGCAGCCGTGTCTCTCCCGGTCTTGTCCAGCGTGCCAGACAGGCAGGGTTACCGGTCTATGAAGGCTATGGTTTATCCGAGTGCAGTTCGGTGGTCAGTCTGAACACACCGCATCAGGATACACAGGGCAGTGTCGGACAGCCATTGTCACATGTCAGCGTCACTATTGAAGACGATGAAGTGGTGGTCAGTGGCAACGCCTTTCTTGGTTATATCAATGAGCCGGAAACCTGGTATCAGCAGAAAATATTAACCGGTGATATCGGCTATCTGAGCAGTGAAGGCTATCTGCATATTCTGGGACGAAAGAAAAACCTGCTGATTTCCAGTTTTGGCCGCAATATCAATCCTGAATGGGTCGAGAGCGAGTTACTCAGCAACCTCATATTGCAGCAGTGTGTGGTCGTGGGTGATGCGCAGCCGTTTTGCAGTGCGTTGATTCAGCCACGTAACCCGGATCTGCCGGATGCGTTTATCGACAATTGGGTACACAGCGTCAATCAGCAATTACCCGACTATGCCCAGATTGTTCACTGGCGGCGCTTTTCACCTCCGCTGAGTCCAGATGAGGGCACACTCACGGCTAATGGCCGACCGGTGCGACAGCTGATTTATCAACGATATCAACATCAAATTGACGACTTTTATAAGGAGCATGGATAAATGCCATTTTTTGAGCAATTACAAACAGCTACTGAATCAGCCCGTACTCAGTTATTTACGACACCGATTATCAATCGAGCCTTGAAAGGCGAGATTACACTGGAGCAATATATCGCCTTCCTGACCGAGGCTTATCATCATGTGAAACATACCATACCGCTGTTAATGGCGGCAGGTAGCCGGATACCGGAACAAAAGGAATGGCTGCGCACTGCAGTTGCCGAATATATCGAGGAGGAAGTCGGCCATCAGGAATGGATCCTCAATGATATTGCCGCCTGCGGCGCTGATAAGGAACAGGTGCGTGCTGGCCGGCCCAATGTTCATACGGAACTCATGGTGTCATATGCCTATGACATGATAAATCGGGTTAACCCGCTGGGATTTTTTGGCATGGTGCATGTGCTGGAAGGCACCAGTGTCACCACGGCTGACAAAGCAGCGGATGGTATTCAGCAGGTGCTGGGCTTGCCTAACATGGCGTTTAGTTATCTACGCTCGCATGGTTGTTTGGATCAGGAGCATGTCAAATTCTTTCAAGGCCTGATGGACCAGATCACCGATCCTGAAGAGCAGGCGCTTATCATCAATGCTGCCAACACCTTTTATTATCTGTATGGCAATATTTTTCGCAGCCTGACACAGGAGAAGATGCCGTGGGCAGCCTAAGTAGCAAACTGATTGTTCTGACCGGTGCGGCAGGGGGGATAGGTCAGGCGGTTGCCAAAGCGTTATCCGCTGAGGGCGCAAGACTAGTACTTACCGATAGGAATGAACCGTCATTGACAGCGCTGAATCAAGCGCTGGGTAATAAACATCACATTGTGACGGCTGATATCAGTACGGGGCTTGGAAGAAAAACGCTGCATGATTATTGCGAGTCCTTGTTTGGTGCGATAGACATGGTCGTTAATATGGCCGGTATCAACCGGTTTGCCTTATTGTCACAGCATAGTGATGAAGATATAGAACGTATCATTTATATCAATTTGGTCAGTCAGATAGCGCTGACCCGTTTGATGTTGCCTTTATTACTGAAAAAAGAACAAACTGTTGTGGTCAACTTCGGTTCTACCTTAGGCAGCATCGGCTTACCTGGCTACAGTGTTTACAGTGCCAGTAAATTTGGTCTGCGCGGGTTTAGCGAAGCGTTGAATCGTGAGCTTATGGATACGCCTGTTTCGGTTCGTTATTTTGCCCCCAGAGCCACGCAGACGCCACTTAATGACGATAAAGTTTCAGCTATGAATGCAGCGCTGGGCAATGCTATGGATAGTCCGGAAGTCGTCGCCCAGGCTTTCATCAAGTTCCTTCAACAATCGACCAACCGCTACTACTTGGGCTGGCCCGAAAAGCTGTTTGTCAGGATCAACAGTTTATTACCCGGGCTGGTCGACAAGTCCATTTTCAAACAACTTCCCATTATCAAACGCTTTCTGTGAGAGACAATCATGAAACTATCTTTATATTTGACCGCCTTTGTGATGCTGACTTTATCAGCCTTGTCACTGGCCGATGTACAACAGGATGTGTCTCAGCTGCAAAAACGTTGGGCACAAATTAATTACACAATGAAAGGCGAAGATCAGAACAAATCCTTTGAAGACCTGATTGAACAGGCCAATCAGGCAGTAGCATCGAATCCGGGCAGCGCAGAAACATTGATATGGCGCGGTATTATCCAATCGAGTTATGCCGGAGCCAAAGGGGGGCTGGGAGCCTTATCATTGGCCAAAGCAGCCCGGGCTGATCTGGAGCAGGCGTTGAAAATAAATGATAAGGCTTTGGCCGGATCTGCCTACACCAGCCTGGGCACTTTGTATTTCAAAGTGCCTGGATGGCCACTCGGTTTTGGCAATGATGGCAAAGCAGAGGCTCTACTTAAAAAAGCGTTATTAATCAATCCAAATGGCATTGACAGTAACTATTTTTATGGTGAATTTCTTGCCGAGCAAAGAAAATACGAGCAAGCTGAGAAATATTTACTGAAAGCACAGCAGGCCCCGGCAAGACCCGAACGGCCGCTGGCAGATAAAGGCCGTCATCAGGAGATAAATGCCGCTTTGGATAAAGTCCGCTACCAATTGAAGAGTCAAAGTCATGCAAGTATTACTCATTGAGGACGATCCATCGCTGGCTCAAGGCTTGAAAACATCACTCGGTCATGAGGGTTTTACCGTCAACCACCTCAGTCAGGGACAACAGGGACTAAACAGCATCGCCATATCAGAGCCTGATATTGTCGTGCTGGATCTGGGGTTACCGGATATGGATGGAAACGAAGTGCTGAAAAAAATCCGTCAGCAAAGTGCCGAACTGCCGATTTTAATTCTGACAGCACGGGCTACGCTTGAAGACAAGGTCGGTGGGCTTGATGCCGGCGCTGATGATTATCTTGCCAAACCTTTTGAAATTGATGAATTACTGGCCAGATTAAGGGTATTTGAGCGCCGTCTCAGCAGCCTCAAACATGCAGGCCTGACAGTCGGTGAGGTAACCATTGACACCAAAGCCCAACAGGTGACGGTGGCAGGAAAAGAAATTGAACTGTCGAGACGGGAATATATGCTGCTGAAAATGCTGATGGAAAATGTCGGCCGTGTGCAAACTCGCGACAGCCTGGAAAACAAACTTTACAGTTGGGGCGATGAGATTGCCAGCAATGCGATTGAGGTCCATATTCATCATCTGCGCAAGAAGTTACCGGATCAATTTATCAAAACAGTGCGTGGTGTAGGCTACACAATTAAACCTTAATGAAATCAATACGTCTTTATCTGTTACTGGCCTTGCTGGCCACGATCACACTGGTTAACTTTGTGTCGCTGTTACATGGCTACCAGTCCAGTATGGAAAAGGCGCAGCAGCTATTTGATTCACGCCTGGAAAGCACCGCCAGACTGATAGCTTCGGCCAACTCAGAACAAGTCGAACAGCACCGTATCGCAGAACAACAGACGCCTTATACATATTTTCAAATTTGGGGCAGTGGCGGCAGACAGTTACTGACCCGATCGAGAAACGCACCGGAACAGATTACCGGGGAGCTAGAACAGGGATTTCACGATATTAACCATGCCAGCTATCGCTGGCGTAATTTTGTATACCGTGATCAATATCTGAACCGTTGGATTGTAGTGGCTGAAAGGATCGATGTTCGCTATACGCTCGCTGAAGAAGTTGTATTGGAATCCTTACTGCCCATTGTGATGGCAATTCCTGTCTCAGCTTTAATTATATGGATAGCCGTCGGTATTGGCTTGAAGCCATTGCGTGATTTTGCTGAGCAGATTCGACGCAAGCGTGCCGATGATTTGAGTCCGATTGAACTGAAACGCATTCCCAAAGAACTGACTACCGTCGTCCATAATACCAATGCGTTGTTATTGCGCCTTGATGAAGCCTTTGAGCGGGAACAGCGGTTTTCTGCCGATGCGGCGCATGAACTGCGCACCCCCATCAGTGTGCTGAAAGTGCATTTGCATAATTTGCGTACCCGCCTGGGTAATCAGGATGAAGATCTGAACTTGCTCAGAGAAGGTGTTGAAAGAATGGGGCATCTGATTGAACAGATTCTGGCTTTATACCGTACTTCACCGGATCAGGCTGCAGTCAAATTTGAAGCCGTTGATTTGTACTCGTTGGCGCAAAACCTTATCGCCCGTGATTTTGATAACTTTGAGCGCAAGCAGCAAACCATTGAATTGGAAGGTGAACATACCGTTATCAATGCTAATGCTTTCGCGCTGGAAACATTGCTGCACAACCTGTTAACTAATGCTAATAAATATACACCCGCGGGCGGGCAAATCTGCGTAGCGGTTAAAACCAAACCGGCAGGTTGCCTGCTGAGTGTGGAAGATTCCGGACCCGGTATCCCTGCACAACAACATCAACGTGTGTTTGAGCGTTTCTATAGGCTGCATGGTGATCAGCATTTCAGCGGTGTCATCGGTTGTGGTCTCGGCCTCACTATCGTCAAACATATTGTGGATTTGCATCAGGGCCAAATCGAACTGGGGCAATCCCGCTTCGAACATGGTTTAAAAGTAACCGTTTATTTTCCGTCTGAGATCAAGGTTTGATGACTAGATTAAGTATATTTATGCTCTGGATGATATTACCGACAGTTCTGTGGGCAGCCCCGCCAGTGATAGAAATCGAAATACGTGATCACCTTTTCTTTCCCGATGAAATCTGGATTCCGGCTGGTACCAAAGTCAAATTGCTGGTTAAAAATCTGGATCCCACCGCAGAGGAATTCGAAAGTTATGAGCTTAACCGTGAAAAAGTGATCGCCGGCCACAGTCAGGCAGTGATTTTTATTGGCCCCTTATCTCCCGGCACGTATCCGTTTTTTGGTGAATTTTTTCCCAAGACGGCTCAAGGCAAAGTGATTGTGGAGTAAACATGTTATTAAATGCTGTCATTATCATTTTGCGAGAAGTACTGGAAGCGTCCTTGATTATCAGTGTGTTTCTGGCTTTAAGTCAATTGCTGGAACGTAACCTCTGGTGGGTATTGTTTGCGATGCTGATGGGCATTGTCGGCGGTTTTGTCTACGCCTCCACCATCAGCCAGATCTCAGCGGCGCTGGAAGGGGTAGGGCAGGAAGTCGTCAATGCCTGCCTGCATACGCTTATCTATTTATCGTTACTGCTGTTTGTGGTCGCCGTACTGCATCCGCAAAATCCGCGCTGGCATCGAATCACACTGATTTCCATAATAGTGGCAGTTATTATTGCTATTGCCCGTGAAGGCTCAGAAATCATTCTCTATATCAGCGGTTTCATAGGCATGCCCGAGCTATTACAGCCAGTATTACTTGGCGGGGCGGTAGGTGCGGGTATTGGCGTGAGTGTCGGGGTGTTTTTTTATTATCTGCTGGTGAATATGCACCCACGCTATGGCCTCTGGTTGGGTTATTTCATTCTGCTGCTGGTCGCGGGCAGCATGATGTCTCAGGCGGTTGAGTTTCTGATCCAGGCTGATTTTATTACTGTCACCGCACCGGCCTGGGACAGCTCAGGCTGGATCAGTGAACACTCGGCAGCCGGCCAATTACTTTATGCGTTGATTGGTTACGAAGCAACACCGGCACCGGTTCAGGTGGTGGTCTATTTTAGTAGCATCGGCCTGTTATTGTTGCTCTCCGCCATCAGTTTTTATCGCCACCGCAGGAGCAATTGAGTCATGGTGACTTGGGTATATAGATTCAAATTTGTTTTTACGGTTTGTTTTATTGTTGTCAGTAGCGCATTGCAAGCGGATGGTTCGGCTATAGACAAGATTTATCATCCATATGTACAACCGCTGGAAAGAGAAATCGAGTGGCGAATGGTCGGTGCCGATGGCGATCATAAACAACGTCTGGGTTTGGGTAAATCGCTGTCAGATCGGCTGTTCGTTGAGGGGTATCTGATCGCTGAAGAGCAGGGGGACACCTTTCGTTTGAGTGCTTATGAAATTGAAGCGAAATGGCAGCTCACAGAGCAGGGTGAATATGCCATCGACTGGGGCCTGCTGACTGAACTGGAGAAAGCGCATAAAGAGAATGAATGGGAACTGGCAACGGCGTTATTGATGGAGAAAGAATGGGGGCGCTGGGTCGGCACAGCTAATTTATGGCTCAAATATGAATGGGGGGATGAGATTAAAGACGAGATCGAAACGGCCCTGGGATTACAGACACGTTATCGTCTTTCGCCACAGTTTGAACCGGCACTCGAATTGTATGCGGGCCAGAATACCCGCGCACTGGGCCCGGTGGTAATGGGTGATGTGCGTTTTACTGCCGGTAAAAAACTGCACTGGGAAACCGGCGTATTGCTCGGACTGGACAGCAAGACGCCGGGGGCGACCTTGCGGTTCCTGGCCGAATACGAGTTCTAGCGGAGCTGTCGGGCTACCTGTCCGATCAAGGTAACAGCAGGGTGTTAAGCTTGACTTAATTTAACTTCGCCACAATCAGGCTGACTTAAATGCTGAAGGTCAGCCATGAAATCACTGCAACAAAACAAGGAACTCGAGTTTTCGAGCAAGTACGACCAGGTTCACGCCTTGTCCTATTTCGTCAAACATGAAAATAGCTTCTGGCGACGGCTGTCGAACAAGCGGGAGCAGCATCTTGCCCGCAAGGCATTGCACCTTGCCGGCAATCCCCATTCGGTGCTGGATCTGCCTTGTGGCACCGGCCGGTTCTGGTCGATGCTGGCCGAGCGCCCTGATCGCGAAATCCATGCCTGCGATTACAGCCAAGAGATGATCAATACCGGGCTGCAATACCGACCGGCTGAACTGGTTGATAGGGTGAGTACATTCCAGGCCTCGGCATTTTCTCTGCCAGTGGAGGATGGTTTTGTCGACACCGTGTTCTGTATACGGTTGCTGCACCACATCGGCGACCATGACGATCGCATGCATATCCTGCGTGAGTTTCATCGCGTGGCCCGCGACACGGTCATTGTGTCCCTATGGGTAGACGGTAATATCAGGTCATGGAAACGCAAACGGCTGGAACGGAAGCGAGACAAGCGCCCTTACCAAAACCGATTCGTGATTCCACGAACTGTCATCGAGTCCGAAATGAAACTGGCCGGTTTCGAGATAACAGCACGGCTCGATTTCATACCGTTTATGTCAATGTGGCGTTTTTACATACTAAAAAAATGCTGAGCCAACTCATGGAGAATACCGTGGTGCGTTATCTAGTAGTTGTTGGACTGTACCTGCTCTCGCCACTGGCCGGGGCTTTTTCACTTAGCGACGCCGAAATACGCAACCTCGGCATAGAACTGGCCGTGCCCAAGTCTGCGTCCCAGTCCCTTAGCGATCATTACCCGGCCAAGGTTGCCGTCCCCAACACCTCGCTGCATGTCGTGCATGCGCCGCAGGAAGGCATCATCGTCAACATGCTGGTCGCTGAGGGTGATGTGGTCGAACAGGGACAATTGCTGGCAACCCTGAACAGCCCGCAACTACTGATGCTGCAAAGCGATTATTTGCAAGCCTATAGCCTGCTGCGGCAACTCCGGGAAGATATGCAGCGGGACAAGCAGTTGTATGAGGAAGGCATCATCGCCGAACGCCGTTACCTGCAGTCGAAAACCCGCTACCAGCAGCAACAGACTAATGTCGACAGCTATGCCAAGACCCTGCACCTGTCCGGTATGTCCGATGAAGATGTGAACAAGCTGGCCAGTGGCCGCCTGCTCGACAGCACACTCAATATCCATGCACCGTCAACGGGGGTGGTGATGCAGCAGCAGGCCTTTGCCGGTCAACGTGTCAGCGCCGCCGATCCGCTGTACCAACTGGCGGACTTATCCATACTGTGGCTAGAGATCCATGTGCCGCTGGCCATTGCCAGACAGACCGAAAAAAATGACCAGGTGCTCACCTGTGAACGCAATATTACCGCTACTGTGACGACAATAGGCAGGCAGGTACACGAGGTGGATCAAGGCGTGCTGGTGCGGGCGGTCGTCAGCGAAAATACCGACATGCTGACACCGGGCGAATTCACCCAGGTATGCTTCGTCATGAATGAACAGGTCTCGCTGTACATCGTGCCCAGAAATGCCCTGTTTCGTTACCAGGACACCCCGTCGGTATTCCTGATCCGCAATGGTGAGGTTACGTTGCTGCCGGTGGAAGTGGCCAGCGAACAGGAAGAAACCCTGATTATCAAGGCCGAGATGGCGCAGGACAGCCGGATAGTTATCAGCGGCACCGCCGCGCTGAAAGCGGCCTGGATGGATCAGGAAGGGAATTGATTACATGATTCTGGACGCCCTGATTCGCTTCTCCCTCAGCCAGCGATTGTTGATGCTGCTGGCTGTGTTCGCGCTGGCCGGCCTCGGCTGGAGGGCATTCAATCTGACACCTATTGACGCCTTTCCCGATGTGTCGACTACCCAGGTTAAGATCATTCTCAAGGCATCTGGCATGACCCCGGAAGAGGTGGAAACCCGCATTACCGCGCTGGTCGAGGTAGAAATGCTGGGCATACCGAAGCAGCGCATGCTGCGTTCCATCGTCAAGTATGGCCTGACCGATATCACTGTCGATTTCGAGGAAGGCACTGATATTTACTGGGCGCGCCAGCAGGTTGCCGAGCGCCTGGGTGCTATCCGTGATGTGCTGCCAGAGGGGCTCGAGGGCGGGTTGGCGCCGATGACCACACCGCTGGGCGAGATGTTCATGTTTACCGTCAACAGTGAACGCATGTCGCTGACGGAGCGGCGGGAATTGCTGGACTGGGTGATCAGGCCGGCTCTGCGCAGTGTACCAGGCGTGGCCGACGTCAACTCGCTGGGCGGTAGGGTCAAAACCTTCGAGGTGGTGCCGAATCTGCAGCGCATGGCGGCGATGAATATCTCACTTGCGGATATTGAGGCTGCGGTTGCCGACAACAACCGTAACGACGGCTCCGGTCGCATCAGTGAAGGCGAGGAAGTGCTGTTGGTTCGTGCGCAGGGTAGCATACAGCAGATCGAGGATCTGAACCGGATCGTGGTCAAATCCGATTATGCCGAGCAGGTATTGCTGCCTCAGGTCGCCAATATCCGCATCGGTGCGTTGACCCGTTACGGTGCCGTCAGCAAGGATGGCCGGGGTGAAGCAGTACAGGGGCTGGTGCTGGGCCTGCGCGGCGCCAATGCGAAACAGGTCATCCAGGGTATCGAGGCAAGACTGGATAAGCTCAAGCCATCGCTGCCGGAGGACGTTACCATTGACGTGTTCTACAACCGCGGTGAACTGGTTTCCGATGCGATTCATACCGTTACCAAGGCGCTGATGGAAGCGGTGGTGCTAGTCTTGCTGTTGTTGCTGCTGTTCCTGGGTAATCTGCGCGCAGCCATCACCGTGGCACTGGTGCTACCGCTGGCGGCAATGGTGACTTTCATCCTGATGCGTCAGTTTAACCTGTCCGCCAACCTGATGAGTCTGGGCGGCCTGACCATTGCCATCGGCATGCTGGTCGATGCCGCAGTCGTGGTAGTGGAAAATGTAGTTTCGCAACTTACAGACAAAAAACGAGCGGCCGTGTTGCCGAGGCTGCATCTGATTTACCGTGCCGTCAAGGATGTTGCCGTGCCTGTCACATCGGGCATTGTCATCATTATCATCGTGTTCCTGCCACTGTTGACCCTGCAGGGACTGGAAGGCAAGCTGTTCATTCCGGTCGCCCTCACCATTGTGTTCGCGCTGGCTGGGTCCCTGCTGCTTTCGCTTACCGTGATCCCGGTGCTGGCCTCGTTCCTGTTGACCCGGGTGTCGCATGAAGAGCCCTGGCTGCCGAGGATGCTCAAGCGACTGTACGAACCGGTTCTGGACTGGTCATTGTCCCATGGGGCCTGGATTATCGGCATCGCGGTTGCGTTGCTGATTGCCGCCGGCGTTCTCTATACCCAGGTCGGCAAAACCTTCATGCCGACGATGGATGAGGGTGACTTGATCGTGCAACTGGAAAAACTCCCTTCCATTTCACTGGAACAGTCCGTCGATATCGACCGGCGCGTGCAGCAGGCTTTACTGGAACGTGTGCCCGACATTACCGGCATTGTCGCCCGCACCGGGGCCGACGAACTGGGCCTGGATCCGATGGGGCTCAATGAAACCGATACCTTTCTTGTTCTCAAGCCACGTGAGCAGTGGCAAAGTGCCGACAAGGAAGTATTGAAGCAGCGGATCCGTGAGGTTCTCGACGGTTTCCCCGGGTTGATCTATGGTTTCACCCAGCCGATTGAAATGCGGGTGTCCGAAATGCTGACCGGTGTGCGTGGCGACCTCGCCATCAAGGTATTCGGCGAAGATGGTCATCAACTCAGTGAACTGGCCAACCGCATCGTGGGCCTCGTTTCCACTATCGATGGCGCGGATGATGTCATCACCACACAGACAGAGGGCGCCCAGTATTACCAGCTCGAAATTGACGAGCTTGCTATCGGCCGGCTCGGGCTGACGGTCGAAGAAGTGTTGCCGCAACTTCGCCTGCTTATTGAAGGCCGGCAAGTCGGCACCGTATACCAGTCCGCAAGGCGCTATCCACTGGTGATAAAAGGCGAGCAAGCCATGCGACGCTCGGCGGCTGCCTTCGCCGGCAGTCGCCTTGTGGTGAGTGAGAACCGCCGCATCGCGGTTTCCGATATTGCCAGTCTTAAACGGGTGGAAGGCCCGGTTGCAACCAAGCGTGAACAAGGCCAACGCATGGCCGTAGTCGTGGCGAATGTCAGCAACCGCGACCTGGTCAGTTTTGTTGAGGAGGCCCAGCGACTGGTCAATGAGACGATTGAATTGCCGGTCGGTTACAGCCTGTCATGGGGTGGCCAGTTCGAGAACCAGCAACGCGCCGCCAAGCGCCTGATGATCGTCATTCCGGTCGCACTGGTACTGATTTTCCTGCTGTTGTTTTCGACCTTCCATTCACTGCGGCAGGCAACGTTGGTAATGAGCAATGTGCCGTTTGCGATGGTCGGCGGCATCGCGGCCCTGTGGGTGACTGGGGAATACATGTCCGTACCCGCCTCGGTTGGCTTTATCGCGCTTCTGGGCATTGCCGTACTCAACGGCGTGGTCATGGTGACTTACTTCAATGATTTGCTGGCCAGGGGCATGAAAGTCGGCGATGCCGTCAGAGAGGGCGCGTTGAGACGTTTGCGCCCGGTCTTGATGACAGCGACCATAGCCGCGTTCGGCTTGGTGCCCCTGCTGTTTGCCAGCGGGCCCGGTTCCGAAATTCAGCGACCACTCGCCATTGTTGTGATCGGCGGCCTCGTCAGTGCCACTCTGCTGACGCTGGTATTGCTGCCGCTTTTATTCAGGCGCTTTGGCGTAGTAAAAATGCAGTGAGGCTATGAAATGAAAATACTTCTGACTCTGATCGTAACCCCTGTGTTGGAACAAAGCCTGACGGACTGGCTGTTGGTGCATCCGCAAATAGAAGGTTTTACCTCGCATACGGCTTTCGGACATGGGGGGCATCATGCCCTGACGATTGCGGAGCAGGTTAGCGGACGTCGCAAGCAGATCGTGTTCTGGCTGGAGATGGAACAGGCACTGGCTGAAGAAGTACTTGTGCAACTGAAGCTGGATTTCGCCGGCAGCGAGTTGCATTACTGGCAAATACCATTAAACGCTCACGGTGTACTGAACTGAAGCTAGTCCACGGCCTCCATTTGCATACGCCTGGTCAGATTGCTCCACAAGGATAGCCTGGATGCATCCCCGACGCGTTGACCTTCACCACGGGATTTAGCCAGCCACAAACCGGTACCGTTAAAGCTGTAAACCGGCACCAGATCATTACGCTTGCTGGCCGGTTTGATGTCGGTAATCAAATTGTCCAGTACCAGTGGTACCGCACGTTTGTTCTCAAAATAGGTCAACACCATGTGCGCCTGATTAATTTCGACCGCTTTAACATAGGTGAGGCGCAGTTTGTTTTCATCTATGCCTAACTCCTTGAGCGTGAAGTACTTGGCGATGGAATAATCCTCACAGTCACCCGCGCCGATGGAGAGCATTTCCAGCGGTGTTGCCCAATAATCATTTTCCTTCCACAAGCTGAGATCGTCGATAAACATAACGTTGGAATTGAAGAACTGGTTGACTGCCTCGAGCTTCTCCATTTCTGACAAATCCTGACTTTGGACCACTAAATCACGCCAGCCCTCCACCCGTTGCCGGGCAAAGCGGTTGTATTTACCTTCAATCTTGTCCAGCAATTGTTCGCTGATATTGAACTCCGCCAGTAAGGGCAGAGACAATAGCAGGCAAGCCGAAAGCAAACCGATTGTGAGGTGACGATAATTGAGCATGAGCCTTGTTCGGCTTATCTGCTGATGCCGAATATGCCGGCTTGTTTGACGATTTCAAAGTCTTCGTCAGCCTTAACGGATTCAGCCAATACTTTGATTTCCAACAGGCTGGAGACCTCCTGGATAATTTCCAGAAAGTCGGGTTTGCTGACATTGCCGCGAATATCCTGGGTCAGATCCCGCGCCAGACGAATGTAGTCGATATGCAGTTCTCTGAGCATATCGATAGCGATAATGTCCGATGAATAACGTTTGAGCAGGGTAGTCGCACCCAAAGATTTAACAAAGCCGCTGAAGCTGGCAAAAGCGGTAATATCCTTGGCCGCTGCGTAGGCTGTCACAGAAAATGCCAGCAAATCCGGGGCAATCAAGGATTGTTCCAGTCGTGCTTTCAGCCAGTTCTGGAACTCGATGGAAGCCACAGACACCATCGACAGATTAATGGTGACCGGTGTGGCCTGCTGCTGCTGTTCCATTTTATGGATGATTTTGTTGATAATGCATTTATCCAGTGACTCGGCCAATTCAAATACCTGTGCCATCGAGAAGAACGTACCGATGGACAGCTTGTTACCCTCGGTATCTTTCACCACGGTAAAGGCTTCTTCCATCACTTTCACCGGTACATCGCCACTGTAATTGAACGCTTCAGCGGTAAAGGTGATTTCAGGTGAGTTATCCTCAATAGTGCGAATAATGGCGGCTTTCCAGTCCTGCTCGGTCATCGAGCTGATGGAGTCCTGTTTGATAAAGAAGGCATTCTGGCCGATGTTGCGTGCCTGTTCATAGGCTTCCACCATGGCAGGCATCAGCCGGTCAAATTCGCTGGCACGATCAAAATAAACTATGCCGGTATGTACCATGTCGTCGATATCATATTGTTGCCCTAGTTGAGTGATATCGTGCTTGAGTTGTTCGGCCAATGCTGTGATTGAACTCACATCAGCTTGTTGGCTGAGCAAGGCGAATTCAGAACCGTAGAGCCGGTAAGCCAAAGTGTGTTCAGGTGTGGATTGAGTCAGTACTTTGGCAAAGTCACGCAATAAACTGTCGACCAGTTGGTTGCCCTTGTCTTTGGTGATGGCAGCCAGATCATCAAACTTGATATAAAAAACATAACCGTTATTACCGGCAGATAAAGCCCGTTTGACATCGACACCGAAGGTGGCCTGATTGAATAATTGCGTCAGTTGATCCCGTTTCAGACTATCGTTGAGTGAATCCAGGCGACTGTTAAGCCGGGTAATGGTATCGCCGATTTTTTTCGACATACTGTTCATGGACTGAGCCACTTGTCTGACTTCTCGTGTCCATGGCAAGTGTTCAATAGCGACAAAATTACCCTTTGAGATTTCGGTAGCTTGTTTCTGAATAGCTTTCAGCGGCTGCAGCGTAAAACGCAAAACCAGCATCAACAGGGCAAAAGCCCCAATAAAAATAATCACCGAAAACAGCAGGGTCTCTTTGGCCTGTTGATATAGTTTGAGATAGCCGTACGCCGGATTACTGCTTACATATAATGTGCCGGAAATATTCCAGCCTGAACTGATTTCAGACACGGCGGTGGCTGTTTTCATCGGCACTAATGTAATCAGCCACGAAGGCACGCCTTCCATCTGCACCGGGTTGCTCAGTTTGACCAGCTCTTCGCCATCAACGTTGACCAGACGCATTTCCTTGTAATAGCCCATATCAAAAATGGCATTCATCATGGTCAGCAGGATCGGGTCCTGTTCATTTTCCATATGCGGACTGAGAGAAAGCCCAAGTGAAGTCGCCGTATCCTGCACATGTATTTCGGATTCGACTTCCAGATAGTTACGGATATTGCCCATACTCAGCACAAAACTCACTGAAAAAACTATCAAAAATATCAAACTGATCAGAATTAACAGCTGTTTGGAAAGGGACATAATAATTTCCTCGGAACAATGGTTTTAGCCGGTATTTAGGACTACACCTGGTAAGTGAGGTAACGATACCCCCAGTGCCGCATGCAGGCAAGACTAGTGCGCAGCGGCAAGATACAAAGAGGCGCTGAATCCGTTAATATCACATTGAAAGCGCCCTGGTTATATCGCGGTTGGATTATATGATAATGCTTTTACTTTTCAGAAGCGGTTGCTAGGATCTGCCTTTAATCTCCTCAAGGTCTCTTACATGTTCACAGTCCTGTTGCAAATGGCGCTGCTGGTCGCCTTCGGTACGCTCTGGCAACAGTTGGCCCCCAGGCATATTCCGGCGCTGGCACACCGGCGGGCATTGACTGATCTGGTTTTTTATATCTTACTGCCAGCTATGGTGCTGGATGTCATTTGGCGGGCGCCGGTGGACCACACCTCCATGAAGATTTCTCTGGTGGCAATGTCAGGCTTGGCTTGTGCCGCCATCGCCATGTGGCTGGTGTTAAGAGTTTTACCCACCACTCAGGCGCAAAAAGGTTCGCTGATGCTGGCGGCTATCTTTCCCAATGTAACTTATCTGGGTTTGCCGGTATTGGATCAGGTTTTAGGCAGTTGGACCAATTCAGTGGTATTGCAGTTTGATCTGTTTGCCTGCACACCGGTGCTGATGACTTTGGGTATTCTGATGGCGCATCACTACGGTTCCACCGAGAGGCCCGTTCATCCGCTGCATGAACTGATGCGGGTGCCACCGCTATGGGCCGTGGCTTTTGCTCTCATGCTCAATGTTTTTGATGTGCCGCAACCCGATATTGTGCATGGTACTTTATCAGTACTTTCAGGTGGGGTAGTGCCCTTGATGCTGATCGCGTTAGGCATGAGTATTCGCTGGGACAGTCTGCATTTGAGATTTATCCCGTTGTTGTTGCCGGTGGTGTTAATTAGTTTGTTGTGGGCGCCGACGGTAGTTTTCTTCAGCAGCTATTTTTTTGATATGCCACAACATGTTTTAACGGCTGCGGTATTGTTGGCTGCGATGCCGACAATGGTGTTCGGCATTGTGATATGCGAACGCTATCAGCTGGATAGTCCCTTGTATGCCGCTGCGGTAACGTTAACGACGCTGTGCAGTGTCGCGACCTTACCGGTTTGGTATTATTTTTTACCGCCCGCCTGATCTGACCAGATAAAACCGGCTCGTTCAATAGCGGTAATCATCATCGCCATAGCCTGTTCAACATCTTGTTCTTCTCCGCGTAAACTGAGTTCGATATGTGGCTCATCACCCAGATGAGGCAGGCTGGACAACAGCAGTCTGGGAAAGCGGGCGACGATTTCGGTCATGGTATCGAGCAAGTCTGATTCACGGCCCCAGCTGATAAAAATAATGCGTTCTGCTTTCGGTTTCAAATCCCGCAAAGTCTGATATTCATTATCCAGCACCCATTCCAGCATCGGCCAGGCCATTTCCGGGAAGCCGGGCATGAAATGATGATGACCGAAACTAAAACCCGGTACCCGATTGATCGGGTTGGGAATAATACGGCTGCCCTCAGGGAGGTAGCCCATTAAGATCCGGTTCGGATAGGCACTGTCGCCAAACTGGGTTTCGATTTCTTTAATGGCTTCCGGATGCGGGCGCAACGGAACATTATTGACCAAGGCAACCGTCTGACGGGTTCGATCATCCGGTGTGGCACCGATACCGCCGAAACTGAATACCAGATCATCGGTAGCCATGGAAAAACGCATGAAACGCTCCAGCTGTTGGGCATCATCACCGACGATAATCGTCCAGCTCAGTTCCAGCCCACGTTCAGCTAATACCGACTGCAGATGCGCAAAATGCTGATCCTTGCGTTTACCACTGAGGATTTCGTCGCCAATGATCAGCGCGCCAATCTTCATCAGGATTGCTGCTCTGCCTGATTACGCATGAAATCTGCCGTTTGCACAAAAGAGGACATCAATTGTTCGGAAAACAAGGGATCCAGGTCCAGGGTTTTAAGCGCCTGCGCCATGCAATACAGCCATTGGTCTCGTTCTTCAATGCCAATCGGGAACGGCAGATGCCGCCCTCGCAGGCGAGGATGACCAAAACGATCGGTATACAAAGGCGGACCACCAAGCCAGCCAGTCAGGAAAAGATACAGCTTCTCTTCACTGATGCTGATGTCTTCCGGGTGAAGTTCCCGTATCAGCTGTGTTTGCGGTGTATCACACATGATCTGGTAGAAGGTCTTACAAAGCTTGCGTACCGCTTGTTCGCCGCCGATACGCTCATAAGGTGTGGCAAGTTCTGACATGAATCTTTCGCTATTAAAATGCTAATCTTATCGTGATTTGTATGACTGATAAAGTCATTCAAGGTTGCGGCATAGGCTATAGACAAGGATAATTAATTGTTTTGGGGTAATAATTAAGTAAGGAGTAATTATTAATGAGCGACAAAATTATCATGCGAACAGGCGAAGCTTTGGTAGCCGGTGGTCCTCCGTTTACAGCGGCAGAACCTGAAGTTGTTATCGGTGAATTGGATGGTCCTGTCGGTACCGCATTTGCCAATCTGATGGGAGACCAGGTTCAAGGTCACTCTCGTGTTCTGGCCTTAATGAACACTGATATGCAAGTGCGCCCAGCGACCATTATGGTCAGTAAAGTCACTGTTAAGAAAACAGCCTACACCAATATTCTGATGGGCACCGTGCAAGGCGCAATTGCCAACGGCGTTTTGGATGCGGTTCGTAACGGCACTATTCCCAAAGAAAAAGCCAATGATCTGGGTATCATCGTTTCAGTATGGCTGAACCCGAGCATTACCACAGTAGAAGATCTGGATCACGAAGCGTTGTTCAACATTCATCGTGAAGCGACTCGCCGCGCAATTGAAAAAGCGATGAACAATGAACCCAGCATTGATTACCTGCTGGAAAATCAGGACAAACTGGTTCACAAGTACTACCAGAAAGAACTGGATGCAAAGAAATAAAACTGGAAACTCAGTGAGTTAGCTGTGGTCTCTTTATATTGAGGATTGATCCACAGCCTCAAAGTTTTTGACGGTCTGTCCACTAAAGTGGATAGACCGTTTTTTTTGCAATGTATAATGACCCCATATGACAAATGACACTGCCAAAGCTGACGTGGAACTCTATTCTATAGATAAACTGATGCACGAAACCCGGCAACTGGCCGCCAAGTACCGCCAGACCACGGGGAATACTTTGCCGGTTACCGGTGAAATCGCCCGTTTTGATGCTGCAAAAGCCCTTAAACTGAAACTCATCGACGATCCGGCCAGTAGCTTTGATGCCTTGGGTACCGGAGAACGTGACAATCAACGTATCATCATCAAAGGCCGGGCCATTTTCGAGTCGACACGATCCAGCCCGCGAATCGGGCAGCTGAATCCCGAACAGAACTGGGATCTGGTGGTATTGGTTTTATTTGATGACCATTACGAACCCGATGAAATCTATCAAGCGAGCAAGGAAGATATTGCTGCAGCCATGAAAGAGAAAGAGGGCAGTGCACGCAAAAAACGGGGTGCGATGTCAATTGCCCAGTTCAAAATTATCGGTCAGCGTGTCTGGAGTCGTGAAAACGGCCTTGAGCAGGAAATATGGGATAACCAGGACGGTTGAACAAAAAGTTCGCCAGTTGATTGGGTATAAATAACCGCATGGGCCTGTAATGCAAAACGATATACAACTGTTATTTGCCGATGATGGCCTGCTGGCGCAACATATCGAAGGCTATACCGCCCGGCAGCAGCAAATTGAAATGGCTGAGCAGGTTGCCACCGCGCTGGCAGATCGCAGCATTTTGATAGCCGAAGCCGGCACAGGTACCGGGAAAACCTTTGCATATCTGGCACCGGCTATATTGTCCGGGCAAAAAGTTTTTATATCAACAGGAACAAAAAACCTTCAAGATCAGCTATTTAGTAAAGATTTGCCGAAACTACGTAAGGTTATGTCCGTGCCATTCAGAGCGGCTTTGCTCAAGGGGCGCAGCAATTATCTCTGTCATCACCGTCTGGCGCTTGCCGAAACCGAGCCTGCTAACATCAGCTTGCAGCACACCTTGCAAAAACTGCGGAAATGGATGGGCTCAACCCAGAGTGGTGATCTGAGTGAAACCGATTTGCTGGAAGAAAATTCCTCTCTATGGCCCAAAGTAACCTCAACCATTGATAACTGCCTGGGGCAACAGTGCCCTGAATACAGTGACTGTTTTATTATGGAAGCCCGGCGTAAAGCACAGGAAGCCGACATTGTGGTGATCAATCACCACCTGTTAATGTCTGATCTGGCATTAAAAGCGTCAGGGCAGGGCGAGGTATTGCCCGATGCAGATGCATTCATCATTGATGAAGCACACCAGTTACCCGCCATTGCCAGCCAGTTTCTGGGACAACGTATCAGCAGCCATCAAATTCAGGAGCTGTGTCGTGACAGCATCCGGGAGATGGAGCAGGAAGCAACTGACATGGACGAGGTCCGTTCACTGGCAGATAAAGTCGAAGCACGCTTGCATCAGTTCAAATTAATTGCAGGTGATCGTGAGCAACGGATTCCCTGGCACCTGTTTATCAGTGATAACAGCTCAGCTATTGAAAAACTGCAAGATTTGATATCGGCGATTGAGTCGCTGGAAGCAGCATTGGAGCAGGCGGCGCAACGGGGTAAAGGGCTGGAACAATGTTATCAGCGTAGCCAGGAATTCATTGAACGTCTGACGGTATTCACCGCTAACAATCACGACGACAACCTGATTTTATGGGCTGATATCAGGGCATCAGGGTTTGTGTTACATGCCACGCCGCATGAAGTGAGTCAGCATTTCCAACAATGGCTGGCTGACAAGCCCAGCAGCTGGATTTTCACTTCCGCAACGCTGACTGTGGCGGGCAAGTTCAATAACTTTATTCAGCAGCTCGGTATTGATGATCCGGAAACCGCGATCTGGCAGAGTCCATTTGATTACGCCAGTCAAAGCTTATTGTATATGCCGATGATTCCCGTCGAACCGTCAAACTCGGCTTATAACAGTCATATTGCCGACGTTGCCAGGTCAGTCATTGAACATAGTCAGGGGCGTACCTTCCTGTTATTCACCAGTTACAAAGCGATGTATGAGGTGGCGGATGCATTGCAGGATTCGGACTATCCGATTCTGGTGCAGGGCAGTGGTGCCAAATCCAATTTGCTGGATCAATTCCGCGAGCATGGTAATGCGGTGTTGCTGGGCACCAACAGTTTTTGGGAAGGGGTAGATGTCAGGGGCGAAGCCTTGTCCTGCGTGTTGATTGATAAAATTCCGTTTGCTTCTCCCGGCGATCCGGTGCTGGAAGCACGTATCAATGTCCTGCGGGAGCGGGGCGGTAATCCCTTTCGCTCCATTCAAATTCCCGCTGCGGTCATTCAGTTAAAGCAGGGGATAGGTCGTTTGATTCGTGATCAACAGGACTCCGGGGTATTGGTATTATGTGATCCGAGGTTTCTGTCCAAACCTTATGGCAAGGTATTTATGCGTAGTTTGCCACCGATGCCGATTACGCAACAACTGGATGATGTGGCAGATTTTTTTGCCGAGAAAGCTACTGTTTAATTCAAATCGACTGCGTATTCTTTCAGTAACTCAATAGGGACAATCTCAGTGGCACGCTGATGGGTACCCGCCAGAAACACTCTGGGTGCCATATCATGTTCATAGGCTTCCAGCCAGCGTTGCGCGCAGAGACACCATCGGTCGCCGGCTTTCAGGCCGGGAAAACCGAACTCTTCAATCGGCGTACTCAGATCGTTACCACGAAAACGGGAATATTCCAGAAAAGCCTGAGTGACTTCGATACACACGGTATGTTGCCCATAATCAGCATTACTGGTGTTACAACAGCCATCACGGTAAAAACCGGTTAACGGTTCTTCGCTACAAGATTCTAATGGTTCTCCAAAGACGTTTAGCGATGCATCAATATCCATCAATCACCTGGTTTTCTTAACATTTTCCGAACTTCGCCGACGTGCATTTCTTCCTGAGCAATCTTCTGACGGGTATATTCTTCAATCATCACATTTTTGCCCTCAACGAGCCGCAGTAACGCATGATATTTTTCCAATGCCGCGAGTTCATGCTCCAGTGACTCATGGAGAATATCGCCAATATCGTGCTTATGCGTCTCCAGTAAAGAGCCAATGCCCAGTGACGGATGATAGCCGAGATGGGTAATCAATTCACCCGCTTCCTGGGCATGTTGGAGGGATTCTGTGGCCTGACTGCGCATCCATGAAACGATCGGGATACGTCCATAACCAAACACCATTAAAGAATAGTGCGTGTATCGCACAACGCCAGCCAGCTCGGTTTCTAATATCTGATTGAGCAGGTCTATTGCCGTTTCCGTATCCATAGTATGTTCAGTCATGGCAAAATCTCCCGAGGATATTCAGTCAAGATGGATCGAGTCATCCAGTTTATGATGAATAGATAGCGCCGGCACCTCCAGCGTCATACTGACAGCAAGCGATTCATCGCCCTTGAGTTGTTTATTTTCCAGTGCATGCAAAACCGCGTGTTCAATTTCGCGTTGTGCATTAACACCAACTTTTTTGAGAAACTTGCGAATGTCCATATTGAATTTATCGTCATTCATGGTAATGCCTCCCGATTAATCGTACTTGATATATTTGAACCTGGGATCGTCCGGTGTTCCGGTTAGTGCACCTTCACTTGCACCCGGTTGCCACATCACCACTTCTTCAATTTTAGCTGCTAATTCAAAGTCTTTATCAGTAATGCCTTTGGCGGCATGATTCATCAGTTTCACAATCACAAACGCATAGGAAACCGTAAGATCAGGGTGATGGAAACCAGCTTCAGCGAGGTGTCCTACTGTGTTGACCACCATCAGCGTACTTTTCCAGCCGCTGGTTTTGTACTTGCGACGAATCCAACCTTTTTCCAGATACCAGTGAGGTAAAAGCTCTTTCAGCTTGGCTTCAACTTCCTCATCGGTATAGGTTTTGTCTTTTGTCTCTTCTCTCCAAGTCATCATATTTCTCCTGTTATATTCACTATTGTACGCCCAGTTATTCATAATTAAATATAGGTGTCAAGGATGTGTTATCAAGAGTTAAAAACTGTGCACAACCAGCTTGTATCAATGGTTTGAAAGAGTAAGATAAAGATGAACAATAACTATCAGGCCAACGATGGAGGAGTGGATATGACAGAGAATGCCAGTTTCAAGCAAGTCGGGTTTCTATCGGAACATTGCAGTAGCGGAGAGCTTGCAATGGAAATCAAGCAAAGTGGTCATTATCGGGTTTGTATCGAATTAAATCGGCTTGCACAAACGATACTTAACCGTTGTCATATCCATACAGATGATGAAAAGGAAGTTTATCTGACCCTACATTTTCAGCGGATGTTGTCGAATTTCCAGTCTATTCTGATTATGGCCGAACGGGCCATGACACATCAGATAGAAATAATGACCAGGTGTAATCTGGAGCTTCTTTTCAACCTGGTCGCTTATCACCTCAACGATGATCTTCTGGAAGCCATGATAGTCGGTAATGATGATCAAAGAAGGGAAGTGCTGAAAAAACTCTACCAAGCACAACAAGTATCACCCACCTTTACTGAAACTGAACTCGCGCATCTCAGACAGGTTATCAATAGCGCAGATGAAATTGACCGCGGCGATATCAAAGTTTTCATGAAAGCAGAACTGGCAGGACTATTAAATGAATACAGAACAACCTATCAGTTACTGAGTGAAAGTGTGCATGGCAGTCTGCACTCGTTAGCTGCGGATCTCGAGATAGATGAAAAGTGGGGTGCAATAATCGGCATCAACACCTGCGCTGATCACTCAGATAAGTTGTCAACCTTAATGCTGACATCAGCAGATTATCTGATTACCGGTATCGACATAATGCTGAAACTGCATAAACAACCCGAGCAGTTAGCTGCGTTCGAAAGCGTAAAACTAAACGCTCAAAACGAATGGAAACATATCGTAGTTAAAGTCTCGCATCGTTAATTTTGCTGAATTAACACACCCAGTACCTGACACTTCAATTTGAGAGGGTAAGTACACACATCTTTCTCAGTCATTGTTATTATATATTCAATTTAACATAATATATATTATACGAACTTTAATTTAGGGAAAAATGCGGGAAATCTCCTTCTGGGATCAGTCTCTATGAATGTTCGGATAATATGCGTTATGACAAATAACGAATGTTATTCAGGACTGGCTCAGATTTTAAAATCTGAGCAGTTTCACTGGTGGATGGTCAGTAGATTTTAAATTTTGAATTGTGAATGAAATACGCTAATCAAGAAATTCTGATGATCTGAGTCGTGCAATCTCCCTCGTAATGGCCGGTGGCGTTGCAGCAGCATTCCATGGGCCAAGGAATGCCAGTGAGTTGATAAATTTGATCGACGCAGTGCCTATGGGCGGCCCTTACCTGATGTTGGCAGTACAGTCACTGATTCTGAAAAGATATTGTAGAATGCCTCGCTTTCTTGGTGGGCTTAGCTCAACTGGGAGAGCATCGCCCTTACAAAGTGTGGGTCGGGGCGAGATCCCCTCAGCAGCCACCAAAAGTTTCAGTCAAATATTGGGTCAATCCCAACAACTCGAACATCATAAAGCGAATGTGATCAGCATGGATTCCATGATGCGCTTCCCTGCTTCCATAAACTCACAAAAATGTCAGAACTTGAGTATGATTAGATTTGGGAATTGCATTCAGGAAGAAATGATATGGCCAACCCATTCATTCAAAAAGCCTTTGCCATAGTAAAGGGCCTGTTGCTTAGCCTGGCAGTGGTTATCATCTGCATCTGGGCTGGCTTTGCCATTTTCTACTCGGACGTAGACAGTGTTTCAGCCAGATGGCTGCTGATTGGCGCTTTCTCTCTAGCCGGGATTGCTACGATATTCGCTATTACATTACGGTATAGGCGACGCCCTGCTCTGCTCGGCTTTGCAATACTGTTTGCTTTGCTGGTTGGCTGGTGGACAACCATCGAGCCTTCAAATGATCGGGATTGGTTACCGGAAGTAGCTCAATTAGCTCATGCTGATATTCAGGGTGATATTGTCACGGTGCGTAACATACGTAATTTCGACTATCGAAGTGAAACGGACTTCACGCCCGCTTATTACGACAAGACGTTTGATCTAAACAAGCTGCAATCCGTGGATCTATAAGAAAACTGATAGTGCGGCTTTTCCGTGTATTCTCATGGGCTCTCCTTATTGTTTAGCCATTGCGATAAATTCATCACAGCCACACGGTCGACTTAAGTTATTACTCCTTTTTGTGAAAAGGATCAAGGACTTCCTAATATTAGGAAATTCTTGCTCAATAGCATGACTTTTGCTTTGCTAATCCGGCCTCTTGAAACACAACCAGGTTGAGATAACCTGATAAAGTTAAACTTTCTGACCTAACCAAGATAACAACGGGTAAATCACAATATGCACGAAGCATTTAATTCAGGCCTTACCAGATTTGTGGTTTGCCTTCATTGTCTGTCATCCATGTCATGACACAATCTGACGGAACAAATATATCTTCGAATTTCAATCCCTGTCTCTCCATTTTGTCTTCCATAAACAGATACAGTACGTGTGCAAATTCTTCTTGGTTCCAATCATTTACAACTGGTTCAAAGTTGAATCCTGCCAGATTCATCATCACTTGGTCACGCTGACCGTCTCCCTGCTGATCGCCTTGCTGTTCCTGCTTGTGCGTTTGTTGTTGTTTCTTCTCCTGTTTACTTATTTCTTCGAATTGTTTGCGCATTTCACCCTGTTCGCTCCATTGTTAGCCTTTGCCTGCGCCTTTTCCGGGGGGCGGCATAGCCTTGGAAATTCCAAATGACCGCACTTGCCATTAACATCGCAATAAATAACTTTTCATATTAGTAACCGTTCCCTGGAAAACACCCTCGATACACATCGGGGCTGATGCCTTTCTACCATGGACTGTTATGGCAGATAATGTCATTTTATTCCGTCATTTCGAGGCCTAACAGACTGTTTAATAGGGAAAATGGATGATTTTGATCTAGCTCAATATCTGTTCACTTCAACGTCATTTTGCCAGACAATGGTCGGAAATTGGCCACACATTTTTATAAAAAAGGCCAGGCACCGAAAGATGGCTGGCCTTTATCAGCGGCTATAATATGGCTTGGGTCTTACAGGCTAAACACACTCAGAACACCGCCCAAGTTAGTCCAGCTAGACAGTGCACGATAGGCACCGACCGCACCCAGACCATCTGTGTCGTTTTCCAGGCTTGGAATTGCCATACCGATACCAGCCCAACCACCTACACCGGACAGGATGGAAACAAATTGTTTACCGTCGTGCTTGTAGGTGTTGACGTTACCGATGATCCCTGACGGCGTTTTGAAGCGCCACAGTTCGCGGCCACTCTGGGCATCAACCGCTTTGAGGTAACCTTCCAGCGTACCGTAGAACACCACGTCAGAAGCAGTGGCCAGGGCACCTGACCAGACTGAGAACCGTTCAGGGACAGACCAGACGATTTTACCTTCACGCGCGTCCCAGGCGATGAAGTTACCCAGGTGAGTGCCGCCCGGTGCCGGGAACATGTTCAAGGTCGCGCCAACATAGGGCTGACCGGCGACATACTCAACTTCGAATGGCTCGTAGTTCATGCACACGTGGTTGGTCGGTACGTAGAACAGGCCGGTACGTGGAGAGTAAGCCGCAGGCTGTTGGTCCTTGGACCCCAGCGCCGCCGGACAAATGCCTGTCGTGTTGACATCTTCGCCCTGATGCTCGGTCGAATACTTGGCAACGCGATTGTGACGACCGGTTTTCAGGTTAACGCCGTTTGACCAGTTAACAGCTGGGTCATATTTTTCAGCGACCAGCAATTCACCGGTTTCACGGTCCATGGTGTAACCGAAACCGTTACGGTCGAAGTGAACAGCAGTCTTGCGCATTTTACCTGTAACCTCCTGTTCAGCGAGGATCACTTCGTTCACACCGTCATAGTCCCACTCATCATGGGGCGTCATTTGATAAACCCATTTCGCGATACCGCTATCCAAATCACGAGCAAAGAGGGTCATTGACCACTTGTTGTCGCCCGGACGTTGTACCGGATTCCAGGTGGATGGGTTACCGCTGCCGTAATAGAACAGTTTCAGATCCGGATCGTAAGAATACCAACCCCAGGTGGTACCACCACCGATTTTCCATTGCTCTCCCTGCCATGATTCAAGAGAAGAGTCCTTCCCTACGGGTTTGAGCATGGAAGTGGTTTTTTCCGGATCGATCAGCATTTCATCATCCGGACCAGTGCTGTAAGCGCGGTATTTCACGCTACCTTCCAAGTCATAGGCCTGAACGTAACCACGCACACCGAATTCACCACCGGAAATACCGACGATGATGGTGTCGTCAAATACGTGAGCAGCAGCTGTGCTGGTCGCCCCACGTTTGGGATCATCACGTTTGTGAGACCAGAGCGGCTCACCTGTCTCCATATCCAGGGCAACAAGTGTCGTATTGGCTTGGTTGAGGAAGATTTTGCCATCAGCATACGACAGACCACGGTAAACGGTGTCACAGCACATAACCGGCACAGTTTCGTCGTAGTTTTGCTTGGGCTCGTATTTCCACTTGATCGCACCCTGATTGTTTAAATCCAGTGCATAGACAATGTTAGGGAATGGCGTGTGGACATATATGGTGCCGTCGATAACCAGCGAGTTACCCTCGTGACCACGCAGTACACCGGTCGAGAAAGACCATGCCATGTTCAGATCTTTGACGTTATCTTTGTTGATTTGAGTCAGTTTTGAGTAACGTTGATTAGCATAGTTACCTGCAGGCATCACCCAGTTATCCGGGTTTTGCTGCATTTTGATTAATTCGTCAGAAGCAGCCATACCAGGTATCGCCAATGACAGCATCGCAATAGATAATCTTTTCAGTTTCATGGTACTGCTCCTTATCTTTATATATCGCATAAATATTAAAAATGTTACTGCCTCAAGCTTCTTTACCCGTAGCCATAAGCCGAGCATTTGATAATGCTTGGTTCTATTTTTTCCTGATATTCAAGCGCTATTTTGCAGTGACATAACCGCAGGTTCGAAGCGCCGGGTCCGTACCCTCCTCTCATGGATTTTGTGATGATAGATAATTAAACTTTACTCTTTAATTAAAGGCACCAACAGGCTGTTACAGCAAGAAAAATGGCACATATTGATCTGGATCAACATCCATTAATTTTACTGCTGACAATGACACAGAAGTGGTCAAAAATTTAGTCGGGGCAGTAGTACTAAGCGCCTTAGTTCACAGATGCAATATTCCCCTGTACTCAGCGACATTCACCGAGAACTGGGGCTTCTCTTGTAGGTGATCACGAAAGTGGGTTTCCCCATGACGATTCAGCACGCAAGGTCGTGTACCTTGCCCTTGATGCCTCGAAGAAATGGACCATGCCCATCAGAAACTGGAAGGCGGCATTGAACCGCTTTATGATTGAGTTCGAAGACCGACTGGCGGACTTCGTTTGAAAGTGGCAGTTACACAGAATTATTTACAGGCTCTCCAGTTGAAAGGAGTTGATTGTTTTCCTAATCACTTGAACCGCGTGGTCTATTTGGTTTTCATCAGAATATCGTCCCAGACTGAACCGTATTGAGGATATCGCCTGGCTATCCGACAAGCCAATTGCTTTTAAGACATGTGATGGCTGAACCATTTCGCTGTTACATGCTGAGCCTGTTGAGGCACACACTTCAGGTTGCATGGACTCTAGCATGGCGATGGCATCCAGACCGACAAATTCGACGTTCAGATTGCCTGGATGACAGCTCTCCTGGCTTCCATTGAGTCTGAAATCAATATCCAATTGCGATAAATTATTAATGAATCGTTGTTTCATTGAGGCAAGTTTGCGTCTTGTCTCTCCTGCTTGTTGTTTTGAGATATTAAGCGCAGTCGCAAAACCGACACATAAAGCCGTGGGTACGGTACCAGAGCGCATGCCAAATTGCTGACCGCCCCCGTGGATAAATGGCGGCAAAGAAGCCTGCAAAGCATTCTTCATATATAACGCGCCGATACCTTTTGGCCCATAAACTTTATGGGCAGAGAGGCTCAGCATATCAACCTGCCATTGCTTTACATTGATATCGATGGCCTCCGGCGCTTGTGCCGCATCACAATGAAATAATGCACCGTAATCATGGGCTAATTTAGCTAATCTCGGGATATCCTGGATGCTGCCTATTTCATTATTAACGGCCATCACACAAACCAGTAACACCTGTTCAGAGAGCATTGACTCATAAGCCTGAATATCAATTAAACCTGAAGGCAGGACGGGAATCTCTTCCACCACAGCTCCCAGTTTCGCGGCGAAATAATAGGCTGCATTTTTGATGCATTTATGCTCTATGGCGCTAATCAGTATCTTATTGCGGCGGCTATTATTCGAAAACAACACACTCGCTATGGCCTGATTATTCGCCTCAGTGGCGCCCGATGTGAAAATGATTTCTTCAGCGGATGCACCGATAAATGCTTCAATATCAGTTCTTGCCGATTCAACTGCAACAGCAGATTGCTGACCCAGAACGTGTTGTAACGAGTGAGGGTTGGCAAATAAATCACCGCTATACGCTTCCATCGCCTCACGGACCCGAGGATCCAACGGGGTCGTTGCCTGGTAATCTAAATAAATGGATTTTCCGATTTGCATTTTAGTATTTCAAAAGTTTACACATATGAGCTTGTAGACATAGCAGAGGGTGTCACTATACCATCCTAGCGGCTTCTCGCTGTTGGGTTTGTATGATTTCAGCCAATATCGATACTGCTATTTCTGCTGATATTCTGCTTCCGCTCGGAAGTTCTACAGGACCTCTAAGACGGCTAAATTTATGTCGCGGTCAGATCAAACATCCTCATACGCTCACGTCGGTTTGCCTGGTTCTCCTTGGAACCCAGCGCGCCGACATAAAAGTGTTGCTCTGTAAAGCTTCCAACAAAGCCATATCATTCAATTTTGGAGCATGTGTGACTGCGGCAATGGCAGTATACATGTCGGACTTGAGTTCTACGATGGCATCTACATTGTAACAACTGGCAACGGCCACTCGAGTCTTAATTAATACATCTAAAACTACGGTTTTTAAACACCATCCGTCAGTCGTTCTTCGAGCTAAAGCATAAGATAGTTTGCTGCAGGGAATTGTCATAATGACATATACTTGCATAGTAAATATGACAATATGCTTATGACTTTGAAACAGGCTGTTTATTATGAACTGCACTTACAGTAAATGGATTCAACTGGCACTCGATCTGACAACCGGCGTATCTCACCAGGATCGCTTTGCCCATTTGCTTTCGACCATTCGTCACGTATTAAACTGTGATGCGTCCGCACTGTTGTGTCTGAAAGATCAGTATTTTGTCCCACTGGCCATTAATGGGTTGTATGACGATGTGCTCGGCCGACAATTCAAAATTAGTGAACACCCAAGATTGGAAGCCATCGCGCGAGCTGGTGACATTGTTCGTTTCCCTTCTGACAGTGATTTACCCGATCCCTATGATGGTTTGATAGCCAACCATGAAGATAAATTGCATGTGCATTCGTGTATCGGCTTGCCATTGATATTTGATGATCGCTTGATTGGCGCAGTGACAATTGACGCTTTTGACCCTCAACAGTTTGTCGATTTTACGAATGCTAACTTACGCATCATCAGTGCGCTTGCGGCATCCAGTCTTAATACCGCACTGCTGATGGAAAAGTTAGAAAAAATGGCTATCTACTCTTCGACAGAGCAAACCTACGAGCCACCCAAAACAAAAATTGCCAATATGACCATGATTGGCGAATCATCCCCCATGCAAGACTTAAAACAACAAATCGAAGCGGTGGCGAATACTGATTTGACGGTTTTAATTATGGGCGAAACCGGCGTGGGAAAAGAGCTGGTAGCCAATGCGCTCCATAGTGACTCTCACCGTCGCCATGAAAATCTGGTTTACCTGAACTGCGCTGCGTTGCCGGAATCTGTTGCTGAAAGTGAGCTGTTTGGACACGTCAAAGGAGCCTTTACCGGGGCGATAAGCCACCGTAAAGGGAAGTTTGAATTAGCAGATGGCGGCACACTCTTTTTAGATGAGATAGGTGAGTTGTCTCTGTCATTGCAAGCAAAATTACTTCGAGCCTTACAATATGGTGATATTCAGCGCGTAGGCGATGATTCGGTTATTAAAGTCAATACCCGCATTGTTGCAGCCACTAATCGTGACTTATCCGCTGAAATCAAACAGGGTCGTTTTCGTGCTGACTTATATCATCGTCTGGGGGTTTTTCCGATATTTGTTCCCCCACTTCGCGAGCGAGAGAATGACATTATATTGCTTGCAGGCTTTTTCGTTGAACGTTGCCAAAGTAAGCTAAACATTCCAAGTATCACCATCAGCAAACAAGCCTTAAATAAAATCAAAAGCTATTCATGGCCGGGTAACGTACGAGAGTTAGAACATGCGATCCATCGAGCTGCGGTACTTGCCAAATCGAAAAGTCGCGGTGGCATAACGACCTTAATGCCAGAGCACTTTGCGCTTGAAGACAATGACAAGGAACAGAAAGTCCAAAAGTCAGCTGAGCCGGTAGTTGTTTCAATTGAGAGTCATCAAGGCATCAGTATGAAAGAAATAATGAATGAATTTCAACGGAAATTGCTTTACCAAGCCTACGAAGACAATAACCAAAACTGGGCGGCAGTCGCTAAGCAGCTACAGATAGATCCGGCCAATCTGCACCGTTTAATCAAACGTTTGAATTAATAATCCCGTCCGTCCTCCCGTATATTGCACACAGGTGTAGCGAAAGTAAGGCTACGCTTTTTGTGGAAACCAACTCTCCTTCCCCATCGCTCCTTATGGTCGTAATGACAATTTATTGTTATTAAGACAATTGTTTTAACTTGTCACAATAACAATCATGCAGCGTGTTAACGTCAATTAATCCAGCATTTTCAATATGTTACATTTCCGGCATGCTTAATGCTATCAATCTTAGCGTAACACTTTTTCTGGTTGGACATAATATAAGGTAAGGAATGATGACCATTAAGGTTAAAAACAATATTGATTGGGTAGGTCAGCGTGACTGGGAAGTGCAAGATTTCCACGGCACCGAATACAAAATGACTAAAGGAACAAGCTACAACAGTTACCTCATTCGTGAGGAGAAAACCGTATTGATTGATACGGTTGATCATCGCTTTAGCAAACAGTTCCTGCAAAATTTAGAGATGGAAATAGAGCTTTCATCTATCGACTACATTGTCATTAACCATGCTGAAGAAGATCACTCCGGTGCATTATGTGCGTTGATGGATAAAATTCCTGATACCCCGATCTATTGTACTGAAGCCGCAGTTGATTCTATTGTTGGCCACCATCATCACCCGGAATGGAATTTTCAGGTCATCAAAACAGGTGACAGCCTCGATATTGGCAATGGGAAACAACTCGTCTTTATTGAAGCGCCAATGCTCCACTGGCCGGATAGCATGATGACGTATGTGACAAAAGACGCCGTACTCTTTAGTAACGATGCCTTTGGTCAGCATTACTGTGATGAGCATTTATTCAATGATGAAGTCGACCAAAATGAACTCTATGATCAGTGCCTGCGTTACTACGCAAATATTTTGACGCCATTTAGCAATTTGGTTACAGCCAAAATTCAAGAAGTTCTTAGCTTCGGGCTGCCTGTCGAGATGATTGCGACAGCTCATGGCGTTGTCTGGAGGACAGATCCAACTCAGATCGTGCATCAGTATCTGGAATGGGCAAATAACTACAAAGAAGATCGTATCACTATTTTTTACGACACCATGTCAAATAACACGCGAATGATGGCAGACGCCATTGCGCAGGGTATTCACGATGTTGATCCGAATGTTGCCGTAAAAGTCTTTAATGTTTCTCGGCAGGATAAAAATGACATTCTCACCCATGTATTTCGCTCAAAAGGCATGTTGGTAGGCTCATCAACCATGAACAACGTAATGATGCCCAAAATCGCAGGCATGCTTGAGGAATTCACGGGCTTACGATTTAAAGATAAAAAAGCAGGTGCTTTTGGCAGCTATGGTTGGAATGGCGGTGCGGTGGATCGGATTCATGCCAGATTGACCGATGCGGGTTTTACTACGACGGTTAGCATGAAGGTGAAATGGCGTCCCGATGTCGATGCGATGAAAGCCTGCCGTGAGCATGGGCGGATGGTTGCAAAAGAGTGGGCTGTACACGATGGTTTGGTTTCTCAAGCTAAAGCAAGCCAGCCAGCGGTTTCACAAGCAATATATCAGACGACTGTTCCAGTGGTTGATGCATCAGTTGAAACCGACACAGAACATGGTCCTGACTGTACTTGCATGCTGTGTACCGTGTGTAACTGGGTATATGACCCGGCTATCGGCGAACCTGATCAAGGAGTTGCGCCCGGGACAAATTGGGAGGATGTGCCGGACTATTTTCTTTGTCCGGGTTGTAACCTCGGTAAAGAAGTGTTTATCCCTCAACAGTAAGGAGAGCATGATGAATAATCCCATTATTATTATTGGTAGCGGCTTTGCCGCTTACCAACTGATCAAGACAATTCGCCGTAGTGATCAAGAATGCAGTATTTTGGTATTTACGGCTGATGAAGGGCATGAATACAACAAGCCTGATCTGAGCCATGTTTTTTCTAAGCGGCAGCGCCCTGAAGATTTATTCTTATCCACCGGGGCTGATTTTGCGGAAAAGCATAATATTACCTTGTACGCGAATCACACTGTTGAAGACATTAATCGTGAAGATAAAACCATCACCGCCAATGGCCAGGGCTATGCTTATTCCAAGCTGGTCATTGCTACCGGAGCCAGGGCGTTTATTCCTCCGATCGATGGCGATGCTGTTGACCGTATCTATACACTCAACAGCCTGTCAGAGTTTGCTCACTGCCGGGAAAATATACAGCAGGCAAAACGTGTGATGATGATTGGTGGCGGTCTCGTTGGCATTGAAATCGCCATGGATCTTTCATCCAGCAATAAACAGGTTTGTGTGGTTGAGTGCAGTGATTATCTAATGAAAAATTTGTTGCCTGAATATGTAGCGATTCACCTGAAACAACAGTTCGAACAAGACAATGCCAAGATTTATACAAATACGACCGTCAATTCAGTTGAGCACCACGGCGAGGCGCTCCGCGTTACATTCAATAGTGGAGAACAGATAGAGATTGATGCCATTATTTGTGCTGCCGGACTGATTCCGAATAACGCACTGGCGAAAGCTGCTGGGTTAAAGGTTAATCGTGGCATTGTGGTTAATGAACAGCTGCAAACCTCTGATCCAGATATCTTTTCAATTGGTGATTGTGCCGAATTTGAAGGCCAGGTTCGTGCTTTTCTACAACCAATCGTATTGAGTGCCAATAGCTTGGCCAAAACGCTGCTCGGGGAAGGCTCTCAGCTGATATTGCCTAACATGATGGTTAAGGTAAAAACGCCTCGATTCCCGATTCAGGTGGGCGGGATTACAGGAGGTGAACATGTATCCCGCTGGACAATGGATATTGATGACACGGGGATGGTTGCGCAAAGCTTTAATCTACAAGGCCAGTTGATTGGCTTTGTCGCCACCCGGGAAAAGACGGCACAAGCCTTTTCCCTGCTCCGTGAGCTCGATTAGTAAAGTGGCTCCTGCACATGCCCTTGTTGCCATCGGACAATTCAAGGTGATGCCGATTGCTAAGTATCACGTTCGAACTTACGTGGGCTGGAGTGGCGAAAACTGCTGAGTTTAAATCAGCGCCACTAACTTGATATCAAGGTAGTGGCGCTGATACGGCTGTCAATCACATAATTGATGCCGTAATCAATCTGTTTGATATCAGCTGACATGACTGCCGGATATTGAAGAATATCTACAACAGGGATGTGTCTGACAGTTACACCGCCACTAAAAATGTCTGGCTATAACCAAGCCGATTCAACTTCACAGGCTTCATAAAGCGCCTTGATGTATGTTTCGTATCGTTGTCTATCGTTTTTCCTGTACAAAACATAAACTGGGAACGTAAATTCTGGGTGTTCTTTTTTATGGTCAAGCAGGCCTGCTTTGATGTGATGCTCTACAACTCTAGTGCGGAAATACCCGCTGCCACCATTTTCAAGAATGTAATGCAGTGCGAGTGGCCCGAGATTGAGAGTCAGCTTCGAACGAGCAAATTCGGGTAAAGCAACATCATGCTGACTTCTGAAATGTTCGCCCCAATCGATATAAATATATGGTTCCGGTGAATCTTTGGCGGAGACAAGGATCAGCTTTTCCTCAAGCAGCTCTTCAACCTGAACACCGGGCCAATATTCAGGCTGGTGTACTACGATGATATCCAAAACACCGTGCTCAAGTTTTTCCATCAGCGTGTGTCTCTCCCCTATTTCCGCTCTGACCGCAAAATCGGTATTACTGATGTCCAGCTTGTTGAGCCATAGCAGCATCAACGGACTCCATAAGCTGATTTCTCCCCCGATATTGAGCACTTGCCGGGTACCAGATGGCAGCGGCAGATCTCTTTTGGCTGCTTCCCAGGTTTGAAGCATTTTGGTGGCATGTTCAATAAAACGCTGACCATCAGCTGTCAGACTTGCACCAGAGCGATTTCTGACAAATAACTTACAGCCAATTTGCCCTTCAAGATTATGTATTCGAGCCGTCACGGTTGTCTGCGTGACATGTAATTTCTCTGCCGCAGCGATAAAGCTGCCTGTGCGGACGATTTCCAAAAATGTTCTAGCTAGACTTATATCCATATTAAAATTTTTGATATTAAATTTAGTTAATATTCATTATACGCAATCAAATGCGTCTTTCATAATGTGCTTGTCGCCAGATATAAACAAGTCTTATTACTATGCAAAACGCTGAGCAAGCCCTATTTACAGACAAACAATACCAGGACAGCAACCTGGTTGATGATCTTAATTCCAGCCAGACTCGAGGGTTAGGCCAGCACTTAACCACTTTGACGAAAGTTGAAAGGCATGAAGCGAAATCTCAAAATAAACCTTGGCGAATTGTTGTTGGATACGGGACGGAAACAGGTAACAGCAAAGGGATCGCACAACAGTTTAACGATCAGGCACGCGAAAACGGGAAATTTGTTGAAGTAAAAAACTTAGCTGACCTGAAAGTTAGACACCTGGCAAACATTGATTTTCTGTTTATCGTTTGCAGTACACATGGAGATGGAGATCCACCGGAGTCTGTAGAACTCTTTTACAACGCCTTACTTGACTACCAGGCTTCGCTTGAAGATACCGCTTTTGCCGTGCTGGCACTCGGTGACAGTACCTATGATTTGTTCTGCGAGACAGGAAAAACAATTGATAAAAAACTTGCTGAGCTATGTGCCCAACAATTACTCGAATGCTATGAATGCGATGTGGATTTCGAGCACGAAGCTCAGGTCTGGATAAAAAGGTGTCTGAAGTTCATTCCAGAAACAGGTTCGTCTGGTGGTGCAGTACACGCCACCACTAAAAGAGCAGATTCAACTGCGTTCTCTAAAAATAATCCTCTTCAAATTGAGGTGCTTGAGAACATTACGCTTACTGGGCCTTCTCGCGTTAATGCTATACATCATCTGGAACTTGCACTTAATCCGAATCATCACTTCAATCTGAGACCTGGCGATAGCATTGGAATTTTTCCACACAACCCGCCAGATCTGGTTCATGCCATTTTAGAGTTATGTCATTTTTCAGGAGATGAATCTGTCACCATCAAAGAGACGGCGATGCCGTTGGTTCAGGCTTTACGAGAGCACTGCGATCTAACCGTAGTCAGTGCAAAGTTTTTTAACGAATGGTCGATGTTATCGCAAAATCAAGAGCTCTTGGGGCTTATTGAAGATAAGAAAAAAGTCAGGGCGTTCCTCAAGATTCATCAGTTGACACAAATACTTAGCGTGTACCCCCTCGTCATCGAACCTCAGTTGTTCGTTGATTTGTTAAGACCGCTGCAACCCAGACTATACGACGTATCTAACAGTCTTGATGCTGTTGATAATGAAATTCACCTGACAGTAGAACTTTATCAGTATTGCTTTGCTGGTAAACGCTGCAATGGCATTGCATCTAAATTTTTACTGGATCTTGAGCCAGGAGAATTACTGAGCATTTTTCCTCAACACAATAAACGTTTTCAGCTCCCCACTAATCATAACGTACCCATAATCATGATTGCCGATGGGACCGGAATTGCACCGTTTAGAGCTTTTATTCAGGAGATCGAAAATAAGACTGAACGCTGTCACCCTACCTGGCTGCTGTTTTGTGAGCAGACATTTACTGAGGATTTTCTGTACCAGGTTGACTGGCAACAAGCACTGCAATCGGGTTCTTTAACCAGGCTGGATACTCTTTTCCATGCAGATATTCCCTCTGCCACCCTTCTGGACTTAATGGCTGACAGTTATGACTTATTCAAAGGGTGGCTCGAAGCGGGTGCGCATATATATCTATCCGGCCACAAGCACGAAATGGAAACGCTGGAAAAATCGTTAAATGCAGCCTTGGGCTCCGATCCTGGCATCAGTCAGAAATGGACACAACTCTCATCTCAGAACCGCTTACACCGCAACTTGTACTGAGTTTGGAAGGAGAATTTTATATGAATCATCAATCTATCGAACGTAACCATGACATCAGCCAACCGGTTTCTGAACTGCATGAGAATGAACAACTCAAACACAAAAGTCATTACTTAAGAGGCAATATTAGCCATGGGCTCGAAGACAGAGTCTCAGGCAGTCTCTCTCATGACGACACGCTGCTGACCAAGTTCCATGGTATTTATCAGCAGGATAATCGCGACACCCGTCAAGCCAGGCAAGCAAGAAAACTTGAGCCTCACTACCAATTCATGGTGCGACTGAGGATTCCCGGCGGAGTGCTCAATACAATGCAGTGGAATGAAATCGACCGTCTATCTCGATTTTATGCTTCCAGTGGTATTCGCATCACCACTCGTCAGACTATTCAGTTACATGGCATCAGCAAATGGCACCTGAGACCTCTTCTAAAAAGACTCAGAAAAATTGGTATTGATACGATTGCAGCCTGTGGTGACGATAGCCGAGGAGTGGTCTGTGGTGCAGATCCAAACATTTCGGAAGTTCAAAAACAAGTTTATGAGCTCGCAAAAGCAACCAGTGACCGGTTGACTCCGAAAACGTCGGCCTATTCTGAAATCTGGTACGAGGAGAAAAAGACTACTCCGCTCCAAGAAGAACCCATATATGGTGCGATGTACCTGCCCCGTAAGTTTAAGGTGGGTTACGTCATTCCTCCAATCAATGATGTTGATATTTTTGCTCAGGATGTTGGCTTTATCGCGATTGTGGAAAACAACCGCTTGCTAGGCTTTAACCTCTGTGTAGGCGGCGGGATGGGGAAACTGGACTCACGAAGTGACAGTTACCCCAGACTGGCCACAGAAATAGGTTTTATCAACTATAAGGATGCGCCATTCCTTGCAGAAGTCATCATGGCTATTCAACGTGATTATGGTGACAGAAAAGATCGCCATCAGGCTCGTTTTAAATACACGATTGATAGGCTGGGATTGGATTGCTTTAAGGCATTACTCGTTAAACGATTTGGCAAGGAACTGGCTCCAGCACGCCCTTATATGTTCAGTCACAACGGTGATCGATTGGGCTGGCATAAATCAGCTGACAATAAATGGTATGCCACGCTTTATATAGAGAGTGGTCGTGTGAATTTTCATCTAAGAGATCAGCTACATGCCTTGTTCCAGCAATTCTCAGGTAGCATCAGGCTGACAACTAATCAAAATCTTCAGCTCACGCATATTGAAGATTACGAGGTTAAGGATGTAGCCCATCGTCTTTCAGATATTGGACTTGAAGCCAGGTTGGCACCTCTTTCACAACATGCACACACGCTGAGCTGTGTTGCTCTTCCTACCTGTGGTCTGGCCATGGCTGAAGCTGAAAGATACGCCCCGCTATTTCTTCAAACATTCGAGCAACTCAAGGCGCAATACGGTTTACAAGACATCCCTGTAAACCTGCGAATAACCGGATGTCCTAATGGCTGTGCCCGACCTTATCTTGCAGAAGTGGCGCTGACAGGCAGAGCTCCCGGGCTGTACAACCTTTATCTCGGAGGCAGCCACCGTGGAGACCGCTTGGCAACGCTATACCAGAGCAACCTTGGTGAAGCAGAGATCATTGATGCCCTCGCCCCATTATTTGAGCTATTTGCCGCAGAAAAATTCAGGGATGAGTACTTTGGTGACTTTCTTTTCAGAAAACAGCTGATCAAGGTGAGTTCATCAAATACACGTCCAAGTCATATTTTTCAGGAGTTATAAATGCCCAATTATCTCATCATTCAAAGCCAGGATCCGTTCTCCGACGCCAGGACCAAATCCCAGTATGAACTGATCCATAATCTGGCCTCAGCAGAAAATACTATCACTGTTCTGCTAGTACAAAATGGTGTCATGCCAGCAAGGCGAGGAAGCATATATAAGCCGTTTGATCTGTTGTGCTATCAGAATATCAACATCCTGGCTGACAAGTTCTCACTTGAGCAAAGGCAGATCAGTATTGATCAATTAAAACCCGGTGTTTTGGCAGCGGATCTGGACGTGGTTATTAAAGCCATGCTGTCTGGACACAAGGTCATCTGGCACTAAGGAGGCAATCTATGAACAAACAAAAAATACTCACCTTTGCTTTTATGGATCCACCCTTTGAAAGTGAGAGAACAGTAACTTTTTTCCGGCTGCTCGATGCGGCTTTAAATCAACATGCCCACATCCGTGTTTTCGCTTATGAGGGGGCGGCAGCATTATCGTTTGCCAAACAATCCGGGCACGGTAATTCCGTTCATGGGCGAAATACCGAAGAGGAAAATCATCCGCTAACAAAGAACTGGATTACAGCATTACAAACCAAGGCTAAACGGAATGATCTGACATTTGAGTGGATCAATTGCGGACTATGTGTTGATGAACGTGGCGTCAACGACACCATTGACGGTTGTGGGCGAGGTAGCCCTGCTGATTTATGGAAGTACGCCAGTGAATCATTAAACACACTTACGATCGGGACTAAATAAGATGCGTGTATTACAAGTATTAGATCAGGCATTCAGGACCACTGTAGAAGAACAAGACGAGACTATTCTGTGGCTAATTCAGTGCATGCTCAAACAATCTATGTTGAACCCTGAAAATGAAATTGATCTCTTACTCAGTGGGCATGCTGTGTATTACGCACACCAAAAACAGGCACAACCAGTATTAAAAATCGGTGACTGGAACCAGACACAACCTGCAGACATTTCAAGGGATATTCATAACCTGCTCCACTCGGGCGTTTCGATAATGGTTGTTTATGAAGATTTATGGGATCGAGGACTGGAGATACTGCCGCTGTCTGAACAGATTGACATCATCAACCGAAAAGAGCTGCCCCAAATTTATAATCGTGCAGATCAGATATGGCATTGGTAAAGGGCGTTGACTTCATCGAATCAGACGAACCGCCTGAAGATTAAAAGTGAGCAATACCATGCAAACAAGCAATAAATACAATACTGATATCACCAAATGGTTTGCCGTTATGGCGTGCGTTTATCTGGTGATAGGTACGGGGGTCGGCGTCTATATCGCCTCAGAGCTTGCCTGGCCAATACTGAATTTCGATAATCCTTATATCAGTTTTGGCAGGCTTCGGCCGGTTCACACCAACACGGTCGTTTACGGTTTTGGAGGCTCTGTATTGATGGCAACGGCCTATTACGTCGTTCAACGGACCTGCTATGTAAAATTATGGAGCGACAGACTGGCTTGGTTTACTTTCTGGGGTTGGAACCTTTACGTTGTAGGCGCATTCATTACTTTGCCCTTGGGCATTACCCAAGGTAAGGAATACGCTGAACTTGAGTGGCCGCTCGATATTCTTCTGACTGCCGTCTGGCTGTCCTATAGTTTCAACTTCATCATGACATTAAGTATCCGAAAAGTTTCACATATTTATGTTGCAAACTGGTTTTTTCTGGCCATGATGATCATGTTTACTTACCTGCATGTAGTAAACAGCCTGTCCATTCCTGTTGAGCCATGGAAATCATATTCCATCTTTGCTGGTGTACAAGACGCGATGATTCAGTGGTGGTGGGGACATAATGCGATTGGTTTTTATCTCACGGCCGGCTTTCTGGGCATTATGTATTATTTCGTCCCAAAACAAGCTAATAGACCGGTATATTCATACCGCCTATCCGTTATACATTTCTGGGCATTGATTTTTGGCTATGTCTGGTTGGGCGCTCATCACCTGCAATACACCGCCTTACCTGACTGGACCGGATCGCTGGGAGCGGCTATCTCACTTGCCATGATTATTCCCTCATGGGGTGGAGCTATTAATGGCATGTTCACTTTGAGTGGTGCCTGGGAAAAATTACGAACTGACTATATTTTGCGGTTTTTGATTGTGTCGCTCGCCTTCTACGCGATGTCGACATTTGAAGGGCCGGTTATGGCGGCTAAAACTGTTAACGCGCTATCCCACTATACTGACTGGACCATAGGTCACGTGCATTCAGGTGCGCTCGGTTGGGTGGCCATGGTTTCTATTGGTGCGCTATATCACATGGTCGAGCAACTCTGGGATACCAGAATGTATTCGGTCAAACTGGTGAACGCACATTTCTGGCTTGCCACCATCGGCACTGCAATTTACATCACTGCCATGTGGGTCGCCGGCATCATGCAAGGGCTGATGTGGCGCGCATATGACGATTACGGCAATCTGGCATACACCTTTGTCGAGTCTGTAGCACAAATGCATCCCTATTATGCGATACGTGTTGTTGGCGGGTTTATCTTCTTTTTAGGAGCCTGCGTCATGTTATTCAACGTGATCCTGACCATTCGACAGGCTATCTCTTTATCATCCAAGCAGTCTCAAGAAGCGGTTATTCACGCGCCATCTGAAGACTGGATTGCATAGCAACAGTTTCAAGGAAAAATCATGATACTTAAAGTCCTAGTGACAAGTTTGGTGTTTTTATCAAACTCAAGCTTGCTGAGCCTTGCGATTAGTCTGGCAATTTTGTTTGGATTATTCATCATTATTTGCTGGACGTTTCAGATTGACAAACAAGCTTCGTTTGAAGAACAGAGCAAAATTCCAGTGAATGATGATACCCCCGCTGAAAAACAGTTATTTGCCCAAGAGCGCCATCGCTCTGCCGGCTTTAAACGGTTTGATGCCTAGCTATTAAGGAGCAAAGATATGGCCCTCATCACTTCTCTTACAAAAAAATTCGGCATCAACCATCCCATCATGCTTGCACCGATGGGAGGCGTTGCTGGTGGCGAATTGGCAGCTTCAGTATCCAACGCGGGCGGTTTGGGAATAATTGGCGCGGGCTATGGTGATATTGACTGGCTTAGAAGAGAATTGGACTTGCTAAAACGAAAAACACAAAAGCCCTGGGGCATCGGATTTATTACATGGACACTGACTCAAGAAGTCTTTGATCTGGCCATGAGCTATTCTCCGCATCTGGTGATGCTATCATTTGGTGATGTAACTCCATGGGCTGCTCAGGTTCATACAAAAAAAATTCCGCTATTCTGTCAGGTTCAAGATCTGAACAGCGCTTTTGAAGTTAGAGACAAAGGGGCTGATTTCATCGTAGCACAGGGCTCGGAAGCTGGTGGCCACGGTTCAAACCATCGTAGTACGCTATCATTGGTAAGAGGAATCGTTGATCACATCCCTGGCATACCAGTGATTGCAGCAGGTGGCATTGCTGATGGTAAAAGTCTGGCCGCAGTTCTGAATATGGGGGCTCAAGGCGCATCCATTGGTACAAGATTCTATGCCTCCTTTCAGTCCATGGCTCATTACAGACTTAAAGAGAGAATCGTAGAGTGTAGCGGCGATGACACCATTCGAACACATGTTTTTGACGTCGTAAGGGAAATACCTTGGCCTAGTCAGTACTCTGGTAGAGCAATCACGAATAAATTTGTGGCCAGATGGCATGGCAATGAAAATGATCTAAAGCGTTTTCTGCCCAAGAACCAAGCATCATTTTATTCGGCACAGGATGCTGCGGATCCGACTATGGCAGTAGTATGGGCCGGTGAATGTATTGACTCGATAACAGATATTCTCGATGCTGGCGATATTGTAAGAAACATTGGTAGAGAAGCAGAAGCACTCATTAACAGCTAATTATCAGCCTTGTCATTTTGGTAACAAACTCGAGATGCTCTTTCATTACTCCTTTGTTCAAAGTCAGACTCTTCAAATAATGTGTATAAATACTCTTTTAAAATAGCCAGATGGGAGTGATCAAGATCCCTGACCGAGCTCAACAGTGTAATCGTGTTTTTCATTGCTAATTCGAGGACTTCCTGGAGTTCAGAACGGTGGTTTTCCAGTTCCCTTATATAATTGGTTTTGAATTCATCAAAATCCAGATCAGCTTGATGCCATTCCTTTCTTAACTCGGCAGATGGGCACAGATCCCGTATCCATTTGTCGAAATTTAGCTCTGTTTTCTTTACCCCTCGCGGCCAGAGTCTGTCAGCGAGAATTCGTAAGCCATCATCTTCAGTTGCAGTAGAATAAACTCGTTTAAGTTTGATTGTTATATAACTTTGAGACATGAGATATCCATGAACTTATGTGAGAACAATTAGATTTTGACCAATGTGGTTCTTGATGAAATTCCTTTGACCTTCATATACATATAGCACACGTTTAAGCAAAAGACTGAACGCTGGATCGGGATGAACATTTCTCACAGAGATTATGGCCAGATTGTCGCTCCGAAGCAGTTCTTCAATGGCTGGGCCGGACAGTCCGTTTTTCTTGACAAAGCACAAACCCGTTAAGCCTGTCGGGCCAAAAGGTCAGACTCCGGCCCTTTTGGCCTTGGCGATCTATTCGCGCTGTATCAGCCCGGCATCAATGATGCCTATTGTTACCGGTTTACCTACTGTGTTTCGGTAATTTTCATTGACGGCCAGCCATTGTTGTCCGGATCAAAGCTGGGATCTAAGGCTTGTATACGCTTAACCAACGGCGGATGTGTCGACATCAGGCCAGACATTTTGGTTGATAGATCGGAAAACATCATATGTCTGGCCTCTTCCAGTTCATCATGGACGGCTTCTTTCATGCCACTACGCTGGAGTCCGCCTATTTTTTTCAGGGCGCCAGCCAAAGAGTCGGGATCACCGGTATAGCGTGCGGAATCAGCATCAGCCAAATATTCGCGTTGCCGTGAAATGGCTGCTTGCATAATTTTGCCCATAAAAGCACCCAGCAAGCCTAATAGGATAATGGCAATGCCTAATAACGCTATTTGCGCACCGCCTTTTCTGCTTCGGCCACCGGAATGCATCAGGATACGTCCCACAATATAGAGCGCCATTAAGCCATGAATCAGGCCGATAACGCGTAAATTCAGGCGCATATCCAGGTTACGAATATGTGCAAACTCATGGGCAACAACAGCCGCCAGTTCATCACGGCTTAACAGCTTTAAAGCGCCACGGGTAACGGCAATAGCCGCTTTGTCCGGTGAATTGCCGGCAGCAAAAGCATTGATCCCCTGTTCGTTTTCGAGCACAAAGATGCGGGGTGCTTGCATGCTGGCTCCCAGAGCCACTTCTTCAACAATGTTTTTATAGCGGGTAATAAGCGGGTCGCTAGTCTCTTCACTGACATCGGTGGCTCCCAAAGCACGGGCCACTTTGGCACCCTCACCGCCCATACTGACTATTTTCCAAAGTGATGTTAAAACAATCACTGCGGTCACTGCCAAAGTGACATAAGCAAACAACTGCCAGTCGACGACGATTTGGCTGGCCTGATTTGCTGCCGCCGGTGTTAAACGCACCGCGGCCAATGACGCAATCAGCACGGCGATCAGGAGTACTGAAAAAATGAACAAGGTGGTAATCAGCAGGCTTTGCTTACGGGCACTAGCGCCGTGCTGGTACATGCTCATTTCAGCCATGCTTAGAACTCAACTTCAGGTGCATTTTGAATGGCTTCGCGATCATCAAAATCCAACTCTGATGCACGTTTAAAGGTAAACATATTCGCCAGGATATTGGTCGGAAAGGTTTCCAGCACATTATTATATTCAAGCACGGTGTTATTGTAGCCGCGACGTGATGCGGCAACTTTATTTTCAATACTGGTTAATTGCTCCATCAAATCACGAAAAGCGCCATCGGCCTTAAGATCAGGATAGGCTTCTGACAAGGCAAAAATTCCGCCCATCGCTTTACCCAGCAAACTTTCGGCCTGTCCAAGTTCCAGCATTGATTTTGCGTCGCCTGAGTCGATTTGACCGCGTAGTTTTTCAGCTTGATTCCGGGCATCGATAACACCAGTTAACGTGGTTTGTTCGTGCTTGGCATAGCCTTTTACGGTGTTTACCAGTTGTGGAATCATGTCATGTCGTTGCTTAAGAGTAACGTCTATCTGTTTGAATGCATTTTGAAATACATTGCGAAGCCGAACCAACTTATTGTATTCCAGGATTACATATAAAATCAGTAAGCCCAAAATTGCCAGTAATACCCACTCCATATCCCTACTCCTTTCTATTAATAAATAGATGGTGCCGTTGCTAGAGCAAAAGGGGCAGACTCCGCCCCTTTTACTTTTTCAAATGAAAATAAAACTTTAACGTTGTTGCCGGCCTTCGAGCCTGTTTTCTATCGACTTAAGTTTTTCATAGGCTTGCGATTCATTATTGATGTCTTCCAGCAAACCACGATGTATTGCCACAGAAACCGCTTCCTGATTATTAAACCGGCCACCATCTTTAAATATCAAATCGACCAGCTGGCGCGCAGGCATATCCAGGTAGGTTGCCAGCTTTTGCGTTTCCTTGGAGAAAAATTGTAAAACATCAGGATGGGTATGTTTTACCGTGAGTATGGCCAGGTTATCAATTAACACCAGCTCATAGCGCGTGCGCTCAGAAAGGCCGTTATCCTTGACGAAACGCAGACTGGTTAAGCCGGTGAGTTCATAAAAGGCATTTTGAACTTTGACAGAAGGTGATTGCTTGTCAGCTACAAGTACCTTTAACCACTTCAGACGATGTCTGGCCAGTATGATGATGCTGTCTTCAATCAAGTGGAACACCTCCTGCATGGTCCATGCCGTGCGCTTTCATAATGATCATATTCTTAGCATACACCCGACTTCTGTTTTGTTGATCATTGTTTTTTCAAGGCAAAATTAAACTCAACGGTAACATCATTAGGGATAAACTCGGCGTCAGCGAATTCTCCGATCCCTACATTGTAATCAAGTCGTTTGACTGTCGATGAACCTGTTAGCCGCCAGTTGCCATCCTCTTTATTGAGCTTGAAATGACCTGTTTCCTCGTGTGTCACGCCTCGAATGCTCAACTCACCCTTGATGAAATACGCCTCGCCATCTTTGTCGATCGACTGCGTTGTCCAGGTTGCTTTGGGGTAGTTGTCAGTATAAAGCCCGTCTTTTTCCTGCATGCCGATGTTCAGATCGCTATTTCCGGTCTGTACCGAGGCGATATTCACCGTTACACTGATATTACCGGTTTCAGGCGCGGCATCCTGCCAGCAATAATCCACCTGAAAGTCGGTAAAGCGCCCGGTAAACTGTGAACGTTCGATGGCGAACTGGAATTTAATATCACTGTCGTCGGCATCGGCATGGTAACAAACAGGCTCAGCCCAAAGGTCATATGACCACACCATCACAGTAAACCAAACTAAGATTTTCATGGCCTTCGCCATAACGGCAGCATCCTTTTTAAAATATCGTCCTTTCTGACGAAATGATGATGCACGGCGACCGCAGCATGTCCGATCACCAACGCCCCCAGCGCCAAAGCCAGCGTGACGTGTAATGTCTTGAGAGCTTCTTTGAGCGCATCATCCTGTGCAACTAAGGCTGGCAAATCGAACACGTCAAACCAGCTGACAACAAAGCCTGCCGCGGAAGACATCGCCCAACCAACCGGTGGAATAACGAGTAGGAGGCCATAAATTACATAGTGGGTAACTAATGCCAGTCGACGTTGCCATGGCGGCATGGTCGTTGGTAATGGCGGCGGTGGGTTGAAATAACGCCATATTAAGCGCAGCAACACCAGCGCCAAGATGGTCAGGCCAATGGATTTGTGTTCATTGACCAAGTCATAACGCTGGCGTCCCAGTCCCAGTTGCAAAATTCGCCAGGCCCAGATGAATTGCATGATGATAAGTGCCGCCACTATCCAGTGCAGAAGCTGGCTGATCAGGCCATAAACACGATTATCGTTTTTCAAGGGAATATACACGGCAGACCGGTCGCCAAATTCTGAGGTATCCTTGATAAAAATCCCATAATTGTCAGGATAACGCAATGCGATCCATAAAACCGACTGTTTATGTGCTTTTGCTGATAATGCTCACTGCGCTGCTGGCTGCCTGCGCAGGGCGCCCTGCTCCGGATACTGAAACTTATACCCGCGATGTGCTGGAGCCGGTGCCGGCAAAAGCACCATCAGGGGCGCGTTATCTGGTAGATACGGCACGATCCGATATCCGTATCATTATCTATCCGGATGGCCGATTCGGCCACGCCCATGTTATCAGTGGGGCAGCGTTAAGAGGTGAAGTGATCCTGCCCCGGGATCATCATCACACATGGATTGATCTTGCTATCCGGGTTGATGCTCTGCAAGTGGATGAACCGTCCTGGCGTATGGACGAAAGTTTTGAGTCGGAGATGAGCGAGCGAGCCATTACCGGCACGCGGAAAAATATGCTCTCTGAGCAGGTTTTACACGCCACGCAATATCCCGAGATTCATATCCGCTCAAATCAAGCAACGGGTCCCTTGTGGCAGCCCGATATCCAGGCGCAGATCACGCTGGCAGGCAAAACCCGCGAGCTCACGGTACCGGTTTCCGTGCATCAAACAGGCGATGAACTGGAAGTGACAGGTCGTTTGCAAATCAATCAGAGCGAGTTTGGCATCGAACCTTTCGCTGCGCTCGGCGGTGTACTCAGGGTTGCTGACAAGGTGCTGATCCGCTTCCGGATTTACGCCCGTCGAAGTCGCTAATGCTATTACCCGTATTTGACAGGCCCGATAGAGAAAATGCTGTTTGCTCCGGCTTTACGCCAATCGGTACCCTATCCCTTGAATGGTTTTGATAAAGCGTGGATTGATCGGATCGTCATTTAATTTTTGTCTCAAATGCCCCACCAGAACGCGCAGATAATGAGTCTGTCCCAGATGATTATCACCCCAGATTTCACGCAAAATCTGATTGTGCGTCAGAATGTGACCTGAATGTGTTATCAGTAGTCGTAATAACTCAAATTCCTTTTTCGACAAATTAACGATGTGACCATCCAGGGTAATCTCATGGTTCGGAATATTGACCACTAATCCTTGAAATTCAAACTCGGTCCGTGTGGGGGTTACCTCTTCACTGGAACGTAATATTGCTCTTACCCGCGCCATCAGCTCACTGATACCAAAAGGCTTGGTGACATAATCATTGACGCCGGCATCGAGTGCCTGAACTTTTTCCATTTCATCAGCACGTACTGACAAGACAATTACCGGTGTCTGTGACCATTTTCTAAGTTCCAGTATGAAATCCTGACCATCTATATCCGGCAAGCCCAAATCCAGAATGATGAGGTTGGGATTACACCGGGCTGCAATTTCGAGCCCTTCTGTTCCCCGTCGTGCTTCGTGAACCTTATAACCTTGTGCTTCGAGGCTAATACGCAGAAATTTACGGATTTGGGCTTCGTCTTCCACCACAAGTATCGACTCTGTAGTTGTAATCATGTCTCGGCCATTGTTTCATTTGAAAGAAGAGGCAACTTGATTGTCATGCAGGTACCCTGACCATTTTTACCCGCATGCGCTGTCACTTCTCCTGAGTGAGCTCCAATCATTCCTCTGACAATCGCAAGCCCGAGTCCTGTCCCCGGTTTTGTGGCTCTATCCCCGCGTTGCATGCTGTAGAACATATCAAAAACCTTATCTCTCTCATCCTCCGGAATCCCCGGTCCCTGATCATAAATGCTTATTCTCATGCACTCTTCATCAGCCTCTACTTCGATTGATATGGTGTCACCTTTTTCTGAAAAGCGGGCTGCATTATCAATAAGGTTAACGATGGCCTGCTCTATTAATACGCCATGTACCCATATAAGTGGTGTTGAATCAGCTATCTGAATATAAATCTCAATGTCACTGAGTACATCTTTCAATCTGGACACGGCACTCGAAATAACATCATGAATATCTACCCAATCACGCTTCAGCGTCAATTTACCCTGACCGAGCTTGGTCATATCCAACAGATTTTGTATATGCCTGTCGAGGCGTTTGGCTTCATCCAGCACAGTGCTTAGAAGTTCTTGACGATTAGCGCCGTCAATGGAGTCACCATATTCCATCAGACTACTGGATGAACCTATGATTGAAGACAACGGCGTACGCAGGTCGTGAGAAATTGATGATAATAAAGCCGATCTCAATTGTTCCGTTTCAGATACCAGCTTGGCTTGTTCCAGCTCAGTCACCAACTGAATCCTTTCAAGCGCTGCTGATGCCTGCTCACAAACACTGATAATGCTTTCGCTCTGTTCAGTGTTTACTGGCTTGTTGAAGGCGATCATACCCGTCTGCTGGTTTCGCATCCAAAGTGAAAAGTAGCTCCATAACGCGGATACCCAAGGGGAATATGCACATTTGTCCCAGGCCTGCTCCAGGTCAGCCTTCTGCAGATTGATGCCTGTTCGGGTTGTAAGTAAAGGCTTTGATTTATCATCTGCCGTAAAAACAGCTACTTCAGAATGGGTTAACTCAGACAGGTGTTCAGCGAGTGCGAATAAAACATCTTGCGGGCTGGTGGCGGATGACATTCGTCTGCTGAAGTCATAGAAGTTGGAAATTCGTTTCAAAGCAACCTGACGCTGCGCTATTTCACGGTGCATACGGGTAGCAAGGTTGCCGGTAATGGCAGAAACAATCAGAAAAATAAGCAAAGTCGCCACATCCCCATCATCGGATACTTTCAATGTGTAAAAAGGCTGCGTGAAAAAGAAATTGAGCGCCAAAAAGCTGAGAACACTGGCAGTGAGTGAGGGACCTACGTTCGTGCGCGAGGATATAAACAATACAACCGTCAAAAACAATAGCGTTAAAGCGGCATGCGGTAACAAACCTTGAATGAGAAATGCCACGCCGGTTGAGAGTAAGACAAATCCTACTGCCTCCAGATAGTTAGTCAGACCAGAGGTTGAAATAATCAGGTTTTTGAGCTTGATAATCACCCTGAGACCTTAGCAAACTTCACAGGATAAAAATAAAAAAACCATAAAATTTTTACATTTTTTTTATGTGACACTTCAAATTTATATGCGGATAATTTTTGTTGAGCATTATTGATGGATGGTAAATGTATGGCTACAACAATAAACAGGTTTAACACACGGTTAGCCCGGCCAGCAGTTTGTCCGTAATCTTGTCTCAGCGCAGCCAATACTTTCGTCGGCTGCCCCACCCCATTAAGCAATAAAACAAATGCATTGGCGAGCCATTATACGTCTGTTTGGCATCTTACTGATGCTCTTCAGTCTTAACTTTATTCCATCACTTGGCGTTTCCCTTTTCTATGAAGATGGTCAGTGGGCCGTTTTTGCCGAATCCCTGTTACTAAGCCTGGCAGTCGGATTATTATTATGGTTACCAAACATCCGGCAAAAAGACGAGCTCTTTTTGCGGGATGGTTTTTTGATCGTAACCTTATTTTGGCTGTTTCTCGGCATTGTCGGTGCCTTCCCGTTTTTATTGGGACTGCATCTCGACTTTACCGATGCCATTTTCGAATCAATTTCCGGCTTTACAACCACTGGTGCGACGGTGATTGTAGGGCTTGACGAGCTCCCCCGATCTATTCTTTATCACCGTCAGCAAATCCAGTGGCTTGGCGGCATGGGGATTATTGTTCTTGCCGTTGCCATTCTGCCCTTGTTAGGTGTGGGTGGCATGCAGCTCTATCGGGCTGAAGCTTCCGGCGTGAGCAAAAATGAAAAACTTACGCCCAGAATTGCTGAAACGGCCCGATCTTTGTGGCTGATCTATGTTGCGCTGACAACTGCCTGCGCAGTGTCATTCTGGCTGGCTGGCATGGCGCCATTTGATGCGGTTGGACACGCATTTACGACGGTGGCGACCGGCGGTTTCTCAACTCATGATGCCAGTATCGGTTTCTATAACAGTGCCACGATTGAAATCATTGCCATATTTTTCATGTTGGCAGGCGGCATCAATTTTGCCGTGCACTTCATAGCCTGGAAAAAACTGTCTTTTGCACAATATCGAACAGATTCCGAAACCCGAATTTACGTATTCATCTTTCTTTTTGCATCAGTATTTGTCGCGATGACACTCGCTGAAATGGATATTTATAATGGTAGCTGGGAGTCATTACGTTATGCTTCTTTTCAAGTCGCTTCCATTCTGACCAGTACCGGTTTTGGCACCGCCACTTTTTCAGAATGGCCACTCCATATTCCGCTGGTACTCGTTATTCTGTCTTTTACCGGAGGTTGTGCCGGATCCACTGCAGGCGGAATAAAAGTAGTACGCATTATGTTGCTGGCCAAACTGGGAAAACGACAGTTATTTCAATTGGTTCATCCTAATGCTGTTTCGGTCATTAAACTCGGTAATCGGGCTGTTGCAGAAGATGTGCTTTTTTCAGTCTGGGGCTTTTATGTTTTATACATCGTAACCGCCCTGCTTCTTACCGTTGCCATGATGGCGGCCGGTCTTGATTGGGAGTCCGCCTTTGGTGCAGTTGTTGCGACTATTAACCTGCTTGGCCCTGGTCTTGGTGAAGTTTCAAGTAACTTCGCGTCAGTTAATGATGTGGTTAAATGGCTGGGTGTTTTCGGTATGCTTGTTGGCCGGCTTGAAGTATTCACACTGCTGATTTTATTTATGCCGGCCTATTGGCGTAATTGATCTTTTCTAAGGCCCGTTAATGAAAATCATTATTCTCGGAGCAGGACAGGTAGGCGTAAGTGTTGCCAGAAACCTCGTTAACGAAGCGAATGACATTACCGTTGTCGATCACAATCAGGAGTTGTTGTCAGCCATTCAGGACCAACTCGATATAAAAACAGTGTGCGGGCATGGCTCGCAGCCTGATGTATTGCTCAAAGCCGGTATCGAAGATGCAGATATGATTCTCGCTGCAACCAGCAGTGATGAAACCAATATGGTTGCCTGTCATATTGCCCAGACTCTTTTTCATACACCGACCAGGCTGGCGCGGGTACGGGCACCTGCTTATCTGACACATCCTGAAATTTTTTCCCGTGATGCGATACCGATTGACTTTCTTATCAGTCCTGAGCAACTTGTTACTACCCTCATGCAACATCTGATAGATCAACCTGAGGTGACTCAGGTATCTGACTTTTTTGGAGGAAAAGCACGGCTCGTGGCAGTCACCGTACATCAAGACAGCAGGATGACGGGGCTGTTTATTCGTGATCTGGCGGCGCTTCTGCCTGGTGTTGGGGTAAGGATAGCTGCGATCTTCAGGAAAAACACTGTCGTTTCGCTTGATGGCAGTACGCTAATTCAGGCGGATGATGAGATATTCTTTCTTGCAGAAAGTCGTGATATTCCACGTCTGGTCAGGATCTTTCGTCATAAATATAGTCCCTACAACCGCATCATTATCGCAGGTGGCGGTAATATCGGTAAGCAACTGGCGGAGAAGATTGAGGATCGGTTTAAGGTGAAAATAATCGAGCATCGCCACGACCGCTGTCGTTATCTCGCCGAGAATTTACATAACACGATTGTATTGCAGGGCGATGTCGGCGATGCCGAACTATTAAAAGCTGAAAATATTGACCAGACTGATGTTTATTGTGCTGTAACAAACGATGAAGAAGCCAATATTCTGTCATGTATGCTTGCGAAGAGACTGGGGGCACGTAAAACGTTTTCAATTATCAACCGCCCAAGCCATGTAGGTCTGGTTCACGGCACAGCGATAGATATTGCCGTATCACCCGCTCAGGTTACGATTGGGGCATTACTGACGCATATCAGACGAGGTGATGTTGTAGCGGTTCACTCCTTACGCTGGGGGGCGGCGGAAGCTATTGAGGTTATCGCTCATGGTGATAGAGAAACCTCCCAAGTTGTAGGTCGTGCAATTAAACAATTACCCTTGCCCAAGGACACCACCATAGGGGCCATATTACGGGAAGAACAGCTGATTTTCCCAGATGGCGAGACCGTTATTCAATCAGAAGATCACGTTGTATTATTTCTTTCACATTACAAGGATGTCCAACATGTAGAAAAACTTTTCCAGGTAGGTTTCACCTTTTTGTAATGCTGACAAACAGCTGAATATCAGCACCTTCTTTCTAAACTTGCTCCAGCTCGGCCACATCCTGTCATTTAGTTCTGGTCAGAACCTGCTCCTGCTTTGAACAGGAACTACAGTTAGTTGTCATTGTAGTTCCACAACACTTCATCACAAAGACATCCCGATTCGAATTTATCGTTATAATCAATCATACGGCTTGCTGGCCGAGGTCACATCGCACACCATCAAAATAGCTACAGCTAACAGTGAAGGAGTTGGGTGATGAACGACAAGCGAGGATTCGAAATCCGAGTGGAGTGTTATGCCGGATATCGTGCCGATGAAGAACCCAGACGCTTCTTTTTCGGCGAACGTGCAATCACGGTCAGTGCAATCCTTGATCGCTGGATCGATCCGTCACATCGCTATTTCAAGCTGCGTGGCGATGATAACGCCGTCTATATCCTGCGTTATGACGTCAACTACGACAGCTGGGAACTGATCCTCTACGACAGCGGCAAGTATGCGCCTACCCGGCTTTCCTCTACCTGAGCCGCCATGCAAGACGTTGATTGCGTGCGCTTTCTGCAATGGGCCTTGCCCCGGATGCAAATGCGCTGGGCAGGCTTTCGCAAGGTACGCAACCAAGTCTGCAAACGCCTGTCACGCCGCTTGACCGAACTCGAACTCGCCAATATCGAGGCGTACCAGCAGCTTCTTACCCGGCAGCCGGATGAATGGCAAAAACTCGACAGCCTTTGCCGCGTCGTCGTCACCCGCTTTTATCGCGACAAGCTGGTGTTCACAAGGCTGACGGAGAACCTGCTGCCACAACTGGCCGTCGCTACAAGCGCCGAGGGTAGAGAGAACATAAACATCTGGAACATTGGTAGTGCCTCAGGTGAAGAGGCTTACACTCTGGCTATCCTCTGGCAACAGCTGCTTGCACCCCACTTTACCGGGCTGAAACTTGCCATTCTGGGTACCGAAATAGAGATATCTCTGCTCAAACGCAGTCAAAAGGCCTGCTATGCGGGTGGGACCATCAAGAATCTGCCGCCAGCGCTTCGCAGTGCGGCTTTTAATCAAAAAAATGACGATTACTGTCTCAAACCACAATATCAGGCCATGGTTGAGTTCCGGCAGCAGGACATCCGTACCGAACTGCCTGATAAGACGTTTGATCTGATTCTGTGCCGCAACCTGGTATTCACCTATTTTGATGAGTCACTGCAGCAAACCACCCTGCAGCGCATGCTGACGCGATTGCGTCCCGGTGGCTGGCTGATTGTCGGTGTCCGCGAAAGACTCCCCGCCGGTGCCGGGGGGCTGACAGTGGTATCGGAACGGCTGGGTTTCTATCAACGATAACATTCCGATTTTTTCCAGAAAAATTGACCACATTAAATCAATCTAAACAGTCGTTTACAGAAATAGCCTCAAAGACTGTCTATCAGGGATATTTTCAGGTACAGGTGCATATCCAGCGCCGCGCTTAGCTATCTGGCACGTTTTTCTTACGCATCATGGCTTGTACATGTTCCAGTTGTAACTAATTGTTTTTTTGCAATTGCATATTAGTTTGAGCAACATGACTTTCAGGTAAGTTAATTTTTGGAGCACTCTCTTTTGCGAACTGTGTTGTTGAATAAATTTTGTATTGCGACATGCTTAATTTTGTATGTCTCAATGGCAATGCCAGTTTATGCCGAACTCCAGAAAACGGTTATCTTCGGCGGAGACGCGTCTTACCCGCCCTTTGAGTGGAATGAAAATAGCGTTCCTGCAGGCTTTAATATCGATATTGAAAATGCGCTTGCTAGTGTTGGACTTGTCCGAGCAGAACATAAGCTGGGTGAGTGGCCAGAGATGATACAAGCATTGGAAAGTGGCACTATTGACGTTTTACCCATGTTTTTATCAGATGAACGTGAAAAAAAATTCTTATTCACCTCACCTTTTTATTACCTCAATCATGCGCTTTATGCATTGTCAGATGTTGAGGAAATACCTTCCATAAAATCACTATCAGGGCAAAGCATTGCCGTAGAAACGTTATCTTATGCGCATGAACGACTTCAACTTGAACAAGCTGATCCAACACTCATCCTTACCAAGGATACGCTTGCGGCTTTAGAGAGTGTCGCCAAAGGCGAAGCGGTATATGCTGTACTCGCCGCCCCTATAGCTTCTCGCCTTATCGTTGAACATGACCTTGACCTGCATCGTATCAGCCCTCCTTTTTGGCCTCGCGGCTATGCGTTTGCCGTCAGAAACGATAGAACCGAGCTCGCTAATTGGCTTGAGAGCAGTCTTAATTTGACAATCGCTACAGGGGCATACAACGAAGTGTATCAACGCTGGAAAAATCAGTTGGAACCCAGCAACTCCTCCAGGACGGATTTTTGGCAGACAACAGCGATTATTATTATTCCGCTGCTTTTGATCGCTGTGCTTGGGTTTATTTGGTCATGGATGCTGCAGCGTACCGTTACTAAGCGAACGGCAGAGCTTCGCAAAGAGTTAGAGCGCCGAAAAGCGGCAGAGTCCCGAATTACACACTTAGCCAATCACGATGCACTAACTGGACTGCCCGAATACCACTATGTCGTCAAACTGGCAAACCAGATTTTCCAAAATAGTTCAAAAGAATCAACACCAACCAAAGAATTGGTCATTCTGAAATTAGCCGAAACCGAAATGATTACGCGTGTATTTGGTAATTCAGTTGAGGAAGCGTTCATCAAAGCATTCGCCGAGCGGCTTAAGCTTTTCGGCTTCGATGTATGCGGTTATATTGGTCGCGGCGTGTTTGCCATTGTCAGTCATCAGAATAGATTCAGAATTAATCTGGACGAGCTGACCGCGCAGCTCAATGTAAAAGGTTTAAGCCTCTACCCGCAAGTTGTGGCCGGCATTGCGTGTTGGCCTGATCATTCTGACAGTGCAGAAGAGCTGGGCAGAAAGGCGGAAACAGCTTTAGCCGTGAGTCTGGAACGTAACCATGATTGGGCAATCTACGACCATCACATGGAACCTGACAAAATCGACCATCAAATTGTAACGGAATTCCGGAAAAAAAATGGGACGGGGCTATATGCCGTTTTGCAACCACAAATAGAGTTGAAAACGGGTCAAATAGTGGCTGCAGAAGCGCTGGTCAGATGGGATTCACCGGAACTGGGGACGGTCTCACCAGGGAAATTCATCCCTTTGCTGGAAAAAGCCGGTCTTATAAAACAAGTTACCGTCCGCATGATAAATGAAGCTGTCCGCATCGCCGTGAAGCTTCGAAAAATGAATCAACCATGTCCAATCAGTGTCAATGTGTCTGCCAATGACCTGCAGACGACGGATGACTTGCCTTCAATTTTTCACGCTGCTTTAGCTCGACATGGCGGGCAAGCCGGAGATGTAAAGTTAGAGCTCACCGAAACAGCGCTTGCGGAGAACCCGGACCAAGTCAGAACCGTGCTTGATCTCTTAAGTAAGATGGGGATCTATACTTCTATTGATGATTTTGGGACCGGATATTCTTCACTGTCCTATCTGAGTAGCTACCCTATACAAGAAGTAAAAATTGACCAGATGTTTGTAGCTGACATAGCACATAATAAACGGAACCGGAGTATTGTCCGCTCCACAATTGCTATGGCCCATGCATTGGGGATCACTGTAGTAGCTGAAGGTGCTGAGGATGAAGAAACCATGGAAATTCTGAAAGTTGAGGAGTGTGACCGTGTACAAGGGTTTGTGATTTCAAAGCCATTGCCCGAAGACAGTTTTGTAGACTTTCTCATTAGCGCCCAAAAATAATTTTGTTTAACTGCCATTCTGGGCCAATGTTCAACAACATTAAGATGTAATGGGAAATTCTTGGTTATGGAATATTTTGTCTGATGTTCAAACTACTAACTTTCACCGTGACACTTTTCTTTTGCATACCTCTATATGCATTGGAAAAGACTTTTAATCCGCAAATCGCGATATCTGAACTCCCTCATGGTTCTGACGTTGCGCTGATGATTGCAGACCTGGAATCGGGACACACAATATTTTCACAAGGCGCCAAGCAGCTTCGCCCCCCAGCCAGTGTGCAAAAGCTTGTTACCGCACTGGCAGCCAAGCTTTATTTCAAAAATGGCTATCAATTCCAAACAACGCTGGAAACGCACCAGGATGACATTATTATGCACTTTACCGGCGATCCGACGCTGAGCCGGGGGGACATAAAATTACTTTTAGACAAACTCAAGACCAGCAAAAACACGATTGAAGGTAACTTTTATCTGAATGGCGCTGCTTTTGATGACTATGAGCGCGCTATCGGTCTCCCCTGGGATATTCTGGGTGTTTGTTACAGCGCGCCGTCCAGCGGCATATCCCTTGATGGTAATTGCGTTTCCGGCAAACTTTTCTTGCCTGCTTCCGCGTCGAATAATACATCCGTCCTGCTGCCAGCCGATGCGCCTGTTCGTGCACAGAGCAAGGCTGTGGCCCTCCCTGCTTCAGCCACCAATAATCATTGTGAACTGAAACTTTCTGCAAACGAGAACAATCAATACAGCGTCGGCGGATGCGTTGCAAAAAACAAGCTGCCTATGCCGCTGAATTTTGCGGTGCAAAACACTACAATTTATACCGCCAGAATCATCCATGAAGAACTGCAACAAGCAGACATCAAGCTAACAGGAAATATCATTCGTAACGATGATGTGACGGGCACTGTCATTGCCAGTCACCTTTCTCAGCCACTGAGTCAGCTTATTGAAATCATGGTCAGGGATTCGGACAATCTAATCGCTGACAACTTAACGAAAACACTCGGACATTTGTATTTCAACCAGCCTGGCAGCTTTGAAAACGGTGTTGCAGCTATTAAAGACATTCTCAAAAACGAAGCCGGTATCGATCTATCAACTGCCATGATGGCAGATGGATCGGGACTGTCCCGTAACAACCGTTTGACTGCATCGCAAATCATGCAGGTAGTGGCTTATATTTTCAGACATCAGGAACTCGGCCTGGTACAGGCCATGCCTATCTCCGGTGAAAACGGCACGCTATTTTACCGCTCCAGTATCCGCTCGCTCCCTTTAAAAGGTACAATTATCGCGAAGAGTGGCTCTCTGTATGGCACTTATAATCTTGCCGGCATGCTTAAAGCCCGGTCCGGTAAATCTTTACTTTTTGTCCAGCTTGTTTCCAACTATCACACAGAGCATGATGAAATCATTGATCACCCCATCATGCAATTTGAACGAACGCTTTACCGTTCATTATTTAATAATTTTTAGTGTTTCTAACTCGATACCCTCTCCATGAGGGGTAGACTCCGTGATGCCAGAGAATTCAATTTCATCTGCTCTCGAGTATCGCTGAATAGATGTTCAGTATGGAGCCTGCTGGCAAAGCAGTGCTGAAATAAAAAAGTCTTTTTTAACATATCAGAGTTTCTCTTAGTTGCTTTCAAGACGGAAGCTTAATGACCCCATAGACGGGGTTATATAAAGTTGTACGGGCATGACGTATATCCATACATACCATGCCTAATTTACAACAAAAAGAGGAAGACTTTATGAAGCTGAAAACTTTGTCATTAGCCATGATGTCATTGGCAGTACCAGGTCTGGTCGCTGCTGACGAACTGGCTACAATGCAACAAAACGAAAACGAATGGGTCATGCCTGCCGGTAACTA
>NZ_JAPDMV010000008.1 GCF_026319305.1 Methylophaga sp. OBS4
CACTCCTTCTAGGCGACATTGTCGCCGATTAAAAGTGTCCGTTAAACTGGGGGAATGTCAGATCTACATTTAAGCATTTAGAAAACGTGGCAGGTGGAAAGTGAAGAAATCTATTTAATTTGGATCCAACCCTTTTTATTTTTTAGAGTGAAATCATGGGGTCAGACACGATTGATTATTTCAAGCCCCCAAATTTCAGTTTTGAGACGGATTATTTCTTCTTACGACGCCCAGCCCTGTTAAACGCAGAATAAAGCTGGTAAAGAATATACGGGGTGATAGCCAATATCACTGCTTCTGTACCCGTCAGTTTTTCACCTGCCAGTACAAGAATAATGATCAGCAGAAATCCGACAGCCAAGAGCTTGAGCAGCTTGATCGATTCTTTAGCTAACACCTTCTGCATTTTGCTTCCTTCTCTATAATTCCAACAACGCTGAGACGACTAAAATAATCCCAAGGGTTAATCTACTCTTTTGTTTGCAAACCTAGCAACGCATTGAGCCAGTTAATCTGATAATCATTCGATGATTAAAATTCAAATGCGGTATATGCCAAGCCTCATTAGCAAATGTCGCAGCATGATTGCCTATGAAAATTAACCCCAATAACGTACCCTAACTTCCCTAAAATCATATCGACCCGCGATATGAGATGATTCAGGAAATTAAATGAAACAAATCACTGTAGAAACTAACCCAAGCGAAGAGAAACTAAAGAAATTAGGTGTAAATCACTGGCCGACATGGCAGAAAGAAGTATCTGTGTTCCCCTGGAGCTTTATCACCACTGAGTATGCCTACATCCTTGAAGGGGAATGTGTGATGACGCCAGAAGATGGTAGTCCAGCGGTGACATTCAAAGCGGGTGATTTGGTGATTTTCCCGAATGGTTTCAAAGGTACATGGGAAGTGACAAAGCCATTCAAAAAACACTTCAAACACGCCAATGGCAATTTGGCAAAATGCTTCTTGTGCCGTGTGAAAATTTTGGTCAATCGTATCAAGTCACTGTTTGGCTAATCGACTTTTTGTGTCTAACTAATATTAACGAGAGAGAAAATGAGCGAAAACGCCCCAGCTGAAAAAACATTCCAAGAACGTTGTGATGAGTTTATTGACGTTGCTAACCAGCAGCATGCAGAAACCGAAGCAGAAAATGTGAATTCTGCAATACTCTTTTCTGCCGCACGTTTCAGCGTATTTAGTACGGCACCTCAGTTTGATGAGGTTGAAAAGTTAAAAGAAGAAAAACAAAAAATCATTGAGTATTTCACTCAGCGTTTTGCAGAAATGATGGCGACGAATCTCGACGAATATATCGAACGCTTTGATGAGTACAACCCAAAGTAAGTTGACGTCGCTTATCCGCTTAAAATAAAAGCCGACATTGCGTCGGCTTTTTTGTCTCTGCGTCTATTAAGTGGCTAGCTAGTCTTACTGACCGACCGTATAGCAGCTTGAGATATCCGGCCATTGTTCAGCTTGGATAGTCGTGTAATGACTCCAGAAGGCATTGTCGATAGCCTTCAATTGGGTGGGTGTGTCGTCGCGACGGTATCGTGCCAAGTGTCCCGGCCCGCCGTTATAAGCGGCATAGGTTGCCTTTATCAAATTGTCATCACCGCCGGGCTGCTCGTGCTCGCCTCGCCGGATCGCATAATCAACCAAGTAATGGGTCAGAATGTCGATGCCGGCATTCACGTTGTAGTCGACCTCATCAACGAGGCGATCCAGATCGTAGACCTTGCGCCAGACCCGACCGTTGATCTGCATCATGCCCACTGCGCCACCGGCTGAACGCAATACTTGAGGATTGCTACTCGACCCTGTGAGTTGGCGCCAGCAGGATTCTTTCCATGCTGTAGCACGAACCAGAGGGTCGAGTCGCTTTGCCAGTCTTTTCGGCATCTTATTATTCTCGGCTAGCCAAGCACTGGACTGCTGTTCCAGTAAGTTGGCGACCAACTCAAGGTAATGATTCAGGTTCTCCGGCTGCGGGACTAGCCCCTTTAACGCCTCAGCTGGAGGGATGTTGTCGGCATAAGCGACCGGCAACAGCCAAGACCCTACCCGGCCAAAACCGCCGGCGATGTGTTGCGTTAATTCTTCCGTTGTCTCTTCAGCCTGATCGCTGTCATTAAACCCAAACAAATCGCGAAACTCGGGATCGACCTCCAAAGGTAACGGTGTAAAACTCGGCGGCACCGCTTCGTTCAGCAGCAAGCGGGCAAGCCTGCGCAGCCCGTCACGCGTGATCTCAAAACCATATTCAGACCCAAGCGCATCAAGTGCCTTCAGTGCGTCACCACCCGCTATAAACGCGGCCAGCCTGAAATCAGCTTCCAAACCCGGAGTCGCCAGACTTTCAAGTTCGCTCATGAGTGGTCGTAACCTATCCCATGTCGTCAGGAACAGTTCTCGAACAGGATCAGAATCAGGATCATCGATGGTCAGCGCCTCGGCAATGGCGTGTCGTGCATCCAGGAGCACGGCGAGTAATTCAAGGCGTAAGGTATGAGAGTTTGTTGAGTGGGCCAGCGCCGAAATGATGGTGGTCAGAAAGCCGTCTAACTCATCTTCAAGCGTTTGCCATTGAACAAGCTCGTTCTCGTCAAGAATTGGCTCGGACACGTGTTCGGCCGGTTCAGGAGTACGTACCTGAAAAGCTAGCCAAGCCCTGACGCCTGTTTCTTCCGTTTGGAGACGGCTAATACGCGTCCGCTGAACCAAGGTCTGTTCATCACCCTGTCCCAGCGATTGCTCAATCAATGCATCAAGGCTACTCAGTGGCTCGGCCAGGTCAATTTTCACACTTTTCATGCGGGGCAACACCAGCGTATTGGCAATAACCTTAGCGGGTTTGCTCAAAAGGCCGGGGCTACTATCTGGTCGCGACAATTCGATCGAATCAGGCACAAACTCTATGGCCAGTCCCGACTCCATAACCCGCGGAGTCAGTTTCAATGCAAGACGGCCCTTCCCTGGCTTCAGGCCGCGGCAGGCACCGAGCACGTGGGCACCGGTCGTGGCGGTCAATACCATGCCGACAGACAGTTGGGCATCCTCGGTCACCACCTGCAGATCTGACAGCTCAAGACGGTTACATGGGTCGTCACCCAATTTACCCTGACCGTTTTCATCAAATTCAAGGGCGCGACCGATCGCAGTCTGGAGGTGAGCAGTTTCAGCCAGTAAAGGGATTTCAACTTCGCCCGCAGACAGCGCGTTCGAACTGAATAAGACGCAAACCAGCCAGACAATAGACTTCATTCGAAGGTTTTTCTGACTAACGTGAAAACTCAAGGGAATCAATGGCGTAGGCAACTCGAAAATGGGTGTCCTCGATCAGACACCGAAGTCGCGAATTTTACAACAAATCAAAAGCAAATCAAAAGGGTCACAAATCAAAAGGGTCAGACACGATTGAAAACGGATCAATGGTAAAGGTCAGATTTCTAATTTATTGTTAAAGACTGCGATTCGGTGTTCATTAGCTGACCACTACAGACACAATTGAGATCATTCTGATAAATAAATCCACCCTGCCCCCGTTGATCATTAGTGGACGTCCCTGTCCAGCTTAACTCTCAGTATTGTTTATTCAGTAACAACCTGTTCGTAATTAGCAAAAGCTTTATGCAGGTTTTCATCCTGTTTTTTCAGGAAATCTTTTTTTGCTTGTTGATTACCAAAACAGTATTGGTTGCCGTTCGGGCCAGTCCAGTCGACTGAACAGTCTGTTTTGAATTCTTCGCCCATGACAATGCCCATCGCACAGCGACCACCAAATTCAGGGTAGTCTGCGGCTATAACAAAAGATGACATAGCAAGGACAAGAGGAGAGATTGTGATAAGAAGCAATTTTTTCATTTCTGCCTCCTTGATTGATGTGTTTGGTATTTGAATAAACACCATCATTATGACAGCCCATTAACGCTCTAAGTTTTTGAAGTTTCGCTTTTTATCTCTCAGGTTTTATGTAAACCCGGACACCATTATAGGCGGTATCACAGCAAATCAAGGGGCCAGATCACTTGAACTACGTGGTTTCGGCAAACGTATTACAGAGCCGCTATTTCCATTGATCACTGTTCCGGTGATGGGTATCTGGAGTACACATGACCACCACCTGCTGCAAGCGCAAATGAAAGAATCAAGGTGGAATGTAACCGGCACGTGGCGCTATGAAAAGATAGAAGATGCAGGTCACAGGTTCATGCTGGAGAAGCCAGCAGAAATTAATACAGTCTCCAGGATTCATGTTAATCAGGCACTAATGCTTTTCAGCACTTCCTCAAGTTTCGCCTTGGCATCGCCGAAGAACATGCGGGTGTTTTCCTTGTAGAAGAGAGGATTGTCCACACCGGCATAGCCTGTTGCCATACTGCGTTTCATGACGATCGTGGCCTTGCCTTTCCAGACTTCCAGTACTGGCATGCCGGCAATCGGACTGTTGGGTTCTTCAAGCGCTGCCGGATTTACAATATCGTTTGCACCTATGACGATGGAAACATCCACTTCCGGAAAATCTTCATTGACTTCTTCCATCTCAAATACGATATCGTAAGGCACATGCGCTTCTGCGAGTAATACGTTCATGTGTCCCGGCATACGTCCCGCCACCGGATGAATACCGAAACGGACATTCACACCTTTATCGCGCAAGGTTTTGGTGATTTCAAAAACCGTATGTTGTGCCTGTGCGACGGCCATACCATAACCCGGCACGATCATGATTTCTTTGGCATCAAGCAACATGCCGGCAACTTCATCTGCTTCGATCGGATTTACTTCTCCGGCTTCTTCACTACTGGCTGCAGCTCTGCCGCCGCTGGTACCGAAACCACCGGCAATTACAGCAACAAATTTACGGTTCATGGCGCGGCACATGATGTAACTCAGAATAGCGCCACTGCTGCCGACCAATGCGCCGACAACGATCAGCAAATCATTGTTCAACATAAAACCGGTAGCCGCCGCCGCCCATCCGGAATAACTGTTTAACATGGATATGACGACCGGCATATCTGCACCACCAATGGCCATGACCATGTGAATACCAAAGATCAATGCAATTGCAGTCATAATTGCGAGCGGTATCATTCCGGAACCAACAGCAGATTGATCAACAAAATCGAAACACAACCATATGGAAGCGATCAATAAAATGAGATTAAACCAGTGACGTCCGGGAATGAGCATCGGTTTACCAGTAACTTTGCCGCTGAGTTTACCGAATGCGATCACAGAACCGGTAAATGTTACGGCTCCGATCAATATACCAAGATAGGTTTCGATATCATGAATGGTTTTATCGACACCGGTGATAGTTGGATCATGCCCCATGAAATTGGCATAACCTACCAGGACAGCGGCCAGGCCGACCAGACTGTGCAGTATGGCAACCAGTTCCGGCATCTGTGTCATCTGCACTTTTTGCGCAAGGATATAACCGATTACCCCCCCGACGATCATGCCGCCGAACAATATTTCGTAATTATCAGAGACAACGCCAAAAATGGTGGCAAGCAGGGCAATACCCATGCCTGTCATACCATAATAATTTCCACGTCGGGATGATTCCGGATGACTTAACCCACCCAGGGCCAGAATGAAAAGGATGGTCGCCCCGATATATGAAACTGTAACTAATCCTGCTGGCATCTTGGCTCCCCTTTATTATTATTTTCTGAACATCTGCAACATACGGCGGGTCACTGCAAAACCGCCGGCGATATTGATGCTTGTTATTAGGATGGCGAATCCGGCCAGATACATGATCCATTTTTCTGGTGATGAAATCTGGATAAGCGCGCCAATGATTATGATGCTGCTGATCGCGTTAGTCACACTCATAAGTGGAGTGTGCAGGGCAGGAGTGACATTCCAGATCACCATGTAACCGACAAAGCAGGCCAGCACGAATACTGTAAAGTGCTGCATGAATGCGGGAGGTGCAACCAGTCCCAGACCAAACAAGGTGATACCACCAATAATAAACGGTACCAGGAAACTCAATACACCAGGTTTCTTTACTTCTTTCTTGACGGGTTCAACTACTTTGGCTGCTGGTTTGGCAGGTACTGCGGACAGTTTTGGTGGTGGCGGTGGCCAGGTAATCTGTCCATTATTTATAATGGTTGTGCCACGAATCACTTCATCGTCCATATCAACAGTGATGACACCGTTTTTCTCCTTGCACATATCAGTCAATAAATGCCGGATGTTGGTGCCGTAAAGCTGACTGGATTGTGTAGGCAGGCGGCTGGGTAAATCGGTATACCCGATAATCGTCACACCATGTCTGGTTACCACGTTGTTGGCTTCTGTCAGTTTACAGTTGCCGCCTTGTTCTGCTGCAAGGTCAACGATCACACTGCCTTCTTTCATGGTTTTCACCATGTCTTCGGTGATGAGTTCGGGCGCAGGCTTACCGGGGATCAGTGCAGTGGTGATAATGATGTCAACTTCTTTGGCCTGTTGTGCAAACAATTCCATTTCGGCCTTGATGAATTCCGGACTCATAGTCTTGGCATATCCGCCAGTTCCCGTTCCTTCTTCTTCAAAATCCAGCATCAGGAATTCCGCATCCATACTTTCAACCTGTTCTTTTACTTCAGGGCGGGTATCAAAAGCACGGACTATTGCGCCCAGGCTTTTTGCAGTACCGATAGCGGAAAGGCCGGCCACACCAGCACCGATGACCATTACTTTTGCCGGGGGAATTTTACCGGCGGCGGTTATCTGGCCAGTGAAAAACCGGCCAAAATGCTGGGCAGCTTCAATAACTGCGCGGTAACCGGCTATATTTGCCATGGAACTCAAGGCATCCATTTTTTGCGCGCGGGAAATTCTTGGAACACTGTCCATCGCCTGGACAGTTACTTTTTTGGCAGCCAACCGATCCATTAATTCCTTGTTCTGGGCCGGCCAGAAAAAACTGATCAGGGTCTGGCCTTCATGGAGCAATTCAGTTTCGTTATTGTCCGGCGCCCTGACTTTCAGGATAAGGTCAGCGGATGACCACAGGGAACGGGTGTCACTGACGATTTCTGCACCGGCTGCTTTGTAATTTTCATCGGTGAATTTGGCGAGTGTACCGGCACCGGATTCAACAGCAACAGTGAACCCCAGTTTTTGTAATTGAGTAACGACCTCAGGGGTGGCGGCGACACGTCTTTCGCCCGTATAAATTTCTTTAGGAATACCAATTTTCATTCTTATTCTCCCGGTATACGCGAGTCAGATCAGATTGGTAATAACTGGGCTTTAACATTCCCCCAATAAAACGGACGGATTTAGTTAGAGACTCATTTTGCCTCGTATTCCTCAGGACTTACGTAGTTCAAATACGAGTGCCGCCGCTTTCGATTGTAAAAGACTTCGATATATTCGAATAGGCTTTGTTTGGCCACTGTTCTTGTTAGGTAGTCCTCATGATCGACCAACTCGGTCTTCAGTGTGCCAAAGAAGCTTTCAGCCACAATCAAAAGGGTCAGACACGATTGAAAATCAATTCATCCATCCCTTTTGATTGGTGTTGCATTTGTGAGGCCCGTCGATACTCCGCTCAATTGCAAGCAGACAAACAATAATTGGGGTCAGATCCGGATTAAAGACCAGCTTGAAACATAACTGATGATTGAAATATGTGGTTGAGTTAGGCTACTGCCTAACCCAACCTAGCAAATGGACTATCCCCCATTTTTAAATCGCTGCTTTCACTTTGATATAGCATACCAATCCTTTCCATGGCCACGATAACAATCAGGCAACGGCCGAGCATATTGCTTCGACATGCCGATGGTCGGTGCCACAGCAACCGCCCAGCACGTTAAGGTTAGGCAAGATCTGCCGCAATTGCTGGTAGTGGTTGCCCAGTTCACGCGGATTACCATCGTCCAGTTCGGTGCTTTCATCCAGTTCAGCATGACTGCGCTTCGACGCATTGGCCCGCACACCATGAATGCGTTCTCTCCAACCACTAGCGTCATTGAGCACGTGCTCAAAGTGCGTGGGATGGGCACAGTTGATCATGTAGTACACAGGATAAGCGTCAGTTGCCTCGTCCGTTTTCTGGATCGCCTCAGCAAGGGTATCGCCTGAAGGCAGGAGGCCGTCAGTTTCCACGGTGAATGAAATGGCCACCGGCATGTTGTTATCACGCGCGGCCAGTGCAATACCCATTGCCTCTTCGATATAATTCAGGGTGAGCACCGACACCATATCCGCGTCCGTTTGTGCGAAGGTTTCAATTTGCTGCTTATGATAGTCACGGGCTTGCGTGACACTCATTTTCGTATCAGCCACATAACCGTCACCGCGCGGCCCCAGATTACCGCTGATCACCATGGGTGATGCCGACGTTTCATAAGTTTCACGAACTTCCAGCATCAAACCGATGGCCTTGCGGTTGGCATCGGCCAGGGTAACGGCATCATAGCCAAGCTGTTCGGCCCAATCCCTGCTGGCGCGCCAGGTTGGGGCTTCCAGGATAAACCCCATACCCCGTTGCCGCGCAATAGTGGCGTAGCGTTCGTAATAACTGCGCAGCGTATCGATGCCCTGCTCGTCTTTTAACAGATCGAAGGCCGCAAACAATGGCAGCGCCAGTTCTTCATGAAACACAAGGGTGGTTTCCAGGCCACCATCGGTCACAAAAAGCTTATCTCTCAATTGTGGCAAATTGTTACGATATTTACTCATGCCAGATCCTCCTTCGATGTTTTAAACTCATGATTGTTCAACGGTTAACACTGTTGCAATTGCTGTTCTCCTTGTGTTTTCCGTTGATGCTTTGCAAGATACGCGTGTTGGCACTGAAAGATTAAAGCCATTTCGGCAAACATCTGGACATATCGGCCATGAATACAGAAAAAGCGACTATTGGCTTGCTGATTTTCCCGGAAACCACGGGAGCCGTAGTCTATGGTATGTATGACCTGTTCCTTTCCACCGGCCATGATTGGGATGTCATTACCCAGGGCACACCGGGGCGTTCACTTATCCACACCTTGTTAATTGCCCGCGAGGCGGCACCGCTCAATATCTGTAACGGCGTAAACATCACGCCTCACACTGCCATGGCGGACTGTCCGCCCCTTGATGTCATTTGTGTACCAGAAGTGAATTTGCCACCCGGCACACCGTTAGCCGACAGATATGACAAAGAACTCCAGTGGCTGAGAGATCGTTACGAACAAGGCACGATTCTGGCGGCTGCCTGTTCCGGTGCCATGTTATTTGCCGAAGCGGGATTACTTGACGGATGGGATGCCACCACTCATTGGGCATGGTGTGATGTCATGCGGGAACGCTTTCCCATTGTTAAGGTGCACGAGCAGCGGGCGTTAGTTGTGACCGGAGAAGGCCAACGTCTGATTATGGCCGGTGGTGGTACATCCTGGCTTGATTTATCCCTGTATCTCATCGCGCGAAACGTGGGTGTGGAAGCCGCCATGCAGGTGGCACGTATCAACCTTATCGACTGGCATCATGTGGGCCAGCAACCCTTTGCGCGACTGGCCCGCACACGCCAGGTCGACGACGCGATTATCGCCCGTTGCCAGACCTGGATTGCCGAACATTACGATGAACCCAGCCCGGTAACCAATATGATCCGGTTATCGGGTCTTGCTGAACGTACCTTTAAACGGCGTTTTCAGCAGGCAACCGGCATGTCGCCACTGGAATACGTACACGCCATGCGCCTTGAAGAAGCCAAGCAAATGCTGGAAAGTGGTGACACACCCATTGAGGCCATCGCCAATGAGGTGGGGTATGAAGATGCAGGATATTTCGGCCGATTATTCAAGCGCAAGGTAAACCTCACGCCCGCGCAGTACCGTAAACGTTTTGGCGCATTGCGAAAATCACTAGAATCAAAGGGTCGGCCAACTTGATAATTTAAGGTTTATTGAGATATATACGGCCTATCCCTGATAACAATGGATTTGATATGAAAGAAAAAGGAAGTGCTGCTTATCAGCTATTTATGCTGTCATTGAGCATCTATGTGTTAATCGCTCTTTTTATTCAAGAATTCATCATCTCCAATAGCGAAGTAAAGCTCTTACTTCAATACGTCGACTTTGCAGTATGTCTGTTCTTCCTCGCTGACTTTTTTATCAATTTCTATACCGCTGAATCTAAACGCAGCTATATGAAATGGGGATGGATTGATTTACTAGCCTCGATCCCAATGTTAGATCCGCTTCGCTGGGGACGAATTGCCAGGATAGTGAGAGTAATCAGGTTTCTAAGAGCAATTAAATCTGTGAAGTTGCTACTGACAAACCTAAATAAAAGCAAGCTTCAGAGTCTAACGCTGAGTGTGATTTTGATTACATTCGTAACCTATACAATAGGCAGTGCACTGATACTCGAATTTGAAAGCCAAGCCAGTGGAGCTATCAAGACTGCAAATGATGCACTATGGTGGTCATTTCTCAATCTTTTAAATGCAAAAATGTCTATCGATCAGGCTTCAACCCATGAAGGGATGTTAATAACCGTAGCTCTCAATAAAATCGGTTTACTGGTCTTCGCATACCTCAATGCTATGATCATTGCTTGGCTTTTAAACCAACGTAATAATGCGGCTAGGTAGCCCACATAGATACTCCGTTTGAGTTCAAGCAGACAAATGCGTTTGATAAAATAATAAGGTTGCATCAAACGAGGTCCTTTTAGGAGGTAAAAAAACAGAGAGAATCACTGTTTTCAACTCGCATTAGCTCTGATCAACCACCAGGTCGCCATCAATGAGCAGGGTGGAAAGATCGGTAAAATCCCCCGTGACAATGATAGTTTGTGTCACTATAGCTGCATCTTCTGCCGCATCACCGTTATTGAAAACTTCAAATGTAGTATGAGTACCATCGAAGCTTGCTCTGAGGTAATCATCCAGACTATGCACGCCCCCAATATCCAGTGAGCCCTCAGGGTCCAGAAGTTGAGATATATCCATAACATCGTTGCCTTGTTCGAAATCTGTCACCGTGTCCGTGCCTGTTTCACCCGGCCCCCAGATCAGTTGGTCATTGCCATCACCGCTGGTAATAGTGTCATTACCGCTACCACTCCTGATGACATCATCACCATTTGTTCCCATAAGAGCATCATCTGAAGATGTTCCGGCGATAGATTCGACGTAGACATCTGAGCCATATTCTCCATTGAGAGTAAGATCAAAGCTCTGACTGGCTGTATCGCCATCGGTATCCTCAATTTCAACGGTGATACCAGTAAATTCCAGATCAGTGGGCGCAGAAGTGCTTGAGGTTGTAGCGACAATATTGTTTAAACGAAAGCCATCGTTGGTATCCTGGCTTGAGGCGTCACTTTCAACTTCTACAGCCCAAATTGTGTTGACGGAACTCAGGTCTGAGCCGAAGCCATCCAATTGGTTGAGCTGAATCGTCTGATTTGACTCGGCAGTGACAGAAAAACTCTCATAGTCAGTCTTCGACTCATCGTAGTAAACCGTTATATTGAGCCCGATGCTGTCATCTGATGGTGCTCCAGTAAAGCCAGTAGCAGCAAAACTGAAATCACTGACAGGGCGATCGAAGCTGAAAGTGATGGATTCACCCACATCAATCTGGTTATCATCCACAGCCCAGCCGAGCTTACTGGGGTTGACCTCATCCTGAGGCTCATTTGGCAGCGTGTCTCCATCACTACCGGTGATGGTCACATTTAACTTTTCGGAGTTGATGTATTTCACTAACTCGGGACCAGAGGCGCTTACCGATGAAGTCAGTAAAGGAATCGTTTCGATATCAAACTCTCTGTTAAATACTTGCAAGCTATCGCTACCATTCGCATTCAAAGTCAGTGTCGCAACGACCGCATCACCGTCAAGGAAATTCAATACGATGCTGTCCTCACTCTGTGATACCACTTGTGCATTCACCCCCTCCGGGATAGTAACATTGGCACTCGCAAAGCCATCTGCGCCGAGCACCCAGTCAGCCAATTGAATATCATCGTAGGTCGTTTGATCTGACTCACTGTTAAAGGCGGTCAGAGATACAGTGTTGTCAGCGTCGAACCCTTCATTCACGATAGTAAACGTCGGCACGTCATCCATAATCGTAAATTGAAGACTGACGGGGGAAGAGAAGTTGATACCATCATCAGAAACAGCCATGCCGAACAAGTCCAGCTCATCAGCGTCTTCGATATCTATAGCTGGATCGGTAAGGTTGTATTTGAATATGGCTTCACCTGTTTCGCTGTTATAGTCAATAATTAGCAGCTGCCCATATTGTCCCTGAATCAGGTTGTTATTACCCAGTTCGGCAATATCAATAACCGTATTGTTTATTTTGACATGGGTAATATCATCGTTGCCATCAGGATCAGAGAGTGTAAAGCTGCCGGTCAACGTATTGACTGTCATGCCGACGTTTGAGCCAGTGTTCAACCCAGCCTCATAGAGAATACCTGTCTGTCCCTCATTAACTGATAATGACGGCGGATCATTAAGCCCGACAAGGGAAATAGACAAGTTTGCCGAGTCGCCTAAGTTGACGCCATCAGTGACTTGATAGGCGTTTTCAAACAGGATTTCTGCGGTCTCTTCTTCACCAAGGCTTTTAAGAAGCGCTACACCGTTTGCATTTAAATCAAATTGGTAGTTGCCGTCGGCGGAGAGCGTCAATGTACCGTATTCATGATTGATCACAATGTCATCGGACGTTTCAATCCGAAGCGAGCCATTTTCATCATCCTGGTCAGCGTCAGTGTCATTAATCAGCACATTTCCAGTGACTGTAAAGCTCTCAACGCCCTCTTCGTCGTATATCGTATTGGCATCGTCATTAGCATCTGGTGTTGCGTCGTCGTCATAGATAGATACTTGTATCGTGTTAGCCTCTGGGTTGATATTCGCATTAGTGGCGCTCAGAAGTACCAATTGAAAAACGCCGTTACCCTCGTCGATGCGGTCTTCAACGACATGTACATTCACTCTGTACTCAGTCTGGCCTGCAGGGATAGTGATCGTCTGGGGCATGATGGAATTACCCAACCAGTCTTCACCAAAATCAGCAGCGGCATTGTCACTTACCGGCTGAAGTTGATAGGTGACTTCTACAGCTTCAGTGGCAACCTCGCTTAGACGAATGATAAACACGATTTCTTTCGTGCCCTCACTCGTCCCCTCAATCACGCTGGCACTGTTGCCATCAATCAATAATGAATGCTCTGGCGTAGGAGGACTGCCCGGTGGGAAGCCTGCTTCTCCCCCCTCAATCTCTACCGAAACGGTCAACTCGAGTATGCCAGGTGTTTGTTGCTGTACAACAATATTGTCTTCTTCAGGAAGCGTGTACTCATTGGTTACGCCTGTGGTGTCAAAACCAGCCTCTGGAATGACTTCAGGATTCAGGTAATCAACAAAAACGGCGTCGTGTCCCTCATTGCCGGTTTGCGTGCCGGCACCCGCTGCTGTTGCTTCTTGAATTAGTGTCGGATCTTCACCTTCCAACACTGCCTGTTGAATCGCTTCAACATCGGGCGATGATGGCTGTCCGGATGCGCCCGTGGTTGTCGCATCATAAATATCGCCGTCCAGCATTACTTGTGAGTTTCTGCCCAGATCCATGGTGTGATTGTTAGCAAATCCAATTTCAACAACGCCATTCTCTCCAGTAATGATAAGGTCATCTTCATACACCACATCATTGAGCTGAAGGTTTCTGATGGTTCCATCAGAGCTTGTTGCGCTTACCGCACCTGAAACTGCGTTGACTGTACCGATCTGCTTAGCCATGGTTAACTCCTTTCAATACTGTCTGGCATTCAGCAATAAATGCTGGTCTTAGAATTTTAAGCATGTGGCTATATTTGTTTTTTGTCCACTGTACCTAAGTACTAGTTCGGTTGTCTTATCCGCCTGATACACTCTCCGCGGCTGCAATAATTGTGACCCCAATTATTATTCATCATCGGTGAACGCAGATCGATGAAAAGCTGCAGCTTCCGTGACTTCCTTGATCCCGCTTTCTGCCAATTCCGGTATATCTCCCCCGGCCAGTACTTCTAACACTGCGTGAACACCTCGGGCGAGCGATGTCAGGTTGTAACCACCTTCCAGCACAAGGGCTAACCTGCCATCACAGTGTTGGTCGGCGATATCCTGAACAATACGAGTGATAACCTTGAAGCCATCATAAGTGAGATTCAGGGCCATATCATTGTGATGCGGGTCGAACCCCGCCGAGACCAGCACCAGGTCGGGTTTAAAATACTCGGCAGCCGGAATCAGTATTTCACGAAAAGCTTTCTCGAAAGCGATGTCCCCGGCGGTCTCAGGCAACGGCACATTGATGGTATAGCCCTCACCGACCCCGGCGCCCACCTCATTCAAATATCCTGAGCCAGGATAAAACGGGGCAGCGCAATGGGTATCAAAGAAAAGCACATCGGGATCAGCCCAGAATATTTCCTGGGTGCCATTACCATGATGTGCATCCCAGTCAACTATCAGAATACGTTCGCAGCCCAACTTCGCTTGAGCATGAGCCGCTGCCACAGCAACATTATTTAACAGACAAAAGCCCCTCGCCCGAACCGGAGCAGCATGGTGTCCCGGTGGCCGTACCAATGCGAATGCGCTTTGTGCCCCACCCTTTACGACGCTTTCTACCGCCGCGATGGCATTACCAGCCGCCGAGGTGGCAGCTTTGATACTGTCAGGGGATACAGCGGTGGTATCACTATCCAGCCAGGCTCGTTTCCCCGCCAGCGAGAAAATATGGTCCAGATATGCCGTGGTATGTACTCGGCCCAGCTGGTCGTAGGTGGCACTGGGGCCAGACTTGAAGTTAACACCTGGCACAGGGTTTTCTTCCAGGTACTTTGTAATCGCAGCCAGCCGTCCGGGATGCTCGGGATAGCTCCATTTGAAATTTAGTTCTTGCAGCATGGTCCTGACGCGCTTCTCCACCCGACTGGGAAGAAAAGGCAGATTCACTTCCGGGTTGTGGCCCAACATCACCTCGTCAGTAAATACATTTACGCTGCGATCGCCTATCACTTAATCCTCTCTTTGGCCTCAAAGGCACTTGTATACAGGCGTCATCTTCATGGCCGTTTTGCCAAGGCATCCTGCACCGTTTGTATGAAGGCAGCAGCGCGGATACCCGTGGGTTTAAATCCGAGCTTGGTCCACACCGCTTCCGCTTCTTTATTGGAAACGGCATATTCAAGGATCAGCTCATGGACACCGTGACTTTCAGCGAATGCAACCAACTCCCGAATTATCGCGCTGAAAATACCCAGGTTCCTGAAATCCGGTTCCACCCAGACATCATCAATGAATCCAGACTTATATTCTACCTCTCCTGCCTGCTCCCAAATGCCCTGGTCACGCCACACGTATAGATACCCCATCCCTACCGGGCTGGCATCAGTTGTTTCTGCTACGATGAGCAGCTTGTTCGGATCGGACAGGGAAGAAAGCAGCACATTCATAAGCCGGTTTCTCTCTTTTTTCTTAAGGCTTTGATGCGACTCCCCTGCGACATGAAGCGCCAAGCTGCCAAGAAAGTCGACAAGCACAGGGAGATCGGCTTCCATCGCTTTCCGTATAACAAATTTATCGGTCTTGCCCTGCTTTATGGCCATCTGGACACTCCTTGCTATCAAGCTTGAATTAACGGCTTATTCACATGCCCTGGAATATAGAGACTCCTCCAGATAATGAATTGCTTATCAGACAACCTGCTGAATCGGCGTTAGCTATAAATATGCTTGATGATTGAAATATGTGGTTGGATTAAAGATCGGGGGCAGGTTCAGAAACTCATAGGCAATTAATGGACTCCCGCCTTCGCGGCAATGACAAAGCCTATCAACTCACCCGCCGTTGTCCCGACTTTGTTGGACTGCCTCTAAGATTTCTCGACTGACGCTCGAAATTACATAGTAAAAAGGCCCTCATTTTGAGGACTTTTTTACTGATGTGAGACTGATTGCACGATGAGTTATGTTCAGCGAATATTCAGGAACCGCCTGTTTTAATCGTTTCTACACTTACTTGCATACAATGTGAGTTTCGGCTGATAAATTTTTACGTCTAATGTGTATAGTCAATGAAAATTGAAAGGAGATAACAATGAAACGATTTCTGCCCTTACTTTTGAGTTCTTTAATCACCACAACAGCAATGGCTGATAACTCAACTGTTGATGCAGCCATTGGCGGTGGCATTGGTGGTGCTATCGGCGCGGCTGTAGGTAATGAAGTTGGCGGTCGTGACGGTGCCATTGTCGGTGGAGCAGTTGGCGGTGCAGTCGGTGCTGGTGTGAATACAGACGATGATGAACATCGGCACTATGAACGGCACGAAGCTGAACGCGATCATCACCGTCATCACGACGACTGGGATGATGACGATAAGGAATACTGGAAACACAGAAAGGAAATGGCGAAGGAAGAACGCAAGCACCATGAGGAGATGGAGCGAGAACACCGCAAGCATCATGAGGAAATGGAACGTGAGCGCCGCCAAGAAGAGGAAGAATATTACCGCGAACGTTATAAAGACTAAGTTCTGGGTTCCCGCCTACGCGGGAATGACTCTAATATTTCCCGGCTGACGCTCGAAATGACATAATAAAAAAGCCCTCAAAATGAGGGCATTTTGTTTATCCGAGCTGTTGCAGCAAATTAAATTAGATCAGCCAGAATATTATTAAACGTTTCACTCGGCCGCATAATGTTCAGCATCATGGCATCATCCGGCAGGTAGTAGCCGCCCATATCGACAGCTTTGCCTTGTACAGTTGTCATGTCTTCAACGATTTTGGCTTCATTTTCTGTCATGGCTTGAGCGATCGGTGTGAACAGTTCTTTTAACTCACTGTCTTGGTTTTGCTCTGCCAAAGCCTGTGCCCAGTACATCGCCAGGTAGAAGTGACTACCACGGTTATCCAATTCACCGGTCGGTTCTTTCGGTGATTTGTTTTCCTGCAGCAGTTTGCCGGTGGCGGCATCCAGCGTATCGGCCAGCACTTTGGCTTTGGCGTTATTCTGGGTGTTGGCCAGATGTTCCAGCGAGGCAGCCAAAGCCATCAGTTCACCCAGCGAGTCCCAGCTCAGATGATTTTCTTCAATTAGTTGAGTGAGCAGTTTCGGCGCGGTACCGCCAGCTCCGGTTTCAAACAGACCACCACCTTGCATCAAAGGCACGACTGACAGCATCTTGGCCGAGGTACCCAGTTCCAGAATCGGGAACAGGTCGGTGTTGTAGTCACGCAAAACGTTACCGGTCACTGAAATGGTGTCTTGCCCTTTACGCATTCTGTCCAGCGTGATTTGCGTGGCGACAACCGGGTTCAGAATACGGATATCCAGTCCGGCTGTGTCATGTTCAGTCAGGTATTCATTGACCTTTTTGATCAGTTCGGCATCATGGGTCCGGTTTTCATCCAGCCAGAAAATCGCTGGGGTGTCAGACAGGCGTGAACGTGTTACGGCCAGTTTGACCCAGTCACGGATGGGTTCGTCTTTGGTCTGGCACATACGGAAGATATCGCCCTCTTCCACATCAAAGTTGAAGATGGTTTCACCTTCAAGATCGGTGACGATAATATTACCGGCAGCCTGTGCCTGGAAGGTTTTATCATGCGAGCCGTATTCTTCGGCTTTTTGTGCCATCAGGCCGACATTGGGCACGCTACCCATGGTGACCGGGTCCAGGGCACCTTTCGCTTTGCAGTCATCGACCACGGTTTTATAAACGCCGGCATAGCAGCGATCCGGAATCATCGCCAGGGTGTCTTGTTGCTCACCGTTTTTGTCCCACATCTTGCCGCCGGCACGGATCATGGCAGGCATCGAGGCATCGACAATGACATCAGATGGCACATGGAAGTTGGTAATGCCTTTGTTGGAATCGACCATCGCGAGATTAGGTTGCTTGGCATACACCGCTTCGATATCGGCTTCAATCTGGGCTCTGGTTTCAGCATCGACGTTTTCCAGTCGGCTGTAGAGATCACCGAGGCCGTTGTTGAAGTTAACGCCCAGTTCTTCAAACAAAGCGCCGTGTTTTTCAATCAGCTCTTTGAAATAGACTTTGACCGCAAAGCCGAACAGGATGGGATCAGAGACTTTCATCATCGTGGCTTTCAGGTGCAGTGAAAGCAGCACGTTTTTCTGTTTCGCCCGGGCAATCGCATCGGCATAAAACGCCTGTAGGCTTTTGGCACGCATGCAGGTGGCATCGACCACTTCACCCGCCAAAACCGGAATGGATTTTTTCAGCACAGTTTCATTGCCGTTAGCGTCAACAAAGGTGACTTTATAATCATTAGCTGCCGATGCGGTGACGGACTGTTCGCTGCCATAAAAATCATTGGCAGCCATATGCATGACTTCGGTGGCAGAATCGGCGTTCCACTCGCCCATAAAGTGCGGGTTGGTGCGGGCAAAGTTTTTCACGGCTGCCGGAGCACGACGATCCGAGTTACCTTCACGCAGAACCGGGTTCACGGCTGAGCCCAGCACCTTGGCATAACGATCTTTAATCTTCTGCTCTGCGTCATTTTTCGGGCTGTCCGGGTAGTCTGGCAGGTCGTAGCCCTTGGCTTTGAGTTCTTTTATAGCCGCTTTTAATTGCGGGATCGACGCCGAGATATTCGGCAGTTTGATGATGTTGGTGGCCGGGTCCTGGGTCAGCTTGCCCAGTTCAGTCAGGTGGTCAGAAATTTTTTGGGTTTCGGTCAGATTGTCCGGAAAGTTGGCGATAAGTCTGCCAGCCAGTGAGATATCACTGATTTCAAACTCAATATCTGCGGGCTTGGTGAAAGCACGAATGATGGGCAACAGCGAATAGGTTGCCGAGGCAGGCGATTCATCGACTTTTGTGTAAATAATCTTAGACATTCTTATTCCTTGGTAATCCTCTTATATTCAGCACTTTGGGGCGAATTTTTGCCGGGCATATTAAAGCCGTGCTAAGAACAGGCTGAAGCTGGTAGACCGCGCTATAGCTGATTCGGTCTAAGCTATTCGCCCTTCGGTGGCGCACATTATACGGCAACAATGCTTTTACCGGAGGCTTTGCCGGCATTTGTAGGTTTAGGTTGAATAATGAAACCCAACATGGGGCTGGATACATGTTGAATTGTTGGGTTTCGCTAAAGCTCAACCCAATCTACTCACTGTTTTCGCGGGCAAATACTGCTAATGGATGGGTAGTCGTGATATGCAGCATCACGCGCTGACCGGGATTGGCGATGTTTTCATGACTGCAACGGATTTTGACGGTGGAGCCATCATCGGTTTTGACCGCATAAAGGCGGGCACTGCCTTCATAACGGCTCCAGACGACTTCGCCATTGCCCTGCTCAACAATATTTAGCGACAGATCATCCGGCCTCAACAACAGATCGACATTTCCATGAGTCCCATTCACCGGAGAAGCCGGTGCGTTGCCCAATGACGTAGTAACAACGTTACTGCCCTGCTCCAATGTGCCCGGCAGGAAGCTGGCATCACCGAGGAAACGGGCGACAAAACGATTGGCCGGTTCACTGAAACAGGTTTCCGGTGTGTCGATCTGCTCCAGCTTCCCGTCTCTTAACACACCAATGCGATCACCTACTGATAAAGCTTCTTCCTGATCATGGGTCACCCAGATGGCGGGCACGCCTGCATCTTTGAGGGCATTACGGATTTCCCAGCGCAGATCGTCTTTGAGCGCCGCATCAAGGTTCGACAGCGGTTCATCAAGAAGCACAAAGGCAGGTTCATGGGCCAGGGTGCGTGCCAGTGCCACGCGCTGTTTCTGGCCGCCCGACAAATTGGCCGGATGGGCATGCCGCCAGGGGTTGAGGCCCAGCAAATCCAGCCAGTGATCGGCCTTGTGACTATTTTTGAGTCTGAAGCTGACGTTCTGCTCGACGGTCAGGTGCGGAAATAAAGCGAAGTCCTGAAACACCATACCGACATGGCGTTTTTCCGGCGGAAGGGTCTTCTGCGCGGTCACGGTCTGAGAACCAAGTTTGATTATGCCTTCCGAGATCGGAATCAGCCCTGCCAAAGCCTGCAGGATGGTTGTCTTGCCGCAGCCCGTCGGCCCAACCAGTGTGAGCAACTCTGAATCGCCCAGCATCAGGCTGAGATCATCAACGACTTTTTTTGAGTCGTAGTGGACAGAGACATTCTGAACTTCAATCATGAAAGCGAAGACTCCTCAAATACATCTGTTTGATTCCAGCGTTCACCGTAAAACATGATCGCCAGCGCCAAGCCGGAAATCACTACCAGTAACAGCCCCGGAATCGCGGCCTGACCAAAATAGCCGGCTTCATAAACTCGCCACAGGTAAGTAGCCAACGTTTCAAAATCCAGCGGGCTAAGGATCAGGGTGGCGGGTAATTCTCGCATGACTTCGAGGAACACTAAAGCTGCACCGGCCACGATACCGCGAATACTGAGCGGCAGCGTGATACGCCGGAAAGCTTCTTTGCGGCTGGCCCCCAGTAATCGTGCGGCCTTGACCAGGCTGGGATCGAGCCGCTCTGATGTCGAGCGGATGGCCCCCACCGCAAGCGGCAAAAAGCGCATGACATAGGCCAGTACCAGCAAGGTCAATGTCTGGTAAAGCACGGAGAATGTTAATCCCACATAAACCAGTGCCGTGCCCATAACAATGCCGGGCACGCCAAAGCCCAGAAAGCTGACACGCTCCATCAGGCGTCCGAATTTGCCGCTGATGGCCGCCTGCGCCACTGGCAAGGCAAACACCACGGTGGCAATCGCCGCGAACAAGGCGGCATAAGCCGAGTTCCAGGCATAGACCAGTTCAAAATTACCCGCGCCCTCGCGCCACAGCCAGACACCAAAAACGGCAAGTGGCAAAATGATCGCAAGCAAAACCACCGGCATACAAGCCAGCAGCATCAGGGAAGTACGCAGACGTCCGGGCCAGAGTGTCAAAGCTTTACCAGGGCGCTCACGCGTGCCTTTGACGCGTGACTCCAGAAACAAAATCAGACCGACAATCACCAGCAACTGCAAGGACAACATGGCAGCCTGGCTCAGGCCGAAACTGTTGTATTCGACATAGATCATGCGGGTGAAGGTATCGAGCCGCAGGATGGCCGGTGTGCCGAAATCAGACAAGGCATACATCGCGGCCAGCAAAGCACCGGCGGCTATGCCATTGGTAATGCGGGGTAAAACCACGAACCAGAGACTGCTGAACAAAGACATGCCAAGGGTGCGGGCGGCATTGACCAGACTGGCGTCAAGACTCAGTAAAGAGGCACGCACGGTCAGCATCACAAATGGGTAGGTATAGAGTGCCATCACCACACTGGAACCGAACAGGCCGTCAAAGCTTGGCGTGGAGATGCCGGTCAGTTGTTCTATTTCACCGCCGGGGCCAAAAGCGGCATAGAGTGTGAAAGCCCCGATATAGCTGGGAATAGCCAGTGGCGCCGCCAGCAAAACCAGCCAGAATTTTGCCCAGGGAAGCTTGACATAGGCAGTCAGCAAGGCCAGCGGCACGCCAATCAAGACTGCCCCGGCAGCGGTCAGCACCATCAGGGCCAGGGTATTGGTCAGGATCTGAAGGTTACGCGCATCGAACAGTTGCAGGCTGTCGGATGCCAGCACCAGCAATACAGCCACCGGCATTAACGCCAACAGCGCAATGACAAAGGCCAGTGGATAGGATGGAGACCATTGCGTCATAAAATGCCGGCGTTACGCATCAAATCAACTGTCGGGCGCAAATCGGCCAAACGGGTCAGATCGACTTTCGGTGGATTGATGGTTGTCAGTTTTGGCAGTCCTTCCGGTGGCAAGACATTGCTGACCAGCGGGATCTCATAGGCCTGTTCAGCCAAATAAGTCTGGACTTCTTTTGTGAGTAAATAACGGACGAAGTTAACCGGCAATTCGCCTTCTTTCAGGGCCAGAATGCCCGAGGCATTGACCAGGCAACCTGCGTCATTGCGGGTAAAGGCCAAATCAACCCTGGCATCGGGCTTGCCGGATTTCAGGCGTAGCGTGTAGTAATGGTTCGCCAGACCGATATCGACTTCACCCCTTTCTACCGCCATGACCACACCCAGTTCACCGGCATAGGTCTTGGCACGCTTGTTCATTGCACGCAGCCAGTCGGAGGTCGCTTTGTCCCCTTCCAGAATACGCATAGCGGTGACAAATGATTGAAACGCCGCATAAGCCGGTGCCCAGCCGACACTGAAATCACTGTCCGGCAAGGCCATAATATCGTCGGGGATCTTGTCGGCAGTCAGACGCTCGGTGTTAAAGGGAATGGTACGAATCCGGCCGGTGACCGGCACCCAGTCGGGAAAGCGGAAATCTTCACGCAGTTGCCCGGTGAGATCGTCGGGTAAGGCTTGCGCCAGTCCGGCTGCTGTGACCATGCCGATGGCGCCGGAGTCAACGGCCCAGAAAAGATCGGCGCGCCTTACGCCGGCCTTGGCTTCGGCCAGAATAGCATTGGCTAAGGAAGCCGTCGGACCACGGCGGATACGGAGTTTGAAGTCCGGGTTGCGGTCTTCAATGGCTTTGATCACATTTTCATACAGGCCACCCTCGCCTCGGCCGAGATACAGCGTCAGTTCGCCTTTAAGTTCTGGCAAATCATCGGCAGACACTGCAGCGGCCGGGTCGGCCAGGACCTGGCTGATACTCAGTGGCAACGCCCCGGCAGCGACCAGCGCAGCCATGGACTGTATGAATGTTCTGCGCTGCATTTAGAAAACGTCCTTTCTCTCTTCTGCAGATTGTTCCAACAGTGAATAGGCTGTGTTCAACTTGCCCTGCATGGTGTTGACCACGTTGCGCACCTCATCAACCGTGGCACCATTCTGAATAGCTTGCGGTAGAACCACATTGAAATCTTTTTCCAGATCTTCCACCAGCTTGGCGTCCAAGGCGATCAGTTCACCTTCCACCCCTTCGAACAGGTTCAGGTAAGTATCATGCACAATCGTAACCGCTTCTTTCGGCAGTTGCTCAGCATACTTGGCGATCACACGATTGAGATGATTTTCGATGGCGCTCAGCGCTTCCAGTGAATTGGTCGGGTTTTCCTGAGTTGCCTGGATCTTGCTGGTAAGGCCACGGTCCTGATATTGCGCCGCCAGTTTCACTGCGCCCAGTCCCTGCCAGAGAGATTGTTCCAGCAAACGCTGTTCTTTGCGAACCTCTTCAATTGACGCGTTGCTTTCAATCGCGCCTTTGACGCCAAACAGGCCTTGCCAGATGGACGCATAGACCGGCACATAGTTGGTTTCAATAGCGGAATGGAAGTTAACCGCTTCCCAGTGTTCTACCAGCAAATCAGGATTGGCTTCTTTAACACCGCCCTGCTGATAACGCTGAAGCATCTCGTCAACTTTGCTGTTCAACCAGTTCACTTCTTGCGTGTAATTTTCAAGGTTATCCGACAAATGGTTCACATGTTCACCAATTGGACCGTTGGCGAGAGTTGCTTGTGCTGTGAATAATGCGGCGGCACCCAGTATACTGATCGCGTACTGGCGTTTTATCCAATTGATATTCATTGTGTTTTTTCTCCGGAATTGCAATGCTTCATAATAGATTGAGGATATTCATTGATAATGATACTCATTTCTATTAGCAAGGTAAACCAACACTTTTACAGATAGTGCCCGTAAAGCACCATCTCAGCTGGTTTAACCCAAACCTGGACTCAGACAGAGTCCGTAAGGCTAAGTTCACCGCCCCTTTACTCAGGCACTGCACAAAACGATATAGTATGAAGCAAAACCGGTCTTTCTCCTATCCTTGTACTTGAGCAATGACGTGACTTTTCATGCTGATCGGTGATACGGGAATGGGGTCGTTGTACAATGACCACCTTTTATTTCTTAAAAGAACCTGACTCAACATGAAAATTCAAAGCGATTTTGTCGATCTTGAGACCCCTACTGGCGTCATGCGTACCTATATTCACCGCCCAGTGAGTGAAGGCAGCTACCCGGTCATTCTGTTCTACTCGGAAATCTTCCAACAAACCGGCCCGATTGAACGTGCCGCGCGTCTGATGGCCAGTCACGGTTATGTCGTGTTGGTACCTGAAGTATTCCATGAACTGAACCCGATAGGCACCGTACTGGGCTACGACGATGCCGGTCGTGATAAAGGCAATGCCGATAAAGAAGCCAAAGATGTGCAGGGTTATGACTCTGACAATGTCGCCATGATTGAGTATGTGAAAACACAACCCTGGTGCAACGGTCATATCGGCGCGATGGGTTACTGCATTGGTGGTCATCTGGCCTTTCGTGCAGCATTGCAACCGGAAGTGAAAGGTACCGCCTGCTTCTATGCCACTGATTTGCATATCCAAAAGATTCCTAGCAAACCCGGCCAGCACAGTATGGAACGTCTGGCTGAGATTAAAGGCGAGTTGCTAATGATCTGGGGTAAGCAGGACAATCATGTGCCCAGAGAAGGTTTGGACAAGATTCACAACATGCTGAACCAGACTGACATTACCTTTACCTGGCATGAGTTCAATGCTGAACATGCGTTTATGCGTGATGAAGGTGATGGTGGTCGTTATGACGCACAAACGGCGCAATTAGGCTATCAATTGGCTTTGAATTTATTCAGCCGTACATTGCGATAGTCTTCATGCCGACTCCTTCGGCCTCGCTCAGGACAGGCTCGGCGGAGGCATCTTCGGTGAACAGAGATTCCTCGGCTTGCGCGCGGAATGACAGTCCCCTCGCCGGGCTCGGGTATTGTTTCTGACTTGGTAAAGAGCTGTGTCATGCCGACCGGAGTGGAGGCATCTTTGAACAGGTCTGAGATCTCTCGTCTTCGCTCGAGATGACATAGTTCTGGCATCCTCGCTTTGCTCGCCCTTCGACTGTTCAACGCATTTTGTGCCGTTGTCCCGCCTACGTGGGAGTGACACGTTGACGGGGGAAATAATTGAGCCGCATTACGCTTTATTATTTCCCCTTTTTTGTGTGAACACGCTGGTTAATTGAAGCCTAAGTTTCTCTTTCACCAGCGGTTTCAAAAAAAGCCCAAATTAGGGCTTCAAATTCTGAAAAGATGTTGTAGAATGCCTCGCTTTCTTGGGGTGCTTAGCTCAGCTGGGAGAGCATCGCCCTTACAAGGCGAGGGTCGGGGGTTCGAACCCCTCAGCACCCACCAAGAGTTTCAGGGTCTGTTCCGAAGACATTGGATGTGATTCGTTGGGTCGTGCCCCACTCCCCTATTCACCACCGCTTCACGACTGCCTATCACTGTGTAAGTTTGCTTCCCATCAGAAATAAAAAGGCTCACGATTGAAAATCAATTCAACCGGCCGATTTAAACCTTAAAGATAAATGTGAGTAAAACAACCGAGTCAACTACAGCTTTAACAGAATATGGCTCATCGGGCTTGAAATAAAGCAATTGGCCGGAGGTTAATACTTGTGCTTCCCCCATTGCTGCGCACTCAATTTCTCCATTTATACAATGGACTATGGCTGGCCCTGATACTTTTTCATTTGCAAATTCTTTACCTGCCGGAAGGGCAAGACGAGCCAGTTCGACTTCATCTGTTTTCGCAATGACTTTGGTTTTTCCATTGGGGACGTCTTGCGCCCATGTATCCAAGTCAACGATTTCACCTGGTGATGCGTGATGTGTGGCCATGAATACCTCCGATAAGTTTACAGAATCAAAGAGTCAGCTCACTTGAGCTAATAGGTAGACATTTATCTTAGTGTTTCATCTTCCATTGTTGTACTGACTGTTCGGCTTGATTGATTTCAGTTGCGGTCATTTTCTTAATCAGTGCAGCTTTAATGTGCTCGAGGTCATTAGCACCATTTTCTTCTGCTAATGACCACCACATATAGGCCATTTGATAGTCCTGCATAACAGCCAAGCCCTGGTAGTACATATTGCCAAGATTGCTTTGCGCTTCTGTATAGTCCTGATTGGCAGCAAGCTGCATCCATTTTATTGATTCTGAATGGTTTTGTTCAACGCCTTGGCCGAGCTTGTACATGATGGCAAGATTGAATTGCGCCGGTGCATAGTCTTTATCCGCAGCATGACGAAACCATTTAGCTGCTTGTTGATAATCCTGACTCACACCTTGGCCATTTAGATACAAAAAGCCCAGTGTATTTTGGGCAATCACATTGCCTTTTTTTGCGGCGCTTTTACATTTTTCTACATATTCTTGTGTCTGTTGTGCAGTTTTAGTCACAGTGCTTTTATTCCGGTTATTAGGTTAAGTTAAGCGTTGAGTGTTTTTATCAGAATGGCGTGCTGTTCAGCTTATGTAAGCTGAACCATTTCTTGATATGTGCTTGCCATTGGGTCTGTAATAATCTGGACGCGTAAGCGAGAATAGGCGTTTATTGAATAATTGAATCGGGTAAATACTAAACATGAACACAAACGCTGAATCCGTTATGACATTGTATCATTGGAATATCCTGATACTTCCATCGGATGAGGAGATCTTCGTTGGTTTACGTCAACGGCCTGAAACGGTGCCGCCGTTCAAGCCAGTAGAAACTGATGACAAGTTGTTGCCATTTACACTGCGCAACAGCAGCTCCATCAAGGAATTCGATAAAAATTCCGGTGTGGGTTTTACTGAATCAGGCAGACGTTATGTGGTGATTGGTCAACCCAGTGACCCAACAGGAATGATTCGCTTCAGTGTTGATCAAATGATGGCAGCTGATAACATTCGCTGGAAGTATGACTTTATGGAATAAGTCACCCATCAGTTTTCTGTTCGCGTGCCTCTAGACGCGCATAAGGTTCAAATCCGCTTGCCGGCCAGCTCGTGCCTAATTGAGATTATTTCAGGTGTGCTGGATTATGCAGTTTACGCTCGTCTTGTGGCGGTGGCGTCCACTGGTAAAGCCAGGTTTCTGAAAGCGGTTGGCCATCAGCCTCAAGATAGACCCTCAGGTTGATGGGATCGGTACTGTTATCAGGCGGTACCAAATCAAATATTGCCCGGTATCCAACTATCGCATCTTGTGGGCGTGCAGAAGTAATCTCAACTTTGCCAGCAGAGGCAGTGATCACAGGTCTCACCCCTGCAGCTTTCGTCAACATCGACAAATTACCTCCAGCGAAATCAATGACAAAACGCTTACTGTAGTATTGACGTTTCCTGCCGATGACTCCGCCAAGGCCCGTGAAGGTATTAACCACTTTGGCGTTCTCCGGCTCAACCGGTGGTCCACCCCAGTACATGTTGTAACTGTATAGCAGCTCCTGACCGGGCACGACAGGCTGTTCCGGATTCCAGAACGCAACGATGTTGTCAAAGGTTTCATCCAAAGTCGGGATTTCCACCAGTTGTACTGCTCCTTTACCCCAGTTATTGATCGGTTCAATCCAGAGACTTGGGCGACGGTTATAGAACACACCATCATCCTGATAGTGGTCAAAGTTGCGATCACGTTGCATCAGTCCGAACCCTTGCGGGCTGGTATCACTATAGCTATTAAAGCGAAGATTGCGTGGGTTATTGAGCGGACGCCAGATCCATTCACCGTTACCACGGTGTATCGCGAGACCATCTGAATCATGGATTTCCGGACGCCAATCCCAATCAGTGCGTCGATCATTCTCTCCGATCATGAACATGCTGGTCAGCGGCGCAATGCCGAGCCGTTCAATCGATTTACGTGGATAAACGGCAGCATCCACCTTCACCTCCAGACGCTCCCCCGGCTGAATATCGAAACGATAGGCACCGGTAATACTAAGTGAATCAAGCAGCGCATAGATGGTTGTTATTTCACTGCCAGGTTTAGGCTGTTCTAGCCAAAAATTGGTAAACACCGGAAACTCTTCAGGCTGGGGCAGCGCCGTATTAACCGCCAATCCTCGTGCCGACAAACCATACTGCATCTCTTTGCCAACGCCGCGGAAATAGCTTGCGCCGAGGAATGCCATCACGTCGCGTTTCCAATCAGTATAAAACTGCATCCGGAACCCGGCAAAGCCGAGATCTTTGGGCAGCGTATCGCCGTTGACGCCCGACTGGCCATAGTCGAACATCGAGGCTGAATATTTGACCGGTGTCGTTTTGCCGTCTTGCAAGCGGTAAATATGTACGGGTGTGTCATAGTTCAGTCCGAGATGAAACATCTCTATTCGAAACTCAGAGTCTTCGTTACGCCAAAGCGCTTTGTCTTTGTTGTAGTGCAACTGCTGATACTCATCCCAGCTCATTTTCTGCAGGCTTTCCGGCAGCTTCCTTTGCTGGCTTACATAGGTTTTTTCCGCTAAGGCTTGCGCGTACCCTTTGAGCCAGGCATAGCTGAACATTTCACCCGACGGCGGCGCTACGCCACTGGGAGTAGCATTAGCCGAGTGACTTAATAATATGCCGATTGTCATCACCAATCCGGTCCACACATGGTGCCAACGAGTCGTGCTGCTGATGTTGTGCTTGGAGATATTAGCTAAGGAGCTGACATGGGCCGGACGAGGAACAGAATTTTCATTTCGGTAACAAAGGTTTGTTTGCATAAACGCGCTCCACTTAACTGCAAAAATCAAGGGGGGCCGGCAACTTGATTCCCCAGTCATAACAATATAGTCACCAGTGATGAGGGTCACCTCAACTAGACCTAATCATTCTCTGCTTTTTTAAGCCGCCAATAAAGCAGCAAACATAAGACTGTCAGCATTAGAACCCTCAACGGCGAGGAAAATAGGTATTTATTTATTGGCGCTGAACCGCTTTATGTTTGAGTTCGAAGACAGATTGGCGGACTTCGTTTGAAAACGGCAGTTACACAGAATTATTTGGCTCCATGGGGGATGAAACATGAATCTCAATAATACAAATAAACACAGAGGCAGAAATTGTCTCTGTGTTTATTCCCTCCTCCCAATTAATGGGTTAAGACACATATTTTCCCATTAATGAAAAAGCCATGGCAGATCGATAATCTCTAGTGAAAAATTGTCAAAAAAACACATGAGCGTTAGAGTTTGATAACCAACCTTCCAAGTTGGATAGATGAGGTTAGGCACATGCAACATAAAATCATCGTTATTGTGGCATCAGTCTTCGCTGCATCAACACAAGCAACTGAGCTTGAACGGCACAATATCACCAGCTGTGCCTATCAGGCGGGTACAGCCTATGAAATTCAGCAAATCAGACAGACGGAAGGTGATGATTGGCAGGCGTTTGAACAAAACATAAAGAAAATATACAAAGACTCGCAAGGTCGCCGGGATCTGCTTGATATCGCTAAACAGGTGTATATTCAGCCAGCAACCACCTCAGTTGACGAGATACATGATCAGATATTCAATGCCTGCGTGCAGCGACAACAAGGGACAGAACCCCTTACTTGATTTGCTTAACATTTGAAACGTTTTATTGCACTGCGAGCAATAAATTTAAAGCCAAAGTCACAAAAACCATACCGGCGATACGATGTAAATAAACCTGTGCTTTTGCTGATTGCCTGAGCCAGCTGCCAAGCCTGTCGGCGAGCATAGCGATACCACAAAAAATCACTAAAGCGATGGCACCAAAAACCGCGCCCAGCAGGAAAATCTGTGGGGCGATGGGACCGTAAAGCTGGCTGGCAAATTGTGGCAGAAACGCCAGGAAAAAAATCGAAACCTTGGGGTTGCTGACATTCATAATGATACCGCGCAGATACAAAGCCCTCGCTGGCAATAACGCGCTGCCACTATTCAGGCTTTGTGGCTGACTGTTAAAAGCCTGCCAGCCCAGATAAAGCAAATACCCTGCACCGGCAACTTTCAGTGCCGTAAAAGCCAGTTCGGAAGTTTGAAACAGCGTTGCCACACCTAAAGCGACGATACTGGTGTGAAAAATCAGCCCGGTACATAAACCCAATGTGATAAGCACCCCGCTGCGTTTGCCATACAACATCGATTGAGTCAGAACAAAAATATTATCCGGCCCCGGGGCAATGCTCAGCAGTGCCGAGGCGATGATAAAAGGTAAAAAAGTCTCGATTGGCATCGGTTTAAATTACAGGGTTTCACTGACTTAAACCAAACACTAGATATGAAAAAGCCCATCTCCACTGTCCGCGAAGATGGGCTCAAGTTCATCACAGACTCAGTTTACCACTGAGATTCACCGGTTGCAGGATCGTACATTTCATGATGGATCTTGTTACGGTTTGCGATCAGCTCATCAATTGTTGGTGAGCTTGTCATGGCACGTTGGATAGCCAGTTTCATCGCTTCATAGTTGGTGCGATACAGATCTTTACGATCCACATCCGGGTTAGCGGCGGCATCAGGTGCAATCCAAACCATCGCGACGATACAAAGATCATCAGCGTGCTCTTTAGGAATCACACCTTCAATTACACTATCCAATACCGCATCAGCAATCGCTGACTGTACAGGCCCGCCGAACAGCTCGACATAAGCGCTGGATTTAATCGTGACTTTCGGCACGATCATGGTGGCAGGTTTGACCTGTTGATTAGTGGCACGAATGGCAAACATACGGGTATGGCCTTCGGTTTGCCCCATCAGGTTAGCAAAGGCATGGCCTGCTGGTCCCTTAACGCTGCCAATCAAAATTTCAGGCATTGCATCGGTGCCTTGATCCTCGCTCGCAAACACGGTTGCTTCAGCGGTTCTAAACCATACTGGTTCTGACATATTTCACTCCGGAAAAATAAAAAAAGCGGGCCATTCTATGCCCGTTTCAAGCGGACTCACAAGTATTAAATGATCTTGGCTTAGTCGGGGTGAGGTTGGAATGATCCAGAATGATTAAGCCAAAAGGATCAGACGCATTTTGTGCACTCATCGCCCTACTCCTATTATTGATGCAGGTGGCAGACGCAGGGAGAGCACGCCGGCAGCAACGACAAAAATGCCGGACCAGATCAGGCAGCCAATTAAGCCTTGCGTCTGATAAATCAGACCTGACAGTACCGTGCCGGCAAGCCGACCGCCGGCGTTGGCCATGTAGTAAAAGCCGACATTCATTGAAACCTTGTCGCGTTCCGACCAGGCGACAATTAAATAGGAATGGAGCGCCGAGTTGATGGCAAACACTACCCCGAAGATGATCAAGCCGGTGATAAGTAAAAGTTGTGGCTGTAGCTCGAGATGTAAACCAAGGGCGATAAGTACGGGTAAAAAAGCCAGGGTAAAAACCCAGAACCTGGCTGTGTTGCCATCCGGCCCTTTGCCATGATGGCTGTGACGGATGAGCCGAGGTGCGCAGGCTTGTACCAGGCCGTAACCGATGACCCAAAGCGCCAGAAAACCGCCCACTTCCATAAAACTCCAGTCAAAAACGGAGTACAGATAAACAGGCAATGCCACCACGAACCAGACATCACGCGCCCCAAACAGGAAAAAACGTGCGGCCGACAGCCAGTTAATGGCTGGTGTTTTGGAAAATACCTGGGCGAACTTGGGTTTGCTTTTTGATTTGCCCAGTTGCGACGGCAACAGCGTCATAGTGATCAGCATCACGACAAAAAGCCCTGCCGCCAGAACTGCCAAAGCACCGCGGAACCCGAGTGTTTGTAACAACATGGCCCCGACAAAGAACCCTACCCCTTTCAAGGCGTTCTTTGAGCCGGTCAAGACAGCTATCCATTTGAATAAGCGGGATTCACTCCCGTACGCAGGCAATAAGGTTTTGATACTGGCTTTGGCCGACATCTTGTTCAGATCTTTGGCGATACCGGAGAGTGCCTGTGCAAACATGACATAAGCCACCGACAGCCAGGCGTCGGGCACCATAAGCATGCTCAGTGCCACCACCTGCATACCCATGCCGATATGCATGGTCAGGTTCAGGCCGATACGTGAACCCAGCCAGCCTCCCACCAAATTGGTCACGATGCCGAAGATTTCGTAAAACAAAAACAACATGGCGACTTCGAACGGCGTGTACCCCAACAGGTGGAAATACAACACCACCAGCATACGAATCGCGCCGTCGGTGAGGGTAAAGGCCCAGTAACCTCCGGTTACAATAAGATAATGTCGTAAGCCTTGTTCTAAAGACATTTTGCGACTTTCGCTGCCAATTCCATCATGCGGTTCACATAGCCCCACTCATTGTCATACCAGGCATAAATTTTGACCTGGGTCCCATCAATAACCATGGTGGAGAGCGCATCGATAATGGCGGATCGAGGATCATTAAGGTAATCAACCGACACCAATGGCCGTTCTTCATAGCCAAGAATGTCTTTCAGTTCCCCTGTTGCTGCCTCCTTGAAATAAGCATTGATTTCTTGTTCCGTCACCGGGCGTGAGGCTTCGAAGACAAAATCTGTGAGCGAGGCATTCAACAAAGGAATACGCACGGCATGACCATTGAGCTTGCCGGTTAATTCAGGAAAAATTTTGGTAATGGCTTTGGCCGAGCCCGTTGTGGTCGGGATCAGCGACTGGCTACACGCCCGGGCGCGGCGCAGATCCTTGTGGCCCTTATCGACAATGGTTTGCGTATTGGTAATGTCATGAATGGTCGTCATACAACCGTGGACTATGCCGACTTTCTCATGCATCACTTTAACAATAGGCGCGAGGCAGTTGGTGGTACACGATGCTGCAGTGAGTACGTGATGTTGCTCAGGATCGTAGAGATGGTCATTAACGCCATAGACGACATTCAAAGCCCCTTCGGTCGGTGCCGCCACAATCACCTTCTTTACGCCTTGTTCAAAATAGGCATTCAGGGTCTCCGGCTTTTTATGATGTTTGCCGGTCGCTTCGATGACAATGTCACAACCAGACCAGTCAGTGTCGGTTATTTCCTTGTCAGATGAATACTTGAGCGGCTTGCCATCAATAATTAACATGCCATCGCTGGCAGCCATTTCATGTTGCCAGGGGCCATGAATTGAATCGAACTCGAGCAAGTGAGCCGAGCCGGCGGCATCAATCGCAATCTCGTTGATCTGAACGATGTCATAATCTGTCTTGCCCCATGCGGCCCTGAAACCCAGGCGCCCCATGCGACCAAAACCATTGATGCCGACACGTATTGGCATAGAGAACTCCTGCTTCCAATAGACCTCTTGCACCGCTGCAAGCAGTCTGATTTTTGATAACTTGAAAGAACATTACGCGCAACAGCTGGCACCCGGGCGGTCAGGCATAGCGTGCAAGGTAGTCAGATCTTCATAAAAAGGTGATTTTTTCTTGTTGGCCTCTGCTGTTGTTTCCAGCACTGCTTGCGCCCAGTTTCCCAGGTCAGGGTTAATGGAATAAAAAATCCATTGCCCCTTGCGACGATCGTTGACTATGCCGGCTTCTCTCAGTAACGCCAGATGACGGGAAATCATCGGCTGGGCGAGCGCCAGCGCATGGGTCAACTCGCAGACACACAACTCGCCTTCAAGCTGCAACAACATCAGGCAACGCAAGCGTATCTCGTTAGACAAGGCGGAAAATAGAGTATTGGCTTCGATTTTCATTGGCCGACAATATATGAAAAATCGTATATACGGTCAAGAGCATATTAAAAAGTGACCCTCCTGCAGGCTCCTATTCGATACTATTTTTATGGGGTTCAATAGAGGCAGATCCCAGATTGCTGTTTCCGTGAGAACACAAAAAAAAAACCGGCCATCGCCGGTTTTTTTGAATCAATCCGTTTGAAAATGATCTCTACTGGTTAATCCACTCACCACGTGCGTTACGGCAAGCGGTGCCTTTGATAACATCGCGTTGGCCGTCGATGTATGCATCCATCTCATATTCGCGGCACGGCGCACTGGCAGTCTCATAAGTCCGCGTCGGTGTAACACTGTACCGCGCACCTGAGTCCGGATTGTGCCAGGTGTTTGTTCTGCCTGTAGGATAGGATTCCAGCGTATCGGCAGCTCGCCGGCGGTCCAGTTCATCCATTTCAGCACCGATATGGCCACCGATAATCGCGCCCAATAAAGTACCGCCAATAATGGCAGCAGTCCGTCCGGTGCCACCACCGACATTCGCGCCAAGTACCCCACCGGCCACACCACCGGCAGCTGTGCCAACAGTCTGCCTGTCAGCGGTACAACCAACCAACGCCATAGATAGTGTCGCAGCAACTACTGTAGTCATTACCTTTTTCATAGCGTTTCCTTTTAAGCTTGGTCATTGATGACTATTAGACACAACTTTAGTTTTCAGGTTCATGGGATACTTCCCCCTAAAAATAGCTGGGACGGAGTAAAGCAAATGCGTTTGCTTGCTAGAGTTGCGGTCTTTTAGCTGGTGGGACGCGCCAGCCTGTTATCACTGATTTAGCGGGGCCAGCCATTGAGTACCGCCCAAACGGCGCTGTTGTTCAAGATTCCAACTTGCACGCTCACGTAAATGTTGGGCAGGTCTGGCCGGATCGTAATTTAACGGGCTGGGCAAGCATGAAGCCAGCAAGGCAGACTGCATCGGTGTCAGTTGTGAGGCCGGTTTACCAAAGTGATATTGGCTGGCGGCTTCCAGCCCGAACACACCCTCACCCCACTCGGCAATATTCAAATACACTTCCAGAATGCGTTGTTTGCCCCAGGTCAGTTCAATCAGCATGGTAAGCCAGACTTCCAGCCCTTTCCGCAGCCAGCTGCGGCCGGTCCAGAGATACACATTCTTGGCAACCTGTTGACTGATGGTGCTGGCGCCTCGCAACTGACCGCCGTTTCCTGCCGTTCGCAGCACTTTGATAATGGCATCGACATCAAAGCCCTGATGCAATGGAAAACGCTGATCTTCTGAGGTAATAACGGCAAGGGCTGCCTGTTTTGGAATCTCATCCCAGCTCAGCCAGGTCTGACGCAATCTGAAATATTCATCACCGGCATGCAACCAGCGATCCGCCATGACCATGGTGAGCGGCGGGTTGAGCCAGCGAAACGGTACAACCACTAACAGGCTGAGCACGATCACGGTCAGCATTAGCAGCAGCAAATATCGAATTATCAGGCGTCTGAGTTTTTTCACAGGCCGATCGTACCAGAACTGTAAAACATGTACCTTTTCTCAATTCACTGGCTTGGTGAGGTTTATGTTTAATTATTGTGACTTTCAATATCGATTTTTGTAGTATTCCAATAAACACAAGGCTTAAGGCACTTAAATCTGTCACATCAACGGAACGGGTAAATAATGAAAAAAATATTCCTCGCTACCATTCTGGTCGCCCTTGTTGGCTGCACCACTGCTTCACCAAAACAGTACTACCGCGCTGCCGGTGAAGCTGAGCAACTGGAAATAGCCGGCAGGTTCAACCAAATCACTTTTGAGCATAATGTATTGGTTAACGGTGAAACCGTAGTGACCGGCAGCTTACCCTATAACTATGATGATGCCAGTTTCGATGGTGTCTATCTATGGTGACACGGCTGTCACCTCTGATTGCCACTGGCAATCGAAAACCGACCTTGCCTGTCTGGTAAAAATAAATGGTGAAATGGCCGCTACGCTGACTTTCTAAGTCGGCGGGCATCTCTAGGGGCGGTTAAAGATCTTCCAGCCGATTGGCGCTTTGCGATATCCGCATCGCTTCATGATCCTCGACGTCAAGCAACTGTTTTAACAGCTCTTTTTCCGACTCCACCGGCGCCCTGTCATACAGGTCTTGATACAAGTCAATCACTTGTTCGTGCAGTTGGGTCACCGTCTCCATGATTTGCTTTGTATCCAGTTTAGAAAAAGGTACGTCACTGTGTTTGTGCTTGATAACCGGGTGTTTGTCGAGATATTCATAACACCAGGTATTCAGTGCATTGAGATTGGCCGTTCTTTCAAATTCGGCAACCATGTTTTCCAATGTTTTTTCATGCGTGGCAAGATAGCCGAGTAATAACTTTGCGCGGGCATTTTCATTTTTGTCAGTGCAATCTTTCAGACACGCTGCAAGCTCATGATGAAAGTGTACCGTCCATTCCAGAATGTCTTTTATGCTTTCGACTTGCATGTTAATCCCCTATCGCTTTATGAAAGTGCTTTTCTAAAACCAGAATCTCAAGCCGATAACAAGGCTGGTGTCATTTGGGTCTTCTCCCCTGGCCAGGGTCAGATCTTTGGTATCACCAAACTGATTATTCCATTCAACCCCGATATAAGGGGCAAACTCGCGTCTGAATTCATAACGCAGCCTGATTCCGGCACTGATGTCAGACAAACCGCTTCCCAGGCCACGCGCCTTGTCATCTTTGCCGTAGACATTTGCCTCGATGCGCGGTTGAAGGATCAATTTTTGGGTAAACAATAATTCATATTCTGCTTCAAATCGAAGCGCGGTGCGCCCGGCCTCGCCGATATAGGCTGCGGCATCCACTTCAAACCAATAAGGCGCAAGTCCTTGTAGGCCAAATGCCAGCCAGGTGCGGTCAGGATCGGCGCCGCTATCGTATCTGACACCTAATTGCGTGTCCCAAAATGCGGTAAGGGCATGCCCCCAGAGCAATTCAGTCCTGGCTTGCTGCAATCTGTCGTTGTCAATCTCTCCTTCGGCTTTTAATACTGCTCGATCGTAATCTCTACCATACCAGGCTTGTAAATCGTAATCAGCAGACGTGTTGCCATCTGTTCTGGCCAGTTCCAAACGATCTACCAGTAGTGATGCAAAATGATGTTCATCCGCAAAGACCGGCCGGGGCATATCACCAAAATCGTAACCATCGGAATAAGCGTGTGGATCGCGCGCGTCTGCGGGCGGCGCACCACCCTGCATGGATGACATCGTAGGCTCCATATCTTGCCCATCCGGGGTGGTTTGAGGTTGCATGGTGTCACCGTGTTCCATTTGCGAATGGTCCATCTGATCCCTGCTGGATTCTTGTTCTCCCGCCATAACAAACAGCGTATTGATGATAAGTGCTATAAAAAGGCCCCAACCGGTGTTTGTCTTGTTCATCGGTAGATGTCCTGTAATTGATTAAAGGCTGACTCAGTCAACAACCACCTCTCTAAACATTCCCGCTTCCATGTGGTAGAGCAGATGACAATGCCATGCCCAGCGTCCCAATGCATTTGCCGTTACCAGAAAGCTTATTCGTTGGGCGGGTTGCACACTTATAGTATGCCTGAGCGCCTGTAAATGACCATCCGGGTTTTGCAGTTCACTCCACATGCCGTGCAGGTGCATGGGGTGAGTCATCATCGTGTCGTTATGCAGAATAACCCGCAGTCTTTCATTATGATTGAAATGTACCGGTGTCGATTTACCAAACTCCAGCCCATCCAGTGACCAGGTATAGCGTTCCATATTGCCGGTCAGATGCAGTTCAATTTCCCGTTCCGGCTGACGCTGTTCCAGGGCGCCGCCTATTGTATGAATATCTGCATAGGTCAACACATGACGGCCATTATTTCGAAGTCCGATACCGGGGTCGTCCAGATTGATGCGCGGTGTATCGACTCGCATATCAACACTGGGGCCATACTCTGTTTTGGCATGATTGACCTGAATAGCTGATTGCGCCCCGTGCATACTATGTTCATTGGCTGGCATATTCATACCATCATGCATCATGGCGCCCATCATATCGGCCATCGTCAGCCATTCGGGGGTATCCACTTCGGGTATTTCAGCAGTCATACCCGGATTGGGTGTCAAGGTCCCGCGGGCATAGCCTGAACGCCCTATTGTCTGTGCAAAGATCGTATAAGCACGGTCATCACTGGGCTGTACCACGACATCATAAGTTTCACCGGAGCCAAAACGAAACTCATCAACTGTCACCGGCTCAATATTCTGACCATCGACCTGGACAACGGTCATTTTGAGTCCGGGAATTCTTACATCGAAAAAGGTTTGGGTGCCACTGCCTATGAAACGCAGCCGCACCCGTTCGCCCCGCCTGAACAACCCTGTCCAGTTAGCTGCCGGGGGCATGCCGTTCATCAAATAGGTATAAGTGTATCCGGACAGATCAGCAAGATCGGTGGGACTCATGCGCATGCGGTTCCACATACGCCGTTGCTTGACGGCAGCCGTTAAACCTTGCCCGGAAACATCCTCAAAAAAATCTGCTACTGTCGGTTGGTTGAAATTGTAATAATCACTCTGTTTTTTAAGCTTGGCAAACACATCCATGGGATCTTCATCAGTCCAGTCCGACAACTGGACCACATAATCCCGATCGGCTCTAGTATCTTCCCCTTCAGCCGGATCGATAATGATGGCACCGTACATGCCGGTTTGCTCCTGAAACGCTGTATGTGAGTGATACCAATAGGTTCCGGACTGCTTCACTTTAAATTTGTAAGTAAAGGTCGTGCCCGGTGCAATGCCTGGAAAACTGATGCCCGGCACACCATCCATCTGGTAAGGCAGGATAATGCCATGCCAATGAATAGAGGTGGAAACCGGCAGGCGGTTGGTCACTCTTAAAGTGATCGTGTCGCCCTCTTTCCAACGCAGCGTTGGCGCCGGAATAGAGCCATTGATGGTGGTCGCCATTCTCGGTTTGCCGGTAAAGTTGACCAGTGTTTGAGCAACCGTGAGATCAAACTCTTTGCCCGCTAGCTGTTGGCTTGTCCCCACCGAGGTAGCGGGGATCTCAGCTGCCAGTGATTTGTTAAATAAAGGAGCAAGTCCCAACACCGTACCACCGGCTACCAGGCCCTGTACAAATTTACGGCGTGCCGGGTTCACTGACAAGGGAAGGAGAAAGGTATGTTTCATAGCCAACAAAGCTCCCGTAATATACGTGACTTTTATTGTTATTATAGGCCTCAAAAGCAGCGAACAATTCCCCCATGCCAGCAATAAACATGAGACCGCTGCCTGGTTGGCTGAGTGCCTATCGTAAACTTGGGTCAAAAATATCGAACGGAAAAAGCTTCTGGCTGCAATTGCCCGAGATTGCAGCGATAACTGGTGCACCTTTTATTTGGGTTGACAGCCTTGTTTCTAATTTAAGGCCATTTTGCTATTATTTTCCGGCTCATCAGCCAGTTCCACCACGATTCGTTCCAGCTCTGCGGTGTTGGCTTCCAATACGGCAACGCAGTCGGCATCTAATTTATTAAGATGTTGCATGCGTTTCAGCTCTTCAATCGCTTCCCTGACCGGCCATACCTTTTTGTAAGGACGTCTGCTGGTCAGCGCATCAAAGATATCGGCGACGGTAATAATGCGGGCTTCCAATGGTATCTCATCGCCGGCAAGGCCGTTGGGATAACCGGAACCATCCAGATATTCATGATGATAAGCCACAATATTGAGCATCATTTCCGAATCACGCAGGTCGGCCAGTTGATAATTACTCAATACCTGTTTAAGAATTGACACACCTTTTTCAACATGTAATTCCATGGCAGCACGCTCGTCCGGATCAAGCTTTCCCGGCTTCATCAGAATACTGTCCGACACCCCTATTTTGCCGATATCATGCAAAGAGGCAAACATATAGATATGTTCAACAAACTCATCGTTGAGCTGGTATGACTCTGGCAGCTGGCTGGCAATCATTCTTGAATAATGTGCCATCCGGTCCAGATGTAAGCCAGTTTCACAGTCATGCAGACTTGTAAAATCTTTCGCTAATTTCACCGTTACCAACAAAGTTCGCACCAGCGATATCTCCGATGCAATTGACATGATTATCAGCCGCGAACAAAGTAATAAATCACGCTGGAGCTGGTCGGTAAAAACACCGGTTCTGGAGGCATCAAAAAAGATAAACCCCGTAAACTCTTCTGCATTGAACATAGGAACAATGAAAGATGATCTGTACTTTTGCCGTGGCAGCCCGTCTGACTGTTTCACCATTGGCCGAAGATCATCATCAATATTGTCTATCACCCTGCATTCGGCAGATGCAGCCAACTCTGACAGAATCTGACTGTCGGAAAGCCTGAACTGATAACCACTGAGGGGGTGGTCATTGCAGCTGCTGTTGAGAAATGTTTTTAAAAAACCGCTATTGGGCTCATAGAGCATACAGGCAAGATGTTCAATTTCAGGCATTCTGTCCAGCAGCGTAGCGTGCACGCTTTCCAGTAGGTCGTTCAGTGTATCCGGTTGGCTGACTAGCATTGACATAACGCGTGCGTCCATATCAACCTCCCTGTTTCCCTTAAGAGTTCCTAGTCTAGTCTTGCCAATGGTGGAATGGAAGCTGAACGGGTTTAATTGCCTGGATAATCTCGTTGTTCTCGATGCTTAGTAATGCTTTTCAACAGAAAGACAAACCGGCAGTAAATAAAGGGACGGTTTCTGCTATTATTCGTCCGTTACGCTGTGCGTGACATCGTCCCATCAACGATGATTGGCTCTGAAGCGCCTTCAGAGCAGTTAATAAAACTTACGAATCAGGATATTTATGCCTCAAATTAAAATTGAAAAGAACCCAAGCGAAGCACGTCTGCAGGAAATGGGCGTAGCCAGCTGGGAAATCTGGGATTGTCCCGTCTCGGAATTCAGACTCGACTTTGATGAAACCGAGAAAGCTTATCTGCTGGAAGGTGAAATTATCGTCACGCCGGACGGTGAGGAACCAGTTCGTGTGGTCGCCGGTGACTATGTTGAGTTTCCGGAAGGTCTGAACAGCTTCTGGCAAGTTGTGAAACCGCTCAAGAAGCATTACAGCTACGATTAAACAAAAAGGCATCTTCGGATGCCTTTTTTATATACCGAAACAACCTGATCTGGCGCTGGATAATAAAACTCACTAAGCGCAAAATAAAACTGTATTGGCAAAGTAAATGATACAACACTGCCTGTTTCATGAATCGGGCTTACCCTGTTTAACCGGGTAGAAAGATGAAAGATGCCATTAAACAGATGCTGAAGACTATCGAGGCCGAAGCCAGATACACCGCTTCGCGTACCGGCCGGCCCAGCTTCGCCCAAAAAGTCATGAAAGCCATGGCCGAGGTGGAAAGAGCTGAGTTTGTTCCAGACTATTCACGCACTTATGCTTATAATAACGGCCCATTGTACATCGGCTTCGGCCAGACTATATCCCAACCCTACATCGTCGCGCTGACAACAGATTTACTCGAGGTCGAACCTGATCATATTGTGCTTGAAGTGGGCACAGGCTCAGGTTATCAAGCGGCAGTGCTTGCCAAGCTGGTCAAACAAATTTTCACTATCGAGCGTGTGAAAGAACTTGCCGATGCGGCCACACTGCGCTTGCAGACGTTGGGTTATCACAATATCGAAACCCGTTGCGGCAACGGTTATGAAGGCTGGCCGGAGCAAGCCCCTTTTGATCGTATTGTCGTCACGGCCGCCGCACCTGCCATTCCCCCCGCTTTGCTGGAGCAGCTCAAACCAAAAGGCCGCCTGGTTATCCCGGTGGGTCAGCCCTATATGTACCAACAGTTGATGGTTGTCACCAAAGATAATGAAAACAACATCGATACCGAGCCGGTTCTCAGTGTGGCGTTTGTCCCGTTAATCGACGACACTGATGAAAACAGTGAAAATGAAACGGCTCTTTGATATGGATCAGTATCAGTCCATTTTTTATTTACCTTCAAGACGATTATGTTTATAAATTGAATATCGAAGCAGCGCCATATCGACGCTTATTCCGCTGGGGCTATTGCATGCTTTCCGGCAAAGGAGGATTAGATGGCTATTATCGGAATAGATTTAGGTACATCCAACTCTGCAGCAGCCGTATTACGAGGTGGCAAACCAGTCATCATTCCCAGTGCCGAAGGTATCAGCCTCGGTGGCAAAGCTTTTCCCAGTTATGTCGCAATTACCGCCGATGGTCAGACTTTGATCGGCGAACCGGCACGACGGCAGGCCTCGGCCAATCCAGAAGGCACCGCCACCGTGTTCAAGCGCAGCATGGGGCAACGCAAAAAAATCCAGTTACGAAACAAGAGCTTTTCGCCGGAACAACTCTCCGCCTTTCTGCTGCAGAAAATCAAGCGCGATGCCGAAGCATTCCTCGGCGAACCTGTCAGCAAAGCGGTCGTGACTGTACCGGCCTATTTCGATGACAACCAGCGCAGCGCTACTAAAGATGCCTGCAAAATTGCAGGCCTGGAAGTCGTCCGCCTGGTCAATGAGCCGACGGCCGCCTCCCTTGCTTACGGTCTGGACCGGCTGGGCGAAGAGCTGCGTATCGTAGTGATTGACTTCGGCGGTGGTACGTTGGATGTCACCGTCATGGAATTCGGCAATGGCGTGTTTGAAGTCAAGGCCACCAGCGGTGATACCCAGCTTGGCGGCACCGATATGGATGAAAACCTGCTCAACTACCTTGCCGAAAAATACAAGGGCGAGACCGGCATCGATGTTCTCGCAGACGCCAAAGCCAGCGCGCGGCTGAAAGAAGCGGCTGAAATTGCCAAGATCGAATTGTCCACCAGCACCTCTGCCCATATCAGCCTGCCCTATCTGACCGTTGCCGGCGGCGCCCCCCAGCATCTGGAAATGGACCTGACCCGCACCGAACTGGAACGTCATGTCTATGACGTTGTAGAACGCTGCGGGGGGCCGATAGAACAGGCTCTGCAAGATGCCAATATCCGCTCGACCGAGGTCGACCGCATCGTCTTTGTCGGTGGTCCGACACGGATGCCTATCGTACGTGAGTATTTTGAAGGTCTGTTTGGACGCAAGGCCGAGATGGGCATCGATCCGATGGAATGTGTCGCCTGCGGTGCTGCAATTCAAGCTGGTGTGTTGAGTGGCGAAGTCGGCGATATTGTGCTGGTCGATGTTACGCCATTAACACTCGGTGTCGAAACACTGGGCGGTGTTGCCACACCGCTTATCGCTCGCAACAGCCCTATTCCCGTTAAGCATACCGAAACGTTCACCACCGCCGCGGATATGCAGACAGCAGTGACCATACACATTTATCAGGGCGAGCGACCTCTGGCTACAGACAATACCAGTCTGGGGGAATTCAACCTGGAGGGACTGGTGCCAGCGCCGCGCGGCGTACCGAAAGTGGATGTCACCTTCGACATCGATGCCAACGGCATTCTGAACGTTGCCGCCGAGGATCAAGCGACCCGTAAATCACAATCGATCAGCATCAGCGGCTCAACACGGCTCAGCGATGAAGAAAAACAACGGCTGGTCAACGAAGCCGAAAAATATGCCGAAGAAGATAAAAAACGGCGTGAAGACGTTGACAAGCTCAATAATGCCGACAATGTCTGTTATCAGGCAGAAAAGCTGCTCGCCGAGTATCGAGACAAACTCTCAGATGGCCAAGTCAGTCAATTGGAACAGCATATGTTCGAAACGCGCGATGCCATGAAAGAAAAAAATGCCGTTCTGGCCTCGCAATGTGCGGCGCAGTTGGAAAAAGTGATTAAGGAAGCCGGCGCCGCGATTTATGCACAAACTACTCAGGAAACCGCTGCACCGCACGCAGCGCCGGATACAAGCCGGGCCGGCGGTGAAGCCAAAGCGTCCGGTTCCGGTCCACGAGGCAAAGTGGTGGATGCCGATTATACTGAATCAGGCTGACAGGAAGTAACGGCTTATCATGGCTGCCGAACAGCGTGATTTTTATGACGTTCTGGGGGTTGCGCGTGATGCCGATGCCAAAACGATCAAGGATGCTTTTCGTAAACTGGCGCTGAAATATCATCCTGACAGAAACAAGTCCCCTGAGGCTGAGTCCCGTTTCAAGGAGATTGCCGAGGCTTACGCGATTCTGTCCGACCCTAAAAAGCGGGCTGACTATGACGCTCGCGGTTTTGCCGGTGTCGCCGGTTTCTCGACAGAAGATCTGTTCTCTGGCATCGACTTCGGCGATATTTTCGGCGATATGGGATTCGGCTTCGACTTCAGCGGCGGCGGCCTGTTCGGCAATTTATTCGGGCGCCATCGCAAGCCAGCCGGCCCGGCCAAAGGCAGTGACCTTGAAGTCAGAGTGGTCATACCGCTGGAAAAAGTGAACAGTGGTGGCGAAGAATCCGTCCATTTCCATCGCCCCGTCACCTGCCCAGACTGTCGGGGCAGCCGTACCCAGCCGGGTACCGAGCCGCGAAAATGTGAAGCCTGCCATGGCACCGGCCAACAGGTCAGCAGACGTCAGCAAACTCAGGACAAAGGCACCATCAGTTATCAGCAAATCAGCACATGTCCGATTTGCCACGGTCAGGGGGTGTTCATTGACACACCTTGCCGGACCTGCCACGGACGCGGCGAGATAGACAAGGATGATCAGATCAAGGTCTCTATTCCAGCAGGCATTGAGGAAGGCACGGCATTACGGATACCCGGTCATGGTCTGCCTAGTCCTGATGCGGGCGGTCCACCCGGTGATCTTTACATGGAGGTGAGGAGCAAGGCTGATCCGCGCTTCGAACGTCACGGTGCTGATCTGTGGCGTATCGAGACGCTCGCTATTCCGGATGCGGTGCTTGGAACAAAAATCACCGTGCCGACTCTGGATGGCAGTGTAAATGTCACGATTCCTCCAGGCTCTCAACCCGATCAGGTATTACGTCTCAAAGGCAAGGGATTGCCGGTATTCGGAGCGAATATGCATGGCGATATCAATATCCGGCTGCAAATTGTCGTACCGGCAAAACTATCGGCAGAGGAAAAGGCTCTTTATCACCAACTGAGCAAACTCAGCACTGACAGCAAAAAACACTGGTGGAACCATTGATTGGCCGTCACAGGCCCGGCATGCCGTTAAATTGTCAGCCGTTACATTTCATATTAATAGGCGCATCATAATAATAGTAGTTTCAATGCCTTCCGCGGCGACTATTTCTAAATCGCTGCCTGTAACTTACAAAGGAGAGATGACCATGAAAGTTGGAGACGTTTGCACCCGCAGAGTCATTATCATCGAAAAGAACGAAACGGTTCAGGAAGCTGCCAAATTGATGCGTCAGCATCATGTCGGAGACGTGGTCGTAGTTGAACGGCATGATGGCAAAAATCATCCGGTCGGTATCCTTACCGATCGCGATATTGTGGTGGAATTACTGGCTGAAAAGGTCGATCTTGATGCCGTCACGATTGGTGACGCGATGAGTTATGAACTGCTTACAATCAAAGAAAGCGATGACTTGACAGACACCCTGAAACGTCTGAGCAGAAAGGGAGTTCGCCGTGCACCGGTCGTGGCGGAAGATGGCAACCTGGCGGGTGTGGTCAGTGCGGATGATTTGATAGAAGTGTTTGCAGAACTGTTGCGGGATTTAACAATGCTTATTTCCCGAGAACAAACACGGGAACAACTGGCCCGCAGTGACTGAAACTATGGTTGATCGTTTGGCGTCATAAAAGTGATTGGCGGGTCTGTGTGAGCGACCGGATTTCTTACGGTTGTGGCAAGCTGCTCAAGTATGACGTTCGACTACTTTAATATTGTCATAGTAAAACATGATCTCCCTGCAGCTCAGGTTCTATGAAGAACTGAATGATTTTTTGCCGTCGGAGCGGCGAAAAATGGCGTTTCAGCATACAATTTATCGTCATGCTTCGGTTAAGGATGTGATTGAATCCCTCGGTGTGCCGCATACTGAAGTGGAATTGATTCTGGTTAATGGTATCTCTGTAGATTTTTCCTACTCCGTTCGCCATCAAGACCGTATCAGTGTTTATCCGGTGTTTGAAAGTCTGGATATCAGTCCGTTGTTGCGTCTTCGTGACAAACCGCTTCGCAATCCCCGCTTTATCGCCGATACCAATCTGGGAAAACTGGCGCATTATCTGCGTCTGTTGGGGTTTGACTGCCTCTACCGCAATAATTTCAGCGATGCCGAAGTCGCCGAAACAGCCAGTCAACAGCATCGTATTGTACTGACCCGTGATCGCAAACTGTTGCAGCGAAAAATTATTACACATGGTTATTTTGTGCGGGCAGTCATGCCCCGTGAACAGGCAAGAGAAGTCTTGAAACGTCTCGATTTATATCAGGACATCAATCCTTTTAGCCGCTGTGCAAACTGCAACGGCCCGTTATTATATGTGCCCAAATCACAGATTGCTGATCGCTTGGCGCCTCTGACCCATAAGCATTACGATGATTTCCGAATATGTAACGACTGTGGTCAGATTTACTGGCAAGGCAGTCATTATCACCGAGCCATGAAATTGCTAGCAGATCTGGAACAGTAAGCGGGGGGTCATTCCGTCGCTAACGAAATATGACAGCATGATTACGCTTAAAAACAGCTTCAGATTAATTATCACAAGCAGCTTCCAGCATCACCAGTTTAAACGGGTCGGTTTGTTGGTTAACTCCGTTTTGTGCACGCCAATCATCTTGCAGGCGATAAGCCTCAGCTTCTAAAACGCCCCAACATTTCCTGGTATGCTCCCCGTTGTGCCACTGTATATAGTGAACCAGCTCATGCAGCAGTCTGGACTGGTCGGCAGGATCAGCAGGATCAAATTGCCGATACAGGAAGATCGTTTGACGTTCGTTATAAAAGCCCTTGAGTTGCGTGGCCTGGCAGATGCCGAAACTGACAATGCCGTAGTTCAGGCACAGATTACCTTGTTCAACAATAGCGATATTAGGCACTACGACGCGGGTGTCATATTCGGTGTGAAGGTTGAGCCAACCTATCATTAATAATAGCAGCGCTTCCATAACGTCCCCTGCTAAAAACAGGATAGATTCAGTATAGCCCTCACTGTGATTTTATTGAAATATATTGCTTATAACCCATACACTTTTTATTAAAACAGTTAGGGTCTGTTTATCTTTCATCTCCGCCTCTGTTGTGATCTGAAAAAGTGTCAATCAAGGCGCGAGGAGCGCAGTTTGCGAGATACATCCATGTAGGCCACGCCGACCTGCGCGCAGCCTCCTGGCGCGCAGGCATAGCGTCCATCCATGGACATAAGTGGCGCTTTTTCAGACATACCCCGAAGAGACTATGTTTCGAGTCAAGCTTGCATCTGCCCTTCTCTCCGGTCAGTGACTATGGAATGGCTTTTTCAAACGCTTTATCACTGCCCACATTTGAGTTTGATAATAAAGCCCTGCTCAAACGTATTACCTTAATCTGCCGGGATGATGTGATTGAGAAAGTGTTTTACCCGGTATTCCCGCCGGATAAAAATGCTGAACAGGTCATTTCATATCTGCAACAAGTTTAGTTGATATCTTTTGTCTATTGGAGAAATATCCGGAATAGGGCAAACAATTAAATTACCCGGCTCTGTTGCGTATGACCCTAGCGATATATACGCTGCCTCTAAAACAAGCCTGCCAACACCAAAAAACTGAGGTTAAGATATGTTGAGACTCTTTAAGATAGAGAATGGCCTTATCAGAGAATTATCAGATTCAGATGGGGACATTGAGCAACAGTTGCATGATGCTGACTGGATAGACGCCCATGATCCTGATGCTAAAGATCGAGTACTGCTCAATGCCCTGATCCCTACAGAAATACCCGGGTCAGGAGATATAGAGGAAATAGAGGCCTCAGCCCGCTGCTTTGTAGACAGTGCGGGAATCCATACGCATTCGTTGTTTTTGTCACAAAGCGAAGGCCGCCACAGTACCGTTTCTATTGCCTGTATTTTGCAAAAGAAACGGCTTATTACTATCCGCGAGGGTGATCTTGCCGATTTCAGATTACTCCGCATGCGTGCCCGACGTGGACAAGTAGAAGTGCGTTCGCCTTCGGAACTGTTGATAACCCTGTTCGAACAGAAAGTTGAAAATCATGCTGACGCACTGGAGGATATTCACAAGCAACTGGAAGCAGTGAGTCATCTGGTACTTGAAGACAAGGATGCCGAGCTTGATGATGTCATCAACAGGCTGGCCCGCCTGGAAGACAGCAACGGCAAAATCAGACTGTGCCTGATGGATACCCAGCGTGATATTTCATTTCTGCTGCGTCATCTGAAAACCGAAAATGATGAGGCAGAAACCCTGCGGGAAATCATGCGTGATATTGAAACACTGATGTCCCACACCACATTTTTATTCGACAAAATAAACTTCCTGATGGAATCCACCCATGGTGTTATCAATATCAAACAGAACCAGATTATCAAAACATTTTCCATCGCCGCCGTCGTGTTTCTGCCGCCAACTTTGGTGGCCAGCATTTACGGAATGAATTTTATCTATATGCCGGAGTTACAATGGCTGGCTGGCTATCCCTGGGCACTGGGATTAATTTTGTTGTCCGGTTTTTCACCTTACTGGTATTTCAAACGCAAAGGCTGGCTATAGATTCCCTGCATGCCAGTAAAACTGTGCAGTAAACTATTGACATACTGAAACGGCTTTGTCCAAATGAATGCAAAATGGGTTTTATTCGCTATGGTGTTCATCGGGCTCAGTGCCGGAGTGCCCTATGTCATCTATACCGAGCTTGATATTCAAACGGCGATTTTTGATGCCCGGTTGTTTAATGCGACAACAGTAACCACTTCTCTTGTATTACTTTTCATCTATTTCATCAGCGACGGCTTACGACTCTATTATGTGTTGAGAGCCCTGGGGCACACGATTCCCGGCAACAGCCTGCCAACACTGGTATTTATGAATATCCTGGTTTCCAATATTACGCCGATGGCAACAGGGGGTGGCGTCGCTCAAATTTTATATCTACGTCGCCACAAGATTCACTTGGGTGCAGCAACGGCTGCGACCACGATTCGGACCTTGTTGGCAATGGTTTTTATTTTCCTTCCCGTCCCATTTCTAATGGTGCTGTTCGTTCCGATAACTCAATCAGCCTTAGGGGGACAGCCAGCCATTTATTTAGGCAGCTTTGCCATATTCTATCTGCTGATTTTTGCAGTAGTCGTCATTAAAACGCGATGGGTATTGTGGCTGATAGACCAAATATTTCTACGTCTGCGCCGATATAATCTCATCACAACAAAAAGACTGCGGCGCTGGCGTTTCAAACTTCGGCGTGAAGCAATGCGGTTCAGTCGTGCCCTGAAAGTATTTCTACGTGCGCCAAAACATGATGTACTGCTATCCGCACTGTTCACCATCCTGTTTCTGCTGACCCTTTTTTCGTTTCCAGCCGTGTTGTTACATGGACTTGGCTATTCAGTTGATTACTTTCAGGTGCTGGGGCTGTTAGTGGTTACAACTTTCATTATGTACTTCTCACCGACACCGGGAGCATCCGGCATTGCCGAGGGTGTGTTTGGTTTGTTTTTTGTGAATCTGGTTACTCATGCCGATCTGGTGTTGACTATTATTGCCTGGCGTTTTCTGACGATTCATTTAGGCATGCTGATAGGGCTGCCTGTCACGTTAGTCGCCATGATGGGCAGGAAGTCTGGAAATGTTTAGCTACTCCAAACTGAGGTTGCTTTTCTTATTCAATTTATTGCTTGTTCTGACTTTAATCGGTTACAAGATTTACCTGAATTTTTTTGAGCGCGACTTCACTGCTATACACTCACAACAGGTTGAAAAAGTCGAACAACTGCTTGATGGACGTGATAATTATTCTTTTGCCGTCATCGGTAATATCAATAATTCTGTAGGGGTCTTTGAAAGAAAAATCATTCCCATGCTCAACCAAAGGGACATTGATTTTGTCATTTCGGCTGGCAACGCCGTCAACAGTGGCGGCGAAGATAAGTACCGCGCTATCCACCGCACCCTCAGCCACCTGGATAAGCCTTATCTGCTGACTTTTGGCGAAAATGAATACAGCAGACTGGGCAGCTTCAGATTCTACGACCATTTTGGGCCTTACCTGTTTTCTTTTGCTGCCGGCAACAGCCGCTTTATTTTCCTCGACAGCACCGGCAAAACGAGCTTCAGCTGGCAACTCCGCTGGCTTGATGAAGAGCTGGCAAATGCATCCGAATCACATAAGTTCGTGTTCAGTGGCCATCCGTTACAGCCTGTCAGCAAACAGGGCATCCTGGATTTTGATGAAGAATATCTGTTTGATGAGATTGCGCGCTCATCATTTACCAGATTGATTGAACAAGTCGGAGTCGACGCGGTCTTTTCTGCGAACCTGCCGCTATATTCACTCCAACGGCATCAAAATACCGACTACATTCTGACGGGTGGTGCCGGCGGTTTAGTGCTGAATAATCAGCATAGTTATTATCATTATGTTGAAGTCCGTATTAATGGCAACTCGCTGGAGATTAACCCTGTTCGTCTTGATGTCGGTCAGCATCCCGCCTGGAGAACGGTGGAAAGTTTGTGGTTTTTCGTTCACTCGGTCTTTTACGTCGGCTACTTGAACTTTCTCATTTTAGTGAGTGGGCTGATTGTGATCGCCATATGGCTTAACAGACTTGTTTTCAGCGAAAGAGACTACTACCCGAACTTCAATCTTGATCCCGAGCCTTTTTTAAAAAGGCCTTTCAAGGTAGCCATGTTTACTAATAATTATCTACCGTTTATCGGTGGCGTACCTATTTCTATCGAGCGATTACGACAAGGGTTACAATCACTGGGCCATACGGTGTCGATAATCGCTCCCGGTTATGGACGCCACGAAGACACTGACGCTTCCATTCTGCGGGTTCGTACTTTGTTTCCGTTTGGCAAAAGCGGTGAATTCCGGCTGGCCAATATATTTTCTCTGAAACTTTACAAATTTATGGCTGCTTACCACCCGGACATTATTCACGTGCACCACCCTTTCTGGCTTGGTAGTGTTGGTTTGTTTCTGGGCAAACGTTTTAACATCCCTGTTGTGTACACTTACCATACCCGCCTGGAGCATTATTCTCATTATGTCCCCCTTCCAGGGCCACTGTTTCGTAACTTAATCGCCCATGCTGTGGTGAAACGTTTTGCTAACCGTTGTAATGGCGTGATAGTACCGACACAATCCGTAGAAGAATATCTGCGAATGATTGGCGTCACTAGACCCATATTTGTCCAGCCTACCGGTATAGATTTTAAAGCTTTCCAAGCCGTTGATGCATCAACCACTCGCAGACTTAAATCCGAGCTTGGGCTTCAGCGTGAAATTGTTCTGGTGAGTGTATCCAGGCTCAGCAAAGAAAAAAATATCGACTTTATGTTCGATGCGCTAAAAACGCTGCGTGACCGCTGTTCCCGGCCATTCAAACTTTTACTCATCGGTGATGGGCCGGAACGTAAACATCTGCAGACACGTATTGATGATGAAGGGCTGGCTGACCATATTGTACTTGTGGGCGCGATTCAACCGGATCTGATCCCGCAGTACTATCACTTGGCTGACTTATTTGTATTTGCTTCACTCTCCGAAACGCAGGGAATGGTGATATTGGAAGCAATGGCGGCGGGACTGCCTGCAGTTGCGGTCAGAGCGAGCGGTATCGATGATGTCATACATGATGAATTCAATGGCCTCAAAGTGCCGCTGTCCCTGGAACGCTGGTCGCAAGGCATCGAACGGCTGATTAATGATGCCAGGCTCAGACAAGAACTTGCCACAAATGCCCGTGAATTTGCAGCTCAGCATGACATCGAGATGTTCAGTCAACAAATTGCCAAAGTCTATGCGACGATCTTTGCCGAAAAAGCGTATTTTCTTTCCAAGCAGACAAAACATGCTGCTCGTCAGTAACTGCACAGTCTGAACCGGAAGCATAACCCCGGCCAGACCGGGAAAATGGTAGTTCCCACAGCATAAGTTCGTCTTAGCAGTAAATTCTCTGGCCCGGGCATGGGCGGCAGGGTACTTTAATTCAGTAAAGCGGCGGTGCAATCAGGTATTGACTGCTTGCGTTGATTCGATATCGTCAAAGGTTGTAGTGGTGTTTCTACCCGCATTTTTCGACGCATACATCGCTAGATCCACATGCCTGAACAAATCATCAAAACTGCTGCCCGTTGCTTGGGCAACGCCGAGACTGATAGTTATGTGCCTTCCCACACCAAAGTCAGTTGATGCAATAGTTTTACGGCAACGTTCCGCAATCTCATAAGCACCTTGAATGTCTGTATTAGGCAGCAAGATGACAAACTCCTCACCTCCCCATCTTGCCAGAGAGTCAATATCACGCAGCTCGTTTTTAATGATTTTTGCCATGGCGATAAGAACTTCGTCTCCTTTTTGGTGGCCGAAGTCATCATTCACTTGTTTGAACAGATCGATATCAAACAATATCAGGCTGTAATGCTCGCCGTAGCGCTTGAACCGCTGGTTCTCCTGCTCGAGCAGTCTTGAAAAATAGGCTCTGGAGTATACGCCGGTCATCAGGTCATATTGATAATGTGCTTCCAGTTCGGCCAGCAGCATTTTTTTCTGTAATGAAATAATACCCACCACAAAAATGGCACTGACTAATACCGTCAAAAACAACTGCAACTCGACCAGAAATAAAACGGTTTCAGCACGGCCAAAAGGCTGAGTGAGAATATTGGTTAGCCAAAGCGCCAGACTCACAATAATGAGCGTGCTGATAAACGTCACCCGGAATCCGAGTCGCAACACCGCCCAGAGTAAAAGCGGCACGGTTAATAACAGCGGACTGTGTAATACAAAAACTGTTGTGTCATATCGATAAATAAATACGCATGCCAACGCAAACACCAGACAGTAAAGGACCAGCTCGATCGGCCTGTCGCGAAGCCTGGATTCATGTGCATTGAAAAAGAAAATCAGTATTAACGGCGCAACCAGCAACACGCCGACAGCTCCCCCTGCCCACCAGGTCACAAAAGCGAGCAAGGTGTCGTGCCGCGGTAAAATGCCGGTGAGACTCAAACTGCCCACACCGAAGACGGCACTGACCAGCGGCCCCAGCACAACGCAAAACACCAGAAACAACCAGAAAACATGGAAGCTTTTGAAGATATCTATGGCATGGGCTGTTCGTTTAAGCAGGTAGACTGACCCCACGGCTGCCAACACCTCACCGATACTGTTAGCCGTACCCGATATCACCGCAGTAAAAGAGGTGTTGAATGTAGCAAAGTCAATATAAGCGGAGACATTGCCGATAAAAGCGCCGATAAAAATGCCCGGCCAGACCCTATTGCCGTATATGACAACCATTGCCACAATGAATCCCGAGGGAAACCACATCGGTGAAATATTGCCCGGATATATGGCAAAAGTTTGACTGAGTTTAGCCAATAGAATGTAGAGCAATGCAACCAGTACGATGATTGTCGTGCTTCTCAATACCTGCCGATTCATCAGTTGCAGCCTTTTATCCGGATTGTCTCAGCTTAATCTGTCAATCTTGGTTTTTAAAGCTTTTTAATTGGCCTCGGGTCTCATGCCGCACTGTTCAAGCAATGTCTGCCAAAGCTCGGTGTGTTGTTTTAATGCCCTGTCAAACTGATACCAGACACTGCTCACAGCTTCATCGCTTAATACGGTGCGGTAATAATCCTTGAAGCTGGCAGGCATAATGTTTTTCTGCTGCTCTGCCATAGATTCCAACAAGCCAAATATTTGCTTGCTTGCACGGCTGGCATCGGAAACATAAGGCTGAACCCGGCCTATGTAGACACTGGAAAACATGCTTTCCAGCTGCCGGGCCTGGTTGTTCGGTTTGCCCCCGTAGCAAAGCGGTCTCTCATCCAAACGCTGCTTCATCAGGCGGCTGGCATCGTTAAGTCTGGCGGTAATGAGACGCGCACTGTTAACCAACTGGCCAGCATGACTACTAAATGCCCAGCCCTGCTGCACCTTGCTCAGATACGTCAGATCCTGCTCCCACACACCATTGAGCAAGGTATCAACGGTCTCCTGTGTTTTTTGCAGATCAGTGGCCAGCACAGATACTGACTCAGTGCCGCCTTCAAGCGGAAAATAACCTTTCGACAGTGACAATAAATTGGCAATTTCGTCCCCTGACCAGATCGCATTCCAGATTGTCGCCGGCAAAATCTGCTTTTTATATTGGATAGCTTCTTTCAGACTGGTTTCAAGCTGTGGCTTATCAACCCTGGGCAGACACTTTTCAGCAGCAGCAATAAATCGCAACTCATAGCGCAAATGGTTTAACGGTGACATCATCCGGCCCAAAATCGAATTACGCTCACCAACTATCACCTGTAACTCACAACCATAGAGAGATAAGAAGTCGAGCATATTGATATCCAGCCTCGGGATATCTATTCTGCGATCCCGTGGCCGCGGTATCGTCATAACATCCGGTATCGGCGATGGCATAGATTCGGTTTCCAGTACCCATGCCAGCCGCTCGACATATTCGTCCATCATTGTATCTGGCTGCTCAAAAGGATCGCAGGCAGTCAACAGCAGCATTACTGCAACCAACCGCCATAATTTCAGCACAGCCATAATCAATCAGGTTACAAGCGTAATGGCCTGTTGTGTTGAGATAAACAACTCGGCATCAGTCAAGGCAACAATATCGTGCTGTTCACCTGCACCGGTGAACAGATAGTCACCTTTTATCAGTTCAACACCTCCCATCAACACCCGGCCATTGAGTACGAAAACCTCCTCATCGCCCTGATGAAAATGCTGTGGGAAATGAGCCCCTTTTTTCATCCTGACCACCGACGTTCTGCCTCCCTGGTCATTGCGTCTGAACAGACTCCGTTCTATACCTTCGTAATCAGTGACATTCCAGTCACGATCAATTGCTCTGTTGACTAACATATCAATTCCATTTTCGTTGCTTGTATTTTGGTTAAATCAATCGATATAAGTTGCTGCAGCCTGGATAATGCTTAGTGAGTCCAGCTCTGTCAGCCAGACAGCAATCGCAGTTCGCCGCTGCCCGAATTCGGGCACAGCGGGCAAATTTAGCCGCCAGTCCGATTTCCCCTGTTGTTGCAGTAAATCAAGTACCACAAAATCATGCTCCAATGTACGGTTACGGTTTTCTCCTGACTCAACCTCTGTTTTTAGCCCGAGGCCAAGATAAGCAACATTTAATTGCAATACCCGGTCCTGTTTAAAATGAACTTGCAACAGACCGTTTGCAAGTGTGGCCCTGAGAACACCCGGTTTATTTTCAGCGACCGGTACGCGGCGTTGTCCTTTAAACCAAGCGCGCCATTCAGCACTGTTAACCACAATGCCTGGCGTGTAGACTTGGGATAACAACCCTTGCCTGACCAGTTGACGCTGCCGCTCGGAAAAAGCTGATTGGGCAAAACGATCCTTCCAGCCGAGTTGATCCCAATAATCGACATGAAATGCGAGCGGCAACAGGGATTCAAACAGCCGGGAATCTTGCTGCATATGCGACAACCATTTGTCAGCAGGTGGACAGCTGCTGCAGCCTTCAGAGGTATAAAGCTCTACCACCGTAGTAGCTTGCTCATGACTGGAAAACTCAACAGCCAGCGCACCGTGACTGAATATCAGCAAGATAATCAGGAAACGGAGCATGACAATCGCCTCGGTATGTGTGGCATCAGGGTCATGTTGATGAGAACACCTGTGCGGAGTGTAGTTCCAATCAGAAAACCAACCACTGGTAATAATGATCTTCAAAACAGATTTATTCATCACCGCTCACGGCATACGTAGCCTGAGTAATTACCGGAATATCATTTTGAAGGTCGGCCCTCCAAACTGGTTATCAGCTTTGTGGTAGTGATGGTTTTCGCGTCAGATAAGCGATTCCCCTTGAACCAACCTCGCCATCCTGCAAGTCCCGTTATGCTTGAGCTTTTGTTTATGTGTAAAATAATTTTGACAGGACCTGATAATCACTATACATTGGAATTAGCTTGAAAGTTGATCTGATATTTATTTTTCATTTCGATGCATTACCTATTAGTAGCTCGTCCTGTTTTTTAATAAGTACTCTGCACACCTTCCAGCTATACCCGCCTCTCACGAGGTATATTTACTTTTTATGAATTAGGATTTTTTTATGTCTACTACTACTGGTACTGTTAAATGGTTTAACGAAGCTAAAGGCTTTGGTTTTATCGAACAAGAATCTGGTCCTGACGTTTTTGCTCACTTTAGCCAAATCAAAGGCGATGGTTTCAAAACTCTGAACGAAGGTCAACGCGTTGAATTCACCGTTACCCAAGGTCAAAAAGGCCCACAAGCTGAAAACATCGTTGCCCTGTAAGCAACTTTGACAGCTTTCAGACTCAACAGAGTACTGAGAATACAAAAAGCCCCGGTTTTGCCGGGGCTTTTTTTTGCCTGATTATTCGGTATCTACCGCCTCTATAACCTGGCGTGCAAAGCTTTCGTAAACCTGCCACATTTCTTTGGCCATGGTATCAGGGAACAAATGGAATTCACCTTTGCGCAAAGCTTCGATAATACCTTCCGCCACCAGACTGGCAGGTTCAGCAATCTCTCCGAAGCCGGCCTCATTAGCCATATCGGTGGCAATCGGTCCCGGATGCACACTTAGCACCACCGTATTTTGTTGTGCCAGCTCATGGCGCAAAGACTGAGTAAGGGAATACGCAGCAGCTTTGGATGCGGCATAAGTGGCAAACGCCGGGAAGGATCGTAACGAGGCTATAGAGTTAAGCTGGACAAAAGCACCTCCTCCGTTTGCTTTTAACACCGGCGCAAAAGCTTGTGCTATACGCAATAAACCGCCGACATTGATATCCATCTGCCAATTCAATGCCTCCACTGATTCCGGTTGTAGCGGACTGGCATTTTGCAATACCCCTGCGTTATTAACCACAATATCAACATCTTGCGCATTGGCAGCCGCGGCAGCAATGCTATTTGGCTGCGACAGATCGATATGTATCGGCGTCACCCGATCCGCAAACTGCTGCTCCAGATCCTGAACCGAATCAACATCGCGAACGGCAAGATAAACCTTGCGTACCCCCTTATTAAGAAAGGTTTCGGCAATCGCTCTGCCAATGCCACGATTGGCACCGGTAACCAAAGCCACCTTGTAGTCAATGTCAAACGGTGTATTCATTTAATGTCCTCTACAGACGCTAATCGATAAAGATAAAAAACTGTCAATTTCATGACCCGACTCCGAGAATAAAGTTCAGGCCACCGATGATTTATTGCCATTCTGGTATCACTCACCTACATTAGCCAAGGTTCGCATTTAAATTGAAGACTTTCTGTTATGGACATCAACAACTATAAAAATCTGTTTGAACAGTTTCTAAACACAGCTTTGCAATGGCTGAGCAGTCCCCAATTTTATTCTCAGCTGGGTCTGATCGTTCTGGCAGTGTTGCTGGCTTATTCCGTTTCGCAGTTTCTGAAATCGAGTTCACCATTGTTACGTCATGCGCCAAGTGAGGGGCCGGTACTGACTCTTCGCCAAGGTATCTATAAATTGAGAGAGTTGATTCTGCCATTGATGCTGGTACTGGCCCTCTCCATCGCCGTTGATATGGGCCAATCGCTTATTCATCAGAGCTGGCTAATCAAAATCGGACTCAGCTTTGCTGTCATCTTCATGCTCTACTCGATAATTAACGGTTTCGTAGAAAAGCAGTTGTTCCGCAGGTTGGCAATGTGGATGATTCTGCCTATTGCCGTATTACATGTATTTGACTGGCTGGATGCGGTGGTCAGTTACCTGGAGACCATTTCCTTACAAATTGGTAATTTCAAGATCTCGGCCTACGGTATAGCCCGTGTGCTGATTTTCGGTTCCATATTGTTCTGGCTTGGCAGGCTTTCCAACAATGCCGGTCAGCAAATCATCCGTAACCAGCAAGATCTGGACATAGGTACCCGGGAAGTCTTCGCCAAACTATTTCAGGTTACTTTGTTTTTTATTGTATTCCTGTTGCTGTTGCAGATTATGGGCATCAACCTCACCGCTCTGGCCGTGTTCGGTGGCGCTTTGGGTGTGGGTCTGGGCTTCGGCTTACAGGCCATTGCCTCCAACTTTATCTCAGGCATTATCCTGTTACTGGATCGCTCACTGAGTGTCGGCGATTATGTCGAAATGGAAGACGGTCGCAGTGGCACCATCCGTGAACTCAATATGCGGTCAACGACACTGGAAACCTTTGATGGCAAAGATATCATGGTGCCCAATGAGCAATTCATTACCACCAGCTTCACCAACTGGACCCATAAAAACATCAAACAACGTTATTCACTGGAGTTTCAGGTCGCTTATAAAACCGATCTGCATCAATTGTTTGGTCTGGTGCGTGAAGTAGTGGCCAGTCACCCACAAGTTATCAGTGGTGATGATATTCCCATCGAAGAAAGGCCTGATGCAGAAATCAAAGACTTTGCAGATTCCGGTGTCAATATTCTGGTCGAATTTTGGATGGAAGGCATTGATGATGGCCCTAACCGGGTCGGGGCTGATTTGTTACTGATGATCTGGGATACACTCAGACATCACAACATCGAAATTCCATTTCCACAGCGGGAAGTTAAAATACTCAACAGTCCCTAGCCGTTTAGTCCCTCCCAGTGATGGTTTTTTGTTGTGCACAACATAATCTGCTAGCATGAATATTATTGGCTGTTTTCACATCGACGTGTTTGAAAAAATGCCAACAGACTGCCAAGACAGAGGCCACTATGAAATATTCGCCTTTTATTGCTCCCATCGTTGTTTTGCTGGTTATTGCTTTTAACCAGACATTTGCCGAATCACCCGGCTCGGAACTGGCGATTGCAGTTCCCCCATCACAAATGCCGGCGGCGCACATTAGCCAACTGACAAAAAGCTGCCACAAAAACTGGCAGGATATGAACTGGAAAATCGGTGAAGTCGGTGCTTTAGCCAAAAACAATCCGACTTTCAGTAACGGTATTAAGAAGGTGTGCCAGGCTCGGGCAGAATTGTTCTTTGAAGGCTATGAGCTTTCACCTTTCATTGAATCCGCCACCCAAAGCCAAGTATACCCGCTCGTCTTCCGCACCAGCACGGTAGAAGAGATCAAATCACATATCAGATTACATTTGCCCAAACTAAGACTGATCTGACCCTTGTTCAAATCAGCAAAATCCTGTCATTTGTCAGATTCTCTGCTCTCTTATCAAATCCAGGAGTTAATTAAAGCTTGAAAGCCCGTCAATCAAGGCTTTTTGTTTGTCTGGTTAACCATCAAATTGCATCATGTCTGAATATAACGTCAAGTAGATTTTGTATGACACAATATAGCGGTGCTATACCAATTGAATCACAAGGTAGGGAAATCATGTCTCAATTTGAAAACCTGAAAATAGACAACCAATTATGTTTTGCACTTTACAGCGCGACGAACAGCATTACCCGGCTCTATAGAAGTTTGCTCAACGAGTTCGATCTGACTTATCCGCAGTATCTGGTACTGCTGGTGTTGTGGGAAAAAGACGGCATCGCCATCAAGGACGTGATGCGGCGCCTGAAACTCGATTCCGGTACCTTGTCGCCGATTATCAAACGCCTTCAGAACGCCGGGCTTGTGGAAAAAGTCCGCACAGCTCAGGATGAACGCATCGTCCGTTTGTTTTTGAACGACAAAGCCAGGCAACTCGAACCGCTAGTCGCCGAAGTACAAAATAAAGTGGCCTGCCAGACCGAATTATCATCTTCCGAATTTTTCGAACTTCTCGACAGATTGAATCAACTCGCCAAAAACCTTAAGGGCATCTCTAAAAATGAGGATCAGTCCGCTGCATCATAGTGGACATAACATGTCACCAATACCCTATGAGGTTTCGGGAAAGAACGTTTTTTATTCGGCCAGCCTGACTCTGCCGAGCAATTTAAGCATCAGGTAAGCAAATAATATCGGCAGCAATACCATGATTAATACAAACTCGGCCAACAAATAAACGGCAGCCTCGACGCCCTGCTCTGCTTTTTGTTGTACTTTATTTAACCGGGCGTTGATATCAAGTCGATTTTTAAACCCCTCCAGCCATGAAGGTTCTTCAGCTGCAGTTTGTGAATTTATCTTATCCACATTTTCTTGGGTAGCCTGTAGAACTTGCAATGCCTGCTCACGTTCACTGCCAAGCCAGTTCTGAAATTGATGTGACATCACGGCCAATGCCGGTACTGCCAGGCGCAATACCGTCAATACAATCACCAGCTTCATCAAACGCTGTTGACTGGCTGCAGACAAGCCTTTGCTGAACAACAATACCAGCGTCACTATGGCCAGTATCGCTATCCCCCAGCGTAAAAAAGCCAGATCGCCGAACGACAGTATGATCTTTTGAATACCCAGCGAAGCTGAAGCCAGCAGCAACACGGAAGAAAACTGTTCGATAAGATCATTGAGCGGATCCAGGATTTCGCCTGGTGTCAAAGTCAGCCCAACCCCCATCGGTTCAATGGACATTTCCGTACCTTGTGCAACTGATATCACTGCATTAAGACTTCTGGCCAGCGCAAACACTGACAGTGTCACTTTAAGCATCTGGTTTAATTGCTCGCCCGCTCCAGCCTGCATCGGCAGCCAGGCCAGCACCACACACAGCAACATCAATGCTGCATATAACTTTGTTTTGAGTGTCATATATTCCTCAATCATGACTGAAGCCTGCCAAGCTTGTCTGTTCAAGCTGAGAATGTCTACTAAGGAAAATCCTGAGCATTAAAGCGCCAATTGCTGATTCCAATCAGTCTGCAGCTAAGTATGATAGCAATTAACTGCTTGAGAAGCGTCAAGCATGGTGTTAAAAATTATTGGAGGATTGAACCATGTGGACTAAACCAGAATATTCAGATATGCGTTTCGGTTTCGAAGTAACCATGTACATTTGTAACCGTTAATCAATTGATTAAACGCACAAAAAAGCCCCGTCATTCGGGGCTTTTTTTTATCTGCCAGTATGCCACCGTGCAGCTCCTAACGTAATTGTCTGACCAAATCGCGACCATCATTCTTAGCCTGGTACAAAGCCTGGTCTGAGCGTTCTATCAACGATGTCATCAGTTCGTCGCGTTGATACTCAGCCACACCGGCACTGATTGTAATTGACAAGTTTTCCTTACCGTATTGGAACGGATGTGATTTCACAGACTGTCGGATTGTTTCTGCAATTTCAACGGCACGCTCCCGGCTACAGCTATTTAATAACAGCAAAAATTCCTCGCCCCCCCAGCGACAGAGCACATCATCATCACGAACATGACTGCTGATAATCCTGGCCGTTGCCGCTAACACCTGATCACCATAATGGTGACCATAACTATCATTAATATTTTTGAAATGATCGATATCGATCAGGATGACGGACAAAGCCTGATGCTTGCGTTTGGCCCTGGACACAGCCTGCTTGAACAGGACATCAAATACTTGCCGACTGGCGGCACCGGTCAGCTTGTCCTGTGTCGCCATCGCTTCCAAACGTCGCTGATAGCCACGTAAAGCCAGATGTGCTGTCAACAACACAACCACACTGATCGCCAATGAAACCAGTATGTTGATAATCAATGCTGTTTCAATACGTTCCGAGGCAGGATCATTGATCTGTTCCACAATCAAAAACCAATCAAACTCGGGCACCAAACGGCTGTTAAGGTAAATGGTATTGCCATTTTTTGCCGGGAAGGAAACTGAAGCACTGGGGGTGGTCAGGATGCGGGTGAAAAGTTTATCAAGGCCGGTTTTGTTTTGTAGGTGGATATCTTCGCTGTATTCACTGCTTTGCAGCATGACCTCACCCTGACGATCAACAAAGTAAATCTCGCGGCCATAACGTTTCTGATAGTTTTCTATCAGCTCAATCACTGATGCCATTGAAAGGCCAACACCGATCACCCCGATAAATTTTCCTTGCTTATCAGCCACCTGATAGTTAACAAAAATACTTAATCGCTTACGATCAGCTGTGTCTTGATCGATATTGATTTCGTACTTGTTCTTCATTGACCGGGCACGAAAAAACCAGCCATCATCAGGATCGTTTTCATCTACCTGTTTAATAATGCCCTTAGGGTGATAGTAATGACGGGTTGATTCTGAGACAAAAAAGGCGGTAATAGTATCGTATTTGTCCTGAATCTGGGACAGATAGCGCTGCATTTTTTCCGGATCCTGTTCTCCCTCGTTGACCCAATCAAACACAAAAACATCATTAGCCATCAAAGATGAGATTAACAGGGGTTGCAGTAAATCCCGTTGAATTTCAGAATAAATATTATCACTGGTCAGTGGCAGCATTTCCTGCTGCAAACGCTCGGCAATCGAGTCTTTGGCAACATAGTAGCCAATCAAACTGGTCGCCAGAAAACCCAATAATACGATTAGACTAATAATAGTGGTAAACAAACGCTTGCGGTTATGCATAAACAAAAAAAGCCTTCACTGGAACAAAGCCAGCCATCATAGAAAACTCAAACCTTTAATTCCAGAATAAGAAGCAGTTATTAATCAGGAGGATAGTAATTCTGATCATCATCCTGCTCCCCGGCTATGCGTCGATAATAATAAATACCGCCGATAAAGCTGGCGATAAGCAACAGATAGAACACATCCAAATCGTCGGCTTTAAATAAACTGAAAAAAGCCCATACCGGTGGCACATAAAACACAACACTACACAAAAGTGCAATCAGTTTGCCAAAATCTTTTACCGCCGCCTGATAGGCATAACGGCTGAACAGCCCGGACAGAAAGCCGCCGAATATCGCCAGCAACAGATACAGAATCATGCCGATAGTATTAACGTTTGCCATGTTTTCATCTCCGCGCAGATCTTTCTATATAAAAAACATGCTCATGTTTTTTGTATTCCCGCTTCGGTAACAATCATATTCATGGCAATATCGTATGGCTGTGGAAAAATTGTTTCCAAGCGGCCCTGCTCAATGCCGACACCGACGGTAGTGACTCTGTGTGCTTGTACCGCCAATGTCCGATCATAATAGCCGCCACCGTAACCCAAGCGATAGTTATCGGAGTCAAAACCAAGCAGCGGTATCAGAAACATGTCCGGAGCCAATAAATGCTGATGCGCCGGTACCGGTATATTCCAGGTACCTTGCACCATCGGCATACCCGGTTGCCAGTGACTAAAGTCGAGCATTTTAGTTTTATTGTTAATAACAGGAACGGCTACCGTCCAGCCAGAGTTAATCAGCTCTTTGGCGAATCCTCTGCAATCAAGCTCACCTTTGATAGGCCAGTAAATCCCCAGCGTTGCCGGTGTCTGATGTTGCAATAACTGCCTGAGGTTGGAGATGACACTGTGTTGAATGCGGGATCGTTCATCTGCAGCGAGTGTTGCCCGCTGTTCCAATAACCTGCTGCGTTGCTGTTTCCGCCAGTTTTTCATAGCTCGTTATTATGAATGTTTTTTCAAGTGGCTCAATTGTTTTGTTGCAGCCCATATTTGCCAGCGGTGTCCGTTCCGGAAAAAAACACATAACATTTGACTGCCCACAAACATACATATAGTATGCACCTTTCAAAATATGTATGTAAAATACCTGTTTTCGGAGTCAGCCATGATAAAACCAGAATCAATACAAATCATTAAAACTACCCTGCCCGTGTTACAGCAACATGGAGAAGATTTAACTAGATTGTTTTATCAGCGTATGTTTGAAAACAACCCGGAGGTTAAGCCTTATTTTAACCAAGCCCATCAACAGGTCGGCAGTCAGCAGCGTGCATTGGCCTCGGCAATTTGTGCTTATGCTCAGCATATTGATAATCCGCAAGCGTTAGCCGGCGCGGTCGAATTGATTGCACAAAAACATGCTTCTCTTGGGATCAAAGCAGAACATTATCCTATTGTCGGCGCTAATCTGCTGGCCTCTATACGCGAGTTACTGGGTGATGCGGCAACCGAAGATATTATTGAAGCATGGGGCGAAGCCTATATGGCTTTGGCCGATATTTTTATCAACCGTGAAAAAGCCATATATGAGCACCATGAAGAACAATACGGTTGGCAAGGGTTTAAGCCTTTTGTCGTTGTGAAGCGGGAATTTAACAGCGATAACATTTCCTCATTTTATTTGCAGCCTCAAGATGGTGAAAAACTGCCTCCTCATAAACCCGGACAATACATTACGGTACGTGTCCCGGCTGCAGAGGGCCGGCATACTATGCGCAACTACAGCCTGTCCAATGAACCGGGCAGTGCCACATACCGCATCAGCGTCAAGCGCGAGTTGCCATCACCCGCAGATTCACCTGCGGGCGTAGTCTCAAACTTTTTGCATGAGCACATTCAACAAGGTGACCTCATAGAGATTGCCCCGCCATGCGGCGATTTCACGCTGAAAACACCTGAAAATGACACAACGGCACAGGTGTTTATTGCCGGTGGTGTCGGCATTACGCCTTTATTATCCATGTTGCATGATGCTCTGGATAAAGCCGATGGCAAACGGCGGATCATTCTGATCCAAGCAGCCATAAACGGTGACGTACATGCTTTTGAGGATGAAATTGCGCGGCTGGCAGATAAGCATATCAATATGCAGTGGCATGTCCGTTACAGTGAACCAACAGCTGCCGATCACGCGGCTAACCGCTATGACAGCGAAGGTCTGCTTGATGCGAACCTGGTTGAAACGCTAATTGGTGAGCAGGATGCGGATTATTATCTGTGTGGCCCCAAAGCAATGCTGAAACATACATATCAGCTACTGCAACAACACCAGACCCCTGCATCCAGCATTCATTACGAGTTATTTGGTCCGGCGGATCAACTACACGGCTGAGTGAGGTATAACCTGATCTGGATCCGGACCAGGCTCAACTTTTAGCCCTATGATGGGTGAAACCTCTGTAACACCCGCCAACACCTTTAACCGTTGCCGGTTTGACCGAAGAGTTGCTACTCTTCTTCAGTGGCAATTGAGCCCGCTGGATGCGGGCTCTTTCTAATGAATATTTATATCGATGTGAGCAAAAAGATATGGTTGTTTGATGAATTTGCCATCACGTATGCAAAAAATGAGGCAGCCCTACCATTAAAGGCTTCGCGCGGTATACGTGCTGGAATCCAGTCTGTGAAATTCAGATCGGCAATTCATCCACTGTATTGACGACAGTAGCATAAAGGTCACGTGTTGATGCTAATGCCGCATTGTGCACCTGGCTGGCCGGAATAAGGCTGCCATCTGCCGCCAGCAAGGCCCGCGTGGCCGTGGTATTGGCAACAACAGTCGGTTGATATCCCAGATTAAAACCACCGTGCGCGGTTGAGTTAACACACATATGAGTCATAAAGCCGGCCAGAATGATGTTCTCCACGCCTCGACTCCGCAAGGCATCATCAAGGGCTGTCTGGATAAACGCGTTGGGAAAATGTTTAATGATGATATGCTCGCCATCCTGAGGCGCCACCTCATCAGCAATAGCCCCCAGTTCAGTATCAATATCGTATGGCGATCCTGTCCCGCTGTCATGTTGAATATGAAACACCGCTATCCCATGCTCACGAGCAAGATTTAACAATTTTCTGGCTTGAACCAATGCAGCTTCTACACCTTCAAGTTGCATGACGCCTTGCCGGTAGGTGTTCTGGCAGTCAATCATGATCAATGCTGATTCGCTCAGTGCAGATGGCTGATGTCCCAGACCCACGATGTCCCGTAAAGTGGTTGATGTTGAACTCATCTCATTTCTCCTTATTTGTTCCGGCAATAACCGAACATACCACAAACTATTGACAACCATAGAGATAACCGCTGCATATTCAACTTGCAATAAAGCCAACAATGATTATTATTCCGCTGCTATATCGCATTTTTTCGGAGATAACATGGACAGCGTACGATCAGATAATCCGCTTGGCTTTGCCGCCGTGTTCAACAGTATCCGCAACAACCGTCTGTTTGAAATGATGGTGGTAACGGTCATTTTGTTTTCAGCGCTGCTCACCGGCGCCAAGACCTATAATATCTCGCCTCAAATACTCACGGTCATTGAGTGGCTTGACTATAGTATTACCCTTTTCTTCCTGATTGAAATATCAATACGTTTTTTTGCTGAAAGCAATAAATGGCATTTTTTCAAAAGTGGCTGGAATATTTTTGATTCTTTAATCGTTGTGATCAGTCTGGTCCCGATTGAAGACAGCGAGCTGGCGCTGGTCGGACGATTGATTCGTATTTTCCGCGTATTGCGGATGGTTTCAGTCATCCCGGAACTGCGCCTGTTGCTCAATTCACTGCTGAAAGCCCTGCCGCAACTGGGTTATGTCGCCCTGCTGATGTTTATTATTGTGTATATCTACGCAGCGGTCGGCACCACGTTTTTTGCCCCAATAAACCCCACTCTGTGGGGCGATATCGCTGTTTCCATGCTAACCCTGTTCAGAGTCATGACCTTTGAAGACTGGACTGACGTGATGTACGAAACCATGACGGTTTACCCGATAAGCTGGGCCTTTTATATCAGTTTTATCTTTCTTAATACTTTTGCTTTTCTCAATATGCTGATCGGCATCGTAGTCAATGTGATGGAAAAAGAAAATGCCGCGCAATGGCAACAAGAGCACGCTGGTGAAACGACTATTGATGATCTGTCCCGCCAAATCAGCGAGCTGAAAACATTACTCGAGAAGAAATTAGCTTAGTAGCTTTATTCCGGCCCATAAAAAAGGGAGCCATGGCTCCCTTTTCTGTTTCTGCTTTTCGTTACAGGATTACTGCATGGCCCGCAACATCCATGCAGTTTTCTCATGAACGCGCATGCGGTCTGATATCAATGCTACTGAAGACTCGTCATCAGCCTCCTGAGCCAGTTTCAATACATCGCGGCAGGTTTTGACCACCTGCTCATGACCATGGGTCAACGTGACCACCATTTCCGCAGCCTTGGGTACACCTTCAACTTCCTTAATGCTACTGAGCTCAGCAAAGGTTTTATAGGTGCCGGGGGCGGCGATACCCAGAGTACGAATGCGCTCTGCGATTTCATCCACCGCTGTGGCCAGTTCTGTGTAATGCTCCTCGAACATCAGGTGCAGTTCACGAAACTGCGGACCGGTGACATTCCAGTGAAAGTTGTGGGTTTGTAAATACAGGGTGTATGAATCAGCCAGCAAGCGTTTCAGGCCTTCAGCAATATCCTGTCTGTCCTGTTTGTTAATACCGATATCGATGGTACTCATACTACGTGCCTCCTTGTGTATCGTTGCAAACCTGCCTAGCCAACATCGCAAAACATTGATTCGCGCTGTCGAAGTTGCCTCTAATCTAGCTCACCTCAGCTAATCTGTAAAACGATTTATTCAAATAAAAGCAATCGATTAAAACGATTTTTTTATTTTGTGTTTTATCAATCGTAATCATTGATTTTATTTGTTTTACCAATCATTAAAGGTAAATGATAATTATTATCAAACAGACATGTATTCAGAATTATTGAAAGGACAATATCATGATTAAGACAATCAGTTTCGCAGCGGTCCACTTCACTGTCGCTTTCACTGTGGGTTATATCATGACCGGCAGTATAGTTGTCGGCGGCGCCATGGCCTTGGTAGAACCGGCGATTAATACCGCCGCTTTCTACATCCATGAAAAAGTATGGGCCCGCTTGCACCAGCCCCGGCCGGCCCCCCGGACTGAATGGGTGCCTCAGGCTTAGTGTTCTTGCAATCTTAGCTACAGCCAGCATAATGCAGTCTGACTGAAACAGACAGACAACTATTGCCCTGATGAAAACCACAGGTTCCGTTTTTGAAGTATTTATCGCCTTCCTCAAGCTTGGCCTCACCTCTTTTGGCGGGCCAATCGCTCATATTGCGTATTATCGTCATGCATTTGTCGAAAAACGCCGGTGGCTGACGGAAGAACAGTTCACCCAGTTACTGGTCTTATGTCAATTTTTACCTGGTCCTGCCAGTAGTCAGATGGGGTTTACACTGGGATTGCTCAGAGCCGGCTGGTTGGGTGCCATTGCTGCTTTTGTCGCTTTTACCCTGCCCTCCGCCATCCTGTTGTTTATTTTTGCTCAATTACTGCCTGTTGTTTCCGGCACGATCAGTGACGCGGCTATCCATGGCTTGAAACTGGTGGCATTATCCGTTGTTGCTCAGGCGGTATTGCTGATGGCCAGACAGTTATGCCCGGATCTTCAGCGTCTGTTGATTGCACTGGTTTCTGTTGTCCTCCTGCTGCTGGTCAATCAGCCACTGATCCAATTGCTGGTCGTGGTCGCAGGTGCTGTTGCCGGTTTGGTTGTCTGTCGCGATCAACAGCTTATGCCGGTTGCCGAGCTGAAATTAAACTATGGCAAGCACCTCGCCTGGCTGTTGCTGGCTATCTTTACTGTGCTTTTGTTAGGCTTACCATTGTTGGCTGACAGTAGCAGTCTGCTGGCAGTCGTTGAAGCCTTTTATCAGGCAGGGGCTTTAGTATTTGGCGGTGGTCATGTGGTATTGCCATTGCTGGAAAATACCGTTGTTGCTCCCGGCTGGGTGGCTGCTGATGAATATCTGGCCGGCTACGGCGCCGCGCAGGCCGTGCCGGGCCCTTTGTTTTCTGTTGCAGCCTATCTGGGCGCGATGCTGCCGGGTGATAACGGTGGTTTGTCAGGCGCCCTGGTGGCGTTGCTGGCGATATTCCTGCCGGGATTCTTGCTGGTAGCCGCCATATTGCCATTGTGGAAGAATCTGCTTAACTATCCCGCTGCTGCCAGCGCGGTGGCAGGCGTTAATGCCGCAGTCGTCGGGTTGCTGGCAGCTGCTTTATATGATCCGCTCTGGGTCAGCGTCGTCGATCATATTTCTGATTTTATTATCGCGCTGACCGGTTTTTTACTGTTACAGTTCGCGCGGCTGTCTCCATTAATAATTGTGGTCTGGTGCGTCAGCGCCAGTATCGTGGTCAGTCTTGTATGAATCCCATCATCCGTAAAGCCCTCCATTCAGATATTCCTGCTCTGACCCGACTCCTGCTCAGTTGTGCTGAGTCCATGAGTCAGCAGAATATGCATCACTGGCAGGGGGTTTATGATGAGGAGCAAGTGCTCGAAAACATGAAAAACAAACAGGTATTCATCCTGGAGCGGGATCAACAAGTTCTGGGATGTATCGCGCTGGGCAGAGAAAAAGCCGATTATTATGATGATTGCTGGCCAGACGCACCGGATGCGGATTTCTATATCACGCAACTGGCTGTTAACCCCGGCTGTCAGGGACAGGGTTATGGCAAATTACTGATGCAACATTGTGTTAATCAAGTCGGGCAGGCCAGTCTGCAACTGGACGCAGTCGATCACTACCCTGCTCTGCTCAGGTTTTACCAGCAGCTGGGCTTTACAATTATCGCCACAGGTATCGGCCTGGGCGATAAACGTCATTTGTTTGAATTACAAACCCTAGCGGTTAGCGCTCAGCTTGGTATATAAGGAGTAACGATAGGCGCTGAGCGACGGTATTAACGCCACCGCCACACTTACCAGCATAATTAACCCCATATCGCGGACAATAGCGATATTGATGGGATTGCCGCTGATAAAAAGCCCGTATTGCGCGCTCAACGTATCCTGCAACAAACCTGTTGCCAGCCACAATGCCAGTCCTGCGAGAGCAATGCCCAATAGCGTAATAATCATCGCTTCCAATTGCAGCAATACAAATATCAACCAGGGTCCGGCCCCTATTGCCCTTAAGATAGCCAGTTCATAGCGCCGTTCCCGCATTGATACCAGCAACATGTTGCTCATGCCAAACAAAGCACCGGCCAATACCAATACTGAAATCAGCAACAACAAGTTTTCTACATCCTCCATCATCTGCCACAAGGCAAATAAGGTAGCGCCGGGCAAAATTGCCTGTAACGCTTCCTGTTGATAATCATTGATTTGTCTTTGCAACTTGAAGGTAGCCAGCTTTGATTCCAAACCGAGCATAAAAGCAGTGATCGACTGTGGCACTAGTTGTTGTGCAGTTAACATCTGCTCAGCCGGCGTATAGGCAGACAGGTTGACCCCGCTGTGCCAGTTAAGGTGAATCGCTTCTATGCCGGCCAAACTCACATAAATCGTTTTATCAATCGGCGTGCCGGTAGCAGCAAGAATGCCGCTGACAGTAAATGGTTTGTCGTCATGGCGGCTGAAACTGGTTTGCGACTGGCCATGCGATAAAATTAACTCATCTCCGGTTTGATAACCGAGCTGTGCTGCCACCTCAGCACCGATGACCGCATCATAAATCGCCGTAAACGGCTGACCGGCAGTAAACGTCAGTGCTTGTTTATCGCCATATTTGAAAAAACGGAACAAATCGTCAGTAGTGCCGATGACCCGGTAGCCCCGGTGCGAATCGCCCAAGGATAAAGGAATCGTCCACGCCACATCGGCATTGGCTGCAATGTCCTGATAACTGCGCCAGGAAATATTATTGCTGGCATGACCGATATGGAATACCGAATACAACAACAAATTCAACTCGCCGCTGCGGGCGCCAACGATCAAATCCACCCCGGAAACCGTTTTGCTGAAACTACTCTTGGCCTGATAACGCACCGTTTCCACGCTGAGCAATACAAATACGCTGACGGCGATCATCAACACTGTCAACGCTACACTGCCGCGACGTTCCCACAGACTTTTCCAGGCCAGCTTGAGCATCATGACAGGGATGCCTCTACCCGGTTCAACATCTGCATATCGATCTGGCGAGAGAAGTTATGCGCCAGCGAGCGATCATGGCTGACAAAAAGCAACGTGCTCTGATTTTCCTCAACCAGGTCCAGTAATAACGATAGAAACCCTTGCCGGGCATCACTATCCAGCGCCGATGTCGGTTCATCGACAATCAGAATCTCAGGATGGTTAATCAATGCCCTGGCAATGGCGGCCCGTTGCTGCTGACCGACACTGAGTTTATCCGCACGACGGGAAAGCAATTGCAGATCCAGCTGTAAACCACTGAATAAAGCCTGCAGCCGTATATTGACCGTTTCCGCCTTACTATCGCCAAAATGAGCAGCCAGTTGAATATTGTCCAATACACTGAGATAGGGAATCAGATTGAACTGCTGAAAAACCATGCCCAGATGACGGGCGCGGAACATATCACGACGATGATTATTAAGGGCGGAAAAAGTTTGTCCCAATAACGTGATCTGCCCTTGTTGCGGTTGCAGGATACCGGCCAGTAAATTAAGCAAAGTAGATTTACCCGATCCCGAAGGACCGTAAATAAACAGCCGCTCATTTTTTTGGACCTGCCACTGCGGAATCCGGATTACATCTGCTGCTGATTTTCCGGGATAACGGAAATGCACATCGCTGATCTCTATTACGCTCTCTTTTGTCTGGCTTTGCATTGATGCTGGTTTTCCTGTCTGCTTCAAACATTGAACTAAATGTTATAACATAACATTTAATATTTCATCTGCATCAGGAATGTTATGTCTTTCTTTGAGATCCTTACTCGTTTAACCCCGCCAGAAGACATTGTGAAAAGGTCTCTATTTCACACCTTATTGCCTGGCCGGCCGACAGCACTTCTGCTGATGCTTACCATATTCCCACTGCTGGTAATGGCCGAGTCCACAAAATCGTCATATCAACAAATTGAGTGGACCGATTTATTACCTGAAGCAGATCTGCAAGCCTTGCTTAATCCCCCGGAAGCTTTGAACAATATTGAAGACGGTTCGGAAGCTGATCAGATAAGCAATGCCTTGTCCGATGCCTTGAGTCAGGCAGGCGACAGCCGTTATCAACAGGCGTTAATCTCGACCCGGGTACGCGATGAATATGATAACCAGCTGGTCCGGTTGCCCGGTTTTATTGTGCCTATAGAAATAAACGCCGGGCAAATTGTCACCCGTTTTTTTCTGGTCCCCTATTTCGGTGCCTGTATCCATGTGCCACCACCACCGCCCAATCAAATCGTCTATGCCAGTTTTGAACAAGGCATGAAAATTGATTCGATTTATGATCCATACTGGCTGGAAGGAACGCTGCACACCACCGTTACTGAAAATGAGATGGCAACATCGGCTTATAGCATGTCGGTGACCAATGTTATTCCGTATCAGGAATAAACGTCAGCCGAAGAATCGGGTTTAACGACAGTTTTCGCAAAGGCCGTGCAGTTCCAATTGTGGACTGCCAAGCTGAAAACCAGCACTGGCGACACTATCACGTAAGGCTTCAATAATGTCCTTTTTAACACCGATTTCACGTACATTATGGCAAGTGTCACAGATCAGAAACTGCGGAATTTCATGCGCATGATCACAAGCAATATGAGAACAGGCCACGTATTTATTAGTAGAGTCCAGTTTGTGCACCAGATTTTCTTGTGACAGAAAATCGAGCATCCGGTATATCGACATCACCGGGATAGCATCATCAAAGTCAGCTTTGTAGTGTTCAGCAATCTCATAGGCCGATAACGGCATTGATGCACGTAATAATGAACTCAACACATTTTTACGTTTAGCCGTCAAACGCGCGCCGGCTTGCTCACAGCTGTGTTCGGCTTTACGAATGATTTTGTCGATCTTGGTTTTTGACATCTTAGTTCACTTTTAACAGATGGTCGCGGCGATTAAACCTGGCGCCGCCCTGTTTGGCGTTAAGCACCCATTGTGCCTGGATATGTTCAATATGGTTAAAGGCATCAAATAATCTGATATCAATTGCCTGCAAGCTGTCAGGCTGCTTACACAGAAAAGTGTACAACACTGTGACCTCTGCATGCTCGCTTCCGGCTTTCGCCGGTTCGGCATCATCAAGCGTGTGACTGAATGGATCCTCCACGGTAATCGTTTCCAGCATACAGCCACCGCCTGTTATCGCGAATGCCGTTTCTTCATCGTGCAATGATGATAATACCGTATCCACCTGTTTTTGCTGCTGTTTACTGTTTGGCACATGCTCAAAACCGAAAATATTCATCGCTGGTGTATTCAGTTCAATTAATAACTGCGATTGTTGCTGCACAATATGCAGTTGTGCCTGTCCATGCACATGAGGCTGACGATGCGCTTTATGCCCTTGCTCTGCTGCGAGCGCCGTGGCAGTTATCAAGAAAAATAATAAGGCTGTCCGGTAAAAATACACATTAAATCCTTGTCAATCTGCAAAATCCAGCGTTAACAATAGGCGTTTATCGCCTGCTGCAATATGCGGGGAACGGTGCACAATCGCGGTTTGTTCATTGCCCGCCCATTGCGTGCCTTTTAACAACGCCACCTCTCCGGCCTGCAGTTGCCTTATTTCACCTTCATCGAGGTAAATGCCTGACGCATGATCCGGCAACCCGTTGGCACCCGCACCTAATTTGCTGCGATCCACCGCCGGTTCGACAAGCCATTGACTGCCGGCACCAATATATGTGGTCACCAGCCGACAGGGCAAATGATCGGTATGAAAGCGTGGACACATGGCAGTATCAACCAGACCAAGTCTCAGTCCCAACTGTTTTAAATCAAACAGATCGCAGAACATTTCGCACAGCGAAGTTACATCAGCGATAAAATCCCGTTTGTATTGATATTCAGGCAATTTATGACTCAGCAGATCATCGATCTCCGCCGGTTTCACCACTGTTCGTATATCAAAACCAGGAAAAGCACTTAATAAAAAGACGGCATAGGCCGATAGCGCCTCTGGAGTTTCGCGCTGCCAAATCGCCAGATTCACATTGTTATCGTAGATCCCTGCCAACACGGTCACTTCCTTATCCATTATCATGATGACGTTCTTTCCTGTGCTAACACTGGCCGGTTAAAACGTTTGTTGAGAGCGTGATTCCAGCCATGCGCCATCAGCAATAACATACCGCCCGTGACGGTCATAACGAATTCATTTTCTTCACCGGCAAATACAGCCATCACAATTAAAAATGCTCCCCCGCCACCCAGTAATGATGGCAGCAACACACGATGCTTCAGATAGGAAAACGGAAAACTCAGGCTGGCAATCAACACTACCGGAAACACTAAAACTTGATGCACTCGCTCACTTTGCAGTACTTCCCAAAATAATCCGGTGGCGCCCAACGTTAAAAGAACCGGTGTTATCAAACAATGAATCATGCACACTCCGGTACAGGCCATACCCAGTTTATCTTTCATTTCCGTCTCTTTTTATATTTACGATATATCATATCATTATAATCAGGTTAACAATGTTGTCAACAGCGGAAACAAGAGTAGGCGGCCAGCAGATTAAAGCAGCGATAAAATCATGTTGAATAAATGAATAAATCTTCCCAAAGCAGGAGATTTATGGTTTAGCATAGAGATGAACGTGGTTCCAATAGCGGAGGAAACGAAATGCTGCACGCTTTGGAAGAATATGAAATCGTCTGCCCGTATTGCGGTGAACCGTTTAGCGTCGTAATCGACTGCTCAGTCCCCCATCAGGATTACATAGAAGATTGTGAAATCTGCTGCCGACCGATTAACTTTGATGTAGCCATTAATGACTCCGATGGTTTGCACGTTGGCGTTTACAGCGAGAATGACTCGCTTCCATTATGAATTCACGTACCTGCAAGGAGATCACCAATCAATAAACTAAAAACGGACGACCATAACAGCACACCTGAATAATTGGATAGGCCTGCTAGCGGGCATAAATAAGGCCATACACTGAGCCTGTCATCACACAAGATTTGCTGCCATTCACTGCAACAAGCACTCAATCATAAAATCAAACAGCAACATACTTTATATTGAGCTCAACAGCTTGCTCAGCCTGACTTTGTCAGTACCTCCTTCTTAATATCGACGTGAAATATCGCATGGTTGCATGCCCCTCCCCTAAAAACATTATTGATAAGCGTTATCATTTGCATTATTATTCCTGACTATTCCACAAATCAATCAATCGGAGAATATGGTGAAGTTAAAACCCCTGGCTTATCGTAGTCTAATCATTGTTCCTGTCATATGCTCAGCAATGCCCGTTATGGCAGATCCGGTCGTAGAGCTGGATGAAATGGTTATTACCTCTACACGCTCAGACACAAAGTTGAAAGACTCCCCCCAGGTCGTGACCGTGATCAATCGCGAGCAAATAGAGCAACAACTGAAAATCTCGCCTGATGCTTCACAAGTGTTGAGCAGTTTGCTGCCTTCATTCACCCCTGCCAGACAGAAACTAAGCAGTGCCGGTGAAACCTTCCGTGGCCGTGCGCCCTTATTTCTAATCGACGGCGTGCCACAATCCAACCCCTTGCGTGATTCACAGCGAGATGGTCATACCATCGACCTGTCTATGGTGGAACGTATCGAGGTGATCCATGGTGCCAGCGCCATTCATGGTCTGGGCGCGACCGGCGGTATTATCAACTTTATTACCCGCCGCCCGACCAGCAACAAGTTCGATCAGAATATGAATGTTCAAGTCACCATGCCAACCAGTGAAGTCGGTGACGACACGCTTGGCTATCGCACAAGCTACGGACTGCGTGGCAGCCAGAATAATTTCGAATATTCGCTGGGCCTGAGTTATGAAAAACAAGGCATGTTTCTGGATGCCGATGGCAGAGAGATTGCCGTTGACAATACCCAGGGCGATATTATGGCTTCACGCAGCTATGATCTGTTCGGCAAGCTGGGCTACTGGCTGGATGATAATCAGAATGTTCAAGTCCAAGTTAACCGCTATCAGCTTGATGGCGATAATGACTGGATCAATATACCCGGTGATCGCAGCATGAAAACTCCTGCTACCTCTACCCCTGGCCATCTGCCCGGTGATGCCCCACGCAACCGCGTTTTGACAACCAGTGCCAAGTACGAGAATTATGATTTGCTCGGCACCCATTTTACCGCCCATGCCTATCGTCAGAAATTTGAAGCCATGTTCGGCGGCGGTACCTTTGCATCATTCCAGGATCCCTCTATCGCACCTGAAGGCACGCTGTTTGATCAGTCCCAAACCCGATCAATCAAAAAAGGCGCCAAATTTACCTTCAGCAAAGACGATCTGCTGGATGACAAACTCACCCTGACCGCGGGCATGGATATTTTGCATGATATGACCGAACAGGAACTGGCCGTGACCAACCGCAGTTGGGTGCCGGAAACCACCTTCAAGAACTATGCGCCCTTCCTGCAGGCCCAGTTTAAACCGGTGGAAATGCTGGTTTTGAATGCCGGTGTTCGACATGAAAAAGCCAAGCTGGATACCGACAGTTTTCATACCATCTGGTCCACTAATAAGGCCGGTGGTGTTGATGTTGAAGGCGGTAGCCCGGACTTCAGCGAAACACTCTACAACGCCGGTGTAGTTGTCTCGCCGCTGAGCTGGTTCAGTGTGTTTGCCAACTATTCTGAAGGCTTCGGCATGCCTGATGTCGGCCGTGTGTTGCGCGGTATCGGCACGCCGGGTCAGGACGTGGATAATTTCCTCGATCTGCAACCGATACTCACGGACAATCGTGAAGTTGGTATCCGTATCAACTGGCAACCTGTCGACTTTGAAATCAGCTACTACGAATCCGACTCGGATCTGGGATCACGGCTGGAAAATATCGGCGGAACCTATTTTGTCCGGCGTGAAAAAACCGAGATCAGCGGTGTCGAAACCACCTTCGGTCTTCAGGCCAATGATGATCACCGTGTCGAGCTGAGCTACTCCTATATTCGGGGGCGTTATGACTCGGATGATGATAGCAAAACCGATACCGATCTGGATGGCAACAATATCCCGCCTAATCGCCTGCTCGCCAACTGGAATGCGCGCTGGACACCGAAGCTGTCTTCATTCATCCAGGCCAGTTACAACTTTGACCGCAACTTCGACGAGCCTGAAGGCAAAAACGAAGTCAATTTCGACGGCTACACCCTGGTAGACGCGTCTTTAGCCTATCAACTGCCGAAAGGAACCGTTAATCTGGCTTTCGCCAACCTGCTGAACGAAGACTATTTTGACTACTATTCACAAACGACGAACACGCTGGATGAGCGCTACTTCAAAGGCCGGGGCCGTACCGTAACCCTGGGATATTCGCTGGACTTTTAAACGGAAACCGCTAATCTGTGCGCATGCGAAAATTCTGGATTGAGTTTCACAAAATCTCTGGCCTGATTATTTTGATCCCGCTGTTGCTGCAAAGCATCAGCGGGTCAGTGATCGTCTTTGATCATGCTATCGATGAATGGCTCAATCCCGAGCTGCTGCTGACGGAAAATCACGGTAACACAGCTGCGCCTGTGTCAGACATCATAAACAGTGCGATGATGGCTTTGCCCGGCATCAGCCATATCAACTCATTACGTAAACCTCGCCATGATCAGGCCGTCTATACCGCTTATATCGAAATGGAATCAAGTTCGCCCGATTACGGCAAACGCCTGGAAGTGCTGATCGATCCGTTCACCGCTGAAGTCACCGGTATCCGTGAATGGGGCAACTATTTTACTTCCTTTATCTACCTGCTCCATTTCACTTTATTGATGGATGAGTATGGAGAGCTGTTCCTTGGTTTTATGGCCATACTGATTCTAATCAATCTGATTATCGGTATTTACCTCGGCTGGCCCAGAAGCAAGGCGGCATGGGACTGGTTAATGGCACGTAACAAGCGGGTGACTCCCTTTATCGGCAAATTACGTAGATGGCATATTCTGATGGGCCTGACAGCCACGCCGGTATTTGTTGTATTAATCATCAGTGGCATCAGCATGATCTTCCATGTTCAAACTGACACCCTGTTATCCAGACCGCATCCGCCTCAATTGAAAGTCGATTTCAAGCCGAACAGTCCTATCAATCCCGATAACTGGCTACCTGCCGTGCAACAATATTGGCCTGATGCCGAGTGGATGCGAATCAGCCCGCCCACTGAAATATCACCGGCAGCCGGCATCACCCTCAGACAGCCTGGCGATCCTCGTCAGACGACGGGCAGTTCGATGTTGTGGCTGCACCCGCAAAGCAGTACTGTGCTGGCACAGCAGCAACTAAATACGATGGGTTTCCTGCCGCAGTTATCGTTCTGGCTGTTTCCTTTGCACAGCGGTGAAGCACTGGGCCTCAGTGGCCGGTTATTAGTCTTTATCACCGGCTTTTTAACCACCGCACTCACCCTTGTCGGTGGCTGGTTATGGTATCGGCGTAAATTCCGTTAACAGGCCATAGGGATTATTTAATCCACACCTGCTTGGCGTTCACAAACTCTTTGATGCCGTGCGGGCCAAGCTCACGACCATAACCGGAGCGTTTAATACCACCGCTGGGCAGGCGCGGGTCAGTTTTGACTATGCCGTTAATGGCCACCTGACCAGCATCCAGTTTCAGCGCCAGATCTTCCGCCAGCACCCTGTTCGCCGTCCATACCGCTGCACCTAAACCAAACTCGCTATCGTTAGCTAAAGCCAGGGCATCTTCAACCGATGCTGCCCGGGTCACAGACATGACAGGGCCGAAAGTTTCTTCACGAAATGCACACATATCAGCGGTCACATCGACAAGCAAAGTCACCGGGTAATGGAAACCGTTTCCTTCCGGCATCTCTCCACCCAGCAGACAACGGGCGCCTGCTTCAATAGTATTCGTGATTTGCCGATGCAGATTTTCACGTAAATCAAAGCGGGCAATCGGACCAATATCGGTGTTTTCATCCCAAGGATCGCCCAGTTTGAGTTTTCGCAAGCGGTTAAAAACTCGACCGATAAAGTCATCATAAACAGCGGCTTCAACAATAATACGTTTGGCGGCAATACAAGACTGACCGGCATTGATAATACGCGACAAAGTGGCGATATCCGCAGCCTGTTCCAAATCGGCATCAGCCAGAACGATCAAGGGATCGGACCCGCCCAGTTCCAGCACCGACGGTTTGATCTCCGAGGCAGCTATTGACGCAACTTTAGCACCGGCGTGCGCCGAACCGGTAAAAGACACAGCAGCAATCCGCGGATCACGAATCGCCGTTTCCACCAGCGCTGTTTCTACCGGCAGATTAACCATAATATTGTCAGGCACGCCTGCGTCGCGGAATATATTAGCTATGGCCTCAGCACAGCCGGGCACATTAGGATCATGTTTCAGCACGCAGGTGTTACCCGCCATTAGTGCAGGCGCCAGATAACGAAATGCCAGCCACAAGGGTGCATTCCAGGGCAAAATGCCGAGCAAGGTGCCCAAAGGCTGGTAACAAACATAACTTAGCGAAGCATCGGAGGGCAGTTCTTCACGGGCCAGATATTGCTCCGCAAACTCGGCATAGTGCTCGGCGCAGAACGCGGCTTTCTCTACTTCCGGGATGCCTTCTTTTACCGGCTTACCCATTTCTTCTGCCATCAGTCTGGCAAGAACGGTTTTGTTCTCCCGTAAACAACGGGCAACAGCGTTGAGTACTTCACCGCGCTCGCGGATGGGGGTAAACCGCCAGCTCTGAAAAGCACTGTTTGCTGCCGCGATGCGGTTATCAATGCCTGCTTTATCCAGCGCTGGGTAACTATTAATTTTTTCCCCGGTAAACGGATTGGTTGCGGTTAACATGATGACCTCATTTATTTTGCTTTGCTGTGGTAGTTTTTTTATCCTTGTCTTCCTGCTGTGCTTGCTCGTCTGTTCGTGTTTTGCCGAACGCCACCAGTTTTTTATCAGCCTGTTCCGGTTTGACCGTAAAGTCACGATCCAGCGTGAAAAATGATTCGCAGCCTTCGGATGTAATAAAAATAGTGTCGGAAATACCGCAGGTTTTGTCACCGTCAACGCCCCACATCCACGGAATGATATGGAAAGTCATACCTTCTTCCAGGATGGTCGATTCGCCTTGTTTCAAACTGAGGATATAACCTTCGTCCCAGCTGGGAGGAAAGGCAATACCGATAGAGTAACCGGAACGGGTAATCAGTCTGGCGCCGACCGTGTTGTTAGAAATAATGTTTCGCACCAGATTATCAACATCGGACACGGTCATGCCTGGTTGCACATAGTCATGCACGGCGCTCAAAGCCTGATTCATTTTGTCCTGCGCTTGATACATGGAATCAGATAATTCACCCAGCACCACCGTGCGCATCATTGCCGTGTGATAACGACGGTAGCAGCCGCCTACTTCAAGAAACACATGTTCGCCCGGCTGCACGCTACGCCCTTCCCAGGTGGCATGACCGATCATGCTGCGTGGACCGGATGTCACATAAGGCATTACTGCGGGCGGTTCGCCACCGGCCCGGAACATTTCGGCACTGATGGCTGCACCAATTTCATTTTCTGTCACGCCAGCGGCCGCCGTTTCCAGTCCGGCTTTCATACCGGCTTCCGTGGCGGCGGCCGCTTTGCGCATCAGTTCAATTTCAACCGGCGATTTACGGATACGGCCCTGTTCAACAATACCGAAACAGTCGAGCAATTTGCCATCGGTCAAGGTGGTATGAACGAAATCCTGTTGATAGGCTGGAAAAAAGTAACTGTTACGTTCATAACCAATGCGCTTATCAGCCAGCCCAAATTCACGCAGTGCATCAACCAGCATTTGAATCGCATCACCGGTATCCGGATAAGGCCGGGTTCTGTCCACCCAGGTGCGGGCAATAACATTGGACTCTTCCATCGCCCGCGTAATCATGAACGGGTCTTTCTCCAGCGGCACCACCAGCGCCTGGAAGAAAGAATAACCGGTGGTCTGATAATCAGTCAGATACATAATATTTTCCGGATCGGTTATCACCACCGCATCCAGATGCCGCTGCGCAATACGTATTCGCAATTCGCCCAGACGGCGTTCGTATTCCTCAAACGGAAAGGTCATATCGTCGCGCTGTCTCATACCGCTTCCTCCATTACTTTCAGCGTTGTATCAACCAACACTTGCAGACCTTTTTTGAGATCATCCTCCGGAATAGTAAGCGGCGGTATCAACTTGACGACCCGGCCGCCGGTGCCACAGCTGGCAATCAGCAGGCCGGCTTTAAAGCAGTTATCGACGATAGCCTTAGCACGTTCACCTGTGGACACGTCCAGCCCCAGAATCATGCCTTTGCCCCTGATTTGAATCTGTTGAAACTGCTCTTCAAGCGGTGCCAAAGCCTGTGCCATCACTTGTGCTTTGTCTTTCACATCCGCCATCAGTTTGCCGTCTTCGAAATAACTCAATGCCTCGCTACCGGCGATAAACGACAGGCTCTGACCGCGGAACGTACCGGTATGCTCACCGGGAGCCCAGTATTCATCTACATCCGGTTTAATCAGGTTCATCGCCATCGGTATGCCCATGCCGCCGATCCCCTTAGCCAGGCAGATGATATCCGGATCAAGATCCATATCATCAAAACTGAAGAACGAACCGGTACGCCCCATGCCGACCTGAATATCATCAACAATCAGCAAGGCCCCTACTTCACTCGCCAGCGCGGCCACAGCCTGCAACCATTCTTTGGAAGCCACATTCACCCCGCCTTCGGCCTGTATCGTTTCCAGCAGGAAAGCGGCCGGCGGCGTCACACCACTGGAACTATCACGGTAAAGACCGCGCAGGTTTTCCAGGCTCTCGAGTCCACAACCGGATTCGCAGCCCAGACAGGGCTTGTTACAGCCAAACGGATGATGCGAAACATGGTTAAGCGGCACACCGGCAGCGCCTCTGAAATAACGGTTGGCAGTGGCGGCCAGTGAGCCCAGTGTCATCCCGTGAAAACCACGGGTAAAGGCCATGATTTCCTGACGCTGGGTAACCCTGCGCGCCAGTTTTAACGCTGCCTCGACCGCATTGGTTCCCGTGGGGCCGATAAACTGCATCTTGTGCGTCATATTACGGGGTTTGAGAATGACTTTTTCAAAGCGTTCCATAAAGCGGCGTTTGGCAGTGGTCTGCATATCCAGTGCATGTGTTACGCCACCGGATTGAATATATTCGATCACTGCCTTGGTCATACGCTCATTATTGTGACCGAAATTAAGCACACCGGCACCGGCGAAAAAATCAATATACTCGTTGCCTTCTTCATCCGTCTGCCGTGCATTCATTGCCTTGTCGAACACAACCGGATACACGCGGCTATAAGCTCTGATATTGGATTCACGCTGATCAAAAATACTCATTTAACACCTCCAGATTGGCAATGACCGCCGGATAAAAACAGCGGGACGGATGCATCGGTTATTCTGTTAGGGCCTGTTTATCTTTCATATCCACC
>NZ_JAPDMV010000009.1 GCF_026319305.1 Methylophaga sp. OBS4
AGACTGATGGGCAACTGAGCTGCCCATCAGTAGGCGGCGCTTACTTGTGCGCGACGTCGAGTTTGTCGACAGTATCAAATTCGAATTTGATTTCTTTCCAGGTTTCCATCGCCATTTTCAGCTCTGGGCTGTGTTGGGCTGCTGCAGTCAGGATTTCTTTACCTTCTTTCTCCAGCTCGGCGCCATGGTTACGTGCTTCAACACAGGCTTCCAGCGCAACACGGTTAGCCGCAGCACCCGCTGCGTTACCCCAAGGGTGACCCAGGGTGCCGCCACCGAATTGCAGTACGGAATCATCGCCGAAGATGTTGACCAGTGCAGGCATGTGCCATACATGGATACCACCGGAGGCAACAGGGAATACGCCGGGCATGGAACCCCAGTCTTGATCGAACATAATGCCACGTGCCCGATCTTCTTTGATGAATGAATCACGCATAATATCGATCCAACCCAAAGTCGCGGCGCGGTCACCTTCCAATTTACCGACCACAGTACCGGAGTGCAGGTGATCACCACCTGACAGACGCAGCATCTTGGCTAATACGCGGAAGTGAATACCGTGGTTCGGGTTACGGTCCAATACCGCATGCATTGCACGGTGAATGTGCAGCAAGATGCCGTTATCACGACACCAGTTGGCCAAGCCGGTATTGGCAGTGAAACCGCCGGTCAGGTAGTCATGCATAATGATCGGTGCGCCCAGTTCTTTGGCATGTTCGGCGCGTTTGTACATTTCTTCCGGGGTCGGTGCCGTCACGTTCAGATAGTGACCTTTACGTTCGCCGGTTTCCTGTTCAGCTTTATCAATCGCTTCCATCACAAAGTCAAAACGCTGTCTCCAGCGCATAAACGGCTGTGAGTTAACGTTTTCATCGTCTTTGGTGAAGTCGAGACCGCCACGCAGACATTCATAAACAGCGCGGCCGTAGTTTTTCGCAGATAAGCCCAGTTTTGGCTTGATGGTACAGCCCAGCAATGGACGACCATATTTGTTCATAATATCGCGCTCAACCTGAATACCGTGTGGTGGTCCACCACAGGTTTTCACGTAAGCAATAGGAATGCGAACGTCTTCCAGACGCAGTGCACGTACAGCTTTAAAGCCGAATACGTTACCAACCATTGAGGTCAGTACGTTAACAACCGAACCTTCTTCGAACAGGTCTATTGGGTAAGCGATAAACGCATAAAAGGCTTCGTCATTACCGGGTACGTCTTCTATCGCGTAAGCGCGGCCTTTATAATAATCCAGGTCTGTCAGCAAGTCAGTCCAGACAGTAGTCCAGGTACCGGTCGATGACTCGGCTGCTACAGCGGCAGCAGCTTCTTCACGGGGCACCCCTTCCTGTGGAATGACCTTGAAACAGGCCAGCAAATCAGTGTCTTTAGGGGTGTACTCGGGCATCCAGTATGTTTCGCGATACTCTTTTACACCCGCTTGGTAGGTTTTTGCCATGGTTATTACTCCTCTTGGTAGCAACCTAATTAATGTGGGGGTCTACTAGTTTACCCCTGCTACGCGACTTGTGTCGTAACCACTAAATTAGTTGACATTAGCCATAAGTACAAGATAATAATTTTTATATTTATCATTTACTTTTAGTTATACATGCACCATTCCAGGCATCACGGGTATACATCATGATTCATGCGACTTTACAGCAATTCCGTTTATTCGAGGCTGTCGCCCGGTTGAAAAACTTCACCCGTGCTGCAGAAGAGGTGCATCTGACCCAGCCGGCGGTGTCGATTCAAATCAAACGGCTGGAAGAAAATATCGGCACACCCTTGCTGGAGCAGGTCGGCAAGCAGCTCCACCTCACCGTCGCCGGGCAGGAAGTCTATGATGCCTGCCGCGATGTATTGCAACGTCTGCATGAATTGGACTCGTCACTAGATGATTTGAAAGACGAGGTCGCCGGTCCGGTCAACCTGGTTGTGGTCAGCTCAGCCAAATATTTTCTGCCTTATCTGCTCGGCAACTTTCTCGAGCGTTACCCCAAGGTCAAACCCAGGCTGATGGTAACCAATCGCGCTCAACTACTTTCGCGGCTGTCTGCCAATGAGGATCATCTTTATATTATGGGCCAAGTACCCGACGAGTTGCCGGTAGAAGAATATCCTTTTCTGGAAAACGTGCTGGTTATTGTAGCGCGCCCTGATCATCCGTTGTGCAACAAAAAAAATATCAGTCTGGCAGAGATTGCCCGGGAGCATATTGTCGGTCGAGAACCGGGCTCGGGCACCCGTAAAGCGATAGAGGAACTGTTCGCCGATGCCGGCCTCAGCGTTTCACCTTATATCGAAATGAGCGGTGCCGACGAAATCAAACATGCGGTGATGGCCGGCTTGGGCATCGCAATTTTGTCGATGCACAGCCTGCAACTGGAGCTCGCCGCCAATAAACTCAAGATTCTTGATGTGGAGCAATTTCCATTACACCGCCGTTGGTATGCGGTGCATCGCAAAGGCAAAAAACTGTCCAAAGCCGCGCAAACGTTTCTCGATTATCTGCAACAGGAAGGTGAAGCGGAAATTGCACATGTGCTCAATTCAGAATCATAAGGATCGTTACCTGACCATAACCTTTTCCAGTGCAAGACGCACCATGCTCTGTGCCAGCTCCTGTTCAGCAAACAAGATGGTGCCGCCCCCTTCTTTTTCCAGCAGCTCGGTTTCTTCTTCATTGTGACTGCGGAGCAGAATATCGACCTGCGGATTGAGCTGACGGGCAATCTCGATCATACGGCGGTTACGAAGCGTATCGGGCGTGGTGATCAATAAAATCCCTGCCCGGGCAATATGTGCCTGAATCAGCACAGCCGGTTCCGATGCGTCACCGGCGACAGCGTGCAGGCCTTTTTCACGCAGACTCTCAACCAGTTCCCGGTTCTGCTCTGCTACCACAAAAGGCAACTGCTGTTGTTGCAGCGTCTCAATAATATGCCGGCCAACACTGCCACAGCCAACCACCACCATATGACCTGAAATTCCCCGGGTTTCTGCGGTCATCGGCAGCTCTGCCAGCGGATCATCGGGGCGTTCAAGCAGGCGGGCCAGTTTTGAACGGGACCGAATCCAGGCCTGGGCCGGCTCGATTAACAAAAAAACCAGATGATTGAGTGCAATTGAAATAAGGGCGCCGGCCAGAATGAGGCTGACACCTTGTTGTGACAATAACCCCAGGGAAAAACCGAGCCCTGCCAGAATAAAAGAGAACTCACCGATTTGCGCCAGGCTGGCCGATACTGTCAGCGCGGTATTTAGCGGATAACGGAAAGCAAGAATCAACAAAAAGGCGGCCAGCGATTTTCCCACCACAATAATCGTCACCACCACAATCACCTTCAACGGCTCTTGAATCAGGATATTCGGATCAAACAACATGCCTACCGACACGAAGAACAGCACTGAAAACGCATCCCTGAGAGGTAAAGACTCTTCAGCGGCCCGGTGACTGAGGTGAGACTCACTGATAATCATGCCGGCAAGAAAAGCGCCCAGCGCAAACGAGGCGCCAAATAATTCCGAAGAACCGTAGGCAATACCCACCGCCGCGGCAATCACGCTCAAAGTAAACAGCTCACGGGAGCCGGTACCGGCCGCATAATTCAGCAACCATGGAAACAGCCGCCGGCCGATCACCAGCATCAACACAACAAACACTGAAATCTTGACCATGGTAATAAGCAACGGCCACAACACGTCCCAACCGGCCATATCACCCGCAGCGTTGCCGGCGAGCCAGCCGGACAGCGGCGGCAAAAATACCAAAGCCAGCACCATGGCCAAATCTTCAACTACCAACCAGCCAACCGCAATACGACCATTGACAGACTGGATTAACCCCCGCTGCTCCAGTGCTCTGACCAACACGACCGTGCTTGCTACAGAAAGCGCCAGCCCGAACATAAAGCTCGATCCCAAACTCCAGCCCCAAAAACGGGCGACACTCATACCCAGTGCAGTAGCTACCGCAATCTGTACAAGGGCGCCGGGTAAAGCGACTCGTCTGACCAGCAACAAATCTTTAAAAGAAAAATGAAGCCCGACACCGAACATAAGCAAGATGACCCCTATCTCGGCCAACTGGGCTGACAGCCCGGCATCTGCAACAAACCCGGGGGTGGCGGGTCCGATCATGACGCCGGCAATCAAATAACCCACCAGGGCCGGTAACTTTAATCGATTAGCCAGGATCCCCAGAATCAGAGCAAGTCCCAGGCTGGCAGCAATGGTCGTAATCAACGTAATGCTATGAGGCATATTTTTTATCCACAAAAAAAATCTGGCAATCGCGGCAGGCCTTGCGTCTGTATAGCAGTTTGCAACAATTTAAAACCGCTGAACAAATTAGTCCGACGCAGACACAGATCGCGCAGAAAATTTTTGCCCACCGGAAACTTCGTCACTACCGATCTTGCTGATTGATAATGAAAATAGACGCTGCCGAAATAGGCTTATCTCAAGTCTGATTTTCAACAGTCCCCGGCTATCAGGGTTTCAATCTGGCATAGATAAACTCATCATAAAACTCGCCATTCTTGAACGCTGATTTCCGGGCAATCCCTTCCAGCTGATAGCCACATTTTTCAACGACTCGCATAGACGCTTTGTTGGGTGCATAAACTGGTGCAAACAGCCTGACAATATCGGTCTCATTAAACACATACTCCGTCATCAGGGCCACCGCTCGCGTCGCAATTCCTCTGCCCCAGAAAGGTTGGCCCAGCCAGTAGCCTATTTCTGCCGAACGGCGGTTTTCATGCTGCCCCCTGGCTGCACCGACTATGCCCGTCAGCCGACCATCCACATCAATAACCCGGGTGAGTTCTGCCTTGGAACCGGTATTGACCCACCAAACAGCATCATCACGACTATAAGGAAATGGAATTCTGGATGACAAATATTTTGTGACCGCGTAATTATTGAGCAGTGAGGAAATCACATCGACATCACCCTCTGCGTAGCCTCTTAAACTGACATGCTGTAGATCCCGCATAAAACCTCACATGTTGCCGCGATAGTTTTATCATACGCTTAGGGCCTGAATAGAAAAACGCCGACAATTGTCGGCGTCTTAATTAAAACCCAAGCCGGTTAGGCTACTTATCGATGGTAAATTCCGGATAAGCCGTCATTCCGCACTCGCTGACGTCCATACCTTCGAGTTCCTCTTCTTCGGCCACCGTAGCTTTATCACTTTATTGATAATCAGCAGCACCAGCAGCCATCCACATGACCAATGCCGTACACATCAAGAAATAAAATGTATCCAGCGCATAACCGACCTCAATAACCAGATTGTCCATCATCGTCTCCCTTAAATTGCTTCATGGCCGGTTTCACTGGTTCTGATCCGAATGATCGACTCCAGATTCACCACAAAAATTTTGCCATCACCTACATTGCCTGTTTTGGCATGGCGGATAATCACTTCCGTGACTTTGTCCAAATCTTCATCTGCCACAGCCACTTCCAGTTTTATTTTAGGTTGGAAGGAAACCGTATATTCAGCGCCTCGATACAGGGCCGGATGCCCTTTCTGCCTGTCGTACCCCCTGATTTCACTCACCGTTAGCCCGCTAATGCCAGCCTCGTGCATGGCCGACCTCACAACCTCCAGAGCATGAGGGCGAATAATGGCCGTAATAATTTTCATTGCTTGCTCCTGTTAGATTTCATGAAACTTAATTTACCCCAGTGAATCACTGGAAATACTATGCCAAGATTATTTATTCAACATAAACAGGGCTTTATTAAATTTATGCGTGGATAAATGAGGAGAACTGAACCGAAGCAGTGCAACTGGGTGACCGGCCTGCGCCAGATTGGCGCGGGTTACTATGCAGCAACGTTGCAGCTGACAGTAAAAGCCGGTTTAACAGCTCTAAAACCATGGGCAACTTCCGGCCTGCCTGGCAGCGAGTGCATACAGTGATGAATCAGCGTGTTATCACTTCTGACACCCGTTGCTTTAAAACGGGCAATACCTCGAGTTCAAACCAAGGATTGCGTTTCAGCCAGATATTATTTCTTGGGCTGGGGTGGGGCAGAGGCATTATGGCAGGCCAGTATGTACGCCATGCCCGAACAGTGTCTGTCAGTGAGGCTTTCGCCTCGGGCAAATGATATGCCATGGCATAGTTGCCGATCACCAAGGTCAGTTGCAGATGACTTAAATGAGACAGCAGTTGCGCTCGCCAGGCTTCGGCACACTCCGGCCGTGGCGGTAGGTCACCGCTTTTAACCTTGCCCGGATAACAAAATCCCATCGGCAAAATAGCGAGCTTGTCAGCATCATAAAAAGTCTGTCGGTCCAAGCCCATCCAGTCACGCAGCCGATCACCACTGGCATCGTTAAATGGCACGCCGGTTTCGTGCACCTTCAAACCCGGAGCCTGACCGGCAATCAGAATTCGCGCTTCGGGGCTGAACTGCAACACAGGCTTGGGCCCCAGAGGCAAAAACTCACGACAAATAGTGCAATTAAGAATATCTGCATGTAATTGTTGCGCACTTTTCGCCAGTTGCTCCCGCCAGTCGTCGCCGGCAACATCGCCATCCAAAAAAACATACGGTTACAACACTGATTTCCCCAGCTTAACTCGTAAAGCGTCTACCTTTTTCATAATCCGGCATGGCCACGCTTAAACAAGCGATATCAACAAAATAAAATAGTCTCGTTCATGAAAAATACAAAGGAGCCCCGCGCAGGACTTTTATCATATATCCAGCCAAGCTAGAATTCAGATTGAGACTGAAAGAGTAGCGTGGGTTTTAAATCCATACTACTCTGTGTTTTAAAAGCCTGGGCTGATCGAAACGGGAGTGGGCGTTCATGAATAACTGGCTGTATCTTTCCATTTTTGGGCTGTTGTTCGCCATCATCGCTTTGTGGACTTATTCCAAGGTTCGAGCATCCAGGAACAATAAACCGCACCCAGAAAAAATACAAAGCTTTCACTGCATCACTATTTACCCCTGTCCTGGCGCCTGTGAAAACGTCAAACAATTATGCGGCAAGAAATTTCTGGCCAGCGAAGCCCCCATATTGCCTGTTCCCGGTTGCACCGCCAAGCAATGCAGATGCGCGTATCAACATTACGACGACCGGCGCAGCGGTAAGGATCGCAGACACGAATACATCGAAATGGAACGAGCCGCTTCTGAAAATGAGCATCGTGCTAAAAACAAACCCGATCGTCGACAACAGGATTGAACAGACTTCGGCGGTCTCGGTTAATTTTTATTTCCGGGAACTTGTCAGGGGAGGATATCACCTGGACACATGATCGAAAACCTGAATAGGGTGTCGAAGTAATAGATGAATTGGAGAAACTCTGGGTCACACTGCAGACCACTCTATGACCTTGGTTTCCCTTCACTCAGCTCGATTCTTCTTTTCTTTTAATTATTCGCCATAAAAATGTACTTTGAACCTATCTCTGAAGTTCTGATGGCAAGCGAGACAATTTCCCTGCACCTTGGCAAAGGCATCAATGACCTCTAAACCTTCTCTACGTCGTGCTGCCTCAGTCAAGTCTAGCGCCGCTTTATGGACCTGTTCATCATATCCCTTGAACTTAGCAGCGTCTCTCCCGATGAATTTTAGAATACGCATCTTCTCAACAAAAGGCGGCTGAGGATGATCGGCGATCTGAGTCGCAATTTCCGCAATCCGTGCCCAATCCTCATGAGAAATAGCGCCGGCGATCTCCTGCATGTCCTTACCCATCTGTTGCATAATGCCCTGTAGCATCAAGCCCTCGGTGCCAGGCTTATCTTCATACGGCTCTTGCTCAGCTAAGCTTCCCTGAGCAGCCAATAAGGAAGGAGAAACTGACACAATAGTTAGCAACCCGATCAAAAATGTATTTTTGCAAAAACTCATTGGTTATTCCTTCTTTGGATATCGTTAAAGGTTTGCGCTGTTAACTCCTTGGAGGGTTCTAGGGCCTCTGGCACACATGTCCACCCCAAGTCGTCAAATAGCACGTAGAGTGCTGGAATCACCAGCAACACCAAGGCGGTTGCAATGAACAGCCCGAACACTACGGCTATCACAAGAGGTTGGATGGCTGCCGCCTGGGTGCTGGACTCAGCCAGCAGGGGCAGCAAGCCAGCAATAGTGGTAGTGGATGAGATCAAGATCGCCCGCAAGCGATCACGGCTAGCCTGACCGGCAGCGGACGCTGCATCATGCCCCTTAGCGCGGTAGTTCTTAATAAACTGGATCAACAGGATTGCATTGTTGACTACGATGCCCGACAGTGAGGCCGCCCCGATCAATGAAGGCATTGAGAGATAGTAGCCCATGATCACATGGCCCCAGATGGCACCGATGAAGGCCAGCGGGATCGACAGCATCACAATCAGTGGCTCAATATAGCTGCGGAACTGAAATGACAGAATAACGAAAACCCCCACCAAACCGATCAGCAATCCGCGGCCGATGGAAGCCCCTGTCTCGGCGGAGCGGGCCACCTGGCCTTCGAAATTCGTCTCGACGGCGGGGTGACGGTCCCGAAAGCCATCGAGCCATTCGTCCTGTAAGTTGTCAACGATGGCCTGCCCGGAGGAACGGCGCGCATCCACATTTGCCTCCACGGTCACCGTACGTTGCCCGTCGATACGGGTGATACGCGCCCAATCGCGCCGTTCGGTCATGTTGGCCACTACTTCCAACGGTACTCGGCTGCCGTCGGGTAGAGTGATAGTTTGATCGGCAAGATCGTCAAGGCTACTGCGATCGGCTTTAGCCTGACGCACCAGGATCTCAATATCCTGGTTGCCGATGCGCTGAGTGTCGGCGATCTCACCGAGCAAAGCCGACCGTAACTGAGAAGCCACCTCTTCGGCGGTCAAGCCCAGGCCATGCGCACCTTCGGCGAGAGAGAAGGCCCGCTGGGGCTTGCCAAGGCGCAGGTCATCTATCACGTTGTAGACGGCCATATACCCCCCCAAGTGGGCAACAAGCTCCTGTGCCGCGGCCTTGAGGGTGTCGAGGTCCTCACCCTGCAAGCGTATCTCTACGGGGACACCGGCCGGCCCGAAGCCCGGCTCCTGGATAATCAGCCGCTCAAGGCCAATGATTTCGCCGATCTCCTCACGCCAGGCGGCGATCAGCTCATCTACGGTGACGCTGCGCCGCTCGGCGGTAAGCAGATCGACTATCACCGTGGCTACATGAGGTCCCGCCTCCCGGGCACTGGGATTGTGGTTGAAGCGCACCTGTACGGCCTCCACCAGCACTGCGCCGTCAGGCTGCTCGGGAGCGTAGCGCGCGTCGAGGCGTGCCATGGCCTCCTCCACCTGCGCGGCCGCTGCTTCGGTACGCTGGAGCGGCGTGCCCTGGGGCATCAGGATGCGCGCCTCCAACACATCACCATCAATATCGGGCATCGCCTCACTGCCAATATGGCCACCGGTCATGAAGCCGGCGGAGCCCAGCAGGATTATCAGCAGCCCTCCCAGTACCGCGTGACGGAAGTGAATGGCCAGGTCGGCCAGGCGCCCCACCCGCTCGCGGAACCCCTCAAAGCCGCGCTCGAAGGCGGCCCGCAGGCGGGAATCGTGGCTCTCGCGCAGCCGCGCCACACTGCTTTTTAGGTGGTGCGGCAGGATCCAAAAGGCCTCAAGCAGGCTGGCCGCCAAGGCGGCAATCAGCACCACCGGCAGCACCTCCAGCACCGCGCCCAGTTCGCCGGCCAGGAAGGAGAGCGGCACGAATACAACCACCGTGGTCAGAAAAGAAGAAAGCACACCAGGTAGCACTTGGCGGGTGCCGGCCACCACCGCCTCTAACGGCGAGGAGATCTGCCGGGCATGGGCAACGATATTGTCGGTGATGACGATGGCGTCGTCCATGACAATGCCGATGGCCATCAACAACGCTACCAGTGTGATCATGTTGAGCGACAAGCCAGTAAGGCCCATTATGAGGAAGGCGCCCATGAAGGCAGCAGGCAACCCTAGCACTGCCCAAATTGCCAGCCGTGGACGGAAGAACAGGCTCATTACCAACACCACCAGCGCCAGGCCCATGATCCCGTTGCCAACCAGCATCTGCAGTCGGTCACGCACGATACCGGTCATGTCCTGGGTCAGGGTAAGGTCGACCCCACTGTCGAAGCGCAGGCGCTCCGCCTCCAGCAGACCTTCCAAGGAGGTCTTTACCGACAGGGCGTCATCACGTAGCGACTTGCTTAGCTCCAGCACCAGAGCGGGCTTGCCGTTGAAGCGGATCGCCTCCTCTGGCCGCTCCCCCACCTCGCTCAGGGTGGCGATTTTGCCTAAGGTCAACTCGCCCCCCTCAGCATCAGAAACCACCACCAGCGAGGCCAGCTCGCGTAGCGAGCGGCGCTGGTCGGTGAATCGCAGCAGGATGTCCCGGTCAGGAGTCTCCAAAGTGCCCAATGGCAGGTCGAGGCTTTGGTGTGTCACCCTGCCGGCCAAGTCCCGAGCCGAAAGCCCATACTGTCCCAGCACTTCACGAGGGACCGCCACCTGCCACTGCCGCTGGGACATGCCGTGGATGTCCACCTTGGCCACCCCCGGCAGTGCCATCATGCGCTCCTCCAGCCGCAGGGCGTAGTCTTCCAACTGCCTCCGGGGCATGTCCCCGGTCACCGCCACCGCGGCTACCAGGTCGCTACGGTGCAGTTCGCGCACCACCGGCGCCTCGGCGCGGACCGGCAAGTCGGTGATGGCGCGCACCTCGGTCTGCAGCGCGTTTAGGAAACGGATGCCGTCGCCGCCGGGGATCATGGTGGCCGTGGCGCTAGCCAGGTTGTCTTGGGCGACGCAGGTGAACTCGTCGAGGTACTCGACACCCTTGACCGCATCATGGAGGCGCCGACAGACAGCATCCTCCACATCGGAGGCACTGGCACCGCGATAAACCACTTCCACGGAGACCTCCAGCGGACGATAGTCGGGGAAAGTCTCGCGCTTAAGTTGGGGTGCGGCGAACAGGCCGGCAGCAATCAGCAGCACCAGTAGCAGGTTGGCTGCTGTAGGGTGGCAGGCAAACCAGCGGATCATGGCCGCTCTCCTGACGCCGCCGCAGCAATCCGTCGCTCCAGTACCTCATCATGGTGGACAGCGAGCGTCATACCCTGAATCGCCGACGGAAGGTCGTTGACCACCACCCGTTCGCCTGGGGCAAGGCCAACCGCAATCACCGCCAAGTCCCCTTGCTCAAAGGCCACCTCCACTTCGCGGTGAACCAAGCGGTCCTCGTCATCGACCAGGAAAAGTTTACCCTGGTGAACGGCGGATGCCGGCACTGCCAGCAGCGGCTCAGGACTCTCCGTTGACAGGCGCACTTGGATGTACATATCGCGCTGCAACGGAGGTCTATTGGGCGGCAGGGCATTGCGATAGGGATCATCGACCCGCACAACCACTCGCACCGTACGGGTGGCGGGATCCAGGCCGCTGGCCACCCGCACCATACGACCCGTCCACCCCACCCCCGGGGCACCCACCAGCTCCAGCTCAGCAGTAATGGCGGAGAAGTCGATCCGATCGCTCAGATCCATGGCGCCCTCGGATAGCCCATCCACCACAACGCTGCCCAGCAGGCGCCGTAACATCGAAAAGGGAATACGTCCCTCTACCTCAGCAGCTGCTAGGCTATCGGCCTGAAACAGGTGCTGTCCCGATCCCACGAACTGGTAGAGTTCCACCCCCACCTCACCCAAGCGCAGATCATATGGCGCCACGAAACGTGTATCCTCAAGATCACGCCGCGCTTGAGCAAGGTCGGTGTTAGTACGCTCGCGCTGGGCCGTCAACACCGCCCGCCGAGAGGGTAGCAGCGCCAGGGTGTTCTCCAGGGAGGCTACTGCCTGCCGCTGGGCCAGGGTGGTACGACGCTGCTCATCGAGCTGGGCGCGAGTCACCGCTCCGCCGCTGGCCAAGCGCTCAATGCGTGCAAGTTCCTGCTCGGCCAGCGCCAGGCGCTCGCGTTCCAGCACTAGTAGACCGCGGGTATTGGTTTCTTCGGCCTCCAACTGGGACAGTTCGGCAGCCAGGCTGGCCAGCCTGGCTTGGGTCTCGGCGATAACCAGCTCGTAACGGCTCGGGTCCAGCACAAGAAGCAAGGTTCCCTCGGGCAGAAGAGCGCCACTGGCCAAGTCCTGGTGCCGCGCTATTACCCGCCCCGACACATTGGCCACTGCTTGCCAAGTCTCGGCGGGTCGCGCTATACCGTGGCCGCGTGCCTCCAATCGGAATGCCAGAGGGCGGGCTTCAATTACGGTGACGCTGGTGAGTGTAGCTGTCGCATCTTGCCGCTCGGGGGGCTGGCGGTTGGTCACGAAGAACACCAGCAGGACTACGCCAATGATGAAGCCAGCCACCACCATGAGCACTCTGCCTATGTGTCGGAAAGAGAGATTCATCTGGATACTCCAGCGTCTGCACAGATGCCATTCAGGTAAATTTCAAAAACTGCCGGTGCCTTCTGCGCTATCTGAGACATATCACCAACCATTAGCGATTGCATGACCAGTCCCTGCACAGTACCGACGAATTGGATGGCAGCGACGTCTATATCCAGTCCCGGCCTCAACTCACCAGCTTGGCTCGCTTCAACAAGCCTAGTCTCGACGCGTTCACGGTAGGCAAACAGCAGGGAGCGGATTACCCGACGGGCCGGAGTCTGGCGATCATGCTGCAACTGTCCAAGCATCAATCGTGGTACACCAGGATATTGAATGATGAAGGCAATGTGGGCGTTAAACATCGCCTCAAGCGCATCCAGTGGGCCTGCAGCACTATTGGCAGCCTCATCAAGCCTGCTAATCACGCGTCCGGCCACCCAGTTGGCGACAGACTCCCAGATTGCCTCCTTGCTTGGGAAATGCCGAAACAGAGCGCCTTGAGTGACCTGCATGCGTTTGGCGATTTCTCCAGTAGTGATAGTGGCCGGATCCTCTTTGGCACAGATATCTATTACGGTTTCAACGGTGCGCTCACGGCGCTTCTCGGAGGAGAGATAGTGCTTTACTGACATACTTGCCCCGGACAAAAGATAGTAATTGATTACTATCTTTATATATTCCTATCAAGCGTGTCAAGATGAGCAGCAACCACAAAATCCGAAGTTAAGATTTTTTGACTGGTTGTCTGCGTCACACGTGATCAACCAAACCTTCCAGGTACCCCGCTTTTATGTGTGGTTAAGTGCTCAAAATAACTTGAGATAATAGATAAAGGCTGGGCTACATCAGATCACAATGACAATGTTTTCTATTCAGAAGTAGTTATCGATTATTCTTGAAATACTCTTCAGTGTTTCAGAGTCATCGGTCAGTGATTCTGCCAGGCAGGCATAACAGGCTTGTTTCGGATTCACTCCTGATTTAATCATAATCGCACAATAAACCAACAATCGGGTTGAGGGCGCCTCTTCCAGATCATGTTCCTGTAAACGCCGCAAATCTTGTGCAAGACTAATCAGCAGCGAGGCTGTTTGCTTTTCTATACCCGTTTCCTGGCACAGGATAACGGTTTCATGCTCTGCTTGGGGATAATCAAAACTCAGAGAAACAAAACGTTGCCGGGTACTCGGTTTCAGGCCTTTCATTGCATTCTGGTAACCCGGGTTATATGACATGACTAACATAAAGTTGGGATGCGCCTGGATTAATTCTCCGGTCCGTTCCAATGGTAATTCACGACGGTGATCAGAGAGTGGATGCAGTACAACCGTAGTATCCTTACGTGCTTCCACCACCTCATCAAGATAACAAATAGCGCCTTCACGGACAGCTCTGGTAAGCGGGCCATCTTGCCAGTATGTGCCACTGCCATCGATCAAGTGACGCCCAACCAGATCTGTCGCTGATAAGTCATCATGACAGGCGATGGTATATAAAGGTCGATCTAATTGTTCCGCCATATATTGAACAAAGCGGGTTTTGCCACAGCCAGTAGGCCCTTTCAACAAAACCGGTAAGCGGTTATAGGCCGCCGCATGGAAAATATCGACTTCATTGTTTTGTGAAATATAATTTAAATTAGCCATAGGAATGATTCATCCATTTTAGTGTTTGGTCAGATTCAGATATAAACGAGGCAGTAGCACGGGTAAACGTGCCGGATCGCTGATCAGACAAAAGCCCTGTTCGCCAAACAGGTAGGGCAGATAGTTATTTGCTTCGCGGTCGATAGTGATACAGAAGGGTTTGATCCCCTGTCTTTTAGCTTCAAGAATTGCATGGCGCGTATCTTCGATACCGTAACGTCCTTCATAGTGGTCTATATCGTTTGGTTTGCCATCTGACAAAATCAGCATTAACTTCTGCTTGGTTTTTTGCTCTTTCAGTATTTCTGTAGATTGACGGATGGCTGTTCCCATACGGGTATAAAAACCGGGCTTTAACGCATGGATGCGGCCATAAACGCCATCTGATATAGGTTCATTAAAGTTTTTCAGCAGGTGATAACGGATTTGCTTGTTTTTAACTGAAGAGAAACCGTAAAGAGCAAAATTGTCACGACTTGACGCCAATGCTGAGGAGAAAACGGCTAAGCTGTCTTTGATGACATCAATAACTTTTTGTTCATCGTTAATACCGGCATCCGTCGACATGGAAATGTCTGCCAGCAAGAGACAGGATAAGTCACGGTGATCTTTGGTGAGCCGTCGGTAACAATCTGGCATATCGACTGATTGTGTCGGATTGGACAGATGGTCTATCCAGGCATTTAAATCCAGTTCTTCCCCTTGAGACTGTCGGCTTAGCCAACGCCTTTCCGGTATTAACAATTCAAACTGCCTGCGAATTTTAAACGCTAATGCTCGCAGATGAACGGGCATTGGCATGGGTGTAGCTTCATCCGCTAAAAATGGCTGTAACAGACAAAAGTTGTCTCGCATTTGTTGCTTTTTATAATCCCACTCTGGCAGCAAAAGGCCTTCTCCCAGCGGCAATTCATCATTTACCGGAGAGGGCAAATCCATATCAAAGCGTATTTTGGCTGCACCGGCCCTGCGCTTTTTCGACAAGGTAATGACATCCATATCTTCAGCGGCGCTTTTGGCATCCTCATCCATATCTTCTTCTTGAGGCCGATCAACGGGAATATGTTCTGTCCAGCTGAATAAGCTTTCAAGTCTAAAAATCAACAAACCATCCGTTTCTTTACTGTCATCCTCACGAGTGGCTTGTTTACGTCCGGCATTAGCTTCTTCAATAGCGTCTGGTTCAGATGCGTTTTCTTCCTCAGTTTCTTCTGCAGCTATGCTATCTAACGGCATCCAGGGTGAAGGATAGAGCCACAAGGGAACCGGTAAAGGGTTGAGTTTAGTTTCTATCAACCGTGTAATAGAGCCAGGCTGACTCAGTGCCTGCTGGATTTGTATTTCCTGTTCATTAATTGCTGATAGTTTTTTCCAATAACGCATGCGTTCATCAGAAATAGCTTCTACTAACTCGTGATAGCGGCGCTTCAGACCCGGTCTTTTCTCGAGCAGTTGTACCGTGGCAAGTTGGTTATCAGTAAACCACGAGTTCACCTTTGGCATTTGTGCAGCCATGGCCGTAAGCCAAAAATAAATATCTTCGTTAAGGCTTGTATCAGTACAAATTGATAACGTTGGCGGAAGTCGCAAGCAGCGTTCATCTTGCCAGGCCAGGTAGAAACGTTGCTGACTACCCGCTACCTTATCAATAAAACGGCGATGGATTTTGAGCTTATGGGTATTGGCAGCCTCTATAGATTTGCCCGGGTCGCCCCCCATTGCTCGGTAATAAGTGGACAGTTCACTCTGCAGATCCGATAGCGATACCAATGATTCTTGATGGTTGGTATTAGCTTTCTGGCTGATGAGCTTATGCCAGACTGTTCCAACGTATTCTTCCATATTTGACTATACCCAGACTGATAGTAACCGGGGCCTTGGAGTATTCCAAAACCCCGGCTTATCAAAACATCATGCAGGATTGGTAACGGCTTTCGCTTCTGTTTCAGAAACGGTTTCACCACTTACAAAGAAGCTAGCAAAATAGGCAACCAAACCACTAAAGAACAACAGGCCAAAGCCGAGTCGTACCCAGTAAGCAGGACTGATGGCTTCCTGTGTTGCCATAAATGCCATGGCATTAGCATCATCAGGAATACGCTGCAATGCTACTTGCCATACACCGGCAACGGTTAGCGCCAAAGTGATGCCTATCATTGCAATACACATACTCCAGAATGCGTAGCGTTCTAACCGCTGCGCTTGAAGTGAGTTACCCTGAGGCCGTCCCCTCATGATTGGCATAGCGTAGGAAATAATGCACATTACAACCATCGCATATGCGCCAAAAAAGGCAAGATGGCCATGCGCTGCTGTAAGTTGTGACCCATGGGTGAAGTAGTTAACGGGAGCCAACGTATGTAAAAAGCCCCATACACCTGCACCCAGGAAAGCCATGACCGCAGTACCTTTCGCCCACAGTGTTGCTACTTCATTCTTATGATGAATTCGGCGTTGTTCAACCATTCGGAAGGCAAACAGCATCATCATGAAAAACGGAAGTGGTTCTATAGCAGAGAAAATTGAGCCCAACCACAACCAGTATTCACCAGGGCCAATCCAGAAATAGTGATGTCCCATGCCGATCAAACCGGAAATCAGGCACATAGCAATAATGACATACAGCCATTTTTCAATAATTTCACGGTCTACGCCCGTGACTTTAATCAGGACAAAGGCCAGAATAGCGCCCATGATCAGTTCCCAGACACCTTCAACCCAGAGATGAACAACCCACCACCAGAAAAATTTATCCAGTACAAGGTTTGACGGGTTATAGAATGAAAACAGAAACAATACTGCCAAGCCGATAAGGCCGGTAATCAACACCATATTGATGACTGTTTTGCGACCTTTCAGAATGGTCATGCCGAGATTGAATACAAATGCCAGAATAACCACAACCAGACCAATTTTTGTAATAGTCGGCTGTTCCAGGAATTCACGCCCCATTGTGGGTAGCAGATCATTCCCGGTTAAACGGGCAAGCTCAGCATAAGGCACTAGCAGATAACCCAGAATCGTGGCGACACCTGCTGCAGCAAAGACCCAAAAGGTTATTTTTGCCAGTAACGGGCTGTATAACTCCGTTTGCGTTTCTTCTGGTACCAGGTAATAAGAAGCTCCCATAAACCCGAACAGTAACCAGACAATCAACAAGTTGGTATGTACCATCCTGGCAACATTAAAAGGAATGTATGGGGACAAAAAGTCACCCACAACATACTGTAGCCCCATAATTAAACCAAACAGAATCTGTCCGGCAAATAAAATGAGCGCGAAAATAAAATACGGTTTTGCCACCGCCTGAGACTGAAACTTCATTACAAACTCCTTCATTAACCCTGAATATTAGGCGGCCAGTTGTTATCTTTGATCCGAGAAGTCCAGATCAGAAAATCGGCCAGCGCATCTACTTGTTCATCAGTAAGATTGAATTGAGGCATTTGACGCCGTCCCGGAACATTCAGAGGTTGTGCTGCCATCCAACCACGCAGATAACCTTTGAATGCGTCTTCGTCACCATTGCTATAGCGATCGAAAACATTAGCAAGCTCAGGTGCGAAATAGGCACCTTCCCCCATGAGGGAATGACAACCCACACAATTATTCACTTCCCATAAGTGCTTACCCTCAGCGACAGACTCAGTAATCAAGTGGCGGTTATCCCGTTCTGGTAAAACCAGCATCGTATCAACCGTTAGTCCCAGTAACAGCAGGACAAAAAAGAAGCTGCCGCCGTAATAAATATTACGAGCCATCCCCTTGTTAAAAAATTCAGTCGCCATAATGCCTCCTCATAATGGAAGTCTTTACCTTGATAGATAAATACATTTTTAGTTGTTCTCCGTCTTAAACAATCCGAGCTAATTTTGCTTAACCCATAGGAGCCATAGCCAGAACCATGCCAAATAGCTTTAACTGGTCTGTACCCGGCCATTGCATACGAAAAATTGCCCGCCAAACCGGGTGATACAAGGCCATTTTGTGATTATTCTGGCTATGGCTGATATGATTACGACTACGGTTTCTAAATAAACTGCTAAAGCATGTTGTTATTTAGACAGCGCCCATAATGTTGTTAAAATAACAAAAGTTGTACTTATGACATCACCCGTTTTTTATAAAGCACTTATCCGCCTGGTTTCTGATATTTCCAGCGATCTACCTGCTGAGGAGCGCTATAGTCGCTTACTACAGGAAGTCGTGAATATCTTTCCTTGTGATGCTGCCGCATTACTCCAGTTTGAGAATGGTTATCTAAAGCCTTTGGCAGTAAGGGGGCTATCGGTAGATACAATGGGCAGGCGTTTCAAAGTCGATGAGCACCCCCGGCTTCAAAGGCTTTTACATTCTCGTGATCCCGTCCGGTTTGCTGCAGACAGTGAGCTGCCGGATCCTTATGACGGACTTGTCGAAAACAGTGACCATAAGCTGCATGTTCACGACTGCATGGGTGCCTCACTGCATATTAATAATCGGCCGTGGGGGGTATTAACGCTGGATGCGATGGACCCCCGCCGTTTTGATCAAATTGAACCGGTTATTCTGAAAACATTTATTGGTCTTACCGAAGCGACAGTAAAAGCCGCCGGCCGTATTGCTGCATTAGCAGCCCGTGCCGAGCATGAACATCAAGTTGCTGCAACCCTGCAAGAACAAAACCAGCAGGTGGAAATTGTGGGGAATAGTCCTGCAATAGAAAAATTACGCAATGAAATAGATGTGGTTGCACGGTCTGACCTGACCGTGCTGATTTTGGGTGAAACCGGGGTCGGTAAAGAATTAGTGGCGCGATCTGTGCATAACAAATCTCAACGAAATAAAAATTCATTGGTTTATATCAACTGTGCAGCATTACCTGAAGGAATAGCAGAAAGCGAGTTGTTTGGTCATGTTAAAGGTGCTTTTTCCGGTGCAACAACTGACCGTGCCGGTAAATTTGAGATTGCACATGGCGGAACCTTGTTTCTTGATGAAATTGGTGAATTGCCGCTGTCTCTCCAGGCTAAATTATTACGAGTACTGCAAAGTGGTGAAATACAGAGGGTGGGCAGTGATCGACATAGAGAAGTAGATGTACGAATTGTGGCGGCGACGAATCGCAACCTGCTTGAGGAAGTTGAGCAGAAACAATTTCGAGCCGACTTGTATCACCGCTTGTCTGTATATCCGGTCACCGTCCCACCGCTACGTGACCGGGAAAACGATATATTATTGCTGGCGGGTTATTTTATGGAGGCAAATCAACGCCGATTGGGTGTGAGAGGACTCAGGTTATCACAGGCGGCACAACAGGCTTTGCTGGCCTATAACTGGCCGGGAAATGTGCGTGAACTCGAGCATTTAATCAGTCGGGCTGCGTTAAAAGCAATAGCAGGTAAAAAACACCCAGACCCGGTTACATTGCAAGAAAAGAATTTAGGTTTGCACCTCGTTGTTTCGGAAACTGACTCTGTCGAGAAAGAGCTATTAACTGATTTAACGACAGAATGGAACCGGTTTAGTCATTTTGACAACATTCGTGATGCACAAGATGAGTTCCTCAGGTATCTGATTGAAGAGAGACTGAACCAGTTTGATGGTAACCGAAGTGCTGCAGCTCGTTCTTTGGGATTGGACAGAGGAAATTTTCACCGTTTGATGAAACGGTTGGAACAATAAAAATAGTTACCGCCGGAGTGTTTATGAATCATAGCCTCAGTAGCAGACAAGCAAAGGTTTTGCCGGGTAATGCGGGTGTTTGGTTATTTATTTTTGTAGAGGTAACTACCTTTGCGTTATTTTTTCTGACCTATTCGGTTGTGTATCGTCTGAATTACAGCCTGTTTGATCAATATAAAGCTGTCTTGCATTTAGACTTGGGCGTTATCAATACCGTCATGTTACTGACCGCCAGTCTGTTTGTAGCATTGGCTGTCAATAAAGCGCGATCGCAACAACATACACGTGTTGCCTGGCATTTGTTGCTGGCGATGCTCTGTGGCTTTGTTTATATCGGCATAAAATTTTGGGAGTGGCAGCAACTTTATAGTTTGGGTTATACCCTGCACACCAACACATTTTTCAGCTTTTATTTCTTTCTGACTTTATTCCACTGGTTGCACGTTATTCTGGCACTGATCATTCTGAATAATTTCCGCAGCCGTTACCAAAAAGCCAATCCTCCACCCGGCCTGGAAGGACTGCAGTCAGCGGGCAGCTACTGGCATATGGTCGATATGCTGTGGTTAATTCTGTTTCTACTGATATACATCGCCTGAATTAACAGCGAGTCGTTAAATATGAAACTATGGTTTTACTGGCTATTCCTGATAACAGCAACTGTTATGATGGCCGGACTTAATATTAAAAGTCTGCAGTTGCTGATCATGCTGTTTACTATCGTAAAACTTCTTACGGTCAGTGAAGTGTTTATGGAATTGCATCATGCGCCGTTGCTCTGGCGCAACGCGATGCTGCTTTACTCTGTCGCGGTACCGCTAGTATGTTTTCTTATTATTACGGTTTAAATTAATGCCGGCAGTTGGGGCAGGCTGAGAGCTGACCAGCAGAATGACTCTTGAACCTGAATATCTTGTTTAGTCAACATGGCCCGCCCCCGAGGATCGGCGATGTCAATAGACTCCACCAGACATTTCCGAACACACAAAAACGCGAAACCCCGCACTGGGCGGGGCTTTGAGAATCACAGCGATCGCTGATGGAATGTATGTGGTGGCTATGGGTGGATTCGAACCACCGACCCCATCATTATGAGTGATGTGCTCTAACCAGCTGAGCTACATAGCCGTATGAAGCGCGCCATTTTACGATGATGACTGCCAAATATCAAGAACTAAAGCCATTTTTATAGCCAGTCGCTGAGCTGAATACCAAAGCCGATACTGTTGCTGTGGGCATCATAATCAATCAGGCTTTCACCATAACCATTAAACCATTGTACATAACCTCGAACACGCTCGGTCAGCGGGAAACTCCAGCCCAGTTGTACAGCACCACGATTATCACCAAAGTCCAAATTGTTTCTGAGCATTACATCGAAGGTGTTATTTCCGACTTTGTATAAGGCGCCCAGTTCAAAATTCCCCATATAGTCTTCGATATCAGGATTGTCATCATTATCACTGTCTTCTGGCACTCGCCACCAGGGTTTGAATGAGAAATACAAGTCATCATATTCAAAAACGAAGTCGGCATAAACGCGGTTCCAGCTACGAGATAAGGTACCCGATTGACCATTGGATTGATGGGAGAAGCCGGTGCGGATAATCGAGTTTTTCACGCCAAACAGCTCAAAGTCATTTTGAAATGACAACCAGGCTTCAGGTTCATGATTGGAATCCCGAAAAGGGGCGGAGCCATCCTTGTTAAATTGCTGCCAGAAAGAACGGTTGGTGTAGGCTACAAACATATCCGCACGGTTATTGAACAACCCCCGGGCAACGGGCAGTTTCAGGCTAATCTGGAATTTGGTTTCCCAAGGTTGGAACTGTACATCCTCAGCCGGATCAGCCAGTTCAAACGGTCGCTCATTAGGTGAGCTCATATTGTTGCTGAGAATGATGTAGTTGGGCTTGTGTGGCAGCAACACGAAAGGATTGCGGGCTTCTTTCTTTTCCAGAAACAGGCGACGGCTAATCGCCGATTCAGTTTCCACGCCATTTTCTGTGACTTCAACCCCCATATCATCAGTCGCCGTCTCCGCCATATCCTGCTGAGCCTGCTCTGATTGACAAAATTGCCTTAGCTCGCCGATGGTAAGGGTATCGTCGGCGGTCGCCATTTGTCTGAGCAAACATTGATCAAACTGCCCGTCGGCCTCAATCACAAAAGGCCACCAGAACGCTGCCAGGAACAGCGCAGACAGTATGCTTTTCATAACTAACCCCGGCTTGAGTTTGAATGTTTCGAGAACTGATTGAATAGTTATAACAGACTGGCGACACATTGAAACGGAAATGCATAACATCGCCGGTAGAGATAGACCTGCGGCCAGACTGGTTAATTATACTAGCAATCTTGATAATAATTCGTTAGTCCAGGATAAACACTACCCGGTAAAAGCGCGAGCGACAGGGTGAAAACGGACTAGGTGCCGGTCAGATAAATCATTTCCGGCGCTTCGTGCATCAAAAAGTTCTGATGCGAGATATTCCAGGCATAGGCGCCTGCCAGGCTGAACACTATCCAGTCCCCAATAGCTATCGAGTCGACGTGCTGCCGCCGCGCCAGGACATCTTTGGGCGTGCAAAGCTGCCCCACCAGCGTGACTTTCTGGTTTTCGATACTGACAGCATTACCACGCTGGCGTGGCAATATGCTGAACGGGTGATCGTGGCTTTGAGCCGCCGGCGTCCGGAAATGGTGTGTGCCGCCATGGCCGATAGCAAACCATTCACCAAGATTGTTTTTGATATCCAGCACCTCCATCACGTAAAAGCCGCAGGTAGCGGTCACATAGCGGCCACACTCGAAACGCAGGCGAAAACGCTCGGCCTGCTGCTCGCAGATCACTGTGGGCAGTTGCTGGCAAAAACGCTGCCAGTCAAAATGCTGTGACGGGGACAGATAGTTAATACCCAGACCGCCGCCAACGTTAATCACCGGTACATCAATAGCAAACTGTCCGCACCACTTTCTCACGCTACGCAAATAAAGTCCGATCAATGCCAGATGATTATCGACGTTCAACTGATGTGACATCAGGTGAAAATGAAACCCTTGTAACTGCAACAGCGGCACTGCTTTTATCATGGCCAGCGCCTGTGGCAACTCCGATTCATCCAGTCCGAAAGGCGTCGGCTTGCCGCCCATGGTCAGGCGCGTGGTAGGCAGGCCTTCCAGGGCAATATTCATTCGTAACATGATCTGCACCGGTGTCTGATGCCGGCTCACAATATCGGCCAAACGCTGCAGTTCGGTCAGGCTCTCGACATGAATAGTTTCAATCTGCTTGTCCACCGCCGACGTTAACTCTGCCGGCAATTTTCCCGGACCACCGAAAATCAGACGATGTTCGGGACAATGCTGCAGCAGCCAGTTCAGTTCGCCACCGGAAGCCGCTTCAAAGCCGTCAACATAAGGCTTCAATGTCTGCAGAATAGCCGGATCCGGATTGGCTTTGGCCGCATAAAAAAGCTCGCAGCCCGCCGGCAGCGCCGCTTTCATGTCGGCAATATGCCGGCGCAGCGCCGACAGGTCGTAAACATAACCACAAAATGGCGTTGAACGCTGTTGTTGTAACTGGCTAAGTTCCTGATTAACTGATGGGGTCATGATTATTGTTCCCCCATTGGATGCGCGATTTGCGTATAGTCGGCTTGCTTGTCGGCACGCTGCAGCAGACGTGTGCGAAGATTGTTTTTTGATGGTATGGGGTGGCCGGCCAAGACGGCGACAATTTCGGGTTGATGACCCCAGGCTGAAAGTTTTTCTGCAAGCAGCGCCCAGCCTTGTTGCTCAAGCTGTCGGTCGCCGTCGGCCAGATGAAACAGTGCTTCTGACAGGTTATTGATCAACAGACAATAAGCAATACGTTGCCAGCCTTTCTCTCGTGAATAATAAATTGACTGGCGGGCCCGCGCCGACAAGCCGTCCAGTTCGTGCTGCGGCCAACGAACAGGATCCAATTTGGTGCCTTCCAGATCACGGATCCAGATCCGCTGCGGGACCCCATCACCCAGCCCAATCAGCGTATTTTGCAGATGCGGTTCAAAAATAATGCCTTCATCAAAAAAGGCACTTAACACACCGGGCAGCAAGGCATCCAAATAAGCTGATAACCACAGCAAACCGGCCTGCTGGTAACTGATTTCGCGCTGACTAGCCAACACCTGTATACGGGCCGGTAATTGACTCTCACCAAACCGGTCCCAGGCAAATACGGCCCCCGCCATCACAATCTCGTACTGCTGCCGCTCATCAGCTGTCAGGTTCTGCCGGTATAACAAACCGAAGCACTCCTGCAGATGGCGTAATTCCACTTCCTCACCCGCTTGAGCCAGCGTCGAAAAATCCAGGCTGGTTGCCGCAGGCTCGCGCATCAGGCGGAAAGCAGGATAATGTTTTTCCAGGCGTTGAAATGCCCCCTCCAGGCGCTCGCTCAGATATACGGCGCTCTCCAGTTCATACCAGGCATTCTTGCGCACACAATTGGTCAGGCGCACATGAATCGAACACTTCATAAAATAAGGCTGATCGGCGCGATACAGCGTTCTGACCGAAGAAGTGGGCGACAGGGTCAGTCCCCGGTAGCCCAATGGCGTGATCAGGCCGTGCTGGCTGGCGGCCTGATAAAGAGGCGAGCGTAAAATATGTTCCACCTCCCAGGGGTGACAGGGATAGCAGTTCTCTTCTCCGGCCAGCGTGCCCAGCATCGACAGCACATCCCGGGCACCACGCTGCTGCAGCAAAACCGGATCGATCCGGAACCAGAACAGCGAAAACTCGGCACCGACTTCCGGCGCACAGCTCAGCAGATCCGGCATCGAAACGCCGGTGCGGCTTTTAGGTGTAGGATGAAACGGGTGGCCCCACAATAAACTTTGCTCACTGTTAATAAACGCATCATCGTTTTTGATGACCGGCGCGCTCAGGAAAGCATAGGTAACGGCAATACTGTTTTCAATCTGTTGCTGCAACTCGATATTCAGCGTTTGCTGCAGCACGGCGGCCATTTCCTTCAGCAGCACATTGATGGCATCAACAGCTGTTACCGGCCGCCAGGGACGACCAAACTGTTTAACAAACGGGGCGGAATTAAAACGGCCTCGGCTCAGCAGGCTCCACCGGTCCGCTTTGATCGCCAGCAACGCCTCACTCTGCGGCAGCGCCAGTTTGACTACTTCTCCCGGCAGCATTTTGCTGGTCAGCGCCAAAGGCAGATTACCAAGGGAGGAAACCGTCACCTGCCCGGCAGGCAGCGCAAACTCACGGATATAACAGTTTAGCAAGGCGGTAAAGGTCTGGTACTCCGCTTCCACCCGCAGTGAATCGACCAACGGCTGGAATGAAGAAAAGGATTCATCGGCTGCTAGTAACGTTGACATCTTGAGGCTCCTTGAGCATGAGTAGAAATACGATAATGAATGCCGTGCAGGCCACCAGCGATGACGCAATGAAAGGGGCACGGGTATCCACATAGCTGCAGAGCCAGCCGGCTACAACACCCGCTATCACACCGGCCCATTTACCCACTGCGTCCAGCCGGCCAAACCATGAACCAGCACTCTGTTTGAGCGTTGCCTGACTGATCAATTGATTAAGGCCGCAATACGCCAGAAAAATACCGATGCCGAACATTATTCGGGCAGCCACCAAAGCCATGCTGCTGTCCAGAAAGGCTTGCCAGCCGGCCGCCAGCATCAGTAATAACAAGCCGAGTGCCAGGTGTCGGTGATCTTGCCGGCGTTGATGCATCAGCGGCAGCAATAACAGATAAAACAAATGCGGCAGGCTGTACAACACTCCGACAGCGCTGGCCTGGCTGACCCAATGACTGGCATAAGGCAGGAAATAAGGGAACGTCACCACCATCGAAAAAGTGAACAGAAACTGTAATAACAGCAACCAAGCCAGCGGCCACGATTGCCGGTCAGCCGCGGTTTTGCCTTTTATGCCGGCCGCTTGCGCCAGCTGCGCTGATAAGCTGTGCTCTACCGGCAAAAAGAGCGCCAGTAACAATCCGGTCAGGGGCAGCAGGGCCAGCCACAGATAAAGACGCTGCGGCGATGCAGTATAGATCTCCAGCAACAGGCCCAATCCAATCGGCGCCAGCACCAGTGCCAAGCGGGCGGTAAACTGCGTCCAATTTAATGCCTTGCCCAAGGCCCCAGTGTCGAATTGCTCTGCCAGATAACTATTGGCCGCCGCCAGCGTACCGCCGAACAGCCCCTGCATCACCAGCGCCAACACAAAGATCGGCAAAGACGGTGCAATCCCGGCCAGCACGAATGCCAGCACCAAGCCGCCCAAAGCACGCAGCAACGAGGTTTTACGGCCAAAACGATCGGCAAACTTACCCCACCACGGTGCGGTTAACGCCGTCATCACTGTTGGCAGGCTGAACATTACGCCTATCCATAAGCTGTCAGCAGCCACGCCCAGACCGGATAACAGACGGGGCAGGAACAGCGGCATACCGAGCACGGTAAATGCCGCCAGAAAGTGGCAGGCCAGGACTACCGGTAAAACACGTCCCATCAGCAGTACCCAAGCTGTAGAAAATTGGGGCCGGTATGACCGTAATATTTATTGATATCGGCGGCGCCCGATGCCTGTTTGCTCAGCAGGCTGCCGCTCAATAATAGATATTTCACCGGTTGCACCGGCTCTTCAAACAGACAAGACCGGGCACAGTCGGTGGCCACGCCGGCATCATCAAGCTGTTGCAGTGTCCTGTTCAGGGCCTCACGCAGCGTTTGGTAACCGGCCTCCCGCTTCAGTACGCCCTGGTCGGCCAGGTTTTCCAGCACCGCAGCCAGACCCAACTGCAAGGTAATGGTAATAAACATCTGTGCCAGCGCCAGCTCGTTATCAACCCTGATCCGCTGATCCTGCAGCTGCGCCATCCGCTGCTGCAAATCAGGACATGCCGCGCTGAAACGCTGAGGCCATAAGCGGGCAGCATCATTGTCCTTCATCACCAAACTGAGCGGCTGGCCCGGCGTAAAGCTCAATACGGCATTTTGCTGGTTGGACTCCAAGGCGATGCCGTAACGCAGCCAAAGCGTCAGATGCACATCCGCCATCAGTTGGCAGTACTGCTGCCACCATGTAGCCACATCAGGCATATCAGGCTGCTCCAGTACATAGCAGAGATAAGGGCGGCCATCGGGCATCGGACTGCTCAAAGCCGCCACCGGCGCCAATGTTTCCTGCGACCGTGGCTGTGGATAACAACGCAATAAAAAGGCAAACAGTTTCTCGTCACCGAGATGACCGCAAAAGCTTTCATCGACATGGCGATAGCGGCCATGCAACAGCGGATCCCGGCTGGCCAATAACGGCAGCACTTCAGCAAACCACTGGCCGTCGTACAAGGTAGACGGTTTGATCAAGCGGATATTTTTCTGGCCCAAGGTGCGCATCGCCAGCGGCACTTTCAGATGTTGATCAGGATAGTCCGCCAATTGCACCGTGCGCACCGACAAGGTCGGATAAACCGGCAAACAGGGCTTCGGCGCCCGCAAAGCACCGGCGGGCAGGCTGTCAAGCTGCTGCCAGGTCAGCGGATGCACCGGAATAAGAAAATGGCTGCGCGCCAGATCTGCCGGCAGCCCCACTTGCTGAAAAGACGGCCACCAAGCTGGTTCGGCCTGGGGCGCAGTCAGTGTCAGCTGCTGGCGTTCCACAGCCAGCCAGTGCAAATCAAAGGCCTGGCAGAATTCCGGCGCATATTTCAACAGACTTGAATTATCAAAGCCAAACTTGGCGCGGGCCGTCGGATAATAAGGATGATCAAGATAGCTGGCGATTTGATCGGCATGGCGTAACCGTTCTCCCCAGCTCTGCTGTTGTAACGGCCGCAACAGTTCATGTTGCAGTTGTCGATAAGCCTGCTGGCAGAACTCGCCTTGTTCGCATGCTGCTGCCGCTTCCTCGGCATATTGACGGTACAGATCCCTAGTTTCCTCATCCTGTTGGTACAACAGCTGCGTCAACCAGCACATGTAACCGGATTCGTGCTGCCAGTCTGAGCGGTGTACCTGCCACGACGGTGCAATGGCCACCCAGGGCTGCATATAATGACTGGCGCGGACAGCAAGCCTTAGGGGCTGCTCAAGATGATCAACATACAACCAGTGTTGGCCTTCATCTTCGACAATACGCCCGGCAGACAACAGATCGGCGACATTTTCGCGCAGGCAGGCGTTAATAATCCGCAGGGTGATGTAATCATGCTGACTCATCAGGCAATCTCCCACGCCAGTTGCGCCAGCGTTTGCCGAGTCAGGTTCGACAGCGCCGCGTCATCTTCTGCCCGCAGATAGAGCACGCCCAGGTAATCTTTGTTGGAGTAAGTCAGGTTAATGCTCTCGCCTGCTTGTTTCAGCGGCTGGAAACTGACACCAGCAAGCTCGGGCACTGTCGGGGCTTGCTTTAAGATGCCTGGACGCTCGGCGACCAAATAATGGATCAAGGCCTGCTCCGCGGATGTCTGTATCTGTGACAACGGTTGTCCGAGATGTAATTTCAGGATCGGCGTAAACCAGCCTTGGGGTAATAAACGATCAAGTAAAAACTCACGGCCATCGCCTATGCTGCGGTAATTGATTTCAACCAATACCGGACCGTTATCCGTGGCGATAAATTCACTGTGACAGACACCAAAACCCACACCAAACCGGCGGATCTGGTCAAGCGCTTCTGTTTGCCATTGCTGTGCCTGTTTTCCCGGCCAGCGTGCCTGCTTCTCAATAAAATACGGCGGCTCGGACAGTTCAACATCAAAACCGCCAATGGCTGTCACATCCTGCCCGTCACCCAGTGTTTCCAGTGTAAATAACGGGCCCTCAATAAAGGATTCCAGCAATAAGGATTCTTGCTGGGCAGACCGCTTTACCAGTTGCAGCAATGCTGCCGCATCATCCACCCGACTGACATCCATCGACGCCACCCCCTGGCTGGGTTTGACCACCAGCGGATAGGGCCAGTCCGCCTCAATTTTACCGCCGGGTAACAATTGCTTTGACCAGGTACTGGGCAAATCCAGCTGCTGCAAACGGCGGCGCATACGCAGCTTTTCTTTTGCCGCATAACAGATCTGCCAGTTTTTCCCCGGCAGGTTAAGCGCGGCGGCAGCGATTGCAGTCGCGGTTTGCAGATGGTCGCTATTGGAAAATATTGCCGCCGGGCTGACACCTTTTTCGGTCAGGGCATCCAATATCGCCAGCGGATTGAACACATCACACTCGATGACGCTGACCCGGCGGCCCAGCAACGCGCTATGGGCTTTACCATGATCAGTCAGCAGAATGATTTCATAGCCCAGCATCCGGGCCGCCGGTATAAAACCATCGACGACCGCGGCATTAACAACGTGCGTGACAAAAACAAAAGGAAGGGATTGCGGCATAACGTTACCTCTGAAATTTTGAAAACAACGGGTTATCAAGCAACTGTAGGGTGCATTTCATGCAGTCGCCCGGCGAGGGTTCGATACAGGAAACCGCGGTCCTCACCACAAAGAAAAGTGGTGACGCCGGCCTCGCGCCATAAACTGAGTTGCTCTGCGCTGCGCGGATTCGCGCAAAAAGGCATGCCATGCTGCTGACAGCGCTGCGCCAGCTGGCATAAGGCAAGTTGCACATCAGCATGCATCGGTTCCGGGCCCAGCCCCATATTCAGCGCCAGATCCAATGCGCCTTCCATCACCATGCTGACGCCATCGACTTTCAGAATCTCATCAATGGCCGCTACGCCCGCCGCCGATTCAATCATCGGCACCAGTAACAATTGCTGGTTCGCCAGGCTGATATAATCTGCCAGCGGCAATTTGCCGAAACCTGTTACTGAACCGCCGGTAATCCCACGCTTTCCTCTGGGCGGGAAAAACATGGCCTTGCTGATCTCAACCAGCTGGTCGACATTTTCTGCTTGCGGAACAACAATACCGGCGGCGCCCATATCAAGCACCCGGCCGATTTGCTTAAGATCAACACTGGCCAGGCGTATGAGCGCTGCGCAGTGATTAGCCATCGCCAGCTGAATGCACTGCTTCAGCAGGGGTTCGTCATGCGGCAGATGCTCCAGATCCAGAATGACAAAGTCATAACCAGCGGTAGCGATCATTTCCACAATCACCGGATGGGGCACAGAGTTCAGTAAACCGTAAACAGGCTCTGAAGCCGACAAGGCGGCATTGATAGGTAAGGGTCTCAACATATGATTATCTAAATCTAAATGATAACGATTATTGTTTATTAATTGAGACCACACCTTAATTCAAAGCTCAGGCTTTGTAAAGGTAAGGAAGACGTGGAATTGTGACGGTGCTCACAAGAATGCTCTGCCAAAACACCATGGGGACGCTGGGCCCGTCAATATCACATTGAAAGAGCCCCTAATCGGGCGTTGGCATTCAAAGAGCACTTAGTCCGTGCATGTTGCAGGCAGGTTAATTTGCCGCTATTGCGTGAGAGAAGGTGTAGCTTTGTATAAATGACCGGGCTGAGAGGCGGACTTCTTTACCGCCAAGGCTTATCTGCGGCGATAAGGCAAGCCCCTTCCGTGCTGGAGGGGCTTGAATGCATGTTATTGAATCTGCCGGAACTGGGCTTTGTCAGACATTGAAGCGGAAGTGCATCACATCACCATCATTGATAATGTAGTCCTTGCCTTCCAACCTCCATTTGCCGGCATCTTTCGCACCCTGTTCACCGTTATATTGCACAAAATCATCATAACTGACGACTTCGGCGCGGATAAAACCTTTCTGAAAGTCGGTATGGATAACGCCCGCACCTTCCGGTGCGGTGGCGCCCAGTTTGACGGTCCAGGCGCGCACTTCTTTGACCCCGGCGGTGAAGTAGGTATGCAGTCCCAGCAGTTGATAACCACTGCGAATCACACGGTTCAGACCCGGTTCATCCAGCCCCAGCTCTTCGAGGAAATCGATTTTGTCGTCATCTTCCAGATCGGCAATTTCGGCTTCAATCGCAGCGCAAATCGGTACCACAATGGCATTTTCTTTTTCTGCCAGTGCATTTACCGCATCCAGCGCAGGATTCTTTTCAAAACCGTCTTCCGCTACATTGGCGATATACATAGTCGGTTTGACGGTCAGCAGGTGCAAACCATTCATCAAAGCCCGCTGCTCCTTGTCCAGATTCATGGCTCTGACCGGCAATCCCTGATCCAGGTGATCACGCATTTGCATCAGCAGTTCCAGACGGGCCCTGGCGGCTTTATCACCGCTTTTGGCATCACGGGCAGTTTTAGTCGTGGCTTTTTCAACACTTTCCAGGTCGGCCAGAGCCAGCTCGGTGTTGATAACCTCGATATCATCCAACGGCGAAACCTGACCGGCGACATGCACCACATTGTCATCTTCAAAACAACGCACCACATGTGCAATCGCATCGGTTTCACGGATATTAGCAAGAAATTTATTGCCCAGACCTTCGCCTTTGGATGCGCCGGCTACCAAACCGGCGATATCGACAAATTCCATCGTGGTAGGCAATACCCGTTGCGGTTTGACGATTTCCGCCAGTTTATCCATGCGCGGATCCGGTACCGGTACAATGCCGACGTTGGGTTCGATGGTACAAAACGGATAGTTCTGGGCATCGATACCAGCCTGGGTCAACGCATTGAATAAAGTTGATTTGCCCACATTCGGCAGGCCGACAATACCGCACTTAAATCCCATGATGAATCCTATTGTGAGTGAAGCCAGTTCATGGCCTTATCCAGATTACCGGACAAGATCTCTGGCAATATACGTAATACGTTATCGATGGCAGTTTCCATCTGTTGACGATCCGCTGCCGAGGGTTTGCTCAACACGTAGTCAGACACCAGGCGACTGTGCCCCGGATGACCGATACCCAGCCGACAGCGCAGAAAATTCTTGCCCCCGGTCTGCGCAATAATGTCTCTCAGACCATTGTGGCCGCCATGGCCGCCATCGCGCTTCAGTCGTGCGGTGCCTGGCTCCAGATCCAGTTCATCGTGCACTACCAGCATATTTTGCAGGGGAATTTTATAAAAATTAGCCAATGCCGCAACAGATTGACCGCTACGGTTCATAAATGTGAGTGGCTTGAGGAGATACAGCTTGTGCTCAGATAAAGAGCACTGAACCAACTGACCATGATAACGATTCTGAACACTAAAGTTCGCACCGAGATCCCGCGCCAGCTGGTCCAGCAGCCAGAACCCGACATTATGCCGGGTTTGTTCGTATTGGGAGCCGGGATTGCCCAGCCCAGCGATGATCCAGCTAGCCATTCAGCTCCCCAATATTGACTGAATTACTCTTCAGTTGCTTCTTCTTCACCGCCTTCTTCTTCAGCTGTTTCGGAAGGTTCTTCTTCAACGGCTTGCACGCGAGGCATGTGAATGCTGGCAACGGCCTGGTCGTAAGAAGAACGTTCGCCTTCTTCCAGCGCTTCTTCCTGGCCATGTGACAATGCTGTCAGGCTGACGCCTTTTGGCAATACCAGTTCAGACAGGTGAACCGAACCATCCATCTCAACGGCTGACAGATCCACTTCAATATATTCAGGCAGATCTTGCGGCAGACAGGATACTTCAACCTCTGAAATCATGTGTGAAATCTGACCGCCGTCTTTAACGCCAGGCGCAACGTCTTCACCCAGGAAGTGAAGCGGTACTGTCATGGTCATCGCATGTTTAGCATCAATACGCAGGAAATCAGCGTGAATGATTTTGTTGTCGTTGGCAGGGTGACGTTGCAGATCTTTCAAAACGACCTGATCTTTCTTGCCATCAATAACCAGCGTCAAGATATGAGCATAGAATGCTTCTTCGGCCAAATGACGAATGAACTGGTTATGATCCAGAGACACAGACACAGGCTCTTTGTCTGCCCCGTAAACCACTGCTGGTACTTTGCCCGCATGACGAAGGCGGCGGCTCGCACCTTTCCCCTCATCAGTACGTGCTTCAGCATGTACTTCGAATAAATTTTCCATCTTTTTCTCCAAGATAAAAACGGACCTTCCGGTCCATTAAAAATACCGCCCTCAGGCGGCTAAAGCCTCACCCGCGACCAGGTTCGGCGCAATTAAACCGGCAGAACCGGTTAATCCATGTACAAGGAGCTGACAGACTCCTCGTTACTGATTCTGTACATCGCCTCAGCCAGCATTTCCGCTATGCTGAGTACGCGAATTTTGTCGCAAGCCTCTGCATTGGGTTGTAGCGGGATGGTGTCCGTCACCACCAGCTCATCCAAAATAGAGTTGCTGATATTCTTAACAGCGGGGCCCGATAACACCGGATGCGTGGAATACGCCACCACGCGGGTTGCCCCATGTTCTTTCAAAGCGGTTGCGGCAGCACACAATGTGCCTGCCGTGTCGACCATATCATCAATCAAAACACAGACACGATCTTCAACATCACCGATAATGTTCATGACTTTGGCTTCGTTGGCACGCGGACGGCGTTTATCAATAATCGCCAGCTCCACATCCAGATGTTTCGCCAAAGCGCGGGCACGTACCACACCACCGACATCAGGTGAAACCACCACCAGATCCTGATATTTATGCTTCCAGATATCGCCCAGCAATACAGGTGAAGCATAGACATTATCCACAGGACAGTCGAAAAAGCCCTGGATCTGATCAGCATGCAAATCTACGGTCAATACCCGATCAGCGCCGACACCGGTCAGCATATTCGCCACCACCTTGGCCGTAATTGCAACCCGGGCCGAGCGTGGACGGCGATCCTGGCGTGAGTAGCCGAAATAAGGCACAACCAGCGTAATACGTTTGGCTGAGGCGCGACGAATCGCGTCGGTCATCACCATCAATTCCATCAGATTATCATTGGTCGGCATGCAAGTCGGTTGCACAATAAATACGTCCTTGCCACGGACATTATCGAGAATCTCGACCATCACTTCACCGTCGCTGAATTTTTCAACGGTGGCTTTACCAATGGAGATATTGAGGAAATTGGCGATATCTTGAGCCAGACGACGATTGGCATTGCCGGTGAATACCATCATGCGGCTGTCGGCTGTACGTTGCTGTAACTGGAGAAGTCGGTTTTGGGTCACGGTAGAGGCGCCGAGTTTTCTATCATAAAAACAAAAGAGTGGCTGGGGTACCAGGATTCGAACCTGGGAATGCTGGGATCAAAACCCAGTGCCTTACCGCTTGGCGATACCCCAACTGTAAAAACTCATTCTATCATCTTGCAGTCACATCTGACTTCTTTGAAGTCAATGCGAATGTAGTGAGTGGCGACCGGTTACAGCCTTTGGCCACAAAACCCTGCCAGTTGGAGGGCAGATTATCCACTACTTTTTGTGCTTCTGCTTGATTATCAAAATCAGCAAAAACGCAGGCCCCTGTTCCAGTCATCCTCGGCGCGGCGTATTTTGCCAGCCAATTCAGTGCATTTGCAACTGCCGGATAGTGCTTTCTCACTACAGCTTCACAGACATTCCTGCCTTCCCCCGAAAGGAAGCGCGATATTGTGATAGGTTCGCAGTCCCGTGTCAATTCAGAAGATGAAAATATTTCAGCGGTGGAAACATGGCAGTCCGGCACAATCACTGCAAACCAAGGTTCTGTGGGCGATATTGGCGTCAATTTTTCACCCACCCCTTCAGCCCAGGCGGCATGACCCGCAATGAAAACGGGGACATCTGCGCCTAATTTCAGTCCGATTTGCGCTAATTCAGCGGCAGAAAGATGGCACTGCCAGAGCGCGTTCAGCGCCACCAATGTGGTGGCCGCGTTGGAACTTCCACCCCCTAAACCACCGCCCATGGGCAGGCGTTTTTGCACCGAAATCAGCGCCCCTTTTTGTACGCCGGCATATTGTTGCAACAGCCGCGCAGCGCGCAGAATCAGATTATTTTCATCGCTCACCCCTGCTACAGGCGCAGTAAGTTGCAGACGTGTATCCTCTGTCACATCGAACTGCAGACTGTCACCATAATCAAGGAACTGAAACGCTGTTTGCAGCTCATGATAGCCATCACTGCGGCGGCCCGTAATGTGGAGAAAAAGGTTTAACTTAGCCGGTGCCGGCCAGTCATTCACTTGGGACGTCTCCAGTCAGACACTACCAGTCGCACACTCAGATCGGGATGTTTCATAAAGACTTTGGAGGGCATGGAATAATTCTCAAACGGCATATAGCGCAAAAATTCGATTTCCCATCCAGCCTGTTTCAGCAAAGTCAGCCGTCCTTTTGCATCCAGTTGCTGACTATCCACCGGCAGTTGCGAATACGGAATCCCGCGGATCCAGTCACGCAGCGCACTCACCGGTAATAACCAGCCCATCGCTTCTGCCAGCAACTGCTCGGGAGTAGCCGCCGTCATTTTTTCACCGTCATCCAGCGTCAGCGTCACTTGCCGGTCATTGCCATCCAGAATAATGCCGCCCTGTGCAAATGGCCCGGAGAGCTTGATAAGATAATTTTCGCCCTGTTCCTGCCAGCTGATCCCGGCATTCCAGCCTTCTTTACCCTGAATAATGACGGTGCGTCCACGAAAAGCCCAATCCCCCATCTCGGCCTGCTGCTGTTGATGGGCCAGCCAAAGCGTTTCGGCAGGATCACCGGGTTCCTGCTGCCAGACAGGCGCGCAGGCTGTCATCGTAACAGCCAGCAGTGCAACCAGCAGACGCCTCATTTACCGTACCTGCGCATGGTTTCCCGTAACAGTTTGTTATCGGAGTCCTGCTTAATGCCTTGTTGCCAGACCTGCATGGCTTCGTCTTTTTTACCTTGCTCCCACAGCACTTCACCAAGATGAGCAATAAACTCAACATCTGGCTGGATCTGTATAGCTTCCCGCAAATATTTCTCGGCCTTTTCCAGATCGCCCAGCCGGTAATAGACCCAGCCCAGACTATCAAGATAAAACGGATCACCCGGCTTGATCTGCAGCGCCTTGTTGATCAATTGCAAGGCTTCCTGATGACGATCAGTGCGGTCAGTCAGCGTATATCCCAATGCATTCAGAGCCTGTGCGTTGTCAGGTTCTTTTGCCAAAATCATGCGCAAATCGGCTTCCAGCACATCCAGTTTATCCAGTGACTCGGCCACCATAGCCCGGCTGTATAACACTTCATTATTCTGTGGATATTGTTCCAGCGCTTCGGTAAGCAGATCAAAAGCGGCCTGCGGCAAACTCTGCTCCCGCAAGAACCCCGCCTCAAACAGGTAAAACTGCAACGCGCGTCGCGGCTGCTCATGACGCATCAGTTTCAGATGCTCACGCGCTTTATCAATCTGACCGCGCTCTGCCAGCAGATTGATGTACTGGGTTTGGGCGGCATCAAAGCGATGACTTTGTGCCGGGACTGAGGCATACCAGACTAAAGCTGCATCAATATTGCCATTCAGCTCTTCCGCCAGCCCCATAAAATAGGCTGCCTGCTGGGTGGGGTCCCCCACTTTCAGCAGCTGACTGAAATAAGACTTGGCCTCCTGGCCGTTTTTTTCTTCCAATGCCAGCAGACCCAAAGCAAACAGCACGTCCCGGTTATTCGGATTTTCTGCATGCAGGGCATCAAAGATCTCCCGGGCTTCTTCAATTTGGCCGCTCTCGCCCAACAATTTGCCGTAAGTAAAGCGTAATTCATTGCTGGCATCTTCATGTTTAGCTGCCTTGGCAAGCAGATTCAGACCTTCGTCAGCACGATTGGTACGTTGCAGGATTTCAGCCTTGAGTACCAGATAATCCTCATTCTGCGCCGCCGCCAGCAACGGATCCAAGGTGGCCAGCGCCTTGTTATAGTCTTTATAAAAAGCCGCCATGCGGGCATAAGCAAAATGCGCTGCAGGGTGATTTTGCTTGAAAAGCTGCAATTGCTCCAGCGTCGACAGGGCTTGTTCCGGATCAGCCATTTCACTGAGGTTTTCAGAAATACGATCCAGATAAACTTTGGCTTTGTCCGGTTCCAGCGCCAGTGCATTATCAACAGCTTTGACCACACCATCATAATCACCGTCCAGCATCAGGAAGGGGGCTTGCATGATGTAAACATCGGCATCGCCGGGATCCACTTCAATCCAGCGTTCCAGCGCCCGATTTATGCGTTGCTGGTTTCTTGAAAATGTCGCCACTTGGGCGCTGCGGCTGGCCAGTTCGGGCGAATCGACGAGTTCGGCAGCACGCTGATAAAGATCCACCGCAACGCCCATTTCACCACGTTGTCCGGCAATCTCTGCTGTTAGAATATAGTAGATTAGCTCAGGGGTCAGTGGCAGGTTGGCCGTATCTGTATTCGCTAATTCTTGTCTGGATTGTGTCTCGATCTGCTCTGAGGAAGGCTCTGCATTATCAGAAGCCGTGGTTTGCTGTGCCGGGGTAGAGGCACAGGCAAACAGGAATAGCGGCATACCACACAGGCCTGCGCGTTTCACGAATTGCTTGACATTCTTCCAGAATGATTGCGTTGAACCCATATTAAAACGACCTGAACGTTTGATTTTGATAGAATGGTGTATTGTTCTTATCTGACACCAGACGATTGAATACGGCTGTAGAGTTTACCAGCATTTTAACGACGACTTTTCTCAATATGCATCTTGTTACCTACGGCATCAACCATAATACGGCCCCCGTGCACATTCGCGAACTGTTCGCCTTTGATGCAAACGAGTTACCGGCCGCACTCACTGCGCTCAATCAGCAAGAGTCCGTGGTTGAAGTAGTTATTTTATCAACCTGTAACCGTACAGAAATATACTGCTGTATTGATGATGACTCAGACAATGAGATCCTGGCTTGGTTGCATCAATTCCACCGGCAACAAGATGGCGTCATCACGCCGTATCTTTACCAATACCAGAACGGAGATGCGATTCGTCATTTACTTCGGGTGGCCTGCGGGCTGGACTCCATGGTGCTGGGGGAACCGCAAATCCTGGGGCAACTCAAAGACGCTTACAGTCAATCGCTGAACGCCGCTACCCTGGGGAAATCGCTGGGAAGATTGTTTCAGCACGCTTTTGCGGTCGCCAAGCAGGTTCGAACAGATACGGCCATTGGTAACAGCCCTGTTTCCGTAGCTTTTGCTGCTGTCAGCCTGGCTAAACAAATCTTCAGCAGCCTGGGTGAATCCACGGCATTGCTTATCGGTGCCGGTGACACGATTGAACTGGCCGCCAGACACCTGTTCGACAACGGCATCAATAGACTCATTATTGCCAACCGCACTATCGAGCGTGCTCACAACCTCGCCACCCAAGTTGATGGTTATGCCATCAGTCTCAGTGAAATGCCCGCACATTTGGCTGAAGCCGATATCGTGATCAGTTCAACCGCCAGCCAGTTGCCCATCCTCGGTAAAGGTGCGGTGGAAAGAGCGCTGAAAATTCGTAAACGCAAACCTATTTTTATGGTCGATATTGCCGTACCCAGAGATATCGAAGCCGAGGTCGGACAACTGGAGGATATCTACCTCTACTGTGTCGATGACTTGCACGATATTATCGAAGAAAATCTGCAATCGCGGCGTGATGCTGCTATGCAGGCAGAGGAAATCATTGATACCCAGGTTGATCATTTTATGGCCTGGCTACGCACTCAAGATGCAGTCCCGGTGATTAGAGCAATACGCGATGAAGCAGAAGAAATAAGTAAGCGCTCACTCGAAAAAGCCTTGCGTCAACTAGAACAAGGCATTAAACCCGAGCTGGCCATGACCGAACTGGCCCGCACGCTGACCAATAAATTATTGCATGAACCCAGCCGGCAGCTACGCCAGTCCGGCTTTGATGAAGACGGCCATTTGCTGGAATCAGCCCGCCGTCTGTTTAATATCAAGGATCAAAAGTGAAAGAATCCATCGAGCAGAAACTGGAATCATTGGTCGACCGCCATGAAGAAATCAGCGGTTTACTCGCGGATCCCGATACCATGGCCGACCAGAACAAGTTCCGCACTTTATCGCAAGAATATGCCCAGTTAGAGCCTGTTGTTAACAATTTCACTGCATATCGCCGCACGTTAGCAGCTATTGATGATGCTAAACTGATGTTGGAAGAAGAAGATGCAGAGATGCGGGAAATGGCCCGTGAGGAATTATCTCAGGCTGAACGGAAACAGAAAGAACTCGAACTCAACCTGCAAAAACTGTTGCTGCCCAAAGATCCGAACGATCAACGTAATATCTTCCTGGAAATCCGTGCCGGTACCGGTGGTGACGAAGCAGCCATTTTTTCAGGTGACTTGTTCAGAATGTACAGCCGTTATGCCGAAATCAGGCGCTGGAAGGTTGAAATCATTAATGCTCAGGAAGGCGAACACGGCGGTTACAAGGAAATCATCTGTCGTATTGTCGGTGAAGGCGCCTACTCCAGACTGAAATTTGAATCCGGTGCCCATCGTGTGCAACGAGTACCGGAAACCGAATCACAAGGCCGTATTCACACCTCGGCCTGTACAGTCGCCATTCTGCCGGAAGTCGATGAAATTGATGAAATCGATATCAATCCCGCCGACATTCGTGTCGACACTTTCCGGGCCTCAGGCGCCGGTGGTCAGCACGTCAACAAAACCGACTCGGCTATCCGCATTACCCATATTCCGACCGGGATTGTGGTCGAATGTCAGGAAGAACGCTCACAGCATAAAAACCGCGCCAAGGCGATGTCGGTATTACAATCGCGCATTATGGCCGAGCAAATCCAGAAACAGGAAGCCGAACAGGCCCAGACCCGTAAATCTCTGGTGGGCAGTGGCGACCGCAGTGAACGTATTCGCACCTATAACTACCCCCAAGGTCGTATTTCCGATCACCGTATCAATCTGACACTATATAAGCTGAGTGAGATTGTTGAGGGTGACCTGGATCAGGTGATCGAACCGTTAATCAACGAATACCAAGCCGATCAGCTGGCATTACTGTCGGGTGAAAACTAACGACACTGCTACTATCCGACTTTTATTCCTGGCAGAACTCTTAACAAGGTCACCATCTCGTCTAAAGTAGATTTTAACGACTGAATGGAGGATTCGAAAACGAGTATTTCACGCATTCTCTGTCTACTTGTTCTGTTAGCCAGTTTTGATGTCACTTTTGCTGAAACGCAACTAGCAGTAAGAGAGAACATTGAACAGGAGGCCTCTTCTTTTAGGCCTGATTTGACGGCAACATTTGATGACGATAATAGTATTATCCCTCCAGCACTGGAGGCGCTTGACCCCGTTTTTAACTCGACTACAGACCCCGTGTGCCGGTCTCGTTCCGCCCCATTCCAACGCTATCGCCTTATCGCGATCAGAGCACCACCCCATTCATCTTTCATTCCTGCCTAACGCCCAAAGTCTTTAACTTGCCAAAATCGCAAGTTATCTCATATAGCGCATTGCTTTCAGGAGCTTATGATGAAAAAAATCCATTTAATGGCATTAGATAATGTTGAACACCTGGTTCAACCGGAAGATTTCAACGAAATCACCATCGACTCACCTGCACTAACTATTTTTACGGACTTTAAACAGCACTTACCTTTGGTCATCGATGCCGATACACCGGCAATGCAAGCAGATTACCTGATGAAAAAAGCACATGTCCGGCTCAAGCTGGTTGTTGATGAAAACAATGAGTTGATTGGTACCATTAGTTTGCAGGAACTTAATGGTCAGCATATTCAGATATTGCAGAATCAAGGCATAGATCGTGAGGATATCAATGTTCGTGATCTGATGATCCCACGCTCTCAACAAAAGGTGGTTAATTATCAGCAACTCGTCGATGCCACTATTGGTGACGTGCTTGATGCATTGCAAAAAAATGGCACATCACATTGTTTGGTTGTTGATAAGGATCAACATCAAATACGTGGCATTATTTCCGCATCAGACATTGCAAGACGACTGCATATACCGGTGGAGATTGCAACGCCAACAACTTTTATTGATATCTTCAAAGCTGTCAATGGTATGGATCGCCCATTCAGTCCTTCAGAACAGTTTAATATTGTGAATCTTTAAATTTAATATTGTGAATCTTTAAATCAGTGGAAATGGGCAAGGCCTGACTAAAACCATAGTCAGGCCTTGCCCATAGTTTTAGTCAATCCAGTCGCGTGGTGGCAGAAAATCAGTATATAAACGGGCTTCTGCCGATCCCGGTTCAGGCTGCCAGTTATAACGCCATTTCACCAGCGGCGGCAACGACATCAGAATCGATTCAGTGCGCCCGCCTGACTGCAAACCAAACAATGTGCCGCGATCATAAACCAGGTTAAACTCCACATAGCGACCGCGCCGGTAGAGCTGGAAATCACGCTCTCTCTCGCCATAAGGCAGATTCATTCTGCGTTTTACAATCGGTGCATAAGCCTCAATATAGCTGTTACCCACCGCCTGTAAAAAGGCAAAACAGCGGTCAAAGCCCCCTTCGTTCAGATCATCAAAAAACAAACCGCCGACGCCGCGACATTCATCCCGATGTTTGAGGTAGAAATAGTCATCACACCATTGTTTGAAGCGCGGATAAACCTCATCACCAAACGGCTGACAGGCGTCTCTGGCCGTTTGATGCCAGTGCACCGCATCTTCTTCAAAGCCGTAATAAGGTGTCAGATCATAACCGCCGCCAAACCACCAAATCGGTGCTTCGCCGTCTTTTTCGGCAATAAAGAAACGGACATTGGCATGTGAAGTCGGCACATAAGGGTTACGCGGATGGATCACCAGTGATACGCCCATGGCGTGGAAACGCCGACCCGCCAATTCCGGACGGCTGGCTGTTGCTGACGGGGGCAGATCATCACCACTGATTTCAGAAAAATTAACACCACCCTGCTCAAACACCCCGCCTTCACTCAGAACCCGGGTGCGGCCACCGCCGCCGCCATGACCGTCACGTTGCCACTGATCCAGCTCAAAGAGGGCGCCACCGTCGAGTAATTCAAGCTCATTGCAGATACTATCTTGCAGCGACAGTAAATACTTACGTACCGCATTGATATCAGGTTGGTTCATCGTATGATTTCTCCACTGAGCGCATCACGGATCTGACTGGGCCTGTCGGCACCACCACAGGCTCCGGGCAACACATAATCCAGTTCCGGCAACTGCCAGCGAACCTGATGTACATTGCGAGCAGGTCTGCGTCCGGTGATATTGGCACTGGTGGAAACAATAGCGCCCCCAAACGCGTCACATAAACTCGCCGCTAGCGGGTGCGCCGTCACGCGAACGGCAATGCTGTCATGCACACCTGTCAGGTAAGCCGGCACGCTCTCTCTGGCCGGTAACAACCAGGTAACCGGGCCCGGCCAGCTTGCCTGTAATTGTTGCAAAATATCGGCGGAAACCGGTTCGATAAAATCCTGCAACTGGTTAAAGTCAGACGCAATAAGAATAAGCCCCTTGGTCCAGGGCCGCTGTTTTAATGCCAGCAGCTCCAAAACGGCCTCTTCATTCCAGGGATCGCAGCCCACTCCGAATACGGCCTCGGTGGGATATGCAATCACGCCGCCTTGCTGCAAGGTCAGTACTGCTTGTCGTAAACGCCAGTTCAAAGATGTCATTTATCGTCTCTACAAATTCGTCATCGTGAGGCCAAAGGCGTGGTGATATAGTCTGGCATGGCCGTAGAGGCAAAAAGTTTCACCCCGACCTATGGAGCTGGATTGCTTCGCTACGCTCGCAATGACACTCCAGGGCAACCGCATAAAATCCCGACAAGAGACCCTTCGGCTTCGCTCAGGGTGACATCTTTTATGATCCACGTACCTTGCCGTCGATCAAAAACGGTGTCATGTCGACCGATAACTGCTCCTGCGTTATCGGCATACCGTCCATCCCTGGACATAACCATAGCGGGAGGCATCTTGAGCAAAAACCCTACCCTATTAGATGATCCTCATGCTTTTTTTAAGATAGTTTCGTGCTCGTGCCCTGAATGACGTTCGTTGTTCCTTAACCACGCTGACGTTTTTTCACCATCATCTCTTCGATAAATGGTGTCAGAATGATCTCCATCGCCAGTCCCATTTTGACACCCGGCACCACGATATTATTGGGCCGCGACATGAACGAGTCTTTCAGCATCGACAGGTAATAGGGAAAGTCCGCCATTTTGGGATCCTTGAAACGAATCACACACAGACTTTCATCAGATGTCGGGATCTCGCGCATCACAAACGGATTGGACGTATCAATCAAGGGTACCCGCTGGAAATTGATATGAGAGCGGGAGAACTGAGGGGTGATGTGGTGGATATAATCCGGCATGCGCTTGAGAATAATATCGACAACTGCATCCTGAGAATAACCACGGTTAGCACAATCACGTTTGATCTTCTGAATCCATTCGATATTGATGACCGGCACCACCCCAATCAGCATATCGGTGTACTGCGCGATATTCACTTCATCAGTCACCGCGCCACCGTGCAAACCTTCGTAAAACAGTACATCACTGTCGGAGTCGATTTCTTCCCATTCCGTGAACGTGCCGGGCGGCTGATTATATTTCACCGCTTCCGATTCATCATGAATGTAATAACGCTTTTCACCACGACCGGTTTCAGCGTAGGTCTGGAACAGTTGTTCCAGCTTGTCCAGACAATTGGCCTCCGGACCAAAGTGCGTCAGGGTTCTGCCCTCAGCCTCTGCTTTAGCCACTTCAGCCCGCATATCTTCACGGTTATAGCGGTGGAAACTATCACCTTCAACAACTACCGGCTTGATATTGGCCCGGCGAAACATATCCTCAAACGCATGTTTGACAGTTGAAGTACCGGCACCAGATGAACCGGTAACAGCGATAATCGGATGGGATACAGACATTAAGCCTTCTCCTTAGAATCAATTAGTTACTGTACCTGCTCACGAGCTACAGCACGATAGGCAATATCAGTACGGAAATACGCATCTTGCCAGCTTATTCTCTTTAATGAGTTATACGCATTCACCTGCGCCTCGGCAACCGTGTTACCCAATGCAGTCACGCATAAAACACGACCTCCCGCAGTGACCACTTCGCCCTCTCGCAAAGCGGTGCCAGCATGAAACACTTTGCTGACAACAGAGTCTGCCTGATCCAGGCCGGCAATGATATCGCCTTTGCGATAGGCAGCAGGATAGCCCCCGGCAGCCATGACAACCCCCACCGCAGCACGCGGATCCCAGGATACCTCTACTTGGTGCAGACGTTTATCCAGAGCCGCTTCGCAAAGTGGCAATAAATCAGATTGTAAACGCATCAGAATCGGCTGTGTTTCCGGATCACCAAAACGGCAGTTATATTCGACTACGCGTGGTGAACCTTTTTCATCAATCATCAGACCGGCATAGAGAAAACCGGTGTAAGGCCTGCCATCTGCAGCCATGCCTTTCACTGTGGGTTCAATCACTTCCGTCATAATGCGATCGAACACCTCATCGGTGACAACCGGAGCGGGTGAATAAGCCCCCATACCACCGGTATTAGGACCTTTGTCACCATTATCACGGGCCTTGTGATCCTGTGACGTCGCCAACGGCAGAATATGTTCGCCATCAACCATCACAATAAAGCTGGCTTCCTCACCGGTCATAAACTCTTCCACCACCACCCGGTGGCCGGCTTCACCAAACGCATTACCGGACAGCATATCTTCTACTGCGGCAATCGCTTCGGCTTCAGTTTGAGCGACGATCACACCTTTACCTGCGGCCAAACCATCGGCTTTTACGACAATCGGCGCCCCCTGGGAGCGGATATAATCAGTGGCGGCAGCCACATCAGTAAAAACCTGATAAGCGGCGGTAGGAATATGATGGCGAGCCAGAAAATCTTTGGTGAAACTTTTGGAAGCTTCCAGTTCAGCTGCCGCCTTACTGGGTCCGAAACAACGCAGACCAGCTTCTTCAAAGGCATCGACAACACCCATCACCAGTGGAATTTCAGGGCCGACAACTGTCAGCCCGATATCATTGTCACGGGCAAAATCAACCAGTCCGGCCAGATCTTCAACGGCAATATCGACATTCTCGATATCAGGCTCATTTGCAGTGCCCGGGTTGCCCGGCGCCACAAAAACCTGAGAGCAGCGAGGAGACTGACTTAACTTCCAGGCCAGCGCATGTTCGCGGCCACCGCTACCAATCACCAAAACTTTCATAATTGTCTGCCAAATATGCTGAAAAACCGATAATAATACCGTAGATAGCTTGATTTCCAAATAACTATCATTAGACGCCGCTCTGCCAGAGCTCGTTGTGCTTTTGATTCAGCAGGCCGGACTTTTACCAAACACGTCTTTGCGAAGCTGAAGGCTGCAGCCTTACAGATCCCGGTCCCGGACCCGAGCTTCGCGAGGGGACTGTCTTGTCGACCGCCAATTGCTCCTGCATTGGCGGCATATGATGGGCAGGACGCCCAAATGCCGCGATAGCAGGGATAGCGACAGCGGCCATCACATCCATGTGAATAACCGGAGTGGAGACATCTCGTAAAGATTTCTCGGCTACGCTCGAAATGACCGGTCCCTGTACCTGCCTCAGGATGACTTAACGGTGTCATGCCGACCGCAGCGGAGGCATCTCTCCTCAACTTCATTGCATTGCCAGCGGCTTTTAATTATCTTGGCTTTAGGCCGTCACTATTTACAAGGATCATAATAAATCTCGTGGAAGATCTAAAAACCTCCGAAGCCTGGCGCGTTTTCCGCATCCAGGCCGAACTGATCGACGGCATTGAAACCCTGAATAATCTGGGGCCGGCCGTTTCTATTTTTGGCAGCGCCCGCTTGCTGGAAGATTCACCGTATTACGAAGCGGCTAAAACCGTTGCCCGTGAATTATCCCAGGCGAACTTCTCAGTTATCAGCGGCGGCGGTCCCGGCATTATGGGCGCGGCCAATGAAGGCGCATTCAAACAAGGCGCCCACTCGGTCGGGCTCAATATCGAGCTGCCGCACGAACAATTAGCCAATCCCAGCCAGGATCTCAGCCTCAGTTTCCGTTATTTCTTTGTGCGCAAACTGATGTTTGTTAAATACTCCATCGGTTATGTCGTTTTCCCGGGCGGCTTCGGCACCCTGGACGAGTTTTTCGAAGCGCTGACATTGATCCAGACACAGAAGATTCGTCAGTTTCCGGTCATTTTGTATGGTTCATCGTTCTGGAACGACCTGATTGACTGGCTCAGTGAACAGCTTGTCGGACTGGGATGCATTGATGACGATGATCTGTGTTTATTCCAGATAGTCGACACACCCGAACAGGTCCTGCCCATTATTCAGGATCATTTTTCCCGTATCGGTGCCCATCCGGAAGACGAACAACGTTTCACCGTTTGATCCAGGTCAAGATCATGTGTGTTAAACTTCTTCTTATCTGACTGTGTCAATATAATTGATGCAAAAAACCAAACAGGAACAAAGCCTTGAAACATTCCGTGCAATTCGATGCCGAGCTGATTCAACGCTACGACACCGCAGGTCCCCGCTATACTTCTTATCCCACCGCTGTGGAATTCCATGAAGGATTCAGCGAGCAGGATTACAAAACCCAGATCGCACTTTCCAATCAACGGGGCGGGCCATTATCACTTTATTTCCATCTGCCGTTTTGCGACACCGTTTGTTTTTATTGTGCCTGCAATAAAATCATCACCAAAAATCGGCGGCATGCCCAACCCTACCTCGACAACCTGCATCAGGAAATCGCCATGCAGGCAGCCTTGTTCGACTCGGACCGGGTTGTTGAACAGCTACATTGGGGCGGCGGCACCCCGACATTTATCAGTCACCAGCAAATGCGGGACCTGATGCTGGTCACCCGTGATCATTTCAAACTGGCTGATGATGAACAAGGTGAATTCTCCATTGAAGTGGATCCACGAGAAGCCGATGCGGAAACCATCGCCCTGCTGCGTGAGATAGGTTTTAACCGGCTCAGTCTGGGCTTGCAGGACTTTAACCCTGCCGTGCAAAAGGCCGTCAACCGCATCCAGAGTGAAAAAGAGACCTTTGCCGTACTTGATGCCGCCAGGGCTAATGGCTTTCGCAGTATCAGCCTGGATCTGATTTATGGCTTGCCGCATCAGACGGTCGACAGTTTCAGTGAAACCCTGGACAAAGTCATTGCCGTCTCTCCGGATCGTTTATCGGTGTTTAACTATGCCCATCTGCCCGGACTCTTCAAAACCCAGCGCCAGATCGACGATGACACCTTGCCCTCACCGCAGGTCAAACTGGATATTCTGCAGCGCAGTATCGAAAAGCTCACCCAAGCCGGTTATGTCTATATCGGCATGGATCATTTTGCCAAACCGGACGATGAACTGGCGCTGGCGCAACAGCAGCACAAGTTGTATCGCAACTTTCAGGGTTACTCCACCCATGCCGAATGCGACCTGATTGGCTTGGGCATTACCTCTATCGGCAGTGTCGGTGACAGCTATGCCCAGAATGTCAAAACGCTGGGCGAATACGACCAACATATAAAGCAAGGACAACTGCCGGGTTACCGTGGCATTGAACTGAATGAAGATGACAAAATACGCCGCAGCGTGATTAACCGGCTGATTTGTGATTTTGCCCTTGATATTGCCGCGGTCGAAAAACAGCACAATATCGACTTTGCTGACTATTTTCATGATGTCTTTGCGCAACTTGAACAATTTGCCCACGATGGCCTGTTGCAGTATAACGGGGAACATATAGAGGTCTTACCCGCAGGGCGCTTGCTGATTCGTAATATCTGCATGGCTTTTGATCGATACAGCCAGCAGAAAAAACGGGAGCGCTTCTCCAAAGTTATATAAGGACACCTCTAAAAATTAGAATTTTCAGAGGTGTCCATAAGGCAGCATGCTGGAGAAAATCAGACAATATTTTATTTTCGGTGACTCCGCGGCAAAACTCTACGGTCTGGCTATTCTCACCGGACTGCTGGCGAGCCTGGTTATCATCGCTTTTCGCCTGTTTATCGACTACAGCCAGATAGCCTTATTTCCCACAGCCAAAGTTGAAGATTTCGCCCATCTGCCCTGGCAATGGGTTCTCGGCCTGCCCATCGCCGGCGGCCTCATCATCGGTTTGATACTGCACAAACTCACACCCGAGCAACGTAACACCGGTGTTGTGCATGTCATTGAACGTCTCTCTTCCTATGAAGGCAGACTGCCCTGGCAAAATGCCCTGATACAATTTTTCGGCGCAAGCATAGCGCTTATCAGCGGCCATTCCGTCGGCCGCGAAGGCCCCAGTGTTCACCTCGGCGCCGCCGGCGGCAGTCTGCTCGCCACCGGCCTTGAGCTGCCCAATAACAGTGTCAGAATTCTGGTCGCCTCCGGCTCTGCGGCGGCGATCGCCGCTTCCTTTAACACTCCGATTGCCGGTGTGATTTTCGCCATGGAAGTCATCATGATGGAATATCATATCGCCAGCTTTATTCCCATCATCCTCGCCTCCGTCACCGGCGCCGTGATAAGCCGCGTCACCTTTGGCGAAACCACCTTGTTTGCCAACCTATCCGCTGATATGCAGTCATTATGGGAACTGCCTTATATCGTATTGATGGGTATTATGATCGGCGGGCTGGCGACGTTGTATCTTCGCAGCCTGCGATTTTTTTCCGGTTTTCTCACCCAACATCCGTTCTGGCTGCGCACCACCTATGCCGGCATCCTGGTTGGGCTCGCCGGTTTGCTGATGCCCGAAGTCATGGGCATGAGTTATAACGCCATCAGCGGCATCTCAATGAACGAAATTGCGCTGGGCGCCTTAATCATGCTGATGCTGCTGAAACTATTACTTTCCACCGCCTGTGTCGGCCTCGGCATCCCCGGCGGATTAATTGGCCCGAGCCTGGTGGTCGGAGCCTGTGCCGGTGCCGCATTGGGCATTATCGGCCAGTCCTTATTTCCGGAACTGTCTTCATCCACCACCTTTTATGCCGTAATTGGCATGTGCGCCATGATGGCCGCCACCCTCAAGGCGCCACTCGCCGCTGTAATGGCTTTAATCGAGCTGACCGCCAACCCCAATCTCATTCTGCCGGGCATGCTCGCGATCGTATTCTCCAGCCTGATTATTCATGACTATTTCAAACACGACGCTTTATTTATGACATTGCTGCGGACGCGTGGCCTAGATTTTCGTCACGATCCGATAACACAAACCTTACGACGCATCAGCGTCGCCAATGCCATGCAACGCAATTTTATCATCATGTCCCGCCACGTCAGCACCCAAGCCGCTGTGCAGGCCTTAAACTCCAACCCTGACTGGGTGTTGATTAAAGAAAACCGTGAACCGGTATCACTGATGCCCGCCGCCGATCTGGCCCGCGCCGTTAGTCTGGAAGAAAAAGAAGAAATGGATCTGATGCAGATCCCGGCCACCCGCCGCAATGTGCACAAGCTCTCTTTACACAGCAGCCTGCATGAAGCCGTGCAAGCCCTCAACAATCACCATGTTGAAGCGCTGTATGTCACGCGCATAACCGCACCGATGATCGAACGGACTTACGGCGTGCTGACCCGTGAAACTATCGAATCGCACTACCAACTGCCTGCTTCCGTCACCGCCAAACATCAATAAGCCATTATTTGGGTCAACAATCCGGCAAATCTCGGTTATAATGCCCCATCTTATGCCCAGGTGGTGAAATTGGTAGACACAAGGGACTTAAAATCCCTCGGCTTTGCGGCCGTGCCGGTTCGATTCCGGCCCTGGGCACCATAGAATACAAAAGCCTCAACATCGATTGATGTTGGGGCTTTTTATATCAGCCTCAGTGTGCAATAAAGTCTAAACCCACTCTCGTGAAGTTACTGCCTAACTTCTGTAATAAATTTAGAGCGTATTCATAACGCAGTTGTGCAACAATCTTACACTGGCAGTTATTCAATGACATTTGCTGGCCGCTTGATGCTAATTTGTTAATAGTGATTGTATTGTCACCCTGTATTCTCCCGCTATCATCCGCTATGAACAGACTCCAATGAGGGGAAGCAGCGTTATCCGTGGAGTCATAGAAACTATACTGCTCAATTTCACCAATTTGATTAACCCCTTTGATAAACAAGTAATTATTTGAGTTTATCTTCGTATCTAATGGGCCAGTTTTGCAGTGAAGCTTTACAGCCATGAAAGGTTTGCGGCCGGTTCCCACATCCTGAAATACTCCAATATTCTTTTGGTTGGGCACCAAATCACAGATGGGTGATAAACATACCCATTTCTCACCATTTAACTCAAAAATATGACCCGTTTCAAGATGCCAACCTGTTATGTTGGGTTTACATGAAATATATGAATTATATTCTCTGATCGCACGTTCATTTTCATTGCCATCAGAGAGGTCAACGTTGTAATGGTGTTTAGTTAACTCACCAATGCCTATACCGTTAAGATTTACACCAACAACTTTAGTGAGGTATTCACGAACTGTGGGTTTAATGTGGCTGCTCAGCAACTCAAGATGGCGATCTAATTGTGCATCTATCAGTGCATGCTTAAATTCTTCATTATCAACAGAGATGAGGTTCTGATAAAACTTGGCTTGAGCATGACGACTACTCAAAGCAATATCTTCAGCAAGGACTCCTTCCTCCTCTAATGTCGCTCTAAGTTTTGATGATAGCAATCTACTTGGACTTGGCTTCCAATCGCTTAATGCCTTTAAAAGCTTATTAATCAAATCAACATCTTCTGCTTTCTGTACAAAAGTAATAAATCCTTGATTTGTCCTAACCCAATGTGGTCCACCTTGAGCAACATCAGACCACCTAACATCATGTCTTGACTCAGTATTGAAAACCGTTGAGTTGGTTCTTTCAAACTCACTGAGAGCCCAATAGAAGACATTAGACGGGGTTTGTTTTTCCCAGCCAAAGTCTCTGGTAATTTGATGAAATTCGGTAAAGGGGGGAGCGCCTTCTCTAATACTTTTCAAGGCAGTTCTGGGCTCTCTTCGAAACGTAATATACTGCTGAAAGTTTAGTGCTGCTCTAACTTTATTGAATACGTTTGGGTCAACATCTTCAGCATCTTGGATCACATCTCTTCCTGAAGTAATTTGATCATTTTTGCCCAAATCTGAGACACACGGACTTAAAAAAGACATCAGTATTCTTTCAAAAGGCTCGATTGGTTGAGATGATGTGTGGAGCACAATTAAATTAAAATGTTTATTGGAGAAAACTTTTTTTACTATCTCTACAGCCTTCTCACCTCTATCGTTTAATTCATAATCAAGAATTAGCAAATCTGACTGATGCAAGTGTTGTGACAGAGTTACTCTATCATTACCGTCACCTTCACCATTGTGAATATCAACAATCAGGGCTGGATCACGATTTCTGAAGTTTTTAATAACGTTAAGAACTTCTTTTGGATTCGTCTGTGGTACCAATTGTTTATTATCAGCCTGTGCTACGAGCACTTGTTCGATCGTCGGATACTTATCATCAACTATCAATACTGAACGAATAGGCTCAATAAAAGCTTCCCATATATGGGACTCATATGCCTTTGCAAGCTCAATCATGCTATTCCATTCCTTTGAATTCAATTACAAAATTTGCTCCATGTAATGGAGTTATATTCTTATCAATTTCATAACTAATTTTATGACCACCAGCGGCAAGATTAGCCTTAGCTAAATACAGTCCAACACCTCTACCGCCACTCATTTTTCTGGTAAAAAATAATGAAAATAATTTCTGGACATCCAGTTCATCTACCCCTGGGCCATTATCTGAAACAAATACTTTGTCTCCGACTAAATCCAGCCTGATTTCCTTGTTATCAATATCAGAAACTTGTAACCAGTAACGACTGTTATTCACTAAGTTGATGAAGACGGGGAAAAGCCTGGCGGGCTGTTCAAAAACTCGAATCCGTTTGAATGTGTCTGTTGCATTAAACAAAATATTGCTGCTTTTTAGCTGGTTTGAGTAGAAAGCATCCAGATACTCATAAATTTCCTGACCGGTAATCCATTTTTGAACTCGTTGGCCTGATAATTTAAGTGGTGATAAAAACCTCAGTTGTCCTGTCAGTCCGTGATACCCCATCTGGAGTTGAGCTATTGCCTCTGACTGCTGCACCTCTTCAGGTAATTGATTGATTCCTTGCCCGATCATGTCATCATAGGATTGCAATTCATGTCCCAAAATTTCGACAGCAATCCCCAACTGAGCCAAAGAATTTAATCTTTCCACTTCTGAACGAAGTTCGTCATTTTCTTCAGTACCTGCAATAGCGAGCATCTCAAGATCAATACTTTCCGTCAGAGTCTCCAGAGCCCTGATATATGATTCAAAAACCTCTGTATTTTCATCATCGATTTGAGTCCTTACTTCTTCCATCAATGACAAACTCTCTCTCAGATCGAGACTCTTCATTTCAACCCGCTTCAAAAGTGGAAGTGTTGTTTCGTGGAAGATCTTATTTCTTTCGTCGATTAACGCGCTGATTCTCTGATTCTCTGCCTCATGTAGTGATGAAATTTCAGACTTCCACTTTCTAATCCTACTGTGAATAAATCCGGCACTTTTTTGTCTCTGTTTTTCAAAGACCTCTAAAGGCTTAGGCGGTTTTATTCTCTGAATAGCCTCATGAATTTTTTGCTCCCATCTCTCAAGCATCGAATAACACATGCTCATCAGATATCGATATTCTCGATAAGCATCTTCTAAACTACCAAGTTCTTGAGGGGCTCCTGAGAGCCTATACTCTGCATATTCTGTACGAAATGACTCCAGCTCTTCTTGAGCTAGAAACAGCTCAGACTCTGATTCGATCTTGAGACTTTCAACGTAATCCGTTAGCTGTTCCGTTAGCTCTGGTAACTGTTTATTAAACCGCTTAAGTTTCCCTCTGAATTGAGATCGATGTTTTTTTCGGAGTTTATTTCTTTCTTGCCGGAGCTTTTCCTCTCTATTTGCAGCCTGAAGCTCAGGAAGTATTGTTTGTCTCAGCTCAGAATCAGTTCCAAAATATTTTCTGCCCGTGCGCATCAAAATATTTTCTATCAGCACTTTAAGAGTCTTTGCTGCAACGTTATCTATAAAACCTTCTCGGCCCGCCTTATCTTTAAGATTTGGGTTTTTTTCTCGACTCAATGCCAAACGGCCGAACATCCTTCTGGCATTCCAAAACTCCCTTCCCGCATGTCTACTTCTTCGAGATTCAATTTCAAAAAAGTCATTATCAACTCGACCATAGGGCAAAACTCGTAAACTATTTCGGAACACCATGAAACCAGCATATTTTGATGCCATCGTTTCAAAATATTTAAACTCCTCTGCTGAGTGAGATGTATTTTGAGCTTGTTGCTCAAAAGTTGAAAAGTAGAGATCAACCGGACCAACTTTCCAGTCACGTCTTTGATGAATCTTGACGTCTTTTGGAGGATCGATCGTCAATGTTTTACCTTCTTCAACCCATTCCCCAAAAACTTTTATTTGGCCATGAAAAACACCCTTACCATCAATATAGCCATCAACCACATGTTCTAATTCTGTAGTTTTACTACGATTGAACTCTTTTGCCGGTCCCAATATTAATTTTGACTTGTCACTCTTATGAACAGAAACACTATAAGTAAACTCTGGATCGACCCCATTTATATCAGGAATATTAGGGTCCCAAAATGGATCCACGAAACTGGATAAAGTCTCAAAAAAACGTTCTTGTGACCTTTGTTCCATTGGACCTGTAATTCCCTCTGACAAATAATTTCTCAGGTCGTAATTGATACCGGAAAGTAAAAGGGCTGTACCAGATGGACTTTCCTCATTCCAAACCTGCCACTTTTGAATATGCCTTTCTACAAAACGCGTATTGATTATTGTTTGTGCAATCTGTTCTGAAGGAACAACGTAGTTGTTGTCATCATTTTCTTCTTTGCTAATCCTGTCATATGTTTGCCAGGCTGCTTCTACACGCTGCTGATGCTCTTGGTCTTCAACATCGCCCCACACATTTGTGGTCAGTTTCTCGAATAACTCTGGCAATAAGTTGAACAGCTCCGACTTGTTATCAAACTGTGTTACGGGAATTTTTATATCTGACAAAATCAGAAACGGGTTTTCAAAAATGCGCCAATCTATTAAGGCAGCAACGAAAGAATTATTTTTTCGTTTTGAAACAAGCAGAAGAAGCGGCCCAAGGTTTGCTGATGAAAGACGACCTATACCCTTTTGCCCTTGCTTGGGTCTTGGCTTAAGACCATTTCGGTCTTCTTGCGGAGTCTTATTATTATTAAATTTGGACTCTGTTCCGACTACAAGCCATCGATCTACAAATTCTTGATAGGACATTCCATGACCGTTATCAAGGATGTTTGCTACTGGCTCTTCTCCATCGTAGATATTAAGCTCAACAGAACTCGCGTAAGCATCATAAGCATTTTTCCACAGCTCAGAGATAGCTGTAGGACAATCGGCGATTTGTTCTCTGCCGAGGTGATCGACTGTTCTTGCTTGCGTTCTGAAAGCAATCGATTCAATCATGCGCACTCCTGTGCAGTTTCATGACTAACTGATGTTTCATCAGAACTACCCAGAAGCTGACTTATGTGATGAATGATGACTTTCCCCAGCTCAACAGGTACGGCATTACCAATTTGCTTACCGGCAGCAATCAAACCACCATAAAATACATAGCTATCCGGAAATGTCTGTATTCTTGCAGCCTGACGCAACGTAATTCCATGATGCTCTGTCGGGTGAACAAATCTGCCCTTTGAAGGGTTTATGCAAGCTGTGGTCATTGTAGGTGCAGATTGAAATGGATCTATTCTTCCGTACACATCTTTGTGTCCATCATGCTTTTCATGACAAGGCAAAACACGCCCGGAGTCTTCCCTACTCCCACCGTTGATTGGGGTTTTTTTGAACACTTCTATGAGTTCTTTACCATGATTCATGTGTTGATTATTTAAATCATCAACATTTACTGGTGTTGAAAACACACTTTGACATGCAACCCATGGCAGTAAAGAAGAGTCTTTTGGAATTTTATTTGGATGCGAATGTGTCGGTTTAGGAGGCCAGACAAAATCGCTGGTATTAATCTCTTCAGCAACGCCCAAAATAAAAACTCTGCGCCGTCTTTGAGGTACACCGTAATCTCTGGCATCGAGGACTATTGGCGCAAAAAGCTTATACCCAGACTTTTCTCCTTCTTCGTAAAATTTTGCCAAATAATCTTCGTGCCTTTTCCATAAAATTCCAGGCACATTTTCCATTAAGAAAAGACGCGGTTTTAATTTTTTTACAAAACTAAAATAAGTGTGGATGAGTTTATTTCTCGGATCCCCAACACCTGCATCACGAATTCGATGGGTTGAGAACCCTTGGCATGGTGGTCCGCCCAGTAACAGATCACATCTGCTATTCGTAAAAAAGGTTTCTTGTAGTTCCGCAGGATTCAGAGTTTCAACATCTAACTCGAAAAGCTCTGTCTGTTTGCTGATGGCGTTACAAATATTTTTTCTGTATGTTTCAGTTGCATGACGATCATTTTCTACAGCAAACTCCAAGCTATAACCCGCTTGAATTGCTGCAAGCGAAAACCCGCCAGCGCCAGCGAAAAGGTCTACAGCTTTCAGTCCCTTATATTGCAAGATCTTTCCTCTCTCATGCTAACAAGCAGTTAGCCGCTTTTAATACAAATGTCTGTATTGTAGTCATAGAATGAGGATGTGCCTATAATAATTAGTATTTTCTAATATAGGACCTGGGTATATTTGTCTTAAAAAGAGGACAGGAGCTATGGATACTCATAGACCCGAGGTTCGCAAAAAAAACATGCGAGCTGTAAAAAGCAAAAATACAAAACCGGAAATCATCATCAGGAAAGCCCTCCATGGCAGAGGTTTCCGATACAAACTTCATGACAAATCATTGCCCGGGAAACCTGATCTGGTTTTCCCTAAATACAGAGCAGTCATAGAAATATATGGTTGTTTCTGGCATGGCCATAACTGCAAAAAATTCTCGTGGCCGAATACAAATGAGGAATTCTGGAAAGAGAAAATTTCAAATAATAGAAGCAGAGACAGTAAAAATATCCATAGATTGATGCAATCCGGTTGGCGGGTGTTAATTATCTGGGAATGTTCGATTAACGACAGGAACAGACTCTTAAAACCAGATTTGATAAATCTAATTTCAGATTGGCTTGTTCACGGTTACAGCTCAAGTGAAATCAATGGGACAACTAAATTAGGATAGTGAATCAAGGGCCCGAGTGATTCAAGGGGCCGTAATGATTCAAGGGGCCGTAACACTTGAATATAAATTCACCTCGTTTCCAAAGGGTAGACTCAAGCGCGAGCATGCGGTGGTTTGATTAACGACTCCGCCGGGATACCCAGCTCCTGATTCAGCTTCCAGATCATTTTCAGCGTCAGTGAGCGCTTGTGATTCAGAATTTCATAAACACGATTGCTCTTACCGATCATGGGCTCCAAGTCTTTAACGCTCAGCCCTTTCTGCTCCATTTCAAACTTGATGGCTTCAACCGGATCAGGGAAATCCAACGGGTAATGTTTGGCTTCATAGGCTTCCACCAGGGTCACCAGTACATCCAGCTCTTCGCCTTCAGGTGTATCCGGCGTGGCCGTCATCAGCTTTTCAATTTCTTTTAATGCCGCACGGTAGTCAGCATCAGTTCTAATAGGTTTGATATTCATAATTTCCACGCGCCAGCGTATGGCACGTCTCCCGCCCCTGTTCCGCGAGGCGCCGGTTTCATTCAAATAGTCTGCACATCAATCTGTGCCACCAGTCAGACATCAATCTTGAAATCCTCATGTAATGATGTCCAATGAGCGCTTAACTTAGCTTTATGGTCCTCATCCATTGGTAATCCACTCAATGCTTGAGGCCATGATGCTCTCGCGGTTTCCATAACATCATCCAGATGGGGTTTTACTGCTCGCCAGGGAATACCTGCTTTTGTCGCCCAGTATTCAAAATGAGCCATCGATACTTTGTACCACTCTTTTGTTTTCCCAAGGTTCAAAGCAAATTGAACCTCGTCCTCGATATAAACGCTCGTGGTGACGATATCGTATGCCGGTGAAAGTCTAGGCGTTACTTTGTCCGGGTACAGAAAGCTCCAATTCTTGATGTGAGCATCGCCATTAGCCAGCAATATGTTTACCAATAAACGACGGGCAAATTGTTGAGTATCTGCTAGACCATCACCTGAAAAACCATCAATGATCTTCCCTAACTGCTCGTAATTAGCCGATCTATATTTTTCGTGTGGATACTTAACCAGGATCTGAGCGAAGTCTTCCATATGAACACGCTCATTACCCGCTCTATCGAAGCGTTTAATCGCAAAAGCGTATCTTTCATCCGGCAGATTTATTTGGGGTAAGTTATCAAGTTGATTGAGTTCAACGAGCTTAATTTCTGGAATTTCAATACCTACCATTTCAGCCAGTGACATGGCAGTAAATTCATTCAGTGGCACATTTTTGTGCTGTGTTGAGGGTGTTTTGATGATCCAGTCCCCCAGCTCTCCCCCTTTTGTGAGGTTATAGCGTCCATCTTTCTCCTTCATCGAGAACTTTATTTGCACTCCAGCCAAGGAGAATTTGTTCTCACCATCTCCAATATTAAACTCTACCGCTTTCGCTTTGCCATGTGTGCTAAGGACGCTTTCTGGCACTTCTTCTGGCCGCATTGGCCTGGCCACAATGGCTCCGGGTAAATCCTGGCCTAGATATGAAAAGAGATGAAACTCATCATCTATATGGATTTTTTTATGCTGCGTAATTAACTCCCTCAACGCCCCCTCTGGTAATAAGTTTGATAAGGTTGGATGAAGTCTCTGATTTCTGACCCAAGGCTCTGAAAGTCCTTTATCAACTCCGGGAAAAGAGGGGTGGGTAATCAAACTGAATGTTGGACGGTCGGGATTAGCGCGAAACGACCCTGCAAAAGTTAAAGCATTTCGACCATTATTGAAGCCAGCTAAGTAACCAACAAGCTCGCCATGTAAGGATAACTCCAGAACCTGAACTTCGTTCATCTGCGCCGATGAAGTCATTCCTTATCCTCATCGAGCAAGCCTTTCCAGGGATCATCAGCAAATGTTTCATTTACGGTACTGCCAATAAATTGCTTCCTTTTTAAGCCGCTATCATTTTCTAGCACCTCCATAACGGCACTCAGTTTTTCTTGTGGGATCAACATCAGCTCGCTCTTAAGGCCCTTTGCAACCAGCTCTAAGGTATCTAAGCGAGGGTTCCCCTTTGTTTCCAGTCGGTTATATTGCTGACGAGACATTCCAACGCGAAGCATCATATCTTTTTGCTTCAGCCCTAGGGTCATTCGTCTTTTTTTAAGTTGTGTAAGTAGCGAGCTCATATCAGAAACTCATAAGTTGCTTATCCAGATATAAGAAACATACTAATTTCTTAACAAACAAATAGCAACATATAAGTTGCCATGCCATCAAAAAGAAACTTTTTAGACTCTTTTAAATATCAAAAGCGGAAAAGAAACTTATTAGTTTCTCATGAATAGCTCAAGTCAAAGCGATTGAAATTACTTTTAGATGAGTGAAAGAGAGTATTTTTAGAGCGCGGATTCAACCGCCATCCTGTCGTTACGAATGGTGCCATTCTGCCTCAGGTGGGTCAATTTTCGATTGTCTTAGTGAGTCGGTTTTACATTGCCGGTGACAGGCCAAGCCAATACACAACAAGCCTTAACGGCATGAGTTCGATTGAAGCCCCCTCAAGAATATCGAAGCCCGACACTGAAAAGTGTCGAGGGCTTTTTTATCTCAGCCAACCATTCCTGTACTACCGCCATACTTGTCGTGGCCACCAACCCATAAAATATTTTTATATCTAGCATAAAAAATTATGTCTTTTCCTTATTGCCCATTTGTTCTAGATTGAAAAACCCCAGATTTTTCTGGTCATCAGTGACACGCTTTTCCGTCGATGGAATTGCAATTCGGAGGATGAATATTTTGGCTTTAATATCATTACGACAACTGCTTGATTATGCAGCAGAGCAGGAGTTTGCAGTCCCTGCCTTCAACGTCAATAACCTGGAACAGGTCCAGGCTATCATGCAGGCAGCTGACGCTTGTGACAGCCCGGTTATCATGCAGGGTTCTGCTGGCGCTAGAAATTATGCCGGTGAACCCTTCCTTCGCCACCTGATTCTGGCAGCAATTGAAAGTTACCCCCACATACCCGTAGTTATGCATCAGGATCATGGCTCTTCACCCGCTGTCTGTGCCAGAGCGATTCAGTCAGGTTTCAGCTCTGTGATGATGGATGGTTCATTGCTGGAAGATATGAAAACGCCGGCTGATTATGACTACAACGTGAAAGTCACACGTACCGTGGTCGATATGGCCCATGCTTGTGGTGTTTCTGTAGAAGGTGAGCTGGGCTGTCTCGGTTCTTTAGAAACGGGCATGATGGGTGAAGAAGATGGTCATGGCAGTGATGAACAACTTGATCACAGCCAGTTATTGACTGATCCCGATGAGGCCGTTGATTTTGTCAAACAAACTAATATCGACGCATTAGCGGTTGCGATTGGCACCAGTCACGGCGCGTACAAATTTACCAAGCCACCGACAGGTGATGTGCTGGCAATAAGCCATCTCAAAACCCTTCAGCAGAAACTGCCGAATACCCATTTTGTGATGCATGGTTCCAGCTCGGTGCCGCAAGACTGGTTGGAAGTCATCAACGCACATGGTGGCGATATCGGCGAAACTTACGGCGTACCTATCGAAGAGATCGTCGAAGGTATTAAATACGGCGTTCGCAAAGTCAACATCGACACCGACTTGCGGATGGCGGCCACCGGCGCAACACGGCAGTTTTTAACTGACAAGGCCAATGCCGCCAACTTTGATCCACGCAAATTCTACAAAGCGGCCACCGCCGCGATGCAGGACATTTGCCAGCAGCGTTATGAAGCGTTTGGCAGTGCCGGCCATGCCAGCAAAATCAAAGCTTTTTCATTAGAAAAGATGATGGGCAAATACGCCCGTGGAGATTATGCCTAGCGCGTAGCTAATAACAACAATCCGACAATTCATATCCAATCAACCTCAAGGTTGATTGGGTACAAGGTTAAGAAACCATTCATTGTTAGATCGCATTTTTTGGAGCGATAAATGAGCACACAAAAAACCTTAACCCAGTTCATCGTTGAACAGCAGCATGCGCTGCCTGATGAATCGGGTAACTTAAGTCAGTTGCTAAACGATATAGCAACTGCATGTAAACAAATCTCTCATACGGTTAGTCGGGGCGCCATTACTGGCATGTTGGGCGCCTCGCACTCAACCAATGTGCAGGGTGAAACCCAGAAACATCTCGACATTATTGCCAACGACATCATGGTCGATGCGCTGTCATGGACCGGTCACCTGGCCGGGATGGTATCTGAAGAAATCGATGAACTGATCCCCATTCCGGATCATCACCCCAAAGGTAAATACCTGGTGTTGTTTGATCCGCTTGATGGTTCATCCAATATTGATATCAATCTCACCGTCGGCACTATTTTTTCCATTCTGCAAACAGACGAAACAGAAGCTGTTTCAACTACCCATTTCCTGCAAAAAGGCATCGAACAGGTCTGCGCCGGTTTTGTTCTGTACGGACCGGCAACGATGATGATTTTGACCACGGGTAATGGCGTCAACGGCTTTACCCTTGACCAGGATATCGGCGAGTTTGTGTTAACGCATCCCAACATGACCATTCCTGAAGACACTCATGAATTTGCCATCAACACATCCAATCAACGCTTCTGGGAAGCGCCGGTACAACGTTACATCGATGAATGCCTGCAAGGCGAAATCGGTCCGCGTGGCAAAAACTTCAATATGCGCTGGGTGGCGTCAATGGTCGCCGAAGTCTATCGGGTACTGACACGGGGCGGCATTTTTATGTACCCCTATGACAACCGTGTCGAGAATAACTCGGGTAAGTTGCGCCTGATGTATGAGGTCAACCCAATCGGCTTTATTGTCGAACAGGCAGGCGGTGCTTGCTCAACAGGGCGAGAACGCACCATGACCATTTCGCCTGACACGATCCATCAGCGAGTCCCGGTTATTTTAGGTTCCAAAAACGAAGTGGAACGCGTGGTTTCCTACCACCAATAACACAAACCGTGCCACCAGATTATTGAGGAACAACCTATGCGAAAACCACTCGTCGCTGGAAACTGGAAAATGAACAACCCTGTTGAGAGCCCGCAAATTCTGTTGCAGAACATCGTTTATAAAGCAGAACTGCTACACAGCATATTGAAAAAAACCGACACCGCGCCGGATGTCGATATCGCTATTTTTCCGCCCTCGGTCTATCTCAAAGACACACAAGAAGTGCTGACAGGAACCGGACTGCATTGGGGCGCACAAAATGTGTCAGCCTATGACAAAGGCGCCTACACCGGTGAAATTTCGGCATCAATGCTAGTCGGGCTTGGCTGCGAATATGTGTTAATCGGCCACTCCGAACGCCGCTGCCTGTATGAAAAACTGGAGCTGGATCAGCATGTGCTGGATCAAATCGTGGCTGAGAAATACGCGCAGGCGATTAATGAAAAGCTGACGCCGATCATCTGTATTGGCGAAACCTTAGAAGATTATGAAGCCGGTAAAACAGAAGAAATCATCGCCAGATTACTGGACCTGTTGATTGAACACTGGGGCGCCAAATCCCTTGAACAAGTCGTCTTAGCTTATGAACCTGTGTGGGCCATTGGTACAGGCAAATCGGCCACGCCCGAGTGGGCACAGGAGGTACACGCCTTTATGCGCCAACGCGTGGCAAGCCATGACCCAAAAACCGCCGACTCGCTCAGAATCCTGTACGGCGGCAGCGTCAAACCCGATAATGCCGCCTCGATTTTTGCCATGCCTGATGTGGATGGCGGCCTGATCGGGGGTGCATCGTTAGCTGTTGAAGACTTTATGCACATCTGTTTTGCCGCCGCAGTCAAAAATTCGAAAATCGCTCCGAAGGACTTGCTGCAAACCGCAGCAACTTGAGTCAGTGCAGCCCTCCAATAACCCCATTAAAAAGAAGGCTTAAATGTCAGCATCCCATCCAATTATTGCCGTTACCGGCTCTTCAGGCGCCGGCACATCTACTGTAAAGCATGCTTTCGAAGATATTTTCCGCCGGGCCAATATCAAACCCGTTGTCGTTGAAGGTGACAGTTTTCATAAATACAGCCGCGAAGAAATGCGCGCTGAAGTGGCTAAAGCGGAAGCAGAAGGCAGAACCCTGACCCACTTCGGCCCGGAAGCGAATTGCCTGGATAAGCTGGAGCATTTGTTCCATACCTATTCCGAAACCGGCCGTGGCGAGAAGCGTTACTACATTCATGATAAGTGCGAAGCGGCCAAATACAACCAAGACCCCGGCACCTTTACCGAGTGGAAAGAAATCGATAATGACAGCGATTTACTGTTTTACGAAGGTTTGCATGGCGGTGCGGTGACCGATGACGTCAATATCGCCCAGTACACCGATCTATTGATCGGCGTGGTGCCGGTTATCAACATCGAATGGATTCAAAAAATAAAACGTGACTGCTCCAACCGGGGTTATTCGCAGGAGGCAGTGGTCGATGTCATCCTGAAGCGGATGCCGGATTATATTCACCACATCACGCCGCAGTTTTCACGCACCCATATCAATTTCCAGCGGGTGCCGCTGATCGATACCTCGAACCCGTTTGTGATGCGTGAAATCCCGACCGCGGATGAAAGCCTGTGCGTGATCCGTTTCAAAGAGCCGGAAAAGGCGGATTTCCCCTATTACCTGTCGATGCTGAAAGACTCGTTTATGTCGCGGCCGAACAATATCGTGGTGCCGGGCGTGAAAATGGGCTTGGCGATGGAAATCATTCTGACACCATTTGTTGAAGAGATGATGGCGAAACGCAAGCGCGGTTTAAAGGCGCCGTCAACGCCAGCATCAAGAGTGGCGTAACGCTTGATTTCACTCCCTGATTTTACCCCAGTTTAACGGACACCTCCGAAGCGCTCGGGGCGGTTCATCTTTTTGCTGACAACCGGAGTAACAACATGACAGAGTTCAATTCTTATTCACAGGCCGACATAAAAAATCGTTGGCTAATAGCGCTGTCTGCCGTTGGTATACATATCTCGATCGGCTCCGTATATGCCTGGAGTGTATTTAACCTTCCGCTTAAAAATGCCTTTGACTGGGGGCAAAGCGATATCGCCATCACCTTTAGCCTGGCCATTTTTTTCCTTGGCATGTCGGCTGCCGTGATGGGCCATTTTGTTGAACGTCATGGCCCACGGAAATCCGGCATGGTCGCCGCTGCCTTTTGGGGTGTTGGCCTTATGGTCGCAAGCCTCGGGATCAAGCTTGGCGTCATTGAGATCCTCTGGTTAGGCTATGGAATACTGGGAGGCATTGGTCTCGGCATTGGCTACATCACACCGGTTTCGACCCTGGTGAAATGGTTTCCGGACCGGCGTGGTTTGGCAACCGGATTGGCAATTATGGGGTTTGGCTTTGGCGCGGCTATTGGTGGCCCGGTTTACGATCGCATTATGTCCAATGTTGCAGCCGCTAAGCTTGAACTCACCACAGCAGAATATCGAGCAGGCATAGCCAGCTACAATTCGGCCAAAAAGATGCTTAAAGATATTCAACTAAACAATGAGTCCGGTATCAACTACGACATGGAAAGATTGTTGGGCACCGTTAAAAATGGCAACAAGGAAGAGATACTGAATCTGTTGCCGGAAAAACTGACAAAAGATGCCAAACCCCAACTGGACAAGCTTAATACGGCACTGAACAGCCGGGAACTTACATCATTCTGGCAATTGAAAGGCTCAGAGCAGTTCAAGCGCGCCATTGCATCGGGGATTTCGGTTACCTTTCTGGTCGCGGGCCTGACCTATCTGCTTATCATGATTGCGGCCGCAAGTTACATCACACGTCCGCCTCAAGGCTGGATGCCTGCCCGTATGAAAGCTGATGTTGAATCCGGCAAAAAGAAATTGATACCGGATTTGACGCAGATGACCGCAAATGCAGCCATAAAAAAAGCGCCTTTCTATGGTTTATGGACCATGATGTTTATCAACATCTCCTGCGGTATTGGCATCATTTACAGTGCCTCACCATTAGCACAGGAAAATATCGGGTTAACCCCTGGAGAAGCGGCTGCCGTGGTGGGAATGATGGCCATTTTTAATGGATTAGGCCGTATCGGCTGGGCATCTTTTTCCGACTTTCTGGGTCGTGCCAATACCTATACCCTATTTTTTGTACTACAGATTGCCGCCTTCTATTTCCTGCCCAATATTACCAGCGTACTTCTGTTCCAGGTTGTGCTCTACCTGATTCTGACTTGTTATGGCGGCGGTTTTGCAACATTGCCGGCATACATTGGCGATCTTTTTGGTACGAAAGAATTAGGGGCCATTCACGGTTATGTACTCACTGCCTGGGCCATGGCCGGCGTCTTTGGGCCACAGATTGTTGCCCGGCTCTATGAGGCGACCGGCTCTTACGAAACCGTGTTGCAAGTATTCTCGGGTATCTTTGCCGTTGCTCTTGCCGTGAGCATCCTGATGACTATTTATATCATCAATGCCAGGCACCGGATGACGGCAGTGACAATTTTCAAGTTTCATGATCAGGATTTTATTAGATCCCAGACCAATTTATTAACCGCTGACGGCAAGTCCGCAGTCAATACAAAACTCGATCGCGATTATCCAAGCTATCAGGCATTAATTAACAAGAAATCTTATATCGGCGAAGCTATTTTATTTGGCAAGCATTATGAGACCCGTTATGCACCACTTACCAATGAAGAAGACCAACTGACAGGCGCTATATTTGTTGGCAATCAACAATAATGGGTAACGCTTCAGCAGGCGGCTAGATGAGGCGTGGCTGCCGTTAATCACTTCGGACTTGATGATCACGCTGCCGCCTTCCCGGTTGTATTTGATCGTATTGGACAACAGGTTGAGCATGACCTGTTTGGGAATCAAGGGGTCGTGCAACTTGATTTGACATCTATTTCAAGTGTTCCGGCCCCTTGATTCGTTGTTTATTTTTCACTGATTTTTTTCTTTTGAATAGTAACGACTTGACGCGTTGTTAAGCCCTCATTTTTAAGCCAAAATGGCTACGAACTGTCTTCAACAGTAACTGATAAGGTCTTAGGCTAAATTCGATCACATCAAATTGGCTTGTGGCTTCACATGATGAGCTCTAGTTTGATTTGAACGTTAGGGTTCTCTTATCAACAATTCGGGAAGGTCAGGCAATGACAGATACACGAAAATATTCATCCAAAGTGGTAGACGGCACTGGCAAAGCACCTGCCAGAGCGATGTTACGCGCTGTTGGTTTCAATGATGCTGATTTTCAGAAACCTCAAATTGGCATCGCCTCGACCTGGAGCATGGTCACTCCATGCAATATGCACATTAATCAACTGGCCGACTTCGCCTGCGAGGGAGCCGACGAAGCAGGCGGTAAAGGGGTTATATTCAACACAATCACCATCTCTGATGGCATCTCAAATGGCACCACTGGCATGAAATATTCATTGGTGTCTCGTGAAGTGATTGCAGACTCGATCGAGGCCGTCGCTGGCTGTCAAGGATTCGATGGACTGGTGGCAATTGGTGGCTGTGATAAAAACATGCCGGGTTGTCTGATCGGCCTTGCCCGCCTCAATCGCCCCGCCGTATTTGTCTATGGCGGGACGATTCAACCCGGCGCAAATCATACTGATATTGTTTCGGTGTTCGAGGCAGTTGGAAAACACGCCCGGGGGGATATGACGTCAGCGGAATTGAAACAGATTGAAAAAACGGCCATTCCCGGCGCCGGATCGTGTGGGGGCATGTACACAGCCAACACTATGGCTTCAGCAATTGAAGCATTGGGTATGAGCCTGCCTGACAGTTCTGCACAAGAAGCCGTGTCTCCCTCAAAAGCAGAGGATTGCCGCCGGGCAGGCGCTGCGGTTATGTCTCTGCTTGAGCAGGACATCAAACCCACCGACATCATGACGAAGCAGGCCTTTGAAAATGCCATTACCACATTAATCGCGCTGGGAGGCTCGACCAACGCCGTTTTACATCTTTTAGCGATGGCCCATGCGGTGGATGTTGAACTCACATTAGATGATTTTGCACGAATCGGCCATCAAGTTCCGGTGTTAGCTGACCTGCGTCCCAGCGGCAAATATATGATGTCAGAACTCATTGCCATCGGTGGCATTCAACCATTGATGAAAAGTCTTTTAGCGAGGGGTCTGCTACATGGAGATTGTCTGACAGTGACAGGCAAAACCCTGGCTGAAAATCTGGCAGATGTGGCTCCCTATCCTGCCGATCAGGACATCATCCGCTCATTTGACCAGCCCATCAAAAAAGACAGCCATCTCGTCATTCTCAAAGGCAATTTGGCGCCTGAAGGCGCTGTCGCTAAAATCACCGGCAAAGAAGGTTTACGTTTTACCGGCAGAGCCCGGGTGTTCCATTCTGAAGAAGAGGCTCAACGGGACATTTTGAATGGCACCGTGATTAAAGGTGATGTCATCGTTATCCGTTATGAGGGCCCTAAAGGCGGCCCAGGTATGCGGGAAATGCTAAGCCCCACTTCAGCCGTTATCGGCAAAGGTCTTGGTAACGACGTTGCCTTAATAACCGATGGCCGTTTCTCTGGAGGCAGCCACGGCTTTGTGGTCGGTCACATTACCCCGGAAGCCTTCGAAGGCGGCCCTATTGCACTAATTGAAAATGGTGATGAGATTACTATTGATGCAGAAACCGCTGAAATAACCGTTCACCTGAGCGATACGGAGCTCCAAAAAAGACGCATGACATGGAAACCTATTCCACCCCGCTATACCCGGGGACTTTTAGCGAAATATGCAAAAACCGTTTCCTCGGCTTCTGAAGGCGCAGTCACCGATAAAAACCTATAAGCAGGCATTTTACGTTCAAGGGGTCGTTCAAGGGGCCGCGTTCAAGGGGCCGTAACGTTCAAGGGGCCGTAACACTTGAACCTATCTCATATTTAAAATGACTTGCCAGAAATATTTGTTGTCTCACCAAACGAATGGTTTCAAGTTCAAAGTCGCGGCTGAAACGCCTTCTTATTGTCATGGACTAGCTCTTCACATACTAACCAATTCTAAGGTACGTGAAACCTGGGGCAGTCCACGATCAGGCATCTTGCTGACGAAGCAATTCAACCTCTAATGCCCGTTGAAACTCACGTTGTCTTTGCTGAGCTTGTTGTTCGACTTCTGATATTTGTTCAAGCATGGCTTCAGAGCCAGGGCCGACTGCGGCTCTTGTTCTTTCAAGCCAACACAACGCTTCATCCGGGTCTTGATGTTCTATGGTTTTATTGATTAACGCTGTGGCGAGAGCGAGCATGGATTCCGCTTGCCCTGTTTCAGCGGCTTTCCGCAAATCCGTTTCGGTCTCACATGGCGCTTGCTTCTCTTCATGTCGCTCTTTAAGTGTTTTCATGATTAGATTCTCCTTCTTTGTTGTGTTCTGATATCTGACGGAGCCTTCATCATTTAACTGCAGATTAAACTTAGACCTCATGAGCAGCGGATCTTCTCAATTGATCAAGGGGGCTGATCCTGAGGTATCCCCACAAATTTCAGCACATTTCCGTTCAAGGGAGCGTAACACTGATTTCGTTATTTGTTCGGATGTTTTTAAGCCCTTTTAGGAAGGAGACGCTCTATCCAGCTGAGCGACGGGTATGCATTAGCAGCGACGATGCTAAGTGCTGCTGATGGCAATGAGCACCTATTGATCGACTATGATTTATCAGTCAACACTAAAAGAAAAGGGGAGTCTGAACTCCCCTTTTTGAATGGTTTAAACCACTAGCCCCAATCAGATGCGGTCGCTGCTGAGGTATTTTTCTCCTCTTTGGCTGCTTCAGCAATCATGACTTCAGTGGTTAACATAAGACCAGCGATTGAACACGCATTTTGAAGCGCTGTACGTGTTACTTTAGCCGGGTCGATAATACCCATCTCCAGCATGTCACCATAGTCGCCGGTCTGTGCGTTGTAGCCATAAGTACCTTTCTCAGAACGTACTTTTTCTATGACAACACTTGCCTCAGCACCCGCATTAGTGACGATTTGCCTGAAAGGCTCCTCCATTGCTGTGAGGGCAATACGGGCACCTGCCTGCTGGTCCTCATTAGCCAGTTTCAGGTCTTTTGCCTTAACCGAATCAGCAACTCGGATCAGGCTGAGACCACCACCCGCGACGATGCCTTCTTCTACCGCTGCCCGGGTCGCGTGGAAGGCATCATCAACCAAGTCTTTTTTCTCTTTCATTTCGACTTCCGTGGCCGCGCCAACCCGGATTACGGCGACCCCTCCGGCCAACTTGGCAAGACGTTCCTGCAGTTTTTCCTTGTCGTAGTCAGAGGTCGAATGCTCAATTTCAGTTTTGATTTGAGTCATACGAGCCTGAATGGTCTTGTTATCGCCAGCACCATCAACAACGGTGGTCGCATCCTTACCAACAAGCACACGTTTAGCGCTGCCGAGCTGATCCAGAGTTACAGACTCCAGTGACAATCCCACTTCTTCACTGATGACGGTCGCTCCGGTCAGCACAGCAATATCCTGCAGCATTGCTTTGCGACGGTCACCGAAGCCCGGGGCTTTCACCGCTGCCACTTTGAGAATGCCTCTGAGTTGGTTGACGACCAGTGTTGACAGGGCTTCGCCTTCAACCTCTTCTGCAATTAACAACAGCGGCCGACTTTCTTTGGCTACCACTTCTAATGTAGGCAGGAGGTCGCGAATAGAGCTGATTTTCTTGTCAAACAACAGGACATATGGATTTTCCAGCTCTGCCAGCATTTTCTCCTGGTTGTTGATGAAATAAGGCGACAGGTAGCCACGGTCAAACTGCATACCCTCTACGACTTCGAGTTCGTTCTCTAATGACTTGCCTTCTTCAACGGTCACCACACCGTCTTTACCGACCTTATCCATGGCTTGAGCCAGAATGTCGCCAATGTCTGTGTTCCAGTTTGCAGACACGGTGGCAACCTGGCGGATTGCGTTATTATCATCACAAGGTTTGGCCAGAGCGTGCAGCTCTTCTGTTGCAGCTTTGACGACAGCATCAATGCCACGCTTGAGATCCATAGGGTTCATCCCCGCCGCAATGGCTTTGTGGCCTTCTCTTATCACAGCCTGTGCCAACACTGTAGCTGTTGTCGTACCATCACCCGCCACATCGGCAGTTTTTGAAGAAACCTCTTTGACCATCTGCGCGCCCATGTTCTGGAACTTGTCAGCAAGTTCAATTTCCTTGGCGACAGCTACCCCATCCTTGGTCACTCTTGGCGCACCAAAGCTCTTGCTTAACACCACATTTCTACCCTTGGGTCCAAGAGTCGCTTTCACAGCATTCGCTAAAATGTTGACACCTTCAATCATGCGTTCACGCGCATCATTTGAAAATCTCACATCTTTTGCACTCATGCGACTTTCTCCTCTACTTTGTCTTGTTCAACGATGGCAAGAATATCCGACTCTTTCATGATTAGAAGTGTCTCACCATCGACTTTTATTTCTGAACCGGCGTATTGGCCAAAAAGCACGCGATCCGTTACTTTTACAGCCAAAGCACGCCGCTCACCAGAAGCGGTCACCGCACCCTCGCCCACTGCCAGCACTTCACCTTGTGTCGGTTTTTCTGTGGCATTGTCAGGAATAATGATGCCGCTTTTTGTTGTGGTTTCAACCTCTAAACGGCGAACAACCACACGATCATTGAGAGGTTTTAAATTCATCAAACTCCTCCTAAAATGATAGATAACCATGTACTTTTGATTCAGGGGGTAAGTCCCTGATCATCCAATTATTTGGGGAATGGAAAATTGATTTCAAGAGGCTGATTGAAAAAATTTTTATGTCTGGAGGTTGCCATGAAAACAACACAAAAAGTGGTGTCTACACAACGGCTTAACGAGTGGTTAAAAGACAGGCTTCAACACGAATCTCGTCACACCATTCCGCCTTTCACTGAAGATACGGTCTCCTATCTCGTCAATCTTCTCGTTTATTTTTCTCAGAGTCAGAACTTTTTCACCCGGAGCGAGCATGGCATAACTTTCCCTAGCCTTGCTTTTTTGTATCGCGATGCCAGCCAGGCAAAAACGACTACCAGTAAACTGATCACATTGCGTCGGCTGGGTGATTCCGCCCTGTTCATTGGCGCCATGTTTCCAGAAAAATTAGGTCGGGTCGGCATTAAAAAAGACTATTACATCGGTATGGGCGGTGGGGCTTATAGTGCGCTCGCCGACTACAATTACGGCAACCCTGAGGTATTTAGTGAGTTATCAGCCCGATTCCCCAAGTTTCTGCAAGTCACTGCAAGAGTCTGTACCCGTGAGGTTCAGTTTGATGCTGAAGAAATCTTCATGCTTTACGAGCGTTGGCGCTCTTCCAGAGATGAGCTTTTGAAAAGACAACTGATGTCCGTTGGTATCAGCACATTTGATGAGGACCGCATCCATTAGCGGACGCTATATGAATCAAGGGGTCGTATGAATCAAGGTGAATCAAGGGGTCGTAACACTTGAATTCTTAGGCACCATTTAATCTGGCTTATAAGATCAGCAACAAAGTGTTTTGACGTAAGCAGGTATATTTTCCAGCCCCTGACGCATCTCTCCTTTATTCCTGGCCGAAAGCCACTGCTGACTCGATGTCGGCGTTTTCCCAGGCCTTGTCGAACGCTTCCTGTACCGTCTCGGCTTCATCTTCGTGGCCTTGTGCCCGTAGCGCCGAAGCCAGACCATATAAAGACCAACCGTTTTTGGGGAAGCGCTCAAGATCCTCACGGAATGCTTGCTCAGCCTTTTCGTAACGACCAGCCACCAGCAACGCGGGCCCAAGATCCTGACGCACCGGCACGGTCCATTCCGGCGGTTCGCCGTAGAGCAAGGCATCTTCCTTCTTTACAGCCTCACGCAGATTGCGCTCGGCTTCGTCGTAACGTTTCGCAGCCGTGTCGATCCAACCGGCAAGCACCTTGTCGGCAACAGCGAGCAAGTCGGCAGACTCGTTGAACTCCATATGAATGCCAGTCACGACTTCGCTATTTACAATGTTCCGCAGTTTTTCCAGTTCAGTTACCGCCGCCTCCAGATCGCCGCTGGCTGCGAAAGCCCGGCCACGGGCGTAGTGCCACATGGCAGTCGCGTGTGACAACGATGCATCGGGTGACGGCGTATCCAAAATCTCCTGCCAGCGGGCGAAGCGAGTCCTTACCAGCAGAGGCCTGATTGACCAGTGTTGCAGGAAATCCATACCCGGCTGACCTAGCAGCTCCCGGGGCAGCAGGTTAGCCACTTTTTCCGCGGCTTCTATCGACGCCTGGCTTTGGCCGAGCATCATGGTAGCAAAGGCAAGAAAGTCATAGTTGTGAGGATAATAACCGGCCGTATACATGCCCATTGCCGGATTCTGATCGCGGATGTAGGTTTCGTCCGCATGAATGGCGTGCTGATTGGCCTTAACCGCATCGAGGTAACGGCCCACACGAATATAGATATGGCCTGGCATATGAACCAGGTGTCCCGCGCCCGGCATCAGGTCGGCAAGCCGTTCGGCACAGTCCACGGCGCGTTCCGGGTAAAGTTTTTCCACAGCATGAATGAAAAAATGGCATGCTCCCGGATGGTTCGGGTTCTCTCCGATCACGGCTTCCAGCCTGGTCAGCGCCTCAGCGATACCGGGTTTGGGCGTGCCGTCATCCTCCCAGTAATCCCATGGACGCAGATCCATCAGCGACTCGGCGAACAAGACCTGGATATCCTGATCGTCAGGGTAGGCCGCAGCCACGCCGGCCATAGCTTCCGAATATGCCCGGTCCAGGTGAGCCCGGTCCTCAGGGGGCTCCTTCGCATAGCGAACCTCTAAAGCATCGATCAGGACCTGCTCGCGTTCGTTGCCATGCTCCCGTCTTGCCAGCGCCTCCTGCATCGCAGCATAGGCCGCCCGGCCTGAAGGCTCATCCATAGGAAGATTGATGTTGGGTCCCCAGGCCAGTGCTTCACCCCACCAGCACATTGCGCACTGCGGGTCCAGCTCCTGGGCTACCCGAAATGCCCGAATCGCCTCGGCATGATTAAAAGCGTAATACAGCCGCATACCTTGATTAAAATAGGCCTGCACTTGCGGCAAGTCAGTACTGATAGCGTAGTGGTGCTCGCCAAGGTTATCGTAGAGTGGCACCGCCGGAGTATTCTCTTCCATGGCGGATTTATCATCCGCAGCTTGTATCTCCCCGGCGTTTTCCTGTCGATCACAAGCCATGAGTAGACATACCGTTATCAGGACCAGAATCTGTTGACCAATTAACTTGATATTCATAATCAATGTCCTAATCTTAATGGCCGGTGAAGACAGTATAGATCGGCTCGGGTCAATAGGTACGTGTAGCGGATGCTGTGGAACATGGCTTCGAATCAAGGGACCGTAACACTTGGAGCAAAGGTCAGATTGATTAGACGCGTAAATCGTCTGTTCTCAAGCCAGGAGACGGTGTTAATTACATCCTATTCCAATCAAACTTGAATCTTTGGTAAGGCCTGATAACAGTTACGCAGAAATTAATACAGTCTCCGGCTTCCCGAAGTTTATTCAAGTCTCTCTTCCGGCTCAGGTCTACCAAAGTAAAACCCCTGATAATTGTCACAATGATGATCCATCAAAAAAGTTAATTCTTCAACACTCTCGACTCCTTCAGCTATGGTTTTCATACCCAGTGAGTGAGCCATCGTGATAATGGCTTTAACAATACCTTGATTTTTCTCTTCCACGTGTACATCTCTAACAAAGCTGAGGTCGATTTTCAGCGTGTCAATGGGAAACTGACGCAAATATGCAAGACTGGAGTAGCCGGTCCCAAAATCATCAATTGCCAGCCCCACACCAAGTGCTTTCAAGGCCTTCAATGTACGCAAGGTGTACTTCATATCCAGCATCGTGACATGTTCGGTTATTTCCAGCTCCACCAGATGAGAGGGCACACCAAACGAACTCATACACCATTCCAACTCGTCAACAAATTGAGGTTTTGAAAACAGTGAAGCCGAAACGTTAATTGCTACCGGCAATAAATTGTCGGAGCTTTGCCCCTGCCATGTTGCGATCTGAGCAATGACATTTTGTATCACCCACCGATCAATATCGGCGATTTGACCACTCGCCTCAGTGGCCGCTATGAATTCCGCCGGAGAAACCATACCTTCTCCGGGTTTATTCCAGCGCACCAGAGCCTCATAGCCTACCCTTGTCGCTAAACCGTTTGAATACGTGACTTTGGGCTGATAATACAAACACAGTTCATTATCCCTGATCGCGCGCTCCAGATCTCGCCTCAGTGTTAACCGATACTGCACGCTGTCCTGCATGGCCTGGGCGAAAAATGCATAACGGCCACGGCCATCAGCCTTGGCCTGATACATTGCGGTATCAGCTGCCTGGATTAATGCTTCCAGTGTTTCGCCGTCCTGTGGATATGTTGCAATCCCGATACTCGCACCAATCTGCAGCGTTTCGCCCGGTAACTGGTAACTCCGACTAGCATCCTCAATCAGGCGCTCAGCCAACAACGAGGCATCGGTGCCCTGTCCCTGCATCAGGATAATAAACTCATCACCACCGAAACGACTAAAGGTATCGGTTTCCCGAACATGCTTTCTCAACCGATGCCCGACCTGCTTCAGTAACTCATCACCACAATGGTGGCCAAGGGCGTCATTGACCTGTTTGAATTCATCCAGATCAATAAACAGCAACGCCCACGATAATCCTTCACGGCGCGACCGGCCCACAGCCTGCTGAAAGCGATCCTTTAGTAAGGCACGATTAGGCAAGCCAGTCAGCTGATCATAATTGGCCAGATGCTGGATCTTTTCTTCAGCCTGCAAGTGTTCGGTAACATCCTCCATGATCGCGATCAGGTGCAGAATGTCGCCATGCTCATCAAGCACTGCTGATATAGTTCCACGCTGCAGATACAGCTCGCCGTCTTTTCGTTTGTTCCAAAATTCTCCCGACCATGAACCCTTTGTCTGTAATTCATGGAACAGATTGCGATAAAAGTCACGATCCTGTCTGCCAGACTGCAGCATTCGCGGGTTGTTACCTATCGCCTCTTTCCGTGTATATCCGGTAATTCGGGTAAAGGCAGGGTTAACATTCAGAATAGTGCCCTGAGAATTGGCAATGATGATCGATTCTCGGCTGTACTGAAAAACTTCGGCAACCTGCTTTAATTGGGCACGGCTCTCGAACATGGCAATGGCAAAACCGAGGTCATCGGCCATTTCCTGAAACAACCGACGGATATCCGGATCAAATGCCTCCGACTGTTTTGAGAATACACTTAAAATAGCCACCAGCTGCGCGCCTTTTTTTATCGGGAAAGCGGCCGTACTGCCGTTAGATATTGGTTTCAGCCTGCATTGTATGTATTTCGGGCACAGGCCGCAGTGTGCAAAATAAACGCTGCTGTTGTGCTGAATCACCTGTTGAACCAGCTCACAGCGTGCATCGATCTTCTGCTCAGAGGGCAACGGATCGTGTGCCTGATTTACACATAAGGTGGCGAAAGACTCCGGTAATGTCGAGTCATCTGTTCGGGTCACGCAGACCTGTTGAAAATCACTTTCGTCAATGATGAGCTGACAGATTTTGCCAAACGACTGTTGCTCGTCCAGCTGATTATTAACCAGCAGCTGATTCACCCGACTGAGCATTTCATACATGTTGCGCTGCTTATGTTCTTGCGCCAGCGACAAATCCCGCTCACGCACCAGCACACCCAATAGCCATACAACCAAAGTATTGATGATCATAAAAACCGAAAGCGCCATCATGCTGTGTTGAGCTTGGCCAATATTGCCCGCCGTTACCGAATCCGCCCAGAAACTGACGATGCTCACCAGCAGCATAACCAGCAGGCTCTGAGATAACCGCAGATGGATGGCGATAAATACCATGACCGGCACCAACAAATAACTATAGGTCGCCAATGAACGGCCTGCCGGATTCGCCACCATAAAGATCACTGCAGCAATCGCCAGAGCCATAAGCAACCCCCAAACAAAACGCAGGGAAAGCTGGGAGGCCTTACGCCAATTCAAGCGCCTGCAGTCGTTCAGCCAAAACAATAATAAGGGGGCAACCAGCACCAAAGAGGTGAAACGGCGCAAAAACCACCAGATAAATTCCTCACTGACAGCTTCGATCGATAGCGGGATATTGGTCCATAATTCCACCAGTAGCGATTGCGCAAATGATGACAGCAGCACCGGCACAAGGACTGCGTATAATAAAAATGCCAGTGCTTTGCGCAGGGTGTCCGGTAAACAAGCAGCGGCAGCAAACCGCTGCAACAACACGAACCCCAGCCAGGCTTGCAGAATCAAAGTGCAGCTTGCAATTGCCGCGACCAGCGATTGGACTTCGGAGAATGTAACTTTCGTTATCCAATCCAATGCGAAAACGCCCAGCAGGAATAAGCCATGCTGCAATAAGCGGGGTTGACGCCGATTCAGATCAAGCAACGCCACCAGCAGGAAGCCGCCATTAAAAAGATAGGAGGTCAAGCCATAGGCCTGATCAACGATTAAATGTCCAACTGTGAGCGTGACGGCATAGGTAGTCCACCAGACTAAAAGTGTTTTCCAGTTAAAAGTAGATGTTATATTGGCCGCTCTATTACCATCCTTCGCTTTATATATTGTCATTCAAGAGGCCTTACCGCCTGGAAACTACAAATGAACAGCACTGACGCTGCCAATTATCTCACTGGCAACCCGGATCAACGAAATCACCTTATCCACGGCATTGAGTGTGATAGCTTCTTTGGTCATACCAAATACCACGTAACAGGCCCTATCTTGCACAAACTGTGCTCCTCTTTTTAACTTGGGCCACAAGCACCATCACCGCCCACGCCGGTTAAAACAAGATTTATTGCAGATTAGCCAACAGCGGAGAAATCGGTTTGTTTTGAACCCACGCCCTTCCCCCTTTTCGTCACTGTCATGATAAATGCTAATCTTCTTCCCCTGTTCAGGGAAGACTTCATTTTTGAGTCCCATGTACAATTCATTCCAAGCGCATTCAACATTCAAAGGGTCGTAACACTTGAAATTAAACCCACTCGTTCGAGTGGGTCATCCGGCATCATTCACAGGCAAGCCAAACAAAATTGAAGTGCCGTTGAAGCGTAATCCGCCAAAATTATTGCAGCCGTACACGGTGTTGCTGTTCAGGTATTGGAAATCATTTTTTGCATCCGCAGCGGGCCTTGCTGTACCAGGCTACTAAATACCTGAACCAGTGAGGCACCGGCAACCCTCAGTTGCTGTATCTCCTCAGTGGAGCTTATCCCGCCGACAACAATCAGCGGAAAACCATCATTCGCTGATTTCAATCTGCGTACATAATCACTCACTTGCCTGATATCCGGCCAGTTCTCAAAGGCAATGACCACACCATCAAACCGTTGCGCTTTTAACGATAGCAGGACTTCAGCAATGTGCTCATTACGCCCGTGGTCAATAGCAATTTTTGCCACAATTGGCACGTAACGACCATAGTCTGATGCCAATTGACTGTGGCTGTGCTTGATATTTGTTAAGAATGACTTTAACTCTTCGGGATCAAGTGAGGGATCACGCGTTGGGCTATTCGGGCGGCTCAGATTAATGACAATATAGTCAGCGTACGGCCAAAATAAAGCCATGCCTTTTGCGAAGTCGGCCACGGCGTGTTTATTTAAATTCTGGTTAAGACTACCCAGGCTAATTCCCCGGCGTTGCTGACTGTTTTTGTGGTGATGCGTGGCTTTTTTCAGATTATGTAACGTTGCCAGGACGGTACTGTCAGACTCATCTGCAGCATTTACATTAATGGTGCCGATTTCAATAAAACCAAAACCTATCCGTTCAGAATAAGCCAGAAATCTGCCATATCGGTCAAAACCGGCGGCAAGACCCACCGGATTAGGAAAGCTGAGCCCCATTGTTTCTACCGGAAGTGCGGACAATGGCTGCGGATAAGGCAAAACCCTGTTTATCAGGCTGAATATATGAGCGATTAAATAGGCAAGTTTGTATTTATAACCTTTATAACTACCCGTCATCGGCGCTATTAAAAAATGATTGAAATTGAATGGCTTGTTATCCAATGCAATACTTCTTTATCCGTTTCTTAGAGTGCCTGGATGAGTAAATTTGCATAAAAGTAATCAAAGCATCAACGCCTTCAACGGGCATTGCATTGTATAGGCTTGCCCGAATACCGCCCCGTATGCCATGTCCTTTAAGGTTAACAAAGCCGTTTTTTCTGGCTTCACTGAGGAAATCCTCTGTCCGGCTGTTATCTGTTAATTCAAAACAAATATTGACGATAGAGCGGTCGGAAGCAACAACTGTGCATTGGTAAAAACTATCGTTATCGATTAATTCGTAAAGCCGCTTGGCTTTATGCCGATTGGCTTGTTCAATTGCCTTTATCCCGCCTTGTTCCAGTAACCACGAGAACATCAGTCCGGCAATATAAATGCTGTATGTCGGAGGGGTGTTAACCCGGCCGTTATTGCTTGCCTGCCGGCCGTAGTTAAATACAGCAGGCACAATTTCCATTGCTTGATTCAGTAGCGTGCTGTGGATAATGGCAATGGTTAATCCCGTTGGTCCGATATTTTTCTGGGCACTGGCATAGATAAGACCAAACTGCGAGATATCCAACTGGCGAGTCAAAAAATCAGAAGTGACATCCGCAACCAGCGGTATTGGCAGATCGGGAACAGCGTGAAACTGAACCCCATTGGCGGTCTCATTCGTGGTGATATGGCAGTATGCGGCTTCCGGATTCAGTCGCCATTGTTCATAGGGCGGGATATGGTTAAAACCGGAATGTTCGGCACTGGCTGCTATATTGATGTCGCCATACCGTCTTGCTTCATTCAACGCCCGTGTTGACCAATGGCCGGTCTGTATGTAATCAGCTGTTTTTTTCTGTCCCAGCAGATTCATGGCAACAAAGGCAAAATGCGCATAAGCGCCGCCCTGCAGAAACAAAATATGATAATCGTCCGGCAGGTTCACCAAACGACGCAGGTTGTTATGGGCTCCTTCACTGATGGCTTTGTATTCATCCGAGGTGAAGGGCATTTCCATTACCGACATTCCACATCCATGCCAGTCCAGCAGATCTTCTTTAGCTTTGTTTAATACTTCTTTAGGAAGCTGAGCCGGACCGGCAGAAAAATTATACATAGCGAGACAGCTCTGCTCAGGAGAACAAAAATAATCCGTGGGAACCGGAAATCATGAAAAACAATGTGAACACTGACAGGATGGTGTTTGTTCTGGATGATAGAAAAGTGATCCGGGAACAACGAATACGCTCATTATCATCTGCAGCAATAAAACCAAGGACCTTTTTCTGGTGAGGCCAAAGCACAAACCACAGGTTGAGTACCATGATAATTCCCAGCCAAACGCCCAGCCCGATATACACTGAAGAGCCTGACAGTGTTAAGGCTTCAATTAGCAGGCCTTTATACCAAAGCATATAAACCCCCGTTGCCAGTACCACCAGAGAGGCATAGCGGAAAGTGCCATGTTCCCGTTTCATTGCGGCCAGCATTGATCCGGGATCGCTGGGTTGTGCCGGCTTAAACCGCGGATTTTGGATGACATTGGCGTAATTATGTCCCATCCACACAAGTATGCCCAACAGATGAAACCAGCGGGCGAAAATATCAAGAGATGCAGTAAGTGTCATCAAAACTCCATGCGTCAAAATTTATACCTGCAAAACTCGCGGCCAACAAAAACAGTACTGTAATCAGGCCCTTAATTGTCACGCTGCAAGGCATCAATTTGTTATGAACCCAGTTCATGGTTTTTATCAAAGAAAATCTGTTGTGATCGCGCCTTTTTTGCGGAAGACAAGCGGTTTTTCGACTCTATGTGGATTGGTAGAATTAGCCACACAGGATCCAACAACATCGTGCATCGGTGATTTAG
>NZ_JAPDMV010000010.1 GCF_026319305.1 Methylophaga sp. OBS4
ATGTTAAGGTGTGGGTTTGTCAGCCATGTTGAGATTGATCTGCAGTGTTCACACGCATTAGAAAATTATTTCGTCGACGAACTTGACACAAACAATACGACACTTATTCTGTCTGGCGTGGACAGTACTGAACTGGATGGGGTAGCCAGATCATTCCCGGCGAAACTCTTCAAAGGTTCGGTTTATTCGAGGAAAAGGTTTTACTGATTAATTAGTTCACATGAGCTGACAAAGTAATAGTTGCCACTCCGATCCGCTTTCAGAGGCAATTCCCTGCCGGTCTGCTCCTTAATGCGCTTTTTCATCCTGCTGATAAAGGTATCCAAACGCCTGTTGTCATATTCAATCCAGCGATACCCTTGGTGCTCTACAAACCGGCGCTTGGAGAGCAAATTTCTTTCACTATTAAACAACAATTCAAGAAAAGCAGTTTCTCTCTCCGTCAGTTCAGCTTTGTGAGCCTCCGGCGTGAGCAGGAACCGACCATGGCTATTGAGTTGCCACATAGGAGGACTATGATGTTCCCCGCTAAAACGCCGGGAAAGTGAATACAAGATGGCGGTAAGTTCGGAAGGACTGAATGGCTTGCCCAGATAGATATCTGCGCCTTCAATATAGCCGCGTACTTTGTCTTCGGTAGAGTCTCTTACGGTCAGAATGATAATGCCGATATCGTAATTGTCATCTCTGAGTTTCTTGGCAAAATCATAGCCGCTCCCATCCGGCAGATTGATGTCCACGATGGCGATGTCTGCCTGGCCAACCAGCTGACTGGCCTGATTGATCGTTTCTGACCTGATTGGCATAAACCCCATCTTTTCAACGACTCTTTCAACCAGCTGGCTAACACCTTCATCATCGTCGAGTATCAATACTTTCATTTATATCTCCGAAAAAACGTGATTCTACTTAATGCAATAGTGTCCCCCAACCTTTGTAAGGATATGTAAGTTTGTAACAAGGTGAATGGAGATAAGATCCCAAGCATTAGCAGTTTAAACAATCTTAGCGCATTGCAAAGCGGGCTATACTGAACATACCATACCGCTGCTCCCTGATTGTTTTTTCAAAACATCACTTATTCTCGCTCAATCATCTATTATGTTGTCCGGCTCATTTTCATCACATGATCACAATCTATTGAATTTTCAAATTATCCAAGTGAGAACTAATTCCACGAACCTCAAGACGGAGTTATGAATCAATGCACTGGAAGCTAAATCTAGTTTCAGATGAGTTCTATATCACAGAAGAACTTCTCAGTGCCCTCGGCTGGGAATTTGAGCCGGTCAATCTCGATTTTAAGCAGTTTATGAACCTGATCGCTGTCAAGGATCGTGATAGGGTTCAGCACGCACTCCAAAACGTCGCAACGGGCAACAAGCCTGCTATCATAGAATACACTGTCATCCTGCCTGATCACGAAAAAAGAGTAATCAGGCAGACCATCAGCCCACTCGTCAATCAAATAGGGCTGGTAACCGCTTTGACAGGAACATTAGTCGACATATCCGAATTATGGAAGACCAGAAAGCAAACAGAGAACCTCTCCAATTTCTTCAATGAAGCAAAGCTGATTACCCATATCGGCAGTTGGGAAACGGATTTGGCTGAAAACAGACTTTATTGGTCTGATGAAACTTGCCGCATGCTTGGTGTCCTGCCCAGCCAGTTTTCTGAAAAATTGGACGAGTTTTATCAGTTAGTTCTACCGGATGACCGGAACAAGATTTTTAAACAGTATCAAAACGGTACCGCTGATAATGAACTGTTTGAACTTGAATACCGGATTCGGCGTGCCGACAATCAAGAAATACGATGGTTATATGAACGAGGCAGAAATATTTCTGGTAACGGACATTCAGCTCAGCACAGGCTGGGTATTGTTATGGATGTGACAGCGCGTAAAAAAATGGAGGCCCTGGTTCAACTGGAAAATATCGTCTTTCAGGAGTTACTCTCGCAGAGCCCTCTGGATGACGTCATCAACGCCATTGCAAACGGCATCAAAGAAGTCATCTACGATGTTGCAACCAGTATTCACCTCATTGATCGCGCCCATGACAAAGTTGAAGCTTTCTATGCGCCGAGCATACCCGCCGAACTCAGCGATCTCATCAAGTCTATTTCAATATCAGATCTGCTCGGCCATACCAATCCCGGCCCCCCAAACGCACCGACGGTAATCATTCGAGATATGCCCACAGACCCTGTATGGGCTGACTTATATCAAGGCAGGCATGACTGGCCATACCGGCAAAGCCACTCCTTCCCGATTATGACCGCACAACAAGAACTCATAGCCGTTCTGACAATCTATTATCCGAACAGCAGCTCCCCTTCACCTGAAGAAGAAAACATTATCAGGCGAATTTGCCATCTCTACACCATCACAATCGAAAAACATCACAACCATCAAGCCCTCATGTCCAGTGAGGGCCGATTCCGGCACATATTCAATGATTCTGCGACTGGCATCGCGATCACAGATCTGGACGGCAAGCATCTGGAATTCAACCATGCCTACCGCCAACTGCTCGGTTACACCGAGTCTGAACTGAAACAAAAGGACATAAAGTCGCTCACCCATCCAGCAGACTGGAAAAAAAACCAATCTCTGCTGAAAACGGTTATTGCCGGTGAACGTGACAGTTTCATAATTGAAAAAAGATTCATCGGCAATCATAAAAAAATCGTCTGGGTGCGGATGAGCGTCACCGCCCAGAAAAACTCCCAGGGCAAACCCATCAGGTTAATTGGAATCTGTGAAAACATCAGCGAACGTATCCGGGCAGAAAAAAAGCACGCTGAAGCGCAGGAAGTGATTGCTCATCTTTTCACCAATCTGCCTGGTATAGCCTACAGAGGTATAGCGGACAAACACTGGACAATGCTGTTTTTAAGTCAAGCAGTCAAAGAGGTGACCGGCTATGATGCACAAGACCTGATTCATAACAGCGTTATAAGCTTTGCAGAGTTAATTCATCAGGACGACCAGTCCCGGATAAAAAGTGAAATAAACCAGGCTGTTAAGGAAAACCGGAGCTTCCAGGTTGAATACAGAATAATTCATGCAGATGGCTCCATAAGATGGGTCTGTGAACAGGGAAAAGCTCTCAGCCATAAATCAGGTGATGGGCACATCCTGCTGGATGGTTATATGACCGACATTACGGCCCAAAAAGCCGCTGAACAAACCATTGAAGAAAATGAAGAACGGTTTGAGCTTTTACTCAAGGCATCCAGTGATGCTATCTGGGATTGGAATTTAACCACTAACACCGTCTGGCGCAGCAACGGCTTTGAATCATTATTCGGCTACAAAGCAAATGAACTCCAGCCCTCCTTATCGCAATGGAAGGAGTTAATGCATCCTGAGGATAGAAAAAAGATTAGCGACGACATCGAAGCTTTTATTGCCTCCACTGAAACCAAATGGTCTGTCTCATATCGTTACCTGCGTAAAGATGGTGGTTATGCCCATGTTTTAGACCGTGCCTATCTGATACGGGATGCCGGCAATAACGCTGTCCGGATGGTCGGCGGTATGACGGATGTGACCGAACGCATGGTCCTGGAGGAAAAGTTACTTCAATCTCAGCGACTTGAGTCTATCGGTCAGCTTACGGGCGGTGTCGCCCATGACTTCAACAATATCCTCACCGTCATGCTTGGCAATGCCGAAATGATCATTGAAGAAACGACCAGCGGCGATCAGGTAAATGAAATGGCACAGATGATTGTCGAAGCAGCCAGAAGAGGGGCTGAACTGACTCAAAGTCTGCTCTCATTTGCCCGCAAGCAATCACTGAAACCGCAGAAGGTCGACATCAATACACTGATCAGAAATATGAAACCATTGCTGCTGCGGACTATCGGCGAGCCGATTCATTTCGAACATGATCTGAATCCCGAACTCTCGTTTGCCAAAGTCGATCCGGGACAGCTTGAAAATGCCCTTCTCAATCTGCTGCTTAATGCCAGAGATGCAATGAAAAATGGCGGTGTACTCAAGATATCAACTCAAAACACCACCTTAGGCAAGGATTTTGCCGTAAATCGGGATGTCGTTTATGGTAAGTACATCATGCTCAGTGTTTGCGACAATGGTGCGGGGATCTCGGCAGACAATCTGCGGTGGGTTTTTGAACCCTTCTTCACCACTAAACCCAAAGGCAAAGGCACCGGCCTGGGCCTGGCCATGGTATATGGCTTTGTCAAACAATCAGGTGGCCACATCGAAATCAACTCTACTCCCGGCCAAGGCACTCGTGTAGATATTTATCTGCCAAGCTTCAAAGGCAACCACCATAAAAATAAAAAGCTGGTCGATGATGCAATCGCTATGCAAGGACGTGAAACTATTCTGCTTGTCGAGGATGACGATTTGGTCAGACGTTATGCTCGCCAACAGTTGACCAAACTGGGGTATATCGTGGTTGAAACCGATAATGCCAAAGATGCACTCAAACTGCTCGAAACGCACCATCCTGACTTGTTATTCACTGATATTATTCTGCCCGGGGGAATGAATGGTATCGAACTTGCTGAGGAGGCAAAAAAAACAGCTGATGACTTGAAAGTTTTATTCACCTCCGGTTACACCGATAACGCTGTCGTTGAAAAATACCGGAAAAAGTCCGGCTTTCAACTGCTGGCCAAGCCCTACAAGCGTCAAAAGCTGGCCGCCGCGGTGAGACAGGTACTGGATTAATCGATCATGATGAACACAACGCACCCGATAGACACTAACCGGCTGCTCATTCTCGAAGATGACATCAATGTAGCCAAGCTTATATCGAATATTGCAATAAGAGCAGGTTATGATACTCACATCACCACGACGCCAGACGAGTTCTGGGCGCGAATGACTGACTGGAAACCGGCCTTTATTGTCATTGACCTGATCATGCCTGATATGGATGGTGTTGAAGTCCTGTCCAGGTTATCAATGCGTAACTGCAAATCCAGAATCATTATTACCAGTGGTGTCGGAAGCCGTATTCTCAGCGCCGCGCAACGCAGTGCACTTGAGCAGGGGTTGGATGTTGCAGGTGTACTGCCCAAACCCTTTGCAACATTACAACTCAAATGCCTGCTCTATGCCGACAAACAAGCAGACTTAGCTAAAAATTTACTCCTGGAAAGCGAACAACGCCCGCCTGTCACGTTCCATTCTCTCGCAGAAGCGATTGAAAAAAAACAGCTCATTGCTTTTTTCCAACCCAAGATCGACTGTGACTCCGGAAAGTTAGCCGGCTTTGAAGTTCTGGCCAGGTGGACACACCCGGAAGAAGGGCTCATTTATCCGGATGAGTTCATCAGCATTGCCGAGCAACTGAATCTGATACAGCCTTTGACTTATCATGTTATTGAAACATCGTTCACCGATTTCACTCGTTATCTAGATATCGCAAGGCGCACCGATCCAAAGCTGGCAGAGACTATCACTATTTCTATAAACATCTCTGCCAAAGCACTCGATGACCAGGCATTCGCGACTAACATACTATCTTTGTGCACAAAACATAACATCCCTACCCGACAAGTCGTGCTGGAATTAACCGAAAGCAGCGCAATGAACGACCCGATCACATCCCTCAAGATGCTGACCCGATTGCGGATGCAAGGCTTTCAGTTAGCTATTGACGATTTCGGGATCGGCTATTCTTCGGTAGTGCAGCTGATCAGGCTGCCTTTTTCGGAAATCAAGATCGATAAGTCCTTTGTCATGACAGCAAAGACTGATAAAGAATCGTTGTCGGTTATCAAGTTTATTATTGATCTGGGTAACGATCTGGGCTTACAAATCACTGCGGAAGGCGTCGAAGACGAAGAAACGCTGATTATTTTGAAATCATTAGGTTGTAATCAGGCCCAAGGTTATTTTATTTCTTACCCAATGCCAGCTGATGAATTACTGAAAACCGCTGAAGCGTTGACATGCACTAACTCAACACTGATCTGACTGTTAGCGTTTCTCAGAATAAAACAGCTCGCGAATTAAGGCTTCGTACTGAAACAGCCAAGACCAGCAACATCCCCTGGTCAGGTATTAGAAAAAATAATAATCCGGCACTTGTTGACACAGTCCGCTATCAAATACACGCTGAAAGTCAGCATACGAAGGCTACGCTGTTTGCACAGTTGAACACCTGATAAGAGTATCCATGAAAAAACTTTTTGCCATACCGCTTATTTTTGTCAGCGTACAAGTCTGGGCCGACCATCCCGCCGTTGCCTTTGGCAATGAAGGAGCGGGACCTATCAGTACAATTAGCGCCACCACTATGCCTCATGGCAGTTGGAGCGTCGGCATCAGAACTGAGATCATCGAAAATGATGCTTTCAGTCACCAAAAACTGGAACGCTTTGCCGAGCAAGGCCTTGAAGGTGTGCATAATATCGATCGCATTCGTAACACCTCATTCTCAGCCGCATATGGCGTTACGGACGATCTGACCTTAAGCGCCAGACTGCCCTATATCGAACGCGACAATATCCGTGAAAGTGAAATTGAAGATGGTGAAGCAGAAGCCCACGAACACGGTGATTCATCAGGATGGGGCGATGTGTTGCTGTTTGGACAATACCGCCTGTTTGGACAGACTTCACAAGACGCAGCACTGTTATTCGGTATCAAAACACCCACCGGCGAAACATGAAAAAGATGCCAACGGTCAACGTTTCGAAACGGAGTTTCAACCCGGCTCCGGCTCTTGGGATTACCTGCTCGGGCGGCGTACAGCTATAACCAGGATAAATTCGGTTATCACGCCAATGTGTTAATGAATAAAAAAACAGAAGGTACGCAATCCACCGAAATCGGCGACAGCCTGACTTATAACCTGGCGGTGACCTACCGGCTTAATGGACATACACACCATAGCCATGCTGGAAATCCCCATACCGACACCAACTGGGATGCAGTGCTTGAGTTCAACGGCGAAACGCGGCGTAAAAATAAAATCGGCTCACACTCGGAGGATAATTCCGGTGGTACCACTATCCTGCTGGTCCCCGGCTTGAGGGTCTCCGCCGGTGATTTCAGCGGCTTTGTCTCTATCGGCTTGCCGTTCATAGAAAATATGAATGGTAAGCAAACCGATATCGATATGCGTATCTTGGCCGGTGTTGCGATAGCGCTCTTCCCCCCCTCCCGAGCCTGTAAATAACGCGCTGTTTTTTATTGCTTACTACTTTTTCTTCTTGCCTTTTTTATCTTTCTTGGCTTTTTTCTTGTTCTTATCTTTCTTTTTATCTTTGTCTTTCTTCTTGTCCTTGCTTTTATCTTTAGCTTTTTGCTTATCTTTTTTCTTGGTTTTTTCAGGCTTGGGCTTACTTACAATGGTTTTAGCCTCTGCTTCTGGTTGCTCTGGTTGGGCAGTGGCGCTTTCCGGGAAGCAAGCCAGTTTTAATTGGTGAAAACGCGTAACACAATATTTGACTTGTCCGATAGATAAGCCAGTCTCTAATGCAGCCTGAGCGTGTGTTGCGCCGGCATGAATGGCGAGTAATGCCGCAGCCCGCTGGCTGTATTTATTATTGCCCGCGGCTATTTGTTTACAGATGGTGACTTCTTTTGGCGCCAGCAATGTCTTCCTTGCCTGGCTGGTACTTGTCTGTGTTGCCATTCATTTCTCCCTGAAGATTGAACTGACGTTTGTTTATGAAATTTGTACCTGCCGTTCGTCCGCCCCGGCAGAATTGGCAGGCTCAATATAAATTCTGATATCGGGTTCATTATCCTGTTCCATCACAATGGTAGGTTCCAGCAGCACGCCGATTTTTTTGCTAATTATCTCCGTCGACAACTCTTTGCTAATATCAAAGTCGATCAGTGACAGTTTAGCGCTCCGACAGGCCTGAGAAATGATTTTTTGCCGTTCAGTCTGAGCTGCCGTGCCACTCAGTTGCACTACACAACGTGGCGATGAGTTCAGTTTATCTATCAACACAAAGTCGACACAAACTGATTCGATCTGCTGCTTCGCCTTCAGAATAACTGCCTGCTTTTGTTTGCCACTGATTTTTATTAAATCAGCAAGCCGTACTTTTGCGTAAATATCATATTCGTTGGATACCGCACTATGCAGTTTGGTTTTAAAAGCGCGCTCGGCAATATTGAAAAGCGCAGTTTGACGTTCAAACGGGATATTTAATGGATTGGATTTACGTGTCGCTCTGATTAACCACCACAAAGCCAGTAGTAAAAAAATAAGTGTTAATGCCAAAGTCTGCATGTTCTTCCTCTTAATCAAGCGGTTGCCATATTTACAGGCTGACGTCTTGGCCCCCAGTTGCCGGGCAGTGGTTCAAAGATACCGACACAAGGCGTGCCACAATTTAAACATCTGCCCTGCTCGTCCAGTTGCCATTCAGATAATTGATACCAGTCTCGGCCGATAAGTAGCTCGCCACAATGGTGGCACCAGGTACTATCAGCCTGTTTGTCGTGCATATTACCCACGTAGGCGTAATGAATTCCGTTATCCAGTGCAATTTGTCGCGCTTTTTGTACGGTTGCGCAGGGGGTAGACGGTTTGTCCATCATTTTCCAGTCGGGATGAAACACGGAAAAATGCATCGGCACATCGGGGCCCAGATGTGCCATTACCCACTGACACATTTCATTAATTTCAGCTTCCGAGTCATTTTCGTCCGGAATAATCAGGTTTGTGATTTCGAACCAGACATCGGTTTCGTGCTTAAGATATTCCAGCGTTTCCAGCACAGGCTGCAAATGCGAACCGGTTATCTTATGATAAAACTTTTCAGTGAAAGCTTTCAGATCGACATTGGCGGCATCCATATATCGATAAAATTCTGCGCGGGGCTCAGGACAGACATAACCTGCTGTAACTGCCACGGCTTTGATATCCCGCTCATGACAGGCTTGCGCTACATCTATCGCGTATTCATGAAAGATAACCGGATCATTATAGGTGAAAGCCACACTGCGACAGCCTAATTGTTCTGCTTTAACTGCTATCTTTTCAGGTGTTGCTGCAGCCATCAAGGTATCCAGCTCTCGTGATTTGCTGATGTCCCAGTTCTGGCAGAACTTGCAGGCCAGGTTACAACCCGCCGTACCGAATGACAGCACAGGCGTACCCGGCAAAAAGTGATTAAGTGGCTTTTTCTCGATCGGGTCAATGACAAAACCACTGGAACGGCCCCAGGTGGTCAGCACAATAGCACCATCCCGATTTCCCCGCACAAAACATAGCCCGCGTTGTCCGGGGTGCAATTTACAAAAGCGCGGACAAATATCACATTGCACCCGGCCATCATCAAGTTTATGCCAGTATTTGGTGGCAACAACCTCACCAAAATCGTTGTGTCCAGGTTGTTTGGGTTTCATTTCAATCCACCTCCAGATAAGGAGATATTGCAATAAATATCAGTAAGGATGATACTAATCTAATCTTACGCCGATAAGCGGAGGATTGTCATGGAAATCATTCGCCCCAGCGCAGTGGCAGGCCTTTTCTACCCCGCAGACACCGATACGCTTAACCATATTATTGCAAACGAGCTTGATAAGAGCGTCAGTTCAACACCACTTACACCCAAGGCCTTAATCGTACCGCATGCCGGTTATGTTTATTCAGGTGCCATTGCGGCCAGTGCCTACCGATATCTCAAGCCACTCAAACACACGATTAGCCGTGTGGTACTGATTGGACCGTCACATCGCGTGCCTTTTGACGGTCTGGCGGTATCTGGCGCCGACTGGTTTGAAACACCGTTGGGACTCGTTGCCGTTGATCGTCATGCCAGCAGCAGTATCATGTCAATTGAAGGTGTTCATGTTCTGGAACACGCGCACGCCCGTGAACACAGCCTGGAAGTGCAGTTGCCGTTTTTGCAATATCTACTGGACGATTTCAAAATCGTGCCTGTGGTAGCAGGACATGCCAGTCCGCAACTGGTTGCGCAAGTACTGGAATCACTCTGGGGTGGGCCTGAAACGCTTATCGTCGTCAGTTCTGACCTCAGTCATTACCTTAATTACGACACTGCCCGTGAAATTGACGCAGAAACCTCTGAAGCTATTATCAATCTTGATAATCACCTTATTGATGGTTATCACGCCTGTGGCAGTGTCGGCATCAACGGTCTGCTGCTTTATGCTCGCCGTCATCAGCTCCATGGACAAGTGCTCGATTTAAGAAACTCAGGCGATACCGCCGGTAAAAAAGACAGTGTCGTCGGCTATGGAGCTTATCTGTTTAATTGAATCATGCTACCAAAAGACGAACGCCATTTGCTGAAAAAAATAGCCCGCGACTCAATAAGCTACGGCCTCAAATATGATGAAGCCATGCCTGTTGAACTTGGTGTCCTGCCGCCATCATTCACACAACTCAGTGCCTGTTTTGTAACGCTCTATCGGTCAGGGGCACTTCGCGGTTGCGTCGGTTCCCTGCAAGCACATCGGCCGCTGGCCGTGGATGTCGCCAAAAATGCTTATTCAGCTGCTTTTCGTGACTGCCGCTTTAAGCCTGTTGATAAAACCGTATTACCCGAACTTGATATTCATATTGCCATTCTGACACCTGCCAATGAAATTGCCTGTACCACCGAACAGGATTTACTGGCCCAATTGCGTCCGGGTATTGATGGTTTAATTATCGAAGATAAGGATCACCGAGCCACTTTCCTGCCCGCTGTGTGGGAATCTTTGCCTAACCCGGAAAGATTTGTACAAGAGTTGAAATGTAAAGCTGGCCTGGCCAGCGATTACTGGTCAGCCCAATTACATTGTTATCGCTATCAGGTCGAATCATTTTAATCCGCCAGAATAAACAGGGCTCGTATTTATACCGAAACAACCTGGAATTATGACCGACTCAGTGTTCCAGAACCCGACTGGTGTGATGGCCATAAAAATGCTCGGCCACGGCCTCCACAACTGAATCAGCCACATTGGCCGGTCCCGCTTTGCGGTCGTCCTTGGGCAGGTATTTTCCGGTTCTTACCAGACAGGCCTGTAGCCCCGCCGCCAACGCGCCCAGCACATCGGCCTCAACATCATCACCAATCATCAACACCTGTTCAGGCTGACAGCCCAGCGAAGATACGGCAGCGTGAAAAAAACCTGCGGCTGGTTTACCCAGAATACAGGCTTCAATATCCGCAGCGTACTCCAGTGCCTGGATAAAAGGGCCGGCATCCAGTTGCAACTGACCGGCACTTTTAAAATAGCGGTTACGCCCTATGCCGAGTAGAGGTGCGCCCTCCATCAGCAAGGAAAAGGCCCGGTTCAGATGCTGATAATCAAAACGCTCCGCTGCATCGGCAACCACAACCGCATTGGGATTGCTCTGATCCAGTTCAGAAAACTCAGGTTCCAAATCGGGATGTATCAGGCAATACGGTCGTAATTGTTGTTGCAGGCAGATGTGTTTCACTGCAACCGGTGCGGTGAAAATATCCCGTTGATTCAGCGTAAAGCCCATGTCCTGCAGACTGTGAAGGATATCAGTGCTGGTTGAACGTGAGGTATTGGTGACAAACCGCATCGGTACCCCGCTCTGTTGCAACTTGCTGACGGTATCAACTGCACCGGGCAGCGGCTGCTTATCAACATGCAACACACCGCTGATATCAAAAAGAATCGCTTTGAGCATCACAAAAACCTCCCTTTTGTGAAAGCGCGATTAAAGTATGCGCCAAAGCCCGGAGAGACTCAAATCAGGTAGGTTCCGTCCAAATACAGCATTTTGTTCGGAATATTAGCCGTTATTAATCACTGATCAACCTGAACTTTATTTAAGAAAACAACACGCGGTTAGGCAGGAATCCCTATCTACTTCTCTCACAGAAACGCGGGTTTGGTTTATCGGTCCCAGGTTAATTACCCCTCCTGTAACCAATAAAAGCTGAACGGGGGAATCACCAGTGCATTTTTGAAAATATCCGGTCGCTGACCACTGCACAAATCAAACAACTGGCCATACTGCGGGTCACCCCAGCTGCCCAGTTCGTCCAGATTCAGATGCTGCGGTTTATCGTTGAAATTAGCGACCACCAGTACCCGATCCTGCTGTTGATAAATACTGAAACGCTCAAAAACAAATAAATGTGGATTACCGCCATCAAGCAATTGACGATTATTAAAGTCGGCAAACACGTCAATTTCCTTGCGTATTGCAATCATACGTTTGAGGGCACTGAATATTTGATATTCCGGTGTGCCCGGCTGATTACGCAGTTCGGCTTTTTCCCAATCAATCGTAGGACGGTGGACCCAGCGTGAATCGCCCATCTTGTGTGGGTCTTCCAGGAATGACACATCATTGACCGTGCCTAGTTCATCACCATAATAAAGCAGCGGAATCCCACCAAAAGACAGAATCAGGCTGTGCAGCAGCAGAATGATTTTGATGGCATCCTCAACATCCTCCATATCGCCCTGTTCCAAGGCATATTCCAGACCGACCAGTGAGGCCAGAGAACCGGAAATACGTGCGTCACCTGTTTTCTCATTCTGACCGAACGGTAGACCACGGGCATGAGATTCATCAAAACGGCCCATGAAATAATCGATAAGAAATTTACGGTGCCGAGCCGGTTGATAACCTACCAATTCAATATCACGATCATCAAACCCCAGACCAATATCATCATGACAGCGAATATAGTTAAGCCAGGTTGCCCGATCCAGTTTCACCGGCAGGCTCTTTATTCCCTGGTTGAGAAGTTGCGTGTTCTTGGTCGCGACCGCATCCCACATCAAGGCCATAAAAGTGGCGTTATAGGCAATTTCGCACTCTTTGGCGATAACAGCGTCTTCCCCAAAATACTTGGCTACCTCCACCGGCGCCACAATCGCCTCGGCGATATAAAGAACACTCGGCGCGGTCACCTGGCAGCAGTCTTTCAGCAGTTGCAGGATCAGATGTGCTTCCCGCTCATTCTGACAGGTACTGCCGATTTTTTTCCACAAAAATGCCACCGCATCAAGACGCAAAATATCAGCGCCCTGATTCGCCCAGAACAAAATGACATCCAGCATTTCAATAAAGACGGCCGGATTGGAATAATTCAAATCCCACTGGTAGTCATTAAAGACCGTCATCACCCAGCGGCCCATATCTTCGTCCCATGTAAAGTTGCCGGGTGAAGTTTCAGGGAATACTTCCGGCATGCTCTGCTCAAACATATCCGGCACATTACGATTCTCAAAGGTATAAAAATAATCCTGATACACCGGATCACCCTGCCGCGCTTTTTGTGCCCATTCATGTTCATTTGAAGTGTGGTTCAACACCACATCCAGGGTCAGCAGAATATCTCTTTCATGCATGGAACGGGCAAGCTGATTAAGATCCGCCAGCGTACCGGCCCGTTCATCAATTTCACGAAAGTTACTGACCGCATATCCGCCGTCACTGCTACCGCGCGGGCAGCGCATGATGGGCATGATATGAACCAGATTAACGCCCAGTTCCTGAAAGTAGTGCAGATGGGCTTCCATGCCTTTCAGATCACCGGCAAAACCATGACTGTATAAAGCCATACCTACCCAGTTCTGGCTTAAAAACCAGTTATGATCGGCTTCACGCTCAATATCACGCTGCCGCAGATCTTCCGGCCGGTTAATATACTGCCAGGCCATGGTTTCAACCAGGCGCTGTGCCTGTTCCTTGAAGTCGTCGCGGTCACCGTACAACCGGTCAAACAAGGAATGAATCGCGTAAAAATTCGCGCCCAGCCGGGTGTAGAAATAGCGTAGATCCTGTTTTGAGATCCCGGCTTCGATCTCATTAAGAATGTCATTTAAAAGCGTATGCGCTTGCTGCTCGTACATGAAGTTCCTTCGTGTCTGTTCTCTGGCTTTAAGCTGAAAAGCCTTGATAAAAGGCCTTGTTTTTACTGATGGCACCACGTTGGCCGACTACTTTCGAGGCAAAAGCCTGTGCCTTTTCCAAGGTCGAGGTTATCGGCCAGCCCGCCATCAAACCATGAATATACATAGCGGTAAACGCATCGCCGGCCCCCACCGTGTCGACTACGGTTGTTGCTTGTGCCGGAGCGACTTGATGAAACTCTCCATCCTGACTGCGTACGACGGCCCCTTTTTCACCACAGGTCACAATAAGCTGATCCAGATGAAAATGGGTATGCATACGCGTCATGTCCTGATGCAGATCCGCAGAACGAAAACCCAGCGACTCCAATTCATCCTGATTCAATTTCACCCATCTGGCCTGCTCCAGCCAGCGGCACAGATCTGTTTTCTGCCACCAGGGTGCGCGAAGGTTGACATCAACAAATATCGCCAGATTTTCCGCCTGTGTCAGTGTTTGTAAGGTCTGGTGTGAAACCGGATTTCTGGCCGCCAGTGATCCATGGTAGAACAGGCCTGACTGCGGCGGCTGTTTTAGCTCGTCGTAATCAATAAAGTCATACGCACTGTCGATGGCAATATCATAATGAGGTTGATTATTCTCAAGGCTCACGATAACGCGGCCGGTGGGATGTTTTGTATCACGCTGCACATTTTCGGTTGTCATGCCCCAGCTCTGCATCTCGCTGAGAATGGCATCACCCAGCGCATCATTTCCAACCCGGCTGATGAATTGTGGCTGATCTCCCAGGGCCTGCAGATGCCAGGCAACATTGAATGGGGCCCCTCCCAGAACCGATTCTCCATTAGCAAAACAATCGAATAAGGCTTCACCGAATATAGTTAGGGTTTGTTGACGTTTCATGATGATTCTTCTGCAGTATGCGAATGACAAAAATGCGGCGCAAAATGCGCGACTCCCTGCAATACACCCGCCGAATAATTGCCATTAATGTCCTGTTCGTCGCTTTTGGCAAGATACAGGGCTGACGCATGGCCTTTATGCCGGGAGATATCCACCGCGGCTTGTTTGATTTCAGCACTGGCATTATCAACCAACACTGACTGAATACGGCTGGTAAGCACCGGCAGATCATTACCACTGTCACCGGCAAAAATCACCTCATTAAGTGCATAGTCCAGTTTTTTCTGTAAAAACTCTATGGCATGTAATTTTGTGGCGTGCTTAGGCAACACGTCAAGCAGGCCCACATTTTTCGGTTCATCGATACTCCATAACACGCTGACTTCCACCCCAGCATCTGATAGACAGGCTTCTATACGGGCAAAGATGCTGTCCTTATCAAGATATAAAGGCAGGTAATAACTGAGTTTATGCGTGTTTTGTTTGCTGCTTTCCTGCAATCGCAGTTCACTGATCGGTTTCAGCAACTGTTTCAGTTGAGCATGAGTTTTGCCATGCCAGTCCTGGTCTATCTCGGCCTCCCATTCGACCATCTGCTGCCAGCTGCCTTTGCCTATTTGGTAAATCTTGGTGCCGACATCAGTGATCGCATAATCAGGCATGGGCAATGCGTAGTTTTTAATCGCCTGCTTGACTAATGTCACATGCCGGCCGGTCACATAAACGAGTTTGACATCCGGCCGGTTGCAAAAAGCGTTGAATTGCTTGCGTGCATCAGCCGGTTCGGGCTGAAATCCATTGGGAATAATGGTTCTGTCCATATCGGTACACAACAGTAATTTCTGTTCTGGCATTGTTACGCTTTCTGCTGTTTGGGTTTATTAAAAAACTGATAATGCTCAAGCGCTTCCAGAATCCCGGCAGCAAAAGGCCTGGTGGCGAAGTAAATATGCTCGATATCAATCAGCTGAGACAATTCTTCGTGATGACGATTAGCAACCACGGCTGCGAGGGTATTGCCACGCATCATGTCTTCGTCGGCGCCGGAACCACCGGCAACAAATATATGCTCCAGTGGTATCTGCCAGCGATCGGCGACGTAGCGTAGCGCCATCCCTTTGGATGCCCGGATCGGCAGAATATCCAGATATTGACCAAATGCGACCTGCACATGAACGGCCTGCTCTTCACGGTGCAGCTGTCGTTTTATTTCTTCAACATCGGCAATCTCGGGATCGATGTAATAACTCAGTTTAAAACGGCTTTGCTCTGCTTTTGGCTGCCGCTCCAAGCCCGGATATTCATCCAGCAGTTGCCTGACTTTATGCGGTGTCCAGTGATAATCAATATGTTGTGCCCAGCCGGTGTCAGGTGTCAGTTTAGGCGCGTAGTATATTTCGGTACCGGAGCTGGTAATCAGAATATCCGGCTCCGGAATTTTGTGTTTTTTCATCAGCCGTAAAGCCGCATCAAGACGGCGGCCGGTAGCGATAGCAAATTTGGTGGTTTTACGATGCTCCCGCAGCAAAATAATCAAACCCTGCAATGACACATCGTCGCCAATCAGGTTCAAATCCAGATCACTGACAATGGCACCTTCCGCATAAACCGGATGGATGCGCTCCACCGGTTTGCGGTTGAGCAATTCAGAATGGTGAATTATCGGTTTCACCAGCTGCAGATAACGTTTGGCATGAGCCTGCCAGGAATAATGCCTGGTTACACCTTCCAGGCCCTGGCGGGAGAATTCCTGCCAGCGTTTCCGGTTAGTCAGCAATGACAGCAAAGCATCAGTGATCGTCTTCGCTTCCAGTGGGTCAACCAGGTAGCCATTATGGCAGTTGCCGATAATGTCCCGCGGTCCGCCGTCTTCAGTCGCGACAATCGGTAAACCGGAAGCTGCGGCTTCAATCAAGGTCAGACCAAAAGGTTCAGTCAGGGCCGGATTGACAAACACGCCGCCTGAAGCCGCAGCAATACGGTAAATCAGTGGTACTTGATCGCGTTTGTGATGCTTGGGTAAAGCCACTTTACCGTAAAGATCATAACGATCGATGGCAACCAGCAGCTCGTGGAATACTTCCTGTGCCCCTATTTCCAGATCATCAATATCATCACGGTTACCGGCCACTATCAACAGATTGCCTAATTGTTGCAGTTGTATTGATTCACCATAGGCCTCAAGCAGCGCACTGATGTTCTTGCGTTTATCCGGCCTCGACAACGCCATAATAATGGGTTTGTTCGGGTCGGTCAGATGTTTGGTCAACGTGGCATGCAAATCGCTTTGTAACTCATCACCTGTCGGTGGCTTAAACTGCTTGATATTGGTGCCCGGTGGAATAACCCGCATTTGCTCAGGTTGATAATGATCATAGATTTCGTATTGTTCTTCAATTTCCTGATGGGTGCTGGTGATCACCCGTTCCGCCGTTGCCAGCGTAATTTCCTCGGCTGCCACCCGCCGGCTCATATTGTAAAGTTGTTCGATCTGCTCACCACTCAAACCACTGGCGAGCAACCTTCTGCGCTTGACCCGTCCCAATGAATGACCGGTATGGATCAGAGGGATACCCAGCAGACTTGCCACATGGGCACCGACCAGGCCGGCATCGGCATAGTGACTGTGAATCAAATCAGGAAAGCGGCCGCTTTGTCTGAAAAAGTCAGCCAGGTTATCGGCAAAAGTATCAAGGTGTTCCCATAAATGCTCTTTGTAGATGTATACGTCGGGACCGGCATCAATACGAACAATTCGCAGTTTGTCGCTGAGTAGCTCAATCGGCTCGGCATAGTCGCGGTCAACCCGATCATCCACAACACGCCGCGTTACAAGATCGACTTTTGCAACCTCAGGTAATTCAGCCAGAGCCTGTGCCAGTTCGAGTACATACAGGGTTTGCCCGCCAGTATCGGCATCACGGCCCAGTTCAAGATTTTGTCCACGTATCAGACCGTGCACACTGATCAAGGCGATGTAGATCTTCCCCGATTGTTCGCTCATAGCAAAATCATTCTCCGGTTATTGAATAAACATCCTTATCAGACCGCCCTGGGGTTCACTCCTCTGAATGTCACAGTAAGTTTGTGAAGCAATATAGTATTGATGTATCACAGCACTGTGACAGCATACAACAGTTGAAATGACAAACTGCCGGGCTCCTTCATCAGAGTCAGGACAGGCTTATACCGGCAGAAATCGTTTATTGTCAGGACATAACATTACTATAACAGAGGCCGCTGACTGTCAGCCTCTACAAAGTTATTTGAACAACGATTTAACTTTGGCGCTGAGTCTATGGAAGAAGCGGTGTTTACTGCTGGCCGCCTCGCTGGTCAGAAAGTTAATCTGAATAGACTGACGCTTGCCTTCAAAACTGGGGTAGCCATGCCAGCAGTTATCGGTGACCTTGAATGCCAGTAATGCGCCCGGCCCCGGCGTGATCTCGTCCACATAGTCATCCATATCATCGCCGTTACGCAGGATTCTGAGTTTGCCGGTTGCTGCAGGCCATTGTTCATTCAGATAAATCAGAATAGTGGCGACCTTGGTTTTAGAATCGGTGTGGATACGGCCATCTTTTTTGCGGGAAAAGCCACGCAAGGTCACCATCATTGGCAACTCCATGACTTTGACATCAAACTTGTCACAAATTATTTTGCGAAACTGCGGCGTATCCAGTGAATCAATCAGCTGCTTGAAAGCCGGTCCCATTGCCACATCATCGATATTGTAGCTGCCGCCATCGTCGATAGCTGGAAAATCACTGATGATAGCCGAGATCTCGTTCGCATCAATGGCGTTATCCACTGTAAAAAATGGAAACGGATCGGTTCTCACGGGCGATGCGCTCAGCGCATCCAGATTAAGCACGTTTTGCATAGTTCAGTAACAATTGATTGACAAGCGGTAAGGTTACCACGTCATTTCATTGCCAGAAAGCGCCCAGCCAGTCATAAGTAAATCGACAATTCCCGCCGGCATCGCTCATTATCTGCATCGATCCACGCCTCAACAGCTGCAATCCTGTCAATATAATCAGCCGGTAACGTGTTCTCCCGCGCCCCGGTCAAAACATGGATTTTGTACCAGTCGAAAGGTTTGAGCGTAGCGTCAATATCCGTTGCTATATAGGTATAAGCGCAAACGGTCTGCCCGTTACGGTTCAGTAACTGCACCGGTTTGACTTCATAGCCCTTTCCCAATCCTTCCAATTGATCCAGCAAAGGTTTTTCAGCCTGTTTAAAACGAAACACCACTCCTTGAACCGTATCTGCCGGGTCGCCGGTTACACAGGCATCACATTTGGCCGAACCATCAACATGACTGCGTTTGTGGAAACACAATTGGTGCCCCCTTAATGCAGCGTTGCAGACGAGTTGTGCTGAAGGCACTCTGGCACGCAACCTGCGTACCGACATATTGGAACCATAGGCAAAATACAGAATATGTTCCGAAGCTGTTTTAGTATCAGTTGATGACATGTCTTATCTGACCTGACAACAAACTTAATGACTTCAAAGAATTGATTGATTTAGCCCCGTGATTAACGTTTATAATAATAGTGATTCTCATTTCCAAAAAATTGCACTCAGTCAATCGTGTATCGTTATCGGAGCCAACATAAAAGTGTTTAAATTGGGCAATATCATCAAGTCTGTTTTTTTGAGCAGCTTGATTACAATAGTCGCTTTGACTGTACTGCCAGTTAAGGCCAACGAAGCGCAAAGCGATACGCGCCAATTAATGCAGATAGCTGAATATATCAATGTTGATTATACCGAAGCGGTTAAAGACGGCGAAATCATCAGCGAAGCCGAATATCAGGAAATGCTAGAATTTTCGAGTCTCGCAGTTGAAAAAAGCCATACTCTGGAGGGAGGGGCCGCGGCTGTCGCTGCTGCTGTAAAGCTTGAAAATGCCATTCAGGAAAAACAGGATCCTGCTGTTATCAAGCCCATCACCGTTGAATTACGTAACTTACTGATGGCCATTGCACCTGAAGTCACTCTCTCTGAAAATTTGTTACCTGGCGTCCAAACACAAGTATTATTTCAACAAAACTGTATCGCCTGCCACGGCGCGCAAGGCAAAGGCGATGGCGAATTAGCGGCTTCACTGGAACCTGCTCCTACCGACTTTACAGATAAAACACGTGCTGAGAATCGTTCTCTGCTCGGCCTGTATGATGCTATTACCAATGGTCTTGAAGGCACGGCAATGACCGCATTCTCACAACTCAGTGATCAGCAACGCTGGTCACTGGCCTTCTACGTCGGCAGTCTGGCTTTTGACGGCCAGAAAGACGCTCTTGCCAACGTGCCTGCAGTTATGACACTGCATCAGTTTGTCAGCAACAGCCCCAATACCCTGGCCCAGCAATTTCCTGCCGTAGATAGCCAGCTTCTTGAACAGTTACGGGTCAATCCAACCCCGTTATTTACCACAACCAATCCGCTGGAAATGGCGAAACAACAGCTGCGCGCAGCGCATCATAGTTATTTGAACGGTGATTTCAAGCAGGCACAGGCTTTGGCCGTCAGCGCTTACCTGGATGGCTTTGAGATGGTGGAAAATGCACTCGATGCTTATGACTCCCAATTGCGTAAAGATATTGAAAAGTCGATGATGCAATTTCGGCAACTGACCGGACAGGTTCAGCAACAAGACACACTGGCTCAAACGCTGGACACTGCAATAACACAACTTGATCGTGCACAAAACATGCTCTCTGCCGACACCTTGTCTGACTCAACGCTGTTTACTGCCAGCTTCATTATCCTGCTGCGTGAAGGGCTGGAAGCCTTATTAGTAGTCATGGCACTGCTCACCGTATTGGTTAAAACACAGCGCCGTGATGCGGTCAAATATGTTCACAGTGGCTGGATTGCCGCAATTGCCGCCGGTTTTGGCACCTGGTGGATGGCCCAGCACTTGATCAGTATCAGTGGTGCCAGCCGTGAAATCATGGAAGGTGTAGCTGCTTTACTTGCCGCGGCCGTATTGTTTTATGTCGGTTTCTGGATGCATAGCAAAACCAATGCGATCCACTGGCAGGCTTATATCAGAGACAATATTCACCGCCATCTGAGTACCGGTACGTTGTGGGGTATTGCCGGTCTGGCGTTTATCGCCGTCTACCGCGAAGTATTTGAAACCGTACTGTTTTATCAATCACTGCTGACACAGGCTCAGCCCTCACAATTCATGTCCATCTCAACCGGTTTCTTTGCAGGTGTTGTCGTACTGGCTTTCGTAGCGTGGGTAATGATTAAATTCTCCATGCGCCTGTCTATTGGTAAGTTTTTCTCTTTCACCACCTATTTAATGCTCGCTTTATCGTTTGTATTGATGGGTAAAGCCGTAGCCGCTTTACAGGAAGCCGCCTTGATTGCTATCTCGCCTTTACCATTCAATATCAACATATCCTGGCTGGGCATCCATGCCACCTGGGAAGGTATTTTGTCTCAGCTGCTGATTCTACTGCTATCGCTATTGCTGTTACTGGGCTTCAAGCCATTTAGCCAGCGCCACTCAACCCAGCAAAGCTAATAGAAGCGGCCTCAAAAACAGGGATCGCCTCTAATAAAAAAGCCCGCAGAATGCGGGCTTTTTTAATCCTACTGGTGAAAATAAGTGGGCAAATGCCTACCCCGCCAAAGCCACCTGCACCAGGTTGTCGGTAAAAGTCGGGGCATGCCCCATATCCACGAACTCGGCAGAACTGACGCAATTCACCGTACCTTTATTGAGCTGCCGCCAATACCCTAATGTGGCAACAACCATTCCGGAGTTCACGTCATCCGTGATCTGCGCCACGCCCTCAAAACCGCCCCGATTATTAAAGACCCTGACATTATCACCACTCTGGATATTACGCAGTTCAGCATCTGCTGGGTTAATCATCACAAACTGTTCGCCCTGGCCTTTTATTTTCTGCGCCATATTGGCATAACAGGAATTAAGAAAACCGTGGCTCTTGGGTGAAATAATATTAAGCGGATATCTGGCAGCCAGCTCAGGATTATTCTCAGCCGTCTCCCGGGAAGGCACGTAGTCCGGCAGGCTGTCCAATGCTTCACCCGGCTGAAATCCTTCGTACATCTGGCGAAACGGTGCCGCAACAAAGTTAGTCGCGCCTTCGACTATAAAATGACATTTACCCGTCGCTGTCGGAAAGTTACCTTCCTTATGCGGTGCACGATTATCCCGACTACCCACATTCAAGCGGGCAAAGCCATGCTCGCGTAAATAAGCCAGATCAATGCCATCACAAGCCGGTGCATCCCAGTTCACATAGTTTTGCAGACACTCGGAATCCGACCATCTGAAATTTTCCTCCTCATACCCCATTTTGGCGGCAAGACGGCGGAAAATCTCATTATTGGGGAGCGCTTCCCCGGGTGATTCAACACATTTTTCATTGTATGTCAGATAGAGATGGCCCCATGACAGAATCATGTCTTCCATTTCCGCGCCCATAGAGGCTGGCAGCACGATATCAGCATAAGACGCCGTATCAGACAGGAAATGCTCGGCAGAAACCAGGAACAAATCCTCACGCATCAGCCCCTCGACAATTTTGTCTGTTTCCGCTGCTTGCGTGACCGGGTTGGCGTTCCAGCACATCATTGATTTAATCGGGATATCCAGTGCCATTTCGCCGTTCAAAGCACGGCCAATCTGTATCGCATTAATCACCCGTGTGCCTTCAGGAATCAGATCAGGACGGGAAATAACATCAAACTTGTATGGATGCTCCCAGACCGGGAATTGCAACGCCCCGCCGCCAACATGCCGCCAGGCACCGGTTAACGCGGGTAGACAAGTCACGGCGCGAATAGCCTGACCGCCGCCGTAGTTACGCTCCAACGCCACACCTAAACGAATCGCCGCCGGTTGGGTGGTGGCAAATTCACGGGCCAGCTTGCGGATATCTTCGGCAGCCACACCGGTGATTTTTTCGGCCCATTCCGGTGTTCTGGTTTTGGCTCTCTCGGCTAGTTCCGCATAACCTACGGTGTAATTATCGACATAATCCTGATCCTGCAAACCTTCTGCAATAATGGTATGCACCATCGCCATTGCCAGCGCGCCGTCGGTACCGGGTTTGGGCGCAATATGCCAGTCTGCTTCTTTGGCGGTTCTGGATTTATAAGGATCAATCACCACCACTTTGGCGCCAAGCTTTTGCGCTTCTTTTACAATATGCCAGTGATGCAGATTGGTGCTGACCGAATTACAGCCCCAGATAATAATGTATTTGGAGTGGATAAAACTTTCCGGATCAACTCCGGCAGTGGGGCCAACCGTCAGCAACCAGGCCGTACAGGAACCTTCACCACAGAAAGTGCGTTCGCAAACCGTCGCGCCCATTTTGTTAAAAAAGGCATCGCCGCCGTTCAAACCATGCACCAGCCCTTGATTACCCAGATAGCTGTAGGGAATGATAGCCTGCGGTCCGTATTCAGCAATAATGGCTTTCCAGCGTAGCGTGATTTCATCCAGCGCTTCATCCCAGCTGATTTGTTCAAACTGCCCGCTGCCTTTGGGGCCGACCCGGCGCATGGGATGTAACAGGCGATCCGGATGATAATGACGTTTTTCGTAGTCTTTGAGTTTGACGCAAAGACCGCCACGGGTCAGGGGATGATCAGGATTGCCTTTGACACCGGTCAGCTTGCCGTTTTCAACTTCAAACACCATGGAACAAGTATCGGGACAGTCATGGGGACAGCCCCCGTGATGTGTTGTTTTTAATACACTAGCCATATCGTCTCTCTCCTCGCTATCTATTGATTATGCAGCGTTTTATTTCTGACTATACATCAAATGAGTCCGGGAATTTTGCCCGACGCAGGCGCTTCAATCTGCAATCAATTGCAATGCCTGTTGCAAGTCATTTATCAAATCGTCGACTGATTCCAGCCCCACCGACAGTCGGATCATTGCGCCGCTGATACCGGCCTGTTGTAACTGTTCCGGCGCCATACCATGGTGTGAAGTGGTCACAGGTTGTGTAGCAAGCGTCTCCGCGCCTCCCAGGCTGGGTGCCAAAGCGATCAGGTTTAAATTATCAATCACGGTTGTGGCGGCCACGGTACCGCCTTTCACATTGAAACTGAGCATGCCGCCAAACCCCTGCATCTGTCTGCAGGCAAGCGGATGCCCGGGATCTGTTTCCAAGCCGGGATAAAATACAGTCTCGACCGATGGATGCGCTTGCAGAAAGCGGGCTATTTGCAACGTATTAAAATTATGCCGTTCTATACGCAGCGGCAACGTTATCAGACTGCGTTTCAGTTTGTGGGCAATTTCAGGGGCAATCATCTGCCCCAGGTTTTTGCGCCAGCCATTTACTTTTGTCAGCTCATCCGCACTGCCGGTCAACACCCCCGCCGTCAAATCGCTGTGCCCGCCAAGAAACTTGGTAGCACTCTGCACCGAAAAGTCCGCGCCCAATTGGAGCGGTTTCTGATTAACCGGCGAAGCGAAGGTATTATCGACCGCGACTTTCGCCGGGTATTGATGAACCTTACCTGCAACAGCCTGAATATCGATCACCTGTAAAGTAGGATTGGCCGGCGTTTCAAAAAATACCAGTGACGCCCCCTGCCGCAACGCCTGTTCCAGTGCTGAGTGATCATCGGCAGGCAGAAACAGGCTGTTAACACCGATGCCGGTTAACTGGTTTTGCAGAAGTTCCGCCGTGCCGCCATAAATTTCCCCCAGACAGATAATGCCACCCCCGCCATGTGCCAGAAACAGCGAAGAAATAGCCGCCATACCAGATGAAAACGCCAGCGCGGCTTCAGCTTCATCTAATGCTGCCAAGCGTTGTTCCAGCGACTTGATAGTGGGGTTCATGCCGTAACGGGTATAAAAAGCGCCTGGTTTTTCCCCATTAATCACCGACAATAAAGAAGCCGTATTGTCAAAACGGAAGGTGGTGGTGTCATACAGCGGTGTGAACGGCGACCCGAGCGTATCATGGCCGTTCCCCGCATGAACAGCCAGCGTCATTTGCTGTCTGGAATCAGTCATTTTGCACTCCTTTGTGCTGACGAGTCGTCAATACTGTCGACGATAAAAGGTTAACCTGGCTCTCAGGGCTGCAGGCTTTTCGTCTTCGCTACCGTTGTTGTCTGAAAAAATGTCAATCAAGCCGGGAGGAATGAAGTTTGTGTTCAAAAAGGTGCCGGACGATTTTGTAGTCATTCTAGATAAATGACGAGCAAATCTTCCACATCCTGCTCACGCCCTGGCTTACATCCATGTAGGCCACACAGAAAAGTGCTTTTGCAGACACTCCCGGCGGGCTGGGGCTGTTTTTGCGCCCAGCGTCAAAGTCAATCACTCACTACATCACACTCTTTCCGCCTTGCCGGACACAAAAACAGCCTCCAGCAGTGGTGAATACGAAAGACTAACAGCCCCTAAATTAAGCTTGTCCCTTATTCAAGTCAATGGCAGCCGAACCGTCGTTTCTACCTCTTTTTGAGTAAGCCTTCTTAATAATTGTTGCTATTCGCAAATATGGATTTAATAGCTAGTGTCTTATGACACAAAAATTAAGGAGGTAAGATATGAAATATATTCAAAAAGCCATTGCAGCTGAACAACCGTCTATGGGCATTGAAGGCGTGAATGCTACTCTGGGCGATACTGTTGTATCTGACAGTAAAGATAAAACCTTGTGTGCTGGTTTTTTCCACCTCAACAAAAGTGATAAACCATTGGTTTACACCTATGATTACGAAGAAATGAAGATCGTCGTTGAAGGTGAGTTCATTATTTCTGACGAATCTGGGCAGAAAGTTAATGCCAAAGTTGGTGATGTACTTTACTTTGCTAACGGCGAGACCATTACCTTTGAAACCCCCAGTAAAGCTGTTGGCTTCTTTGTAGGTCAACGCAACCCCCTGTAATCCAAAAAGCAGGCTCATGAAAAATGCCGGTAACGTCATCTGACATTGCCGGCTTTTTTTATTTCTGCTGATGTTTCCAGACAGCTGCTTCCAGGCGGCTGGTCAGGTTCAGTTTTCTTAAAATGTTTTTAATATGAACCTTGACTGTAGTGTCACTGATACCCAGTTTGCGGGCGATGTTTTTGTTGTTCATGCCCTCAGCCAGGCAGTTAAGAATCTCGTTCTCACGTTCGGTCAGGCCGGCATCTGAAACTGATATTTTGGTGTCGGGCTCCATCAGCGCTTTTTTGAGTACCTCAGTCAAACAATCCTGCAGCACCGTCACGCCGACCGAAGCTTTGACGAGATGGTTTCTCAAGTCTTCAGGTTCCATATCTTTGAGTAAGTAACCATCCGCACCGGCTTTGAAGGCGGCCAGCAAGTCTTCTTCTGCATCTGATACGGTTAACATGACATAACGCGCCTGAAGATCGGTCGCTTTAAATCGTCGCAGTGTCTCCAGTCCGTCCATACCTTTCATATTAAGATCGAGCAAGACAAGATCCGGCAACAGCTGTTGGGCCAGTTCCAAACCTTCCTGACCGGATGCAGCCTCACCAACTACCTCAAAATTAGGATCATCAGAAATAATCTGACTGACTCCTTTCCGGAATAAAGGATGATCATCAACTATCATTACTTTTATCGTGTTCTGCATATTAATTCTCAATGTATCTTCGTTATTGTGCCAATTTTGGCATGAATGAGAGACGGACACGAGTACCACCGTACCGCCTTGCCATCACCTCTATATCGCCACCCAGCGTATTGGCGCGTTCTTTCATGATAGCCTGTCCGTGATGGTCATGGGTCGTCGATGCCGGCGTGAACCCCACCCCATCGTCATCTATGGTTAACTCGACTGAACCGTTTTTCTGCAACATCATCAAAATGGAGACATTTTTGGCTCCCGAATGACGCACAATATTCGACAAGGCCTCTCTGACCACATGCAGAATGTGAAACTCTTCATTCACCGTCAGACGACAATTTACCAGCCTGTTATCTAATGTAATGGTTAACGGTGACCGTTGCGAAAACTCATCGATAGTCGCCTGAATCGCATAACCCAGTCCACGCAAATCCATATGCACACGAAAAGTCGTTAATAATTCGCGCAATTCGCGATAGGCATTGTCCAGTCCTTCACGTAGCTCGCTTACCACAGCCATCTGTTTTTCGTCATTATTTTTCGATTGCAGCCGCGCTACCTGAATTTTCATAAATGATAGCGATTGCGCCAGTGAGTCATGTAATTCACGGGCGATAGCGGCCCGCTCCTCCAGCACTGCCAGCCGTCTGCCTTCTTCGTCATGGCCTTGAAATTTGGCGACCATGCCCAACAATCTGGCGGTAATTTCAAGTACTTTAATCTCAGAGTCTTCCAGAAAGCGTCCCTGTTCCATTTCCACCAACAATACACCGATACCGTTACTGACGCCGGAGAATGTCACACCCAGACAACCGATTCGCTCATCATCTGCGTTGGTGTATTCATATGTTGCCACGCCTACCATCAGCAACTCATCAAAGATCTCGTCTGTCAAGCTTTGGGGTTTATGGTGTGAAAATATGATTCTTTCCGTCGAAATAACGGCCGCATCGTCAGTATAAATAAGTGCTGCATTGGTAAACCCCAATGCTCTTTCGAGAGCATAAAGCATTTTCAGCATGGTTCTCTCGCTGAGCACATTTTCACTCACCGTCTCAATAAAGCGCAGTATAAAATCCTGGGCCCGAATCAGCACCCGCACGTGCTCACTGGTTCGATGCGCCCAGGTCACCTCTGATTCGAAGCCTTCCAATTGCGCCGTCAGTTCCGAAACACGATGTTCCAAGGTCGCAAATTCATCGACAGCGGCACGGTGACTAGCATCACCTGACTTAATATTGATGAAAGACGTGAGATTATCAAGACGCTCCACAAGCAAGCGGCGCCCGCCTATCACAATGGCCAAAATACAACTGAACACAAAGATCAGGCTGATAGCCTGTAATAAACCGATAATGGATCGTTTGGCTTCATTGTCCCGGTGCAAAGCTTTATCCAACTCGTCATAGGATTCCGCCACTCTCTCGGCCATGCGCAATTGCGCGGTGACTCTGACGTTGAATTTGGCAACATCGGAAAAATTCTGCTGTTCCCGCTCAACTTTTCGTACCGCTGCCAGCACCTCGGGATTATCCTGCCGCAACATCCACAATACCTCAGGATCTGCGGTATCGAGGTAATGCTGCTGCATGTCTTTTAATGTCGCATCGGCCGCTTCCAACTTGATGGCTTTCATATAGGAAAGTTGGCGGTGCCAATAAACCTTCTGGCTGCTAATCTTATCTATGGCTGACTGGCTGGACGGGATATAATCTAATAAAAAAATAGTACCCGATTGCATCAGCAAAACGGTGAGCGTAATACAAAACAGCAACAGCATCAGCTTGGCATAAAGCGTCCGTCGACTAAAACTGCCGATTAAGGCTGATATTTGTTTCAGTTTTGTTACCATCAGTTTTTGTTGTCTCCCAACACAAACCCATCAAAGAAGGTTTTTGTTATGAGTTTATTTTTATTTTGCCTGGTCATGCTCAGCGCCATTTTCACTCTGGTGTTTGGCTTCTGGTGGGACAGTAGCGCACCATTCAAAGTCCACCTTTCTGTGCTCGCGTCCTTACTTGCGATGTTACTCTCAGCCATACTAATCATTAATATTTACCCCAAAATTCAACGTCGCAGCGCAGTCACGGCAAAAGACAAACACCTGGACAATGTGATGTGGGGACAAGATATTTCCAGTAAATTATCAACACCGGCCGCAGTTATCGAAGGGTACAACATCAAATTTGCCAACAATGCCTTTCTCAAAGAATTGGGAATGAGCGGCATGCGGGAGTTTATCACTGAGATGCCGCTGACCAATCTGGTTCACCCCAGTAATCACAACGCTTTGGCCAATTTCATCAGCCAGCAGCATGACCTGCAGAGCAATGAGACTATCACACTGAGAATGCTTTATGCTGATGGTACGACAATCCCGGTTCATATGTCATTATCCCCGCTGAATGCTACCGAACAACCCAATCAGTATTTACTCCAGTTTTCACTGACATCCAGTTCTGAACCTGCAACCAGCTCTGTCTCAGAGGAGCTTACCTACCATCTGCTTATAGACCGGATCGAGCAAATTGTTTTCCAAATCAATGTTGATCAGGAACTTATTTTTCTCAATCCATCCTGGCAGCGCCTGCTGGATTACAGCACCGAAGAAAGTCTGAATAAAACACTGTTTTCATTCATTCACCCTGAGGATCAACCCCTGGCCGAATCCAGACTTAACGCTTTGACTGAAGGCAAGCGCCAACAGTGTCAATTCGAACTGCGTCTGATTGCCAAAAACGGCCGTTCCCTGTGGGTAGAGTTACGGGCTTCAACCACCTCGACCCTGAAAGGCGAACGTACCAGCATTATGGGTACATTGACCGATATCAGCCGCATGAAACAGACTGAAGCTGGCTTAAAAGCCAATGCCCGCTCCACCACCGATATGATCATGACCAATATCCCATGTATGTTGTATCGCTGTAAAAATGATCGTAACTGGACTTTTGACTTTGTCAGTGAAGGCTGTCTGGAAGTCACAGAATATCAGCCTTATGAAATCACCAACTCCCTCAACTTTAATTATATGCAATTAATCTACCCTGAGGATCAACCCAGAGTCTGGGAACATGTCCAAAATCAGATCAATAAACAACGCAGCTTCCAGCTTGTTTATCGCATTCTCACCAGAAGCAACAAAATCAAATGGGTAATGGAACGGGGCAAGGGTATTTTCTCTGGTAGTGATGAATTGCTGACACTGGAAGGAGTCATTATCGATATCACCAGTGATAATTTCCATGAACTCATGTACGGTCTGGAGCAAATAATAGAATCGCCTTGTCCCTATCCTCAACCATAAAAAAGGAGCCACAGCTCTCAGAGTGTGGCTCCTTTTTAAGCTCAAATATTTAGAAAGAGCGCGTCACATAACCAATAAACTGGCTATCACCACGATTATCGCCATCAACACCCGGCCACCAGTCTTTATCAGCGTTGGTGTCGGTATAGTTCACACCCACTGTCCAGCCTTCAGAACCAGCAAGCGAAAAGTCCTTGCTCACGCCAATCAGGTAGTCGGTGTAATCAAAGTCGCTGTAGTTTTCGACATCCAGGCGACCGATATGTGCTGTCAGATTGAAGTCCATCGGCAGGCCATAATTGAAGTTCAGCTCGTAATACTGAGTGCCTTTACTATCGCCATTAGCGTCAGCGCCCATCGTATTGCTAGTGACACCGCCCCAGTCGGTCAGGGTACGGCTGTATTTGGCAGTGAACCATTTCCAGGTGGCGGCCACATAAGCTTCGGTGGTGTCGAAATCTTCATCGCTCCGGCCATTCAGACCCGGCACTTTCTTATTATCAGGGTAATAGAATTGCAGCAAACCGACATCCACGCCAAAATCATCTGTGAACTGGTGGTAATAACCGCCATAGAAGTCGACTTCGATGCTGTTACCCACGTTAAGGCCTTCTTCCAGAGTGGTTGCCCAGACGCCCGCATACCAGCCGCTGGCATGGGCATAGTCAAATCCGCCCTGCAAAGCAGGATCTTCATCACTGTAGTCAATGCCGCGGAATACGTACGAACTGAACAAACCGACGTTTGAACTAAAGCTGTGCGGTGAGGTTTCTTCGGCATGAATAGCCGTGGTGGCTGTCATAGCGGTACCCGCTATTGCCATTGTTAATAAAAGCTTCTTCATTCTATTTTCCTTTTAGGTTGGTAAAAGTTGTTGCTAAAAATCGCAATAAATATTGCGTCGTTCAGATTGGTTGAATTACTTGGAGTAGACAGCATCAACCACCGTTCAATTAAACAATGTTTCACCAAGTGAAACTTTAACTGCATTTACGCATGACTCATTTTCCCTGTCAACACATTCACTCAGGATGAGTGCCCAATTCGAGCTCTTCGCCATCGTCCAGCGGTGCCAGCCAATCTATCGCCATCTGACGGTAGTTATCCAGTCCTTTGTATTCAGATAAGTCCGGATGCAGGTTTTGCAGCACGCGATGCAAACGTTTGGCCCAACGTGGATAAGTCGCCAAATCTTTAAGGCTGATGAGGTAACCACGGACGCTGAAGGCAATGGCATTACTGCGCGGCAGGCGGAATAGTGCCTGAAGCTCCACACGCAAATGCACTTTTTCAGCCACATTTTCCGGTGTGACTGACATATTGTCCGGCCCCCAAAGCGGGTAATTTTCCGGAGAGGTATCCAGACGCGGGTTAATCGTCATGGTCCAATTCAGGCGACGAACCGGGCTGCCATATTGAAGATGCAGCAAGTATTTCAGGGCACGGTCAAAAATGCCGAGTTCATTGGCTTGCGGAACCGGACCATGCCATTCCTTGAACGACATGCCGGCGTCAAATGCCATAGACCAGTCGGCCTGACTGGTGACCATGCCGGCATCGGCAAATAAATCTTCATCACGCTGGTCCAGCAGAATCCAGTCGCCCTGCACTTGACGGGCGATATATTCAAACGGCTCCATCGGCAGCGTGCCTTCATCACCAAAGGTGAAGGACTGTCCGATGCCCAGTGGTTTGTTGACCCAGTGCCAGTTATCACCGTCTTTACTCAGCTGAAACTGTTCCGGATAGTCAGCCGCCAGTGAATCCATTACCAACTCAACCATGTCCCACTGCGCATCCATCATGTGCGGCAACGCAATATAACGCTCGGAATCTTCTTCCAGCGTAATTTGCCTCTCTGCACATTCGGCGACGTAATGTTCATCTACGTCAATAACATGTTCAAACACCGAACCTGGCTGCGTCGGAGCATGCTGCTCAATGTTGACGCTGTACATATATTCATCTTCGGCAAACGGGAACGGAAAACGACGAATGGCTTCAGGTGAGTTAGAAAAGGTGTAATCATCACGGAAGCTTTCTTGTTTAAATACCATGTTCATTCGTATTTCCTCAGATGTTGAGCACTAAGTGGCTGCATTTAGCACGTGAGACGCAGGGCAGAATTTTGTTTCCTACCGCTTTTTCTGCGTCTGACAGATAATGATCGTTGTGCATCAGTACACCATCACAATCGAGCACTTCCAGCTCACAACGCCCACAGGCACCGCCACGGCACAGGAACGGGGCATCAACACCCGCTTCTTCCATCGCTTCCAGCAGGCTCATATCACCCGGTACTTCCACTTCCATCTCGGTTTGCGCCAGTTTGACGCTGAACGCATCGCCCATCGGCGGGGCTAAGAACTGCTCGCTGTGCACATGGTTTTCCGGCCAACCCAGATTTTTTGCTGTTATCAACAGCGATTTGACCATGGGCTCCGGGCCACACACATAGACATGGGTGCCTAAAGGCTGATGGCCGAGCAGATCGTTAAAATCCACAAGCTGGCCTTCTTGTTCGACATAAAAATGCACCCGGTCACCACACATCTCTTCCAGTTGTCCTCTGAAAGCCGCATGCTCATTGGAACGATAGGCGTAGTGCATTTCATAATCGCAGCCGAGCCGGTTCAAGTCCGCGATCTGGGACATAAACGGTGTAATACCGATACCACCTGCAACCAGAATATGTCTGCGTCCCAGCTTAGAGATGGCAAACAGATTGACCGGATAGGTGATTTGCAGCCGTGAACCCGGCTTCACCTTGTCGTGCATGAACACCGAACCACCGCGGGATTGGTCCTGGCGGCGCACTGAAATATGATAACTATCCGTATTCGCAGGCGATCCCATCAGTGAATAAGGATTCCGATGAATACGACCATTGATATTCATTGCCACCACCACATGACTGCCACCGGAAAACCGCGGCAAGGGTTCGCCGTTTTCCTGTACCAGCGTGAAGTGCTTCACGAACTCGGTTACTTGTTCAACATCGGTTACTTTTACATTCAAAATACTCATGGGTAGAGCTCCTCACTTGCCGGAATCTTGCCGGGTTCTTCCGCATCAATCATCACGCCCATATAGGCGCCGAGACGTCTGGAAAAATGATCCCGAACAAACAGGTGCCGGCCGCACCCGCTACAAGGATGGATACTGTGATGCACATCCTCGTCAATAGTCTTGCAATGTACGCAGTAAACTGAGCGTGCCAGCGTACCGCAGAGTTCTTTTTCAACATTGACGTCTTGCACGCCATAGGGTTTAAGTGTCTGCATCACCGACCAGATAAATGCTTCAGTACCGGCGACATAAAATTGTGTGCCCATTAAACAGTCAGGTAGTTGCTCCTTGAGCGCTGCCAACACCGCCTGTTTAGAATCACAAATCTGCAATCCTTCTGGGACCAGCGTTGAAACAATATCAGCGTACTTTTTCGAAGCCGATGCATTATCGGCAAACAACAACTTGATTGGCTCACGGGGATACATTTGCTGAAACAACTTCAGCACGGCAATACCACCCTCCCCCTGTGCTATCACTACATGGCCGGTCGCCTGATGACGCCAGACCAATGAGTCATAAAAGGGTTTACTTCTTATCCAATATCCTCGTTCCATATTTGTTATCTCATCTTGTTCGTACAGCCAGCACCCTGCCATTGGCAGGGTTGCAAGCAGTACGAGAGTTAATCTTGTTACTCTGGATGAGTACGCAGACGCATGGGGTCATAAAACGGTGTTTTCACCACATGCGCTTCTACCGGTGTTTCACCGCTAATCACTACCTGAGTGCCCAGTTGTGAAAACTCGGGCTTGACATGCACCATAGCCAGAGATTTCATCAGATAACGGCTATAGCAGGCACTGGTAACCACACCGATTTCTCTACCGTCTTTGATGATTCTGGCACCTGCTTCAACCGCTTCACTGCTCTGACATTCCAGTCCCACCTGTTTGAATCGTTCACGTCCGCGTAACTTGAGCAGCGCTTCCTTACCGATGTAGTTGCCTGGTTTATCCAGATCAACACACCAGCCCAAATTCACCTCCCAAGGGGTGGTATCGCCTTCGGGCATGTCATAGGGGTAAAACAATAACGCTGCTTCTACGCGGGTCAAATCCAGAGAGTCCCAAGAAGCTGCCATCACACCATAAGGGTGGCCTTTTTCCAGAATGCTGTCCCAAAGATGAATTGCATCATCGGCGTGACAATAGACTTCATAGCCGCGTTCTCCTGAATAGCCGCCACGGGCGATCTTTACATCACAGCCGAATAGTTTGGTTTCGATATGTTTAAAATAAGGCAGTTTGGCCAGATCAATAGCCATATGGGGCGGGTCCAGCGCATCAGCAGATCTAAGGACATCAATAGATCTGGGGCCCTGCAATGACAGAATATGGACATCCATATCCTGTTCAATTGTCACATCCATACCTTCAGCCAGACGGGCCAAAGTCTGCTGCGTCGCACCGCTGCCATGTGACAGGCGATATTGCTCTTTGCCATCACATATCACCATGATGTCGTCGACCAGCGCCCCTTTTTCATTTACTTGTGCTGCCAGTCTTGACGTGCCCGGTTCAAGGTTGCTGACATCAATCGCAACAAGCTGATCAAGTACAGTCAACGCAGCCGGACCGGAAACGTTGACAATGTTGAGTGCAGAAATATCATAAAGCCCGGCCCTGGTTCTGACTGCAATCACTTCATCATACGGGTTTGTATGGTAACGCCAGGGAATCGGCATATTGTTCCAGGTTTCGCCGTCCAGCTTGCAACCCAATTCCTGATGTCTGATATTTAAGATTGAATTGCGTATGGTACCTGATTCAGGTGTCAAGGCATTTAAGCTTGAATTTCCCATAATGAGTGACTCCGGTGTAATGAAAATGTAATCGTATGGAAAAACATATCGAAATCAGGATCGCTCCGAAATTCTCACGATGGAGTACTCCCTTTAGAGTAAGCAGGGATTAAGCAGATCTCAGCGCTATCAGAATCAGAAAAATTGCAGCAATCGGAAGGCATAGGTCAGCAGGGATTCACCGACACCTTTATCTCATTAAGAACATCAGGAGATGCAACACTAGACCAAGTTAATCCATGCCAAAGCCTAAGGACTGTTGCTGTTTCGTAATTCACCACTGCCGAAGCTGTGGGCTGTGCCTGAAAAACCACTTTTCTGCGTGGCCTACTTGGATGTAGGTCAGAGGCGTGAGCAGATGCGGAAGCTTTGCCCGTTATTTATTTAAAATGACTACAAAAATGTCTGGACAAGCAATGTTCCAGACATTGCTTTTGCATACACTCCATCCATGGCGATAAACGTTTTTGAGCACAAGCCCCCAAGGGTGCAAGATACAACGATGTATCTTGCAAACTTCATTGTTCGTGCTTGATTGACTTTTTTTCAGAAAACAACAATAAGGAAGTCGAAAGACCAACAGCCCCTGATACTGAACAAACTCAGTGCTTGCTCAGCCGTTTCAGGGATTGGATCATTTCTAGCACAACCTGGGCCGCTTCGGCACCCTTTATTGTCATCCTGTCGATGGCTTGTTGCTCGTTTTCGGTGGTCAGAATTGCATTGGCAACAGGAATGCCAGTGTTAATTTGAATGTCGGAAACACATCGTGCCGACTCGTTAGCAACGATTTCAAAGTGATAGGTTTCACCCCGTACGATGCAACCGAGGGCAATAAGCCCGTCATATGCGCCTGTTAATGCCATTTCATTAAGCATCAATGGCGATTCAAGTGCGCCCGGCACGGTCATGATATCAATATCGGCTTCCGCCACCTGGCTCTGCCGCAACTGTTCAAGACACGCATTCAGCAAACCTTCGCCGATATGCGGGTTGAAGCGGGACTGGACAATACCGATCCGCAAACCGGCACCGTTAGTCGTTGTTCTGGTCACTGATTTTTCAAAATCCGTTGCCATATCACATCCTTTATCAAGTCAAAACGCAGGCAGGCAAAACTGTTTTTGTTAACAGCTATACCCGGGATACCTGCCTGCACTTTAACCAACCTGTCAACTCAGTGACAGATTATTGTCAAGTCCTGCTTATTCAAAGTGTGTACGCAGTTCTTCTTCAATATCAAAGATATCGCCAACAATACCGTATTTGGCAATGGTGAAGATCGACGCACCCGGATCGGTGTTAACCGCCACAATCGTAGGCACGTGTTTCATGCCGGCCATATGCTGAATCGAACCGGAAATGCCCATTGCAACATACAATTTACACGAGCCCACCACTTTGCCTGATTGACCCACCTGACGTGATTTCGGCAACCAGCCAGAATCAGCAATCGGACGGGAGCAACATAAAGTAGCACCTGCCATATCTGCCAGTTCGCGGAATTGATCAACATTATCTTCATCGGCAATACCACGGCCAATAGACATAATGAAGTCAACCGTCGTGATATCAATGTCACCCGCACCTTCGGGCTCAACATAACGCAGGTTTTGGCTGCGGCTGCTCAGATTGTTCATCTCTAATATGTTCACTGTCGGCGTTGCCGCCTCTTCTACAGGCTTAAACACACTCGCGCGAACTGTCAGTAATACGCAATCCTTACCGGGGAAATCAACTTCTACATAGACTTTTTCATTATACGCGGCACGTGTAACCACCAGCTCATCACCATCGTAAGTCAGTCCGAACACATCGCTTGCAAAACCATAGTTACCTTTGCGCGCCAGAGTCGGTGCATAGCCCAGACTGTCTACAGAATGCGGCATCAACACCACGGCAGGAGTATAGGTTTCCATCAGCGAGCTTACTGCTGCTTCATGAATATCAGAATCAAAATCTTCCGAAGGTGTTTTAACAGCGACAACTTCATCTACACCGCTGAGTGACAATTGATCGACATAAGACTCTGAGTTCTGACCAATAATGGCCACAACCACCTTGTCATCCGCCTGACGAATATCTTGTGCTGCGGTAATCACCTCAAGTGAGATGGGACGCAATTCATTTTGGCGACTTTCCGCCACGACCAGAATAGTTTTCATCTTTATTCCCCCTTGAATTCTCTTATAATTTCAGCCAGTTTGGCCGCCTGTTCAGCTGGTGTGCCTTCAATCATCGTCGCCATACCTTTTTCAGGGATATACATACGTCTGACATGTGAAAAAGCCGCATCAGCGCCAACTTCTTCAGCGCTAAGTCCCAAATCACTGAGTGAGACCTCCTGAATCGGCTTAGCAGCCGCCTGTTTGATGCCACGCAGAGAGGCATACCGTGGCGTGTTGATACCCAGTTGAATTGTTAATACCGCAGGACAGGTGATTTCAACTTCCTGGGTCAGTCCGCCTTCCAACTCACGACTGACAGTCGCTTTACTGTTGCCCGGTGTGTAATCAAGTCCGGCAACAACGGCAGCATGCGGCCAATTAAGGTAGGACGCAGTGGCAATGCCGGTAGCAGAATTAGCTTCATCTGAAGACTGGACACCGGCAAAAACCATATCTGGTTTTTCAGATTCAGCCACAGCCGCCAGAATGCGTCCGATAGTAATGGTGTCGGAGCCTTCCATTTCATCACTCCAGACCCGGATGGCTCTGTCTGCGCCTTTGGCAAGACATTTACGCAGACTTTCGTCTACGCGATCCGGTCCCACTGAAACCACAACAACCTCGACTTCGGTATCGGAGCTTTCCTTGATACTCATTGCCTCTTCGAGTGAGAAATCATCCCATTCATTAAGGTCATAGAGGAGGAAGTCCTCATCAACATCAAGTTGGTCGTCACGAATTTCAAAGTCATCATCCAGAGCGGCGACTTCTTTGACTGCAACTAAAATTTTCATACTATTTTCTCCTAATTTGCTGTTTTACTTCAGCTTTATATGCAGAACTTACTGCAAATACTTCCTGGAAAACCAGGTAAACAATGTGAAACGAACGGCTGAGTCCGGATCATCGTAAAGCGCCCATTTATCTTCATCACTGAGTACCTCGCTCTGTATCAGCAGCAAGCGATGCAGGTAATAGGGATCTTCAAGTAATGGATACAAAGTCTCGCGATCGGCATTTTTGTTCAGGATCACAGCGCGTCTGACATGCGGTTCGATCGATTTGGTAAGCCTTTGTAATACCGGTTGCGGGGTATTGGGATTATTAGCCACACCGCTGAGCACATCGACGGACTGGTCATCAGACAACATTTTCAGCACAGGTACAGGGGTATGGGGCTGATATGCCACGGCTGAGCGAACCCAGGCCTCAGGATCCTCCGCCAACTGAATCAGTATCTTCTCGGGTGTGCTGCTGTTGCGGGCGATGGCTCTTCTGACTTCTTTATCGCTGTCAGTCGTCAGCTGTTGCATCAGAGCTTCGCTTAAATTCGGGTTCAGAGCGACCCACTGTCTCACCCAGTGATCATCATCATTTGCCAGCTTTTCCACTGCTTCCAGACTCAGGTCCTGGCGTGCGGCTACTGCTCTTCTGACTGATGCAGAGGGTGCATCTATCAATTCTTCCGCTCTGTCGGCAGCTAAATTCGGGTTCCCTGCCGCGGCACGACGGATAGAGCTGTCATCGTGTTTTGTCAGCAATAACAAAGCAGCTTTGTCAGTGCGCGGATTGGCGGCCAGATGTCTGAGCACCACAGGATCCGTATGTTCCAGCGCCTGCGAAAATAATTGTGACGGGCACTGGTCGTGCGCGATCACTTCAGCCTGAACAAAATTATTTCCCCTGTTGTAAATTTTTTCCAGTAGTTCAACGGGGGTATTGGCGTGTCCGGCCAGTTCGGCATCAAAAGTCCCGGCATGTTTTGCTTCAACCATTGCAAAAATTTCTGCCGTGGCATTTGGATTTTTGCAAACAGACCGGATAATCGATGTTTCAGTTTCAGTCTCGACAATCTTTTTCAACACTTCTGCCGAAGTATGAATATGCTGGGCAATCAAACCGACCAGCGTGAGGTCGTCATGTTCATCTTTGAACAGCGTCTCCAGCGTATCACTCTCAGTAGCAGGATTTTTGTCTATTCGAAGACGAATCGTATCATCATGCAAGCCGGACAGCAGTCTCAATACAATGGCTGGCGTATGCTCCCAGCGGGCCAGCCGCAACGCATCACGCCGCTCTTTGCACAGAATATCGGCAAGTTCCGAACGCTGTGCTTCATTAGCCACTTCATACACTGCCGCTGCACTGTATATATCGTTCTCGCTGAGAGCAATCGAAACCAGATCTGAAGCTGATTCAGGTAGTTTAATATCATGCTGTTGCAAGATCGGCCCCCTCATCTTCTTCATCATCAAACTCAATACATTCATTGACGAGTTCAATCAGTTCTTTAACGACAAACTTCCCTTCGTTGCCACTTGTTTTCAGCGCATCTTCAAACATGGTCAGATCTTTAGGACATGACACGATGAAGACTTGCAGACCTTCAATTTCAGCCGCTTCTTTCATACGGTTTTCTGAAGGTTTTTCTATACCGACAGGATCCGGAATCCAGATACGGCCACCACCGGCACCACAGCAGAAGGAGTTGTCACGGTTACGATCCATTTCCACCAGATCGCAGCCGAGCATTTTTATCACTTCACGCGGCGCGTCATAGCCTTTGTTATAGCGGCCCAAATGGCAGGGGTCATGGAACGTAACGCAATAATCCAGTTTTTTCTTCAGTTTGAGTTTGCCTTCATCCAGCAATTGTTTGAGCAGCGTGGTGTAATGCTGAATCTCAAACTCACCGCCGAAGTCGGGATATTCGTTCCTGATGGTGTTGAACGAGTGCGGATCAGTGGTCACAATCGAGTTGAACTCACAGGCATCCAGCGTGTTGATATTGGATGAGGCCAGCAACTCATACAGCCCCTCTTCACCCACACGGCGGACATCATTACCGGCATTCATTTCAGCTTCATAAAGCAGCCCGAAATCGACACCGGCCTGTTTCATAATGCGGGCAAATGATTTGGTCACCACCTGATTGCGCGGGTCAAACGACGCGTAGTCTCCGACGAACCACATCACATCAACCGGCTCTTTGCGGGCATCTTTGATTTCAAATGATAAGTCTTTGGTCCATTTGGCGCGTTTGCGTTTGGACTCACCCATTGAGTTACCGGTTTTGTGAACCGATTGCAGTGTTTTCTGCAAAATGGGATCCATATTGCCTTCATCCACCAGTTTGCGGCGCATTTGCACGATAATCGGCACATGCTCAATGGCCACCGGGCAAATTTCCACACAGGCCATACAGGTGCGGCAGGACCACAAGGTTTCCATAAAGACCTGACCGACATCTTTGCCGTGCACATCGAGCTCGACTTCGTCCGGCAGCTCCTTTTTCTCCAGTGCATTATTGGCAAATTCGCGCAGGGAAAGAATCACATCACGCGGTGATAACGGCGCGCCCACTGCGTTGGCCGGGCAGGCCTCATGGCAACGGCCGCATTTGGTACAGGCATCCAGATGAAGTAATTGTTTCCAGGTGAAATCGGTAATAGTTTTAACACCGATATCTTCCTGCTCTTCAGGTACGGTCGGCAGCCGTATTCCTGCCTTGGGATCACGAAACATCAATGAAGCCGAGGCAGTAAATATATGCTTGATCTTGGTAAAAGGAATCACGGCGATAAAGGTCAGTGCCAACACACCATGGAACCACCATAAGCCGGTACGGAAGGTGCCTGCCGCTTCAGGGCCCATGCCCAGTCCGTGCATCATGCCGGCAATTGCAGCGCCCACCGGAGACCACCAGCGGTAATCCCATACAGTGGCATCGTCCATTAGCCAGACAAGACGTGACGATTCCAGTAAAAATCCAGTAATAACAATGAGGATGAATGACCACAAAAAGGCCCAATCTTCGCGCCGGTAAAAACTGCGGTCATAATCCGGATCACCCGGTTCACGATCAGGACGGGTGTAATCGAGTTTGGGCAGTTTCAGCCATTTACGGCGATACATCATGTAAATCAGCCCGGCGATTACAGCGACACCGGCCACATCAAGAATCAAAGAGAACCAGAGGTAAAAATCGCCATACCAGAACTTGAAGCCAAACAACGGCTCAAGAATGTCGTATTCCAGCGTTATTGTGGCCGTGCCGATGAACAGCAATACAAAGCCGAAGAAAATACCCGCATGCGCCTTACCCGCCGCTGTGTCACGACGCTTTATTGTACGATGCGTCAGCATGGTTTTAACCATGTCGATAAAACGAGGGAAAATCTCGCCCCACGCTGCATCAGGCTTGCCTCGGCGGTATTTTCTCACCTGCACGTAGCAGCCATAGAGAAATACAGCAATGGCAGTATATCCAACTATGTAAAACAAATAGATGGACGTTGTTGAAAAATCTTCAAACAGAATTCGGGTAATTTCTTGTGCTTCGTTCATAACACACACCTGCTAGGCTTGCTTGGAATAGGAATAGAATGCTTTGAGGTCAGAAATGCGTGCTGCCTTCATGGCAGCACGCAACCTTTTCCTGTTTAGACCTTGTACTCGAGCTCGTGGTTTCCACCGGGCATATGCGGTGTACCCCAAGCGATGACTTCACGTTTGTACGGCAGTGGGTATTGTGGATTTTCTTCATCAATCTCCCTTGCCACACGATGGCCGGTGAAGGTCGCATCAGCAATCAAACGAGGCGCTTCAGCATCACCGATCAGGTAAATACCTTTGATATCGTTTTCTGCCCATTCGCTTTCGCGTGCTTTGAGTTCTTGATACAGACTGTTATCGGATTTACGTCCGGTTACCAGTACCAGTGAATCAAACTCGAGCCAACGGTGTGTTTTGTTCTCATCACGTGGTGAAACACCCGGGCCACGATAACTACGACGTGAACCTTCACCCCACATGTTGTAGATTTCCAGTCGGCCTTTTTCGATACGGCTGCAGAAATGATTACCGATTTCTTCGATATTCAATTCATGCATGCGGCGCATCATGTTTGGATATTCCAGCGTGAACTCCATGTATTTAGCAAGGTGAACGCCAGATACGATGGTCACTTCATGACCTTCTGTTGCCAGTTTTTCAGCCAGGCTCGGTGCCATGAAATAGCTGTCAGCATTCAGAATAACCACACGCTTGCCGATCTTTTTCTCACCAGACAAAACTTGTTCAGGTGTCAATTGTTCAGGCAAGGAAGCATCTGCACCTGGAATGGCCGCATGGGTCAGACAGTTTTCACCATCGGTTGTCCAGTGAGCACCGGTAGCGATAATCACTTTTTCCGCACCGTATTCCAGCACATCATCAGCAGTCAGCGCTTTCTGACCTAAAGCCAACACATTGTGCTTGTTGGTTTTGACCAGTTTTTCCAGTTGGGTTTCACGATAATCACGGTGATAACCCCACTCGCCCAGACCTGGCAAAGTGATAACCTGGTTCAGGTGACCACCGACTTTTTCAGCTTTATCGTACAGATGCACTGTGTAACCACGTTCCATCAGCACGCGAGCTGCTTCAGAACCGGATGGGCCGGCACCGACAACCAGAATTGAATCTTGCGAATCAGCTTTGGCGAATTTCTCAGGATGCCAGCCGCGACGGTATTCTTCACCGGCAGTTGCATTCTGAGTACAAATCATTGGAGGACCACCGATTTCCCAGCGGGAAATACACACGTTACAACCGATACAAACACGAATATCGTCGTAGCGACCTTCCTCAATTTTCTTCGGCAGGAACGGATCTGAAATAGAAGGACGGGCAGCACCGATAATATCAGCGTAGCCTTTGGTAACGATTTCTGTCATTTTTTCAGGATCAGTGTAACGACCTACGCCCAGCACTGGTTTTTTGGAAACTTCTTTAACAAACTTGGTCCATGGCACCTGATGACCTTGCTGATAAAAACGCGAAGGGCCTGCATCCTCACCCCATTCAGCAATATCACCGACATCTACGTCCCACAAATCGACAAAATCATCCGCCATTTCGACGAACTTCATGCCATCCACTTCAACTTCGATTTGATCGGGACCGTAAATGGTATCCACCGCAAAACGGGTAGCAATTGCACAGTCATCCCCCACGGCACGACGGACTTTTTCCAGCGTTTCAATCCAGAAACGGGCGCGGTTTTCCAGCGAACCGCCATAACCATCGGTACGTTTATTGTAGTAAGGGTTCAAAAACTGCAGTGGCAGGTAAGAGTGCGCGCCATAAACGTAAACGATGTCGAAACCGGCATCACGGGCGCGATAGGCTGCGTCTACATAGTACTGCTGGACCATCTTGATATCGTCAAGATCCATTTCCTTACAATAGCTCAGGGTTTCAAATTCAGATGCGTATTGGCTGGGGCCTCTTGAAGTGGCACGGGTTTCCAGGCAGGGAGCATGAGCGCCGCCGTACCACATTTCAATACCGGCCAAAGCACCGTTTTTATGCACCGCATCGGTCATCGCCTTCAGGTTACGAACATCGCCTTCATCCCAGATCCGTGCGGACATGCGCATGGTGTCGTCAGACTCGGGGTGAATTGAACAATATTCAGTGTTCATCGCAGCCCAGCCACCTTCAGCTTTCAAGGAACGGTGTGCCGCCTGAAAACCGGGGCGATCTGAACCCGCGCCGATACAATGTGGTACTTGATAAAAACGGTTACGGAGTGTTTTGGGGCCGATTTGAATCGGCTCAAATAGAATATCGTGTTTAGGATCGCGTGCCATTTTTAATTTCTCCCTATTTATGAGTGTTGGCAACCATATTTTCAATCTTGCCAATTACTCCAACAATTCCTAAGAGGGGTTACCTCCTAGGTAGTAGAGACCCCTATACACTCGGGAGAAATATCAACGCTGCAGACAAAAAACGGGGGGCTTGCTCCACCCGTTTGCTTATTGAGAGCAGAGGAAAAGCCGCTAAGACACCAGGCTGTTGGTGAAATAAACAACAAAGATACCGGCAGCCAATGCAATATATGGCAGAATACCTGCTCGTGTATCGCCATCTTTTTCGTTACTGCTCAGATACATATCTTCCAGCATGGCTTTCGGGAATTGACCTTTGTCGATGATGTAGTGACGCCATATAAAAACAGGAATCACCAGCGCAGCCAGGAACAGACCACTCACCAATGTTCCCACTCCCCAGACATTGGCCCCCAGCCCCATCAACGCCAGATTGACGTAAGCCAGTATGGTGCCCATCACAATCAGAATAGTAGGCGCCCGATACGGTCGTTCCCAGCTCGGACGATCCATGCGGTGAATCCAGCCTGAGTTCAAATTCAGGAAGTTGAAAATGATATAACCCACGTTGGAAGCTGCCAGCAGGAACACGTAATCTGACATGCTCAGCAGTACCATATTCACTATTAGATTGGTCCACATGGCGCTGCTCGGCGCGCCATGCTCGTTCACATAAGACAGATACTTCGGTAACAAGCCATCAACGGAACCCTGATATAAGGTACGCGAAGAACCGGACATGGTCGTCATGATAGATAGCAGCAAAGCCAGTATCAGCATCACCACAAACATATTGGCAATAAAACCGCTACCTCCGAAAATGCCGGCCAGCGCATTCGCCACCCCCATACCGCTGTAGATTTCCGATGCCAGCATACCGTCATAAACAGCCGGTGCAATCACGGCGCCTGATGAATTCAGAACTTCAGGTGTAACCAGCTCTCCCAGACCCAGGTGTCCCTGGAATGCCAATGGCACAAGTGTGAATACAGCAACACACAACAGCCCTGAATAGAAAATGGCTTTGAAGGTATCCTTTCTGGGATTTTTAAACTCACGTGTGTAACACGCGGCAGTTTCAAATCCATACGTTGACCAGGCCGCAATAAACAAACCGCCGGCCATCAACACCCAGCCGTCCATGCTCCACTGCCCATCTACCACATTACCGATAGCGTCATAAGCCAGCGGTGACAATGGAAAGAAATGCGCGGAAGGTACATCATCGGTGATCAGCGGTACTACGCCGACGATCAGCAACGGCACCAGTGCTGTTACCCCCAGGACCATGGTCGTTTTTGCCGAGCGTAGAATACCGCCGTTCTGAATGGCATAAACCAACAGCATCAACGAAGCACCGATAATGAAGGTAGCGTTAATTCTGAGCTGGAGCCCCTGTTTGAGCATGCTCAGATCCATTAACGTTATCTGCCAGGTATTAATCACGGCATCTGCCGGAAACAAAGCCGTCAGAATATAGCCAGCCGCCAGACCCGAACCTATCGCCAGCACGGGGCCCCAGGCGACCCAGTTACACCATATTGACAAAGGTGCGACAAACTTGCTGTATTTAACCCAGGCCACTGCACCATACACGGATGCTCCGCCTGTTTTATGCGGAAACAAACCCGCTATTTCTGCATAGGTAAAAGCCTGAATAAAGCCAAAGCCAATCGAAATCATCCATACCAACCAGGCCGGCTTACCCACTGTGGCAGCAATCGCCCCCATGGAAAACAGCACCAGAGCCGGTACTCCACTTGCCACCCAAAACGCCCCCGTCCAGTTAATGCTGCGGTGGAGTGAAGAACTGCCTGCCACTACATCATCGGCGAGGTCGGCTGTAATAGCATCAATCGTTGTTTTTTCCTGCACTGTTTCTCCTTGAGGGTAAGCAAATCCGAATAACGCAATCCTGTAAAAATTCAACTATTAAGGTTTTACAGGTAATATCCTTGCCAGCGTATATGTAGGCTTATACACCACAATATGCACCCATTTGTAACTGAATCTGTACTATCCTTGTCACTCGCACACCTTTTCAATTCTCAATACAGACTACTGCTTAAGGAGTGGCCTGAGAGTAATATGCTGCTTTTGACCTGAACTCAGGTCTTGTGTTTATCTGAAGCTTACCTAGGGGCCTGTTTATCTTTCAGCTCACAACAGAAGCGGACCAGTGCCCGGTCCGGAATTTTATTCAGCATTTACTTGCATTAAGCTTTTGTGACAAAGCTCCTCGCATGATAAAGAGCAAGAACACTCAATGCGACTATCACCACAATTGCCAATACATCGGCTCCGGAATATCCCCAAAATTCAGACATAATATTTTCTCCTCATAAAGATCGAACAACGATTACGCCAGTCCACTGCCACGCATGCATTCACGACCAAAATCATTCAGCCGGATCTTTAACAACACTTTACCCAGTCCAAAACAGCCCTTCTCGCCCAGCTTTTCTTCAACATTTCTATAATTACCCGGACTCAGAACAGCATGCGATATGAAATCTGATCTAAGCATACACATTGAAAAGCCCTCTCCACGCAGTCCTCCATAGTAGATGGACATATCTCAATTTTTCTGGAAATCCGGAAAATGGAACAGGATGGGCTGAAATAAAACTTAAAGGGAAGCTGTCACCCGAATTGACTGGAATCATCAGTAGCCATCTCAACATCATGTTCAACTCAAGAAAAAATTTGCTCTCTGCCACTATCGATCAGGCGGTAATTTTGAGGCCGACAATGCCGATCAAAATCAACATGACACTCAACATACGGTACAAACCGGCCGCTTCACCCAGAAAGAAAATACCGAAGATAACCGTGCCGACCGCACCAATACCGACCCAGACACCGTATGCAGTCCCTACCGGCAGCGAGCGCATGGCAATGCCTAGCAACCAGAAACTTAACAAGAGTGTGATAACAGTGCCCACACTGGGCCAGAATTTTGTCATGCCCTCTGAATACTTAAGCCCCACAGCCCATACGACTTCAAGCAAACCGGCAATGACGAGAATTAACCAAGCCATCATGGCCTCCTTTATGATGGGGCCGTCCCCGTTGATATATGGAGCGGTGAGGTCGTCCCCACTTCCCGCTGAGGGGATTAAGCCTGAAGCAGGCCGGTATCCCGCATGCGTTCCCTGCCAAAGTCAGACATCGCATACTTGAACATTAAGCGGTTGCTAACGTTATCCAGACGGTGCGCCTCGCGGATAATCAGGCCTGCCGCAGCCAGTTCATCGAGGATGATACTGAAATGCTTGACCCAGTAGCTTCCGGATAAAGCGTATTCTGACTGGGCGGCGTCGATCAGCACTTTATCCCACAGGGTGCCATGTTGTTCCAGATAAACCAGCATATAGCCTTTGTGATGAAGTTTCATCGCTATCATCCAGTTGTTTCAGTGACCGACCGCAGCTCGGCGATTGACTCAGGTGGTTCCCGGAACATCACAAAACTGCCGGTTACCGTTAGAATCAGACCTACAATGAAATACCACTCCGGTAATTCCAGCGTTACGGCGGCCACAAAAATAACGGCGAACACCCCGTAGAGATTGCCGATGGCCTCGCCACGCCCGACGCCGATTAAGGAAAAGCTTTTATAAAACGAGGTATAACAATAAGCGTGACATACGGAGGCCAGCAACATCCATTTCATTGCATCAATTGATGCCACGGTCTCTACAAGCAGGTGCATAACCGGCAAATCAGTAAACAACATCAGCAACGGCAGAATTAACACACCCCAAAACAGGATTTCAAACGTAAAGCGGCACTGAATGCCGACATCAGGATCAGTGACATCCATGGCTCTGGAAGCCACCGCCCCCTCCGCTCCCCAGCCAATGGCGGACATAATGCCGCCTGCATAGCCAAGCCAGGCATAACCGCCCATCAGGTCTTCACCAAACAAACCCGGACCGTAAATCACCACCCCGCCCATAATAATGATAGCCATGCCTAAAGCCGCTTGTGCCGATATCTTTTCGTGATACCACAAACGGGCAATCACTGCCCCCACTACCGGATAGAACAAGGAAGTCACCGCGGCAAAAACCGGCCCGACAAAGCCCATCGCCATATAGGATCCGAAGATCGCCATGGGACCGCCAAATAAAGAGGCCAACGCATACCACTTGGAAATTTTCCGAAACCGCACCAAAGTGCGGCCATAGTCTTTTAATTTACCAAGACTGCCATTCCATAATGCCAGGAAAATAAATACCGCGATGGCATGCAGCCAGGTCATCACCGCAGTGGCAACAAGCCGATGGGCTTGTTGATCCGGGCCGATGGCTGAATAGGGATATTCATACCACAGCGCCGTACCGGGAATATACCAGGCGCCCCATAACACTGCCGTCCACAACGCCCAGGTAAATCCCCAGCGCTGGTTACGGGCATAATGCCGTTTCAGTGCATCTTCTGAATACATAACCGCCCCTGGGTGGGTTTAGCTTTGTGCTGTGTCGGCTACGCGCAATTTCGGCAACATGTCAGGCAACAGGAATTCCGCCACGGTCAGGCCAAAGCCGCTCATGCTGGGAATCTTTCTGGGCCAGGTCAGCAAAGACATTTTGTTTATGCCCAAATCTTTCAGAATCTGGGCGCCGATGCCATAGTGTTTCAGTTGATAATCGTCCGGCAATTGGGGCTGCCCGGTGATTTGTGTCAACCAGTCATCATCATCGCCCTTCAGCAACACCAACACGCCATGCCCGGCTTGCTGAATAGTCTGCATCGCCTCAGCTACACTCCAGCTATGTCCGTGTCTGTCATTATCAAGCAAATCGAAACTGTTCAGCGGTGCATGTACACGGACCAGGGTGGAATATTTTGATTGCGGCTCACCGTATACCAGTGCCAAATGGATTTGCTGGGTGGTGAGGTCACGATAAGTCGATAGCTCAAACTGGCCGTAAGCTGTATTGATGCTGCGCTGGTGTTCACGTTTTACCAGTTGCTCAGTCTGGTTGCGATATTCGATCAAGTCGGCAATCGTCCCCACTTTGAGTTCATGGGCTTCAGCAAAACGTAACAGATCAGGCATTCTTGCCATGGTGCCATCTTCATTCATGATTTCGCAGATAACCGAGGCCGGTTCCAATCCGGCTAACAGCGTCAAATCACAGCCTGCTTCGGTATGCCCGGCCCTCGCCAGCACGCCACCCGTTTGTGCCATCAAAGGAAAGATATGACCGGGCCTGACAATATCCGCCGGTTTGGCATCAGCGGCCACAGCAGCTTGTACGGTACGCGCTCTGTCTGCGGTGGAAATACCGGTAGTCACCCCTTCCGCCGCTTCTATCGAGACGGTGAAGTTGGTACCGAGACTGGCCCGGTTATGTCGAACCATCAGCGGTAAATCAAGCTGACGGCAACGTTGTTCACTCAAAGTCAGGCAAATCAGGCCTCTGGCAAAACGTGCCATAAAGTTGATGTGTTCCGCCGTGACAAATTCTGCGGCCATGATGAGGTCGCCCTCATTCTCCCGGTCCTCATCATCCATCAGCACAACCATCTTACCTTGACGAATATCGTCAATAATCTCCTCAACCGGTGAAATCCGGCGCTGAGACTGTTTTGGTGCAAACGGAATAGTTAGACTGTTCATGGCATGTCCCCTTACAGGCGGTCAATCATTGCATAGGCTGAGTGGTTGTGAATCGACTCGAAATTTTCGCATTCAACTTTAAAACCCGACACGGCCGTATTTTTATCCAGGGTGCCGGCAATATCTCTGACCAGATCCTCGACAAATTTCGGATTATCGTAGGCGAATTCGGTGACATATTTCTCATCCGGCCGTTTCAACAGACCATAAAGCTGGCTCGAGGCCTGCTCTTCCACCGCACCGATCAACTGATCCAGAGACAGGCTGTCGTCCATGTTAACTTCAACCGTAACCAGAGAACGCTGGTTATGAGCGCCATACGCGGAAATCTTCTTTGAACAGGGGCACAGGCTGGTCACCGGAATCTCGGCCTTTACTGTCAGGCTGAAATCGGTGCCCATACCGGCCGCCAGCGTTACGTCATAATCCATCATGCTTTTCACCCCGGAGACGGGGGCGGCTTTACTGATGAAAAATGGAAAACGCATTTCGACATGGCCGACTTCGGCTTCCAGCAGCTGTAACATGTCCTGCATAAACACTTTCATGCTGCCGACTGAGAAAACCTGCTGTGGACGCTCAAGCAGTTCAATAAAGCGAGACATATGTGTGCCTTTGACATCATGCGGCAGTTGCACATACATACTGAAATCGGCCACAACACGAATGGGGCCTTGATCATCGCTTTCAAAATAAATGGGATAACGTAACGATTTGATACCCACCTGGTCTATGGCCAGCTGACGCTTGTCAGGGGTGTTTTGTACATCTTCCAGACCGGTGTTAAGAGGCAAATTCATAACGTTTATCCTTATCTGTAGACTTCGTTTAGTCATTGAAATCTGTTGATTATCCTCAAAAAAAAGGAGGGTGAACTTACCGCTGCCACTTATTTATCGCCATTGAGAACGTATGCTGGCTGCGGCAGTTCACCCCCAACGTCCCAACGAGAGACCGGTTAGAGGATAACCATGAAGAAGCTGAGTCTGAATCATCAAACTAAAGCCTCGATTTGGATTATCCAAGGCTGCAAGGTCAGTCACAATTCCAAAGAAGGATTACTACCAATGGGTTAGTAAGGCCTTGTGAACTGAGTTATAAAAAACCCTGCCAAGCAAAGTGCAGCTGACAATCTTGCATTCGCCACGCTGCTGACAACGCAATGGCCAGATTAATTTTGCTGTGCCAGCGTCCAACGCAGCCGCGCCCACATATACGCATCCATGACTGACAAGGCGTAGATAAAAACACCACCGGCGAACTGGCCAACCAAAGAAACATCCGGCGCAGCCAAATTAAAAGTGATCACACCGAGCACCATCATGAAAAATACCATCATTAAACCGCGCATCGGTGCATGATTAAGCACCTGCCCGACACCGGGTAACACAATCGCTACGGCAAGTACCAGGTAGGGATGAATCGGTCTGGATTGTTTCTGAATAGCCTGACTCATGGGTTTTCGCCTCCATCCAGATTGTATTGCAACCGTTGTAACTGACGCGCCAATGCCGCCACCTGATCCGAATCAATCGGGTTGTCATCAAAATGCACCGAACGCAACAGTAAATAATTTCCCCTGTCGGCCTGACGAATCAGATAAGTCAGGCGAACAGCATCCGGTGTTATCAGTAATTCTTTGGTTTTTTCATCGGCAAACAAAGTCCGGACATCGGCATCGATGGCCTGCAAGTCCGGCGTCACATCCCGACTCATATAACGGGCATGTTCAGGCCAGCCAGCCAGCGGCTTGACTGGCTGAGACCATTGCCACGACGGACTATAAAACTCGGTATTCTGCGGCCGTACCAGAATATCGAGACTGCCGGTTGTGGCAGAAGTATTACGCTCCAGTTTGATATGCAACCACATCACCGGAATCTTACGGGCAGTCAGATTATCCACCTCGACCCGCAAAGACAGGGGAGTCTGGTTGAAAAAGCCACGTATCGAAGCATAACCGGCAGCATTAAAACGTGTCTCACTGACAGTCATGACCTTGCCACAACTGTCAAGTAAGCTCGCACGCGATTGAATCACCTGCCGGTGATGTTGTTTATATAACCACCACAAGGCGAAACTGAACACAATGGCCAGCATAAAGACGATAAGTTCAGACATAGTGACCGCTCCGTCTCAGCATAAAAGTTAATTGAATAAACATCGGTAACTCCTTTGGAAAACAGCAAAAGATCGTAAAAAAGACCCCGCAGCCAGTTTGCTGCACTCACTGCGGGGCCAACGGACTAGCGCACCACCGTTACCGGGCAATGCGCCTTGCTGATAACCTGCTCGGCAATAGAACCGAGCAGCACCTTGGAGACACCTGTACGTCCCACCGAACCAGTTACCACATGATCGTGATCATTCTCTTCGGCATAATTAATAATTGCCGCCGCAATGTTGTGTCCCGGCACCGTGGTGCAGAATACCGGTCGCAAACCATGCTGATGGGCTTTCTCCATCGCCTGATGTAACTCCATCTGAAGCTGATCAGATGCTGCATTGAGCACATTGGAGTCCCAGAAGTAGGAATGAGACACATCATTTTCGGTAGGCATCATCACATGAATAAATGTCAGTTCCGCCTTAGCCAGCAGCGCCAATTCAATGGCAAACTCAATTGCTTTTTCAGCACTGTGAGAACCATCTGTTGCACATAGTATTTTTTTCATTTCTGCCTCCTCCTTTAATAACCTTTAGGCCGTGGCCAAGGCATGGTGAACTGATCACCGCGTTTCACAAACTGATAACGACGCATCACAAACCACACCGATGCTACGATGTAGAAAGCCATGATCGACAACAGCGAAGCGCCGTAACCGAGGAAGGTGGCGAAATAAACCACTGAACACAGACCCAGCAATGTCAGTGCCGGAATCGGATGGAACGGATGGATATAGCCACGTTTGATCACATCCAGTGGCCACATTTTTCTGAACCGGATCATATTGAAGGACATAAAGGTATAGCCCAGCAAACCCGACAGAATGGAGAAAGTGATCACCTGATCCAGCAGACCGGTAAAGGCAAACGAGACTGCGATGGGAATCAAAAAGATAATGGCGCGGTACGGTGTCCGGTAATGCGGATGAATCGCCCCGAACCAGGTTGGCATATAACGGTCACGCCCCATCGAAAACCAGGCCCGTGCCGCATCATTGATACAGCCATTGGCAGAGGCAATCGCCGCAAACATGGTGCCGATAAACAGCACAACCTGCAAAGAAGGATTACCAATAATGGATGCCGCATCATATAACGGTGTGGTCGCCTGTCCCAGGTATTGCCAAGGCATCAGACCGGTTGCGATATACCAGGTCAATGTCGCGGCCACCAGCAGCGTCAGAATCCCGCCGATGGTACCCAGTGGAATAGCCCTGCCCGCGCTGCGCACTTCTTCTGCAGCCTGACAAGTGCCTTCAATACCCAGGTAATACCACATACCGAACTGTAACGCCGCCACAACCCCAATCCAGCCATAAGGCAGTTCAGTCAATAAATCACTGTGCTTGAGGATGTTGCCCGGATTAAGCGGATCACTGCCGACAAACAAGGCAATAATCGCCAAAAAGGCAAACAGCGTAATGACAAAATTCACCGTCAGGGTCATAAACACCCCGCGGTAATTCAGCCAGGCCAGAAAAGCAATGGTCAACACCACAAACGGCTGCGGACTCAGATCAGCATAGCCGGTTGCTGAAGCCACCGCTGCCATCAAATCCCCGACTATCAGCGCATCTGCCGCTTCCAGCATGGTATAGGCCATCACCAGGTACAAACCCACATTAAAGGCCATAAGTGGTCCGATAATATGCTTGGCCTGGGTATATTGCCCGCCAGCTGCCGCCACGGTTGAAGTCACTTCGGAGTCAATCATCGCCACGCAGCTGTACAGCAAACCAATCACCCAGCAGGCAATCAACGCACCATAAGCACCGCCCTTGGCAACCGAAAAGTTCCAGCCCATAAACTCACCGACCAGAACGATACCGACGCCCAGCGCCCAAACATGAAACGGGTTCAACACTTTCAGCATCGAAATGCGTGGTTGAGTCCCCGTTACAGACGTAGATGTACTCTGTTTTGCAGTCCCTGTAGTAGACGTTGATGTACTCATTTGTCTTCCCCTTCTCGTTTGATTTCCTCCATCAACTCATCCGCACCCTCACGGGAACTGACCAGCAGATCTTCATCAAACTGACGCGACACACTGACGGCATCGGCCAGAATCCAGAGCAGCAGCACCGCGGAAATAATCCAGGCGGCATAGCTCAATAATTCCCAATAAATCATCTTGCACTCTCCTGTTCATTAGCCTGATTGCCGGCGGCACCGAATTTTTCGTCAATTACCTCACGGTATTGCCTGTCAGAGACACGCAAGACAAAAAAGAAGTAGCCGATAATTACCAAAGCCGTGATAATCAGCATCAGCGGATTTATGGTGTAATCAAACTTGTCGTTGATAATCTCAGCCGCAGCAGCCACATCTAAACCGAGCTTTTGCCACTGTTCCTGTTCAACGGGGGAGACATTAAGTGATTCCCAGGTGATGACCTGAGCGGAGATCGTTTCATCGGGGGCAGATTTAGCAGCCGATTCGAGAAACAAGGGGATATACAGACTGACATAAACTAATACAAGAATGAACAGGCTATCGAATAACTGGCCACGCTTGTTCTGTATTTTGGGTATATACATATTGGACATAGCTTTTCCTCATTAATAAACTCATCACATTATTTTTTGGCCGCCCGATTTTCATCGAGATGCTTGATATCCAGTGTGTAAATGAAGTCCTTATCTTCCGCGTAGTGTTTGGTCATCGCTGCTACTGACGCAGTATTGAAAAGCACTAACAACGCACTGGCAATAATCATCACCGTTCTTATGAACGGATCTTCCACAATGCTTAAGATACTAATGAGGACGAAGCCTATAGCCAGCCAGAGTAAAATAATATCCGACCAGGCCATAATACAGTCCCGTATATACATATTTTGTATACGTTTTTTTAAATTATTATTCATGGTTTATTCCTCTCTCTTTTTTTATATTTAGTTAATAACTACACTGATTCCTCCTCTATGAAATAAATCAAATAAAAAAGAAAAGGACTGATGCCACCATGAAAAAACACACTTAAATTGACGGGGTAAGGATCTTTTTAAGTAGGTTTAATCAAAGCAGCACCAGCCCTTGTCTCGATTGCTCTAAAAAAACGGTTTATCAGAACTGCTGCTGACCCGGAATCCAGCTGGTACCCGCCAGAGGTACTTTCGCCATCGCAGCCGACTCAACAGTCAATGCCACCAGATCTTCAGGTTCAAGATTACGCAAATCGTTTTTACCGCAGGCTCTGGCCAGGGTTTGTGCTTCCAATGTCAACACACGCAGATAGTTAGCTAAACGACGGCCTCCCTCAATGGGATCCATTCTTTTCATTAACTCCGGATCCTGAGTTGAAATACCGGCAGGATCTTTGCCATCGTGATAATCATCATAGAAACCGGCAGCTGAACCGATCTTCTTGAACTCTTCATCATAAATCGGATCGTTATCACCCAAAGCGACCATAGCTGCAGTACCAATGGCTACCGCGTCGGCGCCCAGTGCCATACATTTGGCAACATCTGCACCATTGCGAATACCGCCGGACACAATCAGCTGAACCTTACGGTGCATGCCCATTTCCTGCAGAGCCTGAACGGCAAGAGGAATAGCAGCCAACGTTGGTATGCCCACATGTTCGATGAATACTTCTTGTGTTGCAGCAGTACCACCTTGCATACCATCTACAACAATGACATCAGCACCGGCTTTCACAGCGAGTTTCACATCGTAATAAGTACGTGTTGCACCCACTTTGATGTAAATCGGTACCTGCCAATCAGTGATCTCACGCAACTCATGAATTTTGATAGCCAGATCATCCGGTCCGGTCCAGTCAGGGTGACGACAGGCAGAACGCTGATCGACGCCCATCGGCAGTGTGCGCATTTTAGCGACGCGTTCGGTAATTTTCTGGTCGAGCAACATACCGCCACCACCAGGTTTGGCACCCTGGCCCAGTACCACTTCTATCGCATCGGCTTTACGCAGATCATCCGGGTTCATGCCGTAACGTGATGGCAAGATTTGATAAACCAGTTTTGTAGAGTGACCACGTTCTTCCTGAGTCATCCCGCCGTCACCGGTAGTCGTAGAAGTACCCACTGCGGAGGCACCCCGGCCAAGCGCTTCCTTGGCATGTGCTGAAAGGGCACCAAAACTCATGCCTGCAATCGTCACCGGGATATCAAGTTCAATCGGTTTCTTGGCAAAGCGGGTACCGAGTTTCACTGAGGTATTGCATTTTTCACGATAGCCTTCCAGCGGATAACGAGACATGCTCGCTCCCAGGAACAGCAAATCGTCAAAATGTGGCAGCTTGCGCTTGGCACCAAAACCACGAATATCGTAGATGCCTGTGTCCGCTGCACGGCGGATTTCAGACATGGACAGACGGTCGAAAGTCGCTGATTCACGAAGTTCGGTAGTTCGTTTGATTCTTTCACTCATTGTATTTTCCTCGCAAAATCAACCATCAATACGCGCCAGCGTTATCGACTTTGAAGTTGTACAGTTGACGGGCCGAACCGTAGCGTTTGAAGGCTTTCGGATCTTCGTCCACGCCGGCTTGCTCGAGCAGTTTGGTCAGCTCTTCGATGTGCTCGGCACGCATCTCTTTCTCGATGCAATCCGCGCCCAGCGACTTCACTTTACCTTTCACATAGATATGGACTTCGTACAGTGAATCGCCCAGGGCATCCCCGGCATCACCACACACCACCAAAGTACCGGCCTGTCCCATAAAGCAGCTCATATGACCGACATTGCCTTTCACAACAATGTCAACCCCTTTCATCGAGATACCACACCGTGAACCGGCATTACCTTCAACCACCAGGAGACCGCCATGAGCGGTGGCACCGGCAGCGGAGGAAGCATCGCCTTTAACGCGTACGCTGCCTGACATCATGTTTTCAGCCACACCTTGTCCGGCACTGCCGTGTACCACAATATCGGCTTCTTTATTCATACCGGCACAGTAATAACCGGCGTGGCCTTTGATATCGATTTTCAGTTTCTGATCGACACCGACTGCCAGATTATGCTGACCTTTTGGATTCAGCACTTCCCACTCCGCTTGAGTGAGTTCGTTTGCCTGATCATGCAGAGCCTGATTCAGCTCGCGTACAGACTGCACAGCCAGATCTACTACGCCATCCACTTGCTCAATTAGAGGCTGACTCATTTCGCCTACTGACTGTTCTGCTAAGTTGATCGTTTTCATTTTGTTCTCCTAATGCGCCATTGCTTAGTTATTGTCGCGTTCCCACACGTAAATAGTTGCAGGTTCGGGTTCCCAGACTTTTGCGTTCTCAATACCTGGCAAGGTAGTCAAAGCCTGATATTCAGAAGCCATAGCAACGTAATCATCTGTTTCTGCAATTACTGCCGGTTTGCAGGCAATCGGGTCACGCACAACCGCAAAGCCGTCTTTGGTACCGATAGTAAAGGTGTAAAAACCGTCCAGTTCTTGCAGCGCATGTTCCAGCGCTTCACGCAGTGAATCACCCTGTTGCAGACGGTAAGTCAGGTAACCTGCCGCCACTTCAGAATCATTTTCGGTATCGAAGGTAATACCATTGCGTTTCAGTTCCTGGCGTAGACGGTTATGGTTGGAAAGAGAACCGTTGTGAACCAGGCACAAATCCAGACCGGTAGAGAAAGGATGGCTGCCTGCCATGGTGACAGCAGATTCTGTTGCCATACGGGTATGGCCGATAATGTGGCTGCCTTTCATATTGTTGAGTTTGAACATATCAACAATTTTTTCCGGCAGACCGACTTCTTTCAGAATCTCAATTGATTTACCTGAACTCATAATCAGCACATCGGGATGATTTTGTTCCAGATATTGCTCAACGGCTTCGTCTTCTGCATTCACTTTGAGTACAGCAACTTTGCTGTTTTGAAACCATTCGACTGTGGTATTCAGAGCCGTTTCGATTTCTTTAGCCAATTTGGCCCAGTCATAGTTTTCGTCTTCGTGACGCAGGGTCAGTTTGATACCGTCGTTAACCGCGTCACCATAGACGGCAAACCCGGCACTATCAGGACCGCGGTCGGTCATCGCAATCAGCATTGGTGCAAATAACTCACCCAAGCGATTTTCGTATTCATTGTTTTTCAAATAAAGGCCAACAATTCCACACATAAGATTTCTCCTAAAAAATTCCTACTAGAGGGATACTTAATAAAATTCAGCGTAACGAGAGATTTCCCAATCGGAGACATGTCTCATGTACTCCACCCATTCCATGTGTTTCAGTTCCAGAAACTCGTTCGCAAGTCCTTCACCCAATGCACCACGAACAACACTGTCTTTTTCAAAAGCGGTCAGGGCTTCGTGTAGATTTTGAGGCAGGATGGCAATACCTTTTTCTTCCAGTTCAGCAGGGCTGAGTTCATAGAGATTGGTATTGTGTCCCTGGCCCGGATCAAGCTCGCGTTCCACACCGTCCATACCGGCGGCAATAATGGCTGCCGTTGTCAGGTAAGGGTTGCATGAGCCATCCGGCAGGCGCATTTCAAGACGACCGTAAGGAATACGCACCATGGTTGAACGGTTGTTATCGCCATAAGTCACATAAGCGGGCGCCCAGGTGGCACCTGTCAGTGAACGGCCGACAACAAGACGTTTGTATGAATTCACAGTCGGTGCAGCCAATGCACACAAGGCCGGGGCATGTTCCAGCAGACCCGCCATAAAGTGATAAGCCAGTTTGCTCAGACCGTGTCCCGTCGGATCACTGTCATCGTGGAACAGGCTCTTTTCACCATCACCGATAGAGATATGCAAGTGCATGCCATTACCAGGTCTGTTGCTGAACGGTTTAGGCATATAAGTACAAATCATGCCCAGTTCATTGGCAATTTCACTGGCGGCCATCTTAAACATGATGAAATCATCAGCACTTTTCAGGCAGTCGGCATAGGTGTAGTTGATTTCAAACTGACCATTCGCATCTTCGTGATCAATTTGATAAACATCCAGCCCTACTTCGATAAGGGATTCAGTCAGTTTCTCCAGAAAAGCACTCTGACGGGTAATACCCTTATAGTCATAACAAGGTTTATGCAGCGTATCGGTATCATCGAACGGGTGCATTTGACCGAACTCATCTTTTTTCAGCAAAGAGAATTCTGGCTCCAGGCCGGTAAACATGGTCCAGCCTCTTGCGTTCAGCCGCTCAATCTGATTTTTCAATACAACACGGGAATCGAAGTTATAAGGCTTGCCATTGACATGACCATCACAGATGATTCTTGCGTAACCCGGTTGCCAGGGAATAACTGTCAAGGTAGATAAATCGCCCCTGGCCATATAGTCAGGCCCGTTTGGCTTGATGCCCATGCCACAGATTGCGCCACCTGCAAAACCGGCGCCATTACCCAGAATATCCTCCAGATGAGCAGCAGGTATTGACTTGACTTTGGCAACACCGTGGATATCAACAAACTGTGCCAGAATGTACTTAATCTTGTTGTCTTTGAGGAATTGCTTAGCTTCTTCTACTGTGTTCACAGCAGTGTCGGTCGGAACTAAATCTTCAGCAACCGGCTGACTTATTTCATTTGCTTCTGCTACATATTTCATATTTCTTTCCTTCTTGGTTAAGGTTTTTCAGCAATTTCAATTGCTTTTGAAATACCGGTTAATTCCGACAGGTCCGCCACCCAACTCTTTAATTATATTGAGCAGGGTTTTCCACAAATAAGGGCCGAAAGTACCGTCGCACCAGAGTCGGTAGACAGTTTGACCATTCAGGCTTTGCCTCAGCAGCGTTGCTGAAACACCGGCTATCATGGTCATTACAAGTCGGTTATCGTCGAGCACATCACCATTCAGATCGATTGCACACACTTCGGAAAATAATGGCTGGATCAGTTCACCACTGAGAATGAAAGCTGCATCGTTACGACTGACTTTATGTATGCCGCTTTCATTAACGCTGGTCTGATTCAGTTTTGAACATAGCTCTGTACCAGGTTGATCTTCTAGCAAAAACTCAGTATTCCCCAGCCTCATCACCAGGGTATTGTCATCCTGAGTTGTCCAACTGTTAGTACCTGTTGGCAGGTTGACATTGGCAGCGGTCAACCACGCTGATGCATTAGGGCCTTTTACCCCGAAACGGTTCAGCGCACTGACATCACAAATTGATAAAGTCTGACTGTGAGCATCTTCCACTGTTGTTTCAGCAAAACTCAGGGCCGTGCTCATACCGTTGATGTCGCCTACAACCGGTTTACGCAGAGACTGAGCAAAGGCAACCGGACTTCTATAAACAGCGTCTTGCATGATCAAGCTCCTTTTTTTGCTAAAAGATGAAAAAACGGTGCCTTCACTACCGTGGCAGACACCATGGCTCCTGAGTCAGCGCGAATCTGAAATTGACTGCCGATGCCACTTTGTTCAGGGGCAACAAAGGCAAAACCAATCACCCGATTCAAATATTTGCTATACGAAATACTGGTGACACGGCCTTTGATATCGTCGTTTTCGATCACCAGATTGCACTCCTTGGGCAGTTCACCGGCAAAGTCGCTATCCAGCACGAAATTAATCAGTTTTTTGTTCAACTGTTTTTTGGCAAGGATTTGCAGACTTCTCTGACCGACAAAGAAAGGCTTATCCATCGCGACCAGCGATTCAGAGTGGGCTTCAAACGGGTTGGTCAGGCCATCAGTATCATGGCTGATCAGATGGTGCCCCATTTCCAGCCGTAACAAACGCTGTGCATCAGTACCAAAGGCACGAATACCCGCCTGTTTGCCCGCTGTCATGATGGCTTCCCAGACATGCAAGCCGGCTTTGTAGGGCACATGGATTTCAAACGCGAGTTCGGCAACAAAGCTGACTCGCATTATCCGTGCGTCGACGCCAGCCACCTGGCCTTCACGGATAGCCCCATCACGCATCGCAGATACTGACAAGTCAATATCGGTTAAACCTTCAACGATAGAGCGGGATGCCGGACCGGCAACAGTCATCGCAGCCATGGCACCGGTCAGGTTCACCAGGGTCACCTGCATGCCCCACAGCTGAATATTGCGTTGCATTTCGCGGTAGACCGAGGCGGCATTAGATGAGTTGGTCGAGACATAGAATTTGTCTTCAGCCAGACGGGCAGCCAGACCATCGTCGGTCATGACGCCGGATTCATCCAGCAGCATGGCGATACGGCTGTCTCCCACTTTCTGGCCGGCAAATTTGCCAGTGTAGAAACGTTCCAGAAAAGCAGCAGCATCGGGGCCGAAAACTTCGATTTTGCCCAGCGTGCTGCCATCGATCATGCCTGCTTTTTCACGAACTGCGGTCGCTTCTTCCTGCACGGCCTGGCTAGCTGTTAGCGTTGTTCCTGCCGGCACATAATAAGCTGGCCGCATCCAGACACCGGCATCCATCATCACACCACCATGGTCGACATGCCATTCGTGCATTGCGGTATAACGATGCGGATGAAAGCTACGGCCACCCAGGTGACCAATAGGCGTCGGATGGAAAAACGGTCTGGCTGTTGTGGTACCAATTTTCTGTACCGGCAACTGACGGATCCGCGCCAGAATGCGAATCGCATTCATATTGGAATGTTTACCCTGGCTCGGCCCCATGCCCACGGTAGTGAAACGTTTCATCAATTCGATATTGTCGAAACCTTCTTTTGCCGCATTGATAAAGTCCTTGACCTGAATGTCTTCATCGAAATCGACAAAGTTTTTGCCTTTAGGATGATTAACAATCGGGTATGGATGGCTGGGTGATGCGGCCTGTGGAATGTTCACGCTGACAGCATCTGCTTGTTTACCCAGATAATTCAGTACTTCTGCCGCTGCGCGCTGACCATCTTGCTGACGTGCTTTCAGATCAAAGACACCATTGACTTTACCCGCCGCGAACACACCTTCAGGCAGTTGGTCCGGAACAAATTGCTCCAGGCCATCGTCATAACGCATCTGGGTCCCGGCCTGATACAGCAGGGCAGCAGCCGGTGCCCAACCTGAACTCATCGCGACGCCATCACAGCTCAATCTGACACTGCGGCTGGTATCAGCTTCAGCATCTGCCTCGTTATACGGGCAGACCACTACTTCCTTGATACTCAGCTTGTCTTTAGTTGCCACAGCCTCGTAAATACAGCTGGCCTTATGTACGGCAATGCCTTTGTCAGTGACTCGCTCAGTCAACTCACGGCTGGCACCATCACGACGCATATCAATCACCGCCACCACTTCGGTACCGGCAGAGGCCAGATCCAAAGCCGTGCGATAGCCATGGTCATTAGCTGTGACCACCACCCCTTTATTAAAAGGTTTGACGGCATAACGGTGAATCAGACGCTGTGCGGCTGAGCCCAGCATCACACCCGGCAAATCGTTGTATCTGAATACAGGGGGTTGCTCAAACACACCACTGGCAACAATGACGGTTTTAGCTCGCACCTTGGTAATGCCATCATCTTCAACAATAGGTACCAGATGATCTGCATAATAACCAGCTGCATAAGCATTGGTGATCAGACGAATATTGGCCTCATTTCTGACCGCATTCAGTAAAGTTGACAAGGTATCGGCGACCGTTTGATCACCGGCGTAGTCATAGGTCAGACTACCACCTGCCTGGTGATTTTCATCAACCAGAATGACTTTCAAACCCTGACTTGCGGCCGATAAGGCAGCAGACAATCCCGCAGCGCCGGCGCCTACAATCAGTACATCACAATGGGCGTGACGTTTGGGTTTGGTGATCCGCGGGTAATTGAAGTTAACAACCCCCAGACCTGCCGCCTTACGGACTATGTTTTCCCAGAAAGGAAACAATCTCCGAGGCGTATGGAAAGCTTTGTAGTAAAAACCAACCGGTAAGACCGGCGACAAATAGTCGATGTACTTGTTCTTGTCCTTAAGCACCCCGCCGTCAGTGTTGACAGCTTCCAATGTCATGCCATTGCTGACAGGCCATACGTCAGCTCTGATATTGGTATCTTCACCATCGGTCATCATCGCATTGACGTCGTGGTTAGCAAAACTCAATACCCCTCTGGCACGGTGGTATTTAAAACTACGGCCCAGGACTTTAATGCCTGCAGCCCACAGAGCACTGCTGATGGTATCGCCTTCATAACCTTCAACAGTCCGACCTTCATAACTGAACGTCAAAGGCTTATCACGATTAATCCATTCGCCTCTTTTCTTTGCAATACGCGCAGTCATTGCTTTCCCCCCTGACCCGGCAGATAGGTACGACTGACCTTGTCAGTCATGGTGTGTCTTTCAGCGATAAACCAAGTGCCGCTCGGGCCGTGGTACCACCACTCTTTTTTGAAGCCTGGAGCACCACTTCTGTTATGCACATAAGCAGCCCAGACCTTGTCTGTGCAAGTGTCAGGATTCGGCATGTCACGATATTCACCGCCATAGGTGAATTCGCTTAACGGTCTGACACCGTTGATAGGACATTCAAGTAATTTCATAGTCTTACTCTCACTTAGTGACCGACCGAGGCTGCGCCTTTTTCACCAGTCAGCTCATAGTCTTCGAAACGGGATAAACGGTATGAATTGATCAGATCAGGGGCTATATCACGGGCAATGGTTTCTGCCATGGTCTTACCGCTGATCGGTGTCGCTTTGAAGCCCCATGTGCCCCACCCGGCGTCAAGATAGAACCCTTCAATCGGGGTTTTACCCATGATCGGCGCGAAATCCGGAGTGATATCTGCCATGCCGGCCCACTGCCGGACGACTTTGATATTGGAGAGGAACGGGAACATATCAACGATGTGAGACGTCAGACCCTCAACAAAATCGAGCGATGAACGGGTTGAATGCACTTCATAAGGATCCAGCGACGAACCCATCACCAATTCCCCACGGGAAGACTGGCTCACATAAACATGCAGGCTGCCTGACACCAGAATCGTATCCAGCCACGGTTTCATCGGCTCACTGACGCAAGCTTGCAGCGGGTGAATCACTATCGGCGTTTCTATATCGACCATATCGGTAATGCGTGGGGTAAAACCGGCTACCGCAGAGAGCACACGATTGGTACTGATATAACCTTTATTGGTGTTAACGCCGACAACTTTGCCGCTCTTAACATCAATACCGGTCACTTCAGTATTCTGGAAAATTTCCACACCCAGCTGATCAGCACCGCGTGCATAGCCCCAGGCCACACCGTCATGACGGGCTACCGAACCGGGCGCATGATATAAAGCGCCCAGGATAGGGGCCTGACCACTGCAGGAAATATCGAGTTGAGGACAAGCTTTGGAAATTTCATCGGGTCCGACCACATAACTCTCGACGCCAACATGCTTGTTCACTTCGGCACGCCAGCGCATGGTACGCATAGCCGATTCAGTATGTGCCAGCGTGAAATGGCCGCGAGTAGAATAAAACAGATTAAGGTCAAGTTCTTCTGACAGGCCTTCGTACATCTTGACGCTGGCATCATAGAAGTTGACGCCTTCCGGTGTCAGGTAGTTAGAACGAACAATAGTGGTGTTACGACCGGTGTTACCACCGCCGATATAGCCTTTCTCCAGCACCGCCACATTGGTGATGCCAAAATCTTTGGCCAGATAGTAAGCGGCGGCGAGGCCATGGCCCCCACCCCCGATAATCACGGCATCATAGGTTTTTTTAGGCTGAGTACAGTCTCTAAAAAAACGGGGGGCCGGGTGTTCACGACTAAGAGCATACTTCAAGAGTCGTAATGGCATTATTAACCTCCACTGCTCGGTGAGTTTAGATACCTACTACTTTTCGAGTAGACATCATTAACTACCTTATAAGTAAACAATGTTTCACCTAATGAAACTTTAACTACATTTACGCATGCCTGATTTTTCATGTCAATACCCTTATGAAACTTTTTTTCATTTTATGAATCTTACCTTCACTATGAACCCAAAATATGATGTATAATCAACGCTCTATAAAATAGTGGAAAACGGAGTATTTTCAGGAGTGAACAAAAAAAACGATGCCCCGATTATTGAGACAACTGTGCACTCGCTCGATAAGCATCTGGGCAATACCCTGCGTCACCTGCGTCTGGATAACGGACTGACTATCGCCGAAGTGTGCAAACGTGCCAACGTCAGCAGGGGCATGCTCAGTAAGATAGAAAACGGTCTCACTTCACCCAGCCTCGAAAAACTGGAACATCTGGCCAATGCGCTCGGCGTCACGTTGTCCAAGCTGTTTCACAATTACGACACACCCAAAGGTGGCGCTCAGTACGTCAGAAACGGCGAAGGTATGGAAGTGGTCCGAAGGGGTACCAAAAGTGGTCACACCTATCACCTGCTTGCCTACGACCAGGGACCGAAAAAACTGTTTGAACCGTTTCTGATTTCGCTTGAGGAAGAAAGCGAAGTCTTCGCTCCTTTTGAACATGCAGGCACAGAGTTCATTTATATGCTTGAAGGCAAACTCGAATACACCGTTGGTGATGAACGCTATGTGCTCGAACCGGGTGACTCGCTGACCTTCAACGCCGAACAACCGCACCGCCCTGAAACAAAACTGCAAATGCCGATTCGTTACCTGGCGATTATCTATTACGACAGCCTGGATGATTTTGAGCACGACCAACAGCTGTAAACCATGTTAGTGACTTGGCTGTTTGACCAGCAACGCCGCCATATCAGTGAAATTACACATCAATTGCTGTTTGAGATCAGCCGGATATGCCAGTTTATCCAACGCCATATCCATACAACTCAGCCAGGCCTGACTGAGCGCCTCATCAATATCTACATGGGCGTGAATCTTGCGCACGTCGGAATGCCCCCACTTTTCAGCATACAGCTGTGGGCCGCCAAACATTCCGCAAAAGAAGCTGAACTGCTCCATTCTGGCATGCGCCATACCGTGTCCACGCAGATGAAGTAAATACACAGGTTTGCCGGTTTCAGTCGTCTCCAGCAACTCACAAAATGTATTGACCAATTGCTGCACACCTTCGGCCTGGCCGATCTGGTCATAGATACTAATGCGTTTACGCTGAGCTGATACCTGCTCCACCTTGCCCTCCTGTATTCGAAAGACTGCTTACTCTCTAATCATAGAGAAGACGGTGCACGGTTTTAATACCGATGAAGGCTTACTTCTTTAGGTGTATAAGCAAATGGGGAAACTTGAGGATCTATAGCTCCGCAACTCACTGTTCAGCGCGGAACCGGGCAAAGTCCGTCACGGCCTCACCAAGGCATTGATAGCAAAGTACCAGCTAGTGAGCAACAATCCATCAACGAATTAAGTGACATATACAATCGCGAAGCCGCAGGCCGTGGCGCTCAAGTCAGGCGCGGTATCGTAGAAGCGAAACTTTTTTATCTGGTTCCCCACGGAGGACCGTGGTAACCTCGGCCAGACCAAAAAGCACGTTATGCTGTTATCCCCGCCGAAAAAAAGCTGGGATCAAAGCTGAAGCACAGCTTGGTATTAGGGAGATGCATTTCGCTAAAAGGCGGATTATTTCAGGGCGTTTGCTGCTTTCTTCTCCAGCTCAGCCGCCTGATTGATGATATGAAAAATCACATTTTGCTCATTCACGCCGATGACTTTCTCAGCCCCAGGCCCTGTAGCATAAATCGCCACATCCTCACCGCCGTGGGTTTCTGACTCCAGCGGCACCAACGCTTCCTGATGATAACCGCTGATTTCGGTATCAATATCCGTCAGATCTTTACGACCGGTATCGGCAGGAAAACCATAACTGATATCGGCATTGGTTTCGTTCCCCATATTCCGATAGCCCTGACCGTTGGTATAACCTAAGGTTGTGTAAGGCAAGCCATCATTCGCTTTAGCAGGCTCCTGTTCGCCGACATTGACCACCTTACCCAAGATCGGATTGCCGCGTTTCGGATAACCCGCCATCGTAAACACATGGCTGTGATCGGCAGTCACCACAATCAATGTTTCTTCTTGCTTGGTCTGTTCAACGGCCGCGCTGACCGCATTTGACAGTTCAATCGTGTCGGTCAACGCATTAAACGCATTACCGGCATGATGGGCATGATCGATACGGCCCGCTTCCACCAGCAGAAAGTAACCGTTTTCATTATTGTCCAGAATATCAATGGCCTTTGTCGTCATCTCGACCAATGACGGCTCACCCGCCTTATCATTTTTACGGTCAGCTTCATAATGCATATGTGACTCGTTAAACAAGGCCAACAACTTATCAGTCTTCGCCGGTTCAACCGCATCGAAACCGGCTTGATCATAAATATAAACGCCGTTTGAATAAATCTGCTGCCATTCGCTGATTAAATTACGGCCGTCAGTACGATCGCCTTCCGTTACACTCACCGCATCCGGGCTGTTAAACTCGCGCTCCTTGGGCAGGAAATGACGCCGCCCGCCGCCCATCACCACCTCGATACCGTTTATATTGCTTGCCTTGGGAAAACGTCGTTGCAGATTGGCCTCGAAGTGAATCAACTGTGAGGCAATATCTTCACAGCCTGCTTTAACCGCCGCCTTCGGCATATCGGAAATATCTTCCCAGTTACGTTCGGCGGACTTGGCATAAGTTGCTGCCGGTGTCGCATGGGTGACCCGCGTTGTCGTCACAAACCCGGTCGACTTGCCGGCAATCTCGGCCAGCTCCAAAGCGGTCACCAGTTCATTACCTTTAACTGTTTCGCACTTGCCACGCTCTACATCCTCATCAATACCGATAATGCCGGCATTGGTCTTAACCCCGGAAATAATCGCCGTCATCGTGCCCGCCGAGTCCGGTGTCTGTGCATCGACATTGTAGGTTTTGGACAAGCCGGTAAACGGAAACGACTCAAAGCTCAGACTGCTCTCCTCACCGGACAAGCCTTTATTCTGACCGTCTAGAATCCTTGCAGCAGTGATGGTGGAAACGCCCATGCCGTCGCCGACAAACAGAATGATATTTTTTGCTTTTTTGTTTGGATCAAAAACCGGTTTATTCGCCATCTTGGCAACCGCATCGTTGTACCAAGGGTTATTGACCTGATGCTCAGGCAAAGCACGTTCAGCTTGAGCATTCAAACTTATCCCGAACAGTACAGCCGCTAATAACAATGAGAATTTTTTAGTCCTCAAAATCTGTGCTCCAGAAGTGTGAAATAGTTAATTGATAATAGTGACGAAAATCTTATCTGCCACAGATGACAGTGATATTTCTTGCCATGAAGGATTACACATGTATCCAGATTAAACCTTCGACCCGTCATGAAACAGCGCGTGCTCTCTTCTGTTGCACTTTTTTGCAACAATTGCCTATTAATAAATTGTCCTCTTCTTCCTCGTTCAGCACATTCTCAACCGTACGGAACTCTTCCAAACCTTGTTGATTAACTCAAGATATGCTCACCAACTAATTCTTTGTTCCAGAATGAAAAATTCTTCACACTGCCGTATAAAGTTTTGACAAAATACTTGAACTTTTTACCAAATAAGTGAATCATAGTGAACAGACGGGTAAGTCCTGCTATGTGCCTGATTCGTTCCCTTCCATCGGTTGGCAAGAGTTTCAGGAACCAGACATAATAGGGACCGTCTTTTTTTTGCCCGCAGTTATCTTAAATACTCTGTCTCAAAGGCAATTTTGTCAGCATACTGCTGATACCATGCAGTATCACTGCGTTCGTGCTTCCTGAATATCCCCCAGCAAAACAAATCCACAGCCTGTAGCCCAGTATTGGCTTTTGAATCTTCATGACTAATGTTGAGTGGAACATTCAATGGCAACCTGGCTTCAAGCTGATTAGCCAGATATTGATTAAAGTCTTCAATTTCTTCTTTGTTTTTGCATTTGTCTACAACCAAGGTAGCGGCAGGATTCACCGCAGTCAGATCAACCGCATCCAATAAGAACCTAGCCAGGAAATTGTAGAGTTTTTTGCGGCCAACCTTAGTTGTCAGGTGTTCACCGACTCGCCGCTTGTTCAATGCAACAGTATAAATTCGCCAATCATCATTTTTTAGTTGTCTGTAAAAATATGCTTTTATTGGCAGAGACACATGGGTGGCATGTAACTCCTCAACTCGTCTTTTATTGTTCTTCTTCTGGTTCAGCTTATTTTTCAACGTTCTTTTTACAGCAGTCTTGAAGGCATCCACAGCTTGCTTATTATCACAAACCAACAGCGTGATAACGAATTTTCGGGATGGACTTTTATTGTCAAAGTCGAATCCTAAATCACCTGACTCATCAAGAAAAATAAACACCGGACTATCCTTGTCAACAATTTACATCAGTCTAATTTACACAAATCGTATTGAGTATTTGCAAATTTAGCGAGACGTGCTGATACCATTTTCTGATCCTTTCAGCCAAATCTTCGGTTGTTCCATCACCTTTGAAATAAACGCATTCCCCTCATGCCATTTCCGTTCGAATTGTTCCAGTTCATAGACGGAAGGATTAACGGGACGAGATAAAATCTTCTCAGCTTCCATCAGGCATGCCATCAAATCGGCATAAGCCAGACTATCGGAAACCACCAGCAAATCAATATCACTTTTGGCTGTTGCTATGCCCTTCGCAACCGAGCCATAGATGAACGCACATAAAATCTGTTCATTAACGGGTTTTAAAGCCTCACGAACCACATCAGCCACACCGAATGTTTTACGAGCTATCGATACCAGCTCTTCAAATATCGGGCTGTCAGGATTTGCTTGATAGTGCTGCTGATTACCTTCTCTTGAAGCAATCAATATCCCCGAGCCAGCGAGTTTTTCCAGTTCACGGGTAATAGTGCCACGCCCCATATCGGCCCAGCGTAGAATCTCATTCGTATAAAAACTCTTATCGGGCTTACCATAAAGCAGACCCAACACGCGTTGCTGTGTTTTTGTGAATAATGCATCAGCTATAGACGTTACTGACATACAACACCAGCATAAAAATACCCAATATGGGTACTATGATCCCCATATTGGGTATTATCAACTTCAATTTAATGACAGTCATGATATTTAACTCAAGCGACATTTACACAGAAGTGATGACTGTTAAGCAGTAGAGCCAAGTTCTGACACATCTGTCCGAAGTTGTTATACAGTAACACCCTAATATGAGTTATCAACCAGGGAAGGAAAACGTCCATGCTGCCACAATCATTTAAACGCAGCATCCCACAATTAGCCATGCAGACCAACAATACGGCTACCTTAAGCAGTCGCTTACCCGACTTGCCTCATTCCTGCCCTGTGTCAGTAAGCGGATAAAGATTAGTGAAATACGAATAATCTGGATTAACCACTTATAATCTTTGACTTCAACAGTGCCTGAACACATACAGAAAGAGAAAGAGCAACATTGAATGAATGCAAACAACGAACAAATAAAACAAGTGAACCGCCCCAGGTTCTCCGGAGACTCGAGGGTTTGAGTCAGGCAACATGCGCTGACCCGGTCTGTTTTTTGTAATACATTAATTCATATTCAGCTGGAGGGATACCGCCAATTGGCTCAAGAATGCGTTTCTTATTGAACCAGCTTCCCCACTCACATGTGGCAATCTCAACATCATCACAGTGCTTCCAGGGGCCACGGTGGTGGATGACTTCAGCTTTGAATAATCCGTTGATGGTTTCAGCCATGGCGTTGTCATATGAATCACCTTTGCTACCCACAGATGCCTCGATCCCGGCTTCAGCCAGGCGTTCGGTGTAACGAATCGACAGATACTGACTGCCACGGTCACTGTGATGCGTTAAGCCCGTGGGTTTCCCTCTGGCCCAAATTGCTTGCTCCAAGGCATCCAGGACCAAATCTGTATGCAGGCTGCGGGTGACCCGCCACCCGGCGATATAGCGAGAAAAGACATCCACGACAAAAGCCACATAAACAAACCCTGACCATGTCGGCAACCCCACGAAATGACGATTCACCAGATCTTCAGGGCGCGTAGCAGCTTCATCAGGGATGGTGGTTTTGCACGGCTTACCGCGGACAACGCCCTGAATATTCAGCTGAGCCATTAAACGCTCGATGGTACATTTTGCAACGCGGATCCCTTCGCGATTGAGTTGACGCCAGATTTTTCTGACGCCGTACACCCGGTAATTTTCCTCCCAGACACGCACAATGTCTGGAATAAACATGTCATCACGCTTGGCACGTTGACTGCGGCGTTCGGGATTCCGTTGTTTGGCTTTGAACTCGTAATACGTTGACGGTGCAATCGGTAACTCTTCACAGATTGGCTCGACACCGTACTGGTCACGGTGTTCATCAATAAATGTTGCCGTTATTTCGGTTTGCGGTCGAGCTCCGCCTGGGCGAAAAAAGCAGCGGCCTTGCGCAAGATCTCATTCGAGCGTTTAAGCTCACGATTCTCACGCTCCAGCGCTTTTAAACGTTCGGCTTCAGCGGTGGTCATGCCATCACGAACACCCGTATCGCGCTCTTTCTGGCGAACCCAACTGCGCAATGTCTCGGGTGTGCAACCCAAATTCTCAGCAATTGCGCAGATCGCAGCCCACTGTGATCGGTGCTCATCTTGCTGCGATAAAACCAAACGCACTGCACGTTCTTTGAACTCTGGGGAATATCTGACTGCTTTCTTCATAGCTCCATTATCTCAAGTTATGGAGCCTCCGGTGAACCCAGGGCGGTTCATAATCCACGCAAACGGCGTATTTATGAAGAGCGTAAACCGAGTGAAGTATTGCATGTTTTATCGTTAGCAGTAGTTGTCCGGGAATTCCAGACAACTGAATCTTCCGTTTATTCAGCGTTTTTGAAGATATTCTGTTTCAGCCCTGTTGTTTTCTGAAAGACCACAGTTCACGCTAGAGGAGCAATCAAGTAAGTGCGCTTTCTGAACCGGTCATATCCGGCAAAGTGAAATAAAACACGGCACCTTCGTCCACGGCCGCTTCAGCCCACACGCGCCCGTAGTGACGGTTGATAATGCGTTTGACAGTGGCAAGGCCGATGCCTGTGCCTGGGAACTCGGCTGCATCGTGCAGGCGTTGAAAGGCGCCAAACAGGTTTTTAGCGTGTCTCATATCGAAACCGGCACCGTTGTCCTGGACAAAGAAGGTATATTCGCCGTTTTGGTCTTTCATACCGAGTTCAATGCGGCCTTGTTCTCGTTTGGCGGTGTATTTCCAGGCATTGTGCAACAGGTTCTCCAGCATAATGCGCAGCAGATGGCGGTCGCCCCAGGCTTTCAGGTCTGAGGCGATATGGAGATTCACGTACCGTTCTGGTTCGTTTGCCTGTAGTTCTGTGCAGACTTCCTCGGCCAGGGCACTCAGGTTGACTTGCTGAATATTGAGCTCGGCACGGCTGACGCGTGACAAATTCAAGATGTCATCAATCAGCGTACCCATGCGTTGTGCCCCGGAACGCACTCGTGCCAGATAGCCGCGGCCGGTGTCGTCGAGTTTGTCTTCGTAATCATCAAGCAACGCCTGGCTGAAACCGTCGATAGCCCGCAATGGCGCACGCAGATCATGGGAGACGGAGTAACTGAATGCTTCCAACTCTTCATTGATTTGCATCAGTTCTATGGTTCGTTGGCGTAGTGCCTGTTCGTGCTGGTACATGTCGATAAACAGCTTGACCTTGTTCAGCAGTATTTCCGGTTCGAACGGTTTGACGATATAGCTGAAGGCGCCTTTCTCGTAGCCATGGAAGATATTGATGTGCTCGGTGTAGATCGCCGAAATAAAAATGAACGGCATGCGGGCGGTTTTTTCTTCCTGGCGCAGTAACTCGGCGAGTTCGTAGCCGTCCATTTCCGGCATCTGGATGTCCAGCAATGCCAAAGCGAAGTCATGATGCAAGGTAAGTCTTAACGCTTCATTGCCGTTGGTCGCCTCATACAGTTCCACCGGCATATCTTTCAGCAAACGCCGCAGCGCCAGCAGATTGGCCGGTTTGTCGTCAACCATCAGTATTTTAGGTTTATTTGTCAGAGCCATCATTTGCGCATCCATATTCTCATCAAAGAAAACAACCGCTCAACCTCCACCGGTTTCGCAATGTAGTCATTGGCCCCGGCGTCGATACATTTTTGCCGGTCCTCTTTCATCGCCTTGGCGGTGAGGGCGACGATAGGTAAATCCTGAAGATGGTTCTGCTGGCGTATTTTACGTATGCATTCATAGCCGTCCATCTCGGGCATCATGATATCCATCAGCACAAAATCCATATCGGGATTGTTGGCCAGCAGATCCAGGGCAACCCGGCCGTTATCGGCCTTGATGACCTTCATGCCTCGCTCCGACAACACCTTGCTGAGTGCAAAAATATTGCGCATGTCGTCGTCGACCAACAGAATCTGCTTGCCTTGAAGCTGGGCTTCCTTGTCATACATAGCGGTAATGATGCCCTGTTTCTGAGGAGGTAGATTGCTTAAGGTTCGGTGGAGAAAGAGTGCAGTTTCATCCAACAAGCGTTCTTCGCTCTTCACGCCCTTAATGATAATAGTTTCGGCATACTGCTGTAATTCCTCGTTTTCCTGTCGCGTAAGTTCCTTGCCGGTGTAAACGATAATGGGGGGCACCCGGCCATCCATGGTACCGCTGCTATTCTCCAATTCCTTGATTAATTCAAAACCGCTCATATCGGGCAGGCCGACATCGAGTACCAGACAATCGACAGTCTGCTCACGCAATATTTTCAGTGCCTCCTGGGCAGTACTCGCTTCAAGGCACTGTACATCGCCATTGCCGATCAGCTTGACGATGGCTTTGCGTTGCATCTTATTATCTTCAATGATCAGTAGGTTTTTCATCTTGCGGTTGATAAAATCTTCCATACGGGCGAAAGAGGCATCGAGCTGTTGCTTGTCGATAGGTTTGGCCAGATAATCCACCGCCCCCGCTTTGATGGGATCCAGTTGTTTTTCCTCTGCGCTCATGATGTGTACGGGGATATGCCGCAGCTGCGGGTCACTCTTCAATTCCTTTAACACCAGGTAGCCGTCCATGCCCGGCAGCGCCAAATCCAGAATAATGGCATGCGGCTGGTAGCTCGCCGCCAGTGCCAGGCCATCTTCGCCGGTGGCTGCGTTCAGATGTTTGAATCCTTTTTTCTTCGCTTGTTCTGCCAGCACACGAGCAAAGTCATCGTCATCTTCGATAATCAGGATCGTATGGTCGTCCGAGGCGATATCTTCGCGTTGATCCGGGATAGTGGGATAGTCCAGAAAACGGTGCCGATCAGGCTGCGGGGCCACCTGCTTAGGTTGCCGGACAGGTTCGGGGGTTGCGTACATATCCGTTTCTATGCTTTCGGGAATCACCAGTGTAAAGCTGGAGCCGATCCCCTCCTCACTGTCGACGGTGATAGTCCCGCCCAACAGTTTGGCCAGATCCCGGCAGATAGACAGGCCCAGCCCGGTGCCACCGTATTTGCGGGCGGTGCCACTTTCCAGCTGCAGGAAAGCTTCAAAGACCAACGCCTGTTTATCCTTGGGAATACCAATACCCGTATCGGCCACGACAATAGCAATCTGGTTATTGGGCTCACGTTGGAAACTAATCTTTACCGACCCTTTCTCGGTAAACTTCAGTGCGTTGGCAATTAGGTTGCGTAGAATCTGCTCCAACCGCTGTTTGTCGGTGCGTATCGTATCAGGCAGTGTTTCGTCGATAACGGTGTCTAAAGTCAGGCTCTTCTCCGCCGCCTGGCGACCGAAAGTGCGTCTGATATCATCAGCAATATCGGCCAGGGTCACACCGGTCACGTTGAGACTCATTTTGCCGGCTTCTATTTTCGACAAATCGAGTATGTCGTTGATCAGGCTTAACAGATCATGGCCGCTGCGGCTGATTACCTGTGCGCTTTCCACTTGCTCCCCGTTCAGGTTATTGTCGGCATTGCGGGCCAGATCGTTGGACAGGATCAGTAGACTGTTGAGCGGAGTACGCAGTTCATGGCTCATATTGGCCAGAAATTCACTTTTGTATTTGCTGCTGATCTCCAGTTCCCTGGTCTTGAACTCAAGGTTGCTCCGGGCCGCTTCCAGCTCGCTGTTTTGCTGCGAGACCGCCTGGGACTGCTCTTCCAGCTCTTCGTTGGCGGCCTGCAGTTCTTCCTGTTGATCCCTTAACTGCTGGGTCTGCTCCTCCAGTTCTTCATTGGTCTGTTCCAGTTCTTCCTGCTGTTGCTGTAACTCTTCACTTTGCCGCTGCGTTTCTTCCAGCAGTTCCTGAATTTTTTTGCGGGCGATGGCCGAATTCAGCACGATACTGACCGCTTCCAGATTGGATTGCACAAACTCCTGATTAGCTTCGTCAAAGTCATTCAGCTTGCCCAGCTCCAGCACACCCAAAGTACGCCCGTCGAGCAGGAAAGGCGCCAGATAAATATTTCGCGGCGGCGTATCCAGCAGCGACGACTGTACCCGGATATAGTGTTCATCCAGCTCCTGCAGCAGAATCGGTGTCTTATCGGCAGCCGCCTGGCCGATCAGCCCTTCTCCTAAATTAAAGCTGTCTCTGGCACTAACGGCATCGTAAGCATAACGGCCGGCCAATGAAAATGTCCCTGAGTTTTCACTCACCAAGTAGAGCGAACCGATATTAGCCTGGGTATAGGTGGACATGAAGGTAATAATGCTGGTGGCCAGTTCATCGATACCCTGATCGCCCCGCATTATCTGGTTCAGACGATTCTGACCGTTGGTAAGCCAAACATATTTCTCTGTCTCAAGGGTTTTAGCCTTGAGTGAATCCCTCATATCAGTCAGGGCGCTACCCAGCATTTTCACTTCGCGGGATCCCGTCAGATTGACATCGGTATCAAGGTTGCCTGCCGCTATCTCGTTGGCAATTGTCACAGCGCCGGATATGGGGCGGGTAACAGCCCGTGCAACGAGCAGCGACAACACAATGCTGAGTGACACCCCGAGTACCAACAGCCCCCATTCGATTATGCGCAACAAGGTGATCTGCCGGTTCATCTCGCTGAAATCGCTCTGCAGCAAGATGTCTTGGTCGTCCAGCATCTCGTTAAGCACTTCCCGGATTTCTCTGGACAAAGGGAATGTCTTGTCATTGAGCAGTTTGTTGGCAGCATCTCTGTCCGTGACAGCCAGTGTTTTGACCTGCGTATGATAAGTTTCCAGTTGCTCGACCAGCGAAACCATGCGGCTAAGCCGCAGCACATTTTCAGGGCTTGTCCAATCGGCGGAAAGTTGCTGCAAACGATTCAGTGGCGCTCTAATCTCCTGCTCCCAGGCCTGCAAAAAATCGTCCTCGAAACTCTGTTCGGGGAGCAGAATCCAGCCACGTAGTGCCGCCACGGCATGATTGACTCCGTTCAAGACCTGGAGACTGCTTTTGGCGGTAGGTTCACGCAAATTGATAAGTCGTTCAGCTGTGTCGTTGGTATTTCGCACCTGCCAGATGGTAATCAGCACGGCAAATGCCAATAGCAGCACCATCAGGGCATAACCTAAGCCGACTTTCTTGCCCAATGTATCAATTTTCATGTCACGTCCTCCTGACGATTGTGATGAATCTGCAGTAACAAGTCTGTAATTTGTCCGGGCGTCAGCACGTGCTGCGGCCGTGCAATTCGAATGGCAGCCTGGGGCATAGAGGGTGCAACCGCCGTATCCGGATCCTGCACAACGGCAAGCCCACCTTTGTCTTTGAGGTACCGCAGCCCTTCAGCGCCATCGGCATTAGCGCCGGTCAATACCAAACCGACCAGCTCGACTCCGTAGGCTTCCGCCGCAGTCTCGAACAGTACGTCAATGGCCGGACGGGCATGATTCACCCGTTCATCCACCGTTAAGGTAAAAGTGCGATCAGGCTCGATCAGCAAGTGGTAGTTGGCGGGCGCAAAATACACCTTTTCCGGCTCGATCGGTTCTTTTTCGTTGGCTTCTCTGACCTCGATGTCACAGAAGCTATTTAATAATTCAGCCAGCGTTCCCTGTGAGGTGGGCGCCGTGTGTTGCACGGCGATGATCGGCAGTGAAAAATCGCGGGGAAGCGCAGTCAACAGCAGCTTCAACAGCTGCATCCCGCCAAAGGAGGCACCCAATACCACGGCTTCATAGCGCTCAAGGTGAGGGATATTCATAATTTTTCTTATAGATTTTTTGTTGCCGATCTACGTCCGAATAGGAATCCTTGTAGTCGGTTAGGCTCAAAGTTTCTTTTTTGCCCAGACACAGAATGCCGCCGTTGACCAGTGAGCGATGGAACAGTTTATGAACACTGTTTTGCAGCTGCCGGTTGAAGTAAATAAGGACGTTGCGACACACCACCATGTGCACTTCGGCAAAATCGCTATCAGTCACCAGGTTATGATTGGCCCAGAGAATATTCTTTTTCAACGATGGATCCATAATGGCCGAGTCGTATTTTGCGTGGTAATAGTCGGAGAAGGATGCGATGGCACCTGCACTCTGGTAGTTACGTGCGTAGGTTTTCATATTTTCGGCAGGGAAAATGCCCTCCCTGGCCTGCGCCAGAGCATGGGAATTAAAGTCGGTGGCATAGATCTGCACTCGGCTATCAAGATGTTCTTCCTTAAGCATGATGGCCATGGAATACACTTCTTCACCAGTGCTGCATCCCGCGTGCCAGATCTTGATATAGGACCAGGTTTTGAGTAACGGTACGACTTTTTCGCGTACGGCCAGATAAAAATCCGGGTCGCGAAACATCTCGGTGACATTGATACTGAAGTCTTTCAGCAACAGGGCAATAAAATCGGGATCGTGCAACGCCTTGTATTGCAGCATACCAAGGCTTTCCAGCTGTGACAGTCGCAGACGCTGCACCAGCCTGCGTCTGACATGGGCACGGGAATAGGACCGGAAATCATAGCCATACTTGTCGTAAATGGCTTCCAGCAGCAGAGCGATTTCCTCGTCTGATACGGATATCGCTCCCGGTATCGTGGTGTCATCCAAGCTAAACTTCTTATCCATAGCTTTCCTTTTGCCAGGTTTGTCGTGATGCTCGGAACTACCCCACAGAGTATAGGAAGTTTTTCCCTAAATCCAAATTAAAATTCGGGTTCAGGGTACATCATTATTAATGCGATGCGGAAAGCGCTCGGGATGAACGGAATCAGTGTTTAATGGACGGCTATCCCACAGCCGGATATTCAATTTCTGAGTAATAATCCTGATGCACAATCTCTACCCGTAAGCGATCGCCGGCTTCCATAAATTGAAGCGGCTCGCTAACTTCGTTAATCCATTGTTGGGATTGCTCGGGCTTGATGAGATTGCATACATCGCCAATCGGCCAGTGGAAATAGACTTCGTTTTGTTTTTTCTCCGCCAGCACGACTATTTCAGTTGTTTCAGGAATAGGAAGGTAGGAGCTGAAGATTTCCAGTCCGCCCTGCCGTTCCGGATCCGCGGCGAAATATTCCAGCGACAGATCCCAACCACGCACCAGACCCTGGCTTTCATCGCCCCGCTCTATGCTGAAACCATACATAGCCAAGGTACTATCCTTGATTTTGGGCAGCTTGGTTAACGATTGCTGTACAGCCTTGACAGCGTTTCTGTCTTCGCTTGATAACCTGTCCAGTGTCAGCAGCCAGTCGCCCAGATTAATGGCTGCTTTAATCAGCGGTTTGTGGGATTTATCAATCAGAATATTTGCCATAGCGGAAATCGAATTATTTTGGTCACAGGCCGAACACCGAACTGATCAGGTACGCAGTGTAAGCGACATAGGCAGCTAGCAAAAGCCCCCCTTCAAAGCGGTTGATTCGACCACGACCACGGAAACCGTAACCGAAGATAAATAACGAGACGGTCAAGGCGGCCATAACCAGCATGTCACGGGAAAAGACTTCCGCTCAAGTCACGGGTAAAGTTGCGCAAACGCTTGCCGCGTTACTTTTATGAGTCCAGAGCGCGTTATTTCCATAAATGGTATGGACGAAGCGGGC
>NZ_JAPDMV010000011.1 GCF_026319305.1 Methylophaga sp. OBS4
ACCTATCACCACCCAGTCACCGATACTGAACGGCCTATCCAACAATACCGTGACCGAACCGAAGAAATTACCCAGCAAATCCTTGGCCGCCAACGCAAAAGCCAGACCACCCAGTCCCAAACCGGCCAGCAGGCTGGTGACATTGATATTGAGATTATCGGCGGCAAACACAATACCGATAACCACCACAAACACCTTGAGACTTTTGGTAATCATCGGTACCAGCAAGTCATCAAACTTGTTGTGTGTCTGTTGCGCCTTGCTGCTCAACATCACATCAAAAATGTCGACAATGCGGAACGCACTCCAGATACCAGACAAGGACACCAGTACTTTCACTGCAACCAGCAAAATCAACAAGGCCGTATCGGGCAGCCCCAGCATATTAAGACCTGACCACCAAATCAGGGCCATCGCCATCAGGCCCAAAGGCCGTAAAACAGTGTCATCAAGCTGCTCGAAAGTCGGATGATTTTTCCGCCAGCGGCTGACATTGAGTTTCAGGATCCAGGCCAGCACCTTATCGGCAATAGACCCCAATACAATAATCAGAAACAAGCCCAGCCACTGCCAGTATTCCAGCAAAAACCCCTGTTTGAGTACGGTCGGCATCTGCGCGCGCAGCTGAACGCTGGCAGGCAAAGCGACCCTGTCATCGCCATTGACCGAAAAAGTCTGATTATCGGTGAGGGCCTGAAAAATAGCCGGTACATTTTCAACGGTTTTGGCACTGAACAGCCAGTTACGCTGTTCATTTAGCCGCAACACAATATTACCCGGTTCGGTGCGCAGCAATACATACTCTTCCTGCCGATAGTTAACTGGTATTTCATCCAGCTTCGGCGTATCTGCCAGTTGAATAATGGTAAACAAAAGGCGTGCCGTTTCCTGGCCGCGTTCATTGCGAATCAGTTGACTGACTTGAGACAAATCCAGCGTAGCAATCGCCCGATAGATAGCTTCTTCCTCGCCGGTGGTGACTTTGGTCATCGCAGTAATAAACTGCTTCACCGTGGCCTGGGGGCTACGCAGCCTGGAATCAGCGGTGACCTCATCAGCTTCGTTCTGAACAATTGTTTGCTGGCTGCCGGCAGCAGCAGAATACATACCCGAAAAGGCAAACGGGCTGCAACTTAACAGTAACAGCAAAAACCCAAGTCTTATCATGCTAGATTTAACTCCATCTCCGGATCAGGGGCATAAGCGGCGATTATTTCAGCCGCCTGCTTCCATTCGGCACTGGCCAGCAACTCATCTCTGCTCAAAGCATGGCGGCCATGTAACCTCACCAGCCGGGCATGACGCAGCGGATCAGGCTTAATCCTGAGACCATCGATTACCGTTTCAACACTGCCGGGGTTATTGCAGACCAGCACCATATCGCAGCCCGCCTCAAGCGCCGCTTCAGCACGTTCCAGTGGTCCGCCGATCATGGCGGCACCCTCCATGCTCAGATCATCACTGAGAATCGCCCCCTGAAACCCGAAACGCTGACGCAGAATCTCCTGAAGCCAGTAACGGGAAAACCCGGCAGGCATGTCATCACATTGCTCAAAAACGATATGAGCCGGCATGATACCGGCCAGCTCTGTCTGGCAAAGACGACTGAATGGCAGCATATCGGCTTGCAGCATATCTTCGAAATGGCGTTTATCAACAGGTAAACCCAAATGAGAATCGACGGCTACCGCACCGTGGCCGGGGAAATGTTTACCCACAGCCGACATACGCGCTTTTTTCATACCCTGAATATAGGATCTGGCCATTTCTGTCACCGCTTTGGGATCGCGGTGGAATGAACGATCGCCAATCACTTCACTGACGCCGTAATCCAAATCAAGCACCGGTGCAAAGCTAAAGTCGACACCGACCGCACGCAACTCTGCCGCCATCAACCACCCGGTCTGTTCAGCACGCTGCAGAGTCAGCTGTGGTTGTTGCATATAATGCTTACCCATTGCCCCTACCGGCGGCAGACGGGTAAAACCGGTGCGAAAACGCTGCACTCGTCCACCTTCATGATCAACGGCAACCAGCAGATGCGGCTCACGCAACTTGTGAATCGCTGAGGTCAGCGCTGTAATTTGTTCAGGCGACTCAAAATTACGGCTGAATAAAATCACCCCACCCACCAGCGGGTGTTGCAATACTTCTTTTTCCTGCTGGCTCAGCTCGGGGCCGAGCAAGTCGACCATTAACGGGCCTAATGTCATAGATTTTAACCTCATACCGGAACAACTTTTAAAAACGCGTATCGTACCTTTTCAAGTTGTTTCGGTACCTTCATGAATCCACACTTTCAAACCCGGTTTGACCAAGTCATATAAAGTCAACAGATCCCGATTATGCATCCGGATACAACCATGCGACAGCGGCTGCCCCATCGGCAGCGCATCCGGACAACCATGGATGTATATGTATCGGCGCATTGTATCAACATTTCCCAATCGATTTCTGCCGACTTCCAAGCCACTGAGCCAGAGAATGCGCGTTAAAATCCAGTCTCTATCAGGAAATTGTTCACTTAAATCAGGATGATAGAGCTCGCCGGTAGGACGACGACCGACAAACACCGTATTCTCGGGCACACCCTTACCGATGCAGGCACGAATCTTGTGCCAACCACGTGGCGTGCAACCGCTGCCATTTTGTTCGCCAGCCCCGTTCAGTGCTGTTGATACCGCGGCATTGAACACAGCCTGCTCATTTTGCCATAAGGTGCATTGCTGCTCTGCCAGCGAAATATCAAGCCAGGTAGTTGGAGGCGATTGTTCCATTCGGATTAACCCGTTTTTGATTTCAGGCATCACGATAACAAAGCTGCTTGGCAAATGCGATGACAGCTTGTGCAATAAGGGCAATCTGCTACTTTTTCCACAAAAAGAGTGCAGTTTAATCAAACAGAGCGCTTTTAATTAGGCTGTTGTTTATTCCTTCTTTTCCCTTGGTTATTCAGTTCCGAGGAAATACAGTCCGTATATATCTAAAATTACAGGAAATTTTTATTTCTCTTAATAACGCGTTGGGCAATCAGAACGGAGGAAATAACACCGTGTCAGCAGAGAGCTACATCAAAAGTACAGAACCTGCTGTCCAACTGATATTCATGGGGCTTCAGCTATACAGATATTTGACTCCACGTCCCGCGCTTGAACAATATCGAGAGGAAGACGGCGGAATCAAAATGACTCATGGTCAAGCCCAAGGCTTCCTAAAGGACGAGGTTGACGCAATGAGTTTGGACACCGCCAAGGCTACCTTGAGTGGAGCAATCATCCAAGTGGCTTGCTCAGGTCTCAACCAGCATTCTACCGAAATCAAGATCCCCAAAGAACTCAACATCACCATGGATCAAACGAAGGCGAAGTTCTGCGTCGGTCGTACTGTACATGGTTTGCCGCTTGGCCTTGTAGTCTATGCTGCTCGAATTCAATATAACCATTAGGAGGAAGGTACACCAAAAAACAAAACGGCAAAAGATGTCTTTATACGTCTGGCTGCTGCCCATAAGAATGACTCGTGGCATGATCTGATTTACGAGTTGGACTGGCCAGTTCAAAGACCAGTCACTCATTATATTCTGGAACTGGAGCTACAGTGGCGTAAACATGAAGACTACCTTCTGATATGAAACAAATGCTTAAACTGTGAAGCAAGAGAAGTATGATACAGCCCTAATTAAAGGTGACGCTTCCCTTTAATTGAGCGCGGCACATCATTCGATCTTGTCGCAAACGATGTTTTGTTAAATCAGAATCAAGTGTTACGACAGACACTTGATTTCCCAATTGCCCGTCACTACTGGTGACGTTTTACATGATAAGCCTGTCTAACGCCCCACAAAGTATAGAGTTGTGACACGGCCAACAACAGCATCGCCACAAACGCAACCCATAAAAAGCTGTCTGCCTGCGACTGATGCGGAATTCGCTCTTCAACAATCAACGTCTGATACTGCTGCCGATCAATTTCATTAATCGCATCGGCAAACTCTTGCATCGACCCGGCCTCAAACGCCTGATACGACACATCAAGCTGCTTAAAAAACTCGTGCAGTTTTCGCTCGGGCATATCAAGCCATAACAAACTGTCCTCATCACTTTTGTCCAGGGTCATACCGCGCATCGAACGCAGGTAGATCCAGTAAAGATTCAATTTCATTTCCGGATAGATCTGTTTGAGATAGGCTTTTTCCTGTTCGGACAGGGTTTGTCCGCCATCTGAAATCAACAGCACATTGCGTGAACCCCGATAGACTTCTCGCTCGTACATCTCTGCGGCCAGGCGCAGTGCTGAAAAAATATTGGTTTTGGAGATGCCCTTGCCCAAACCACCGGCATTGATGGTCGCGAGAATGGCGTCCTTGTTATAGGTCAACCTTAGAATTTCCGTCGACTTATCACTGAAAAACACGTAGCCGAAACGGTCATCCGGTCGCCGTTTCACAAACTCGGCTAAATAATCTCGCGACACACTGCGCTTGCTTCGGATCACTTCATTTTCAATCGGCAGCGTATTCAGCGGCCGCCGGGCAAAGATATCATCCATGCTGCGGCTGCGATCCAACAGCAGGATGAACTCAGCGCCCTGGCGGTAACGTTCGACCACTTTTTCAGGTGTGTACGGGCCGGCCAAAGCTATTATCAATGCGATTATGACCAGCATGGCCAGGCTTTTGTGCAGGAAGCTTAACAGCCCGGAGAACCGATCATGTGGCAGTAAGCCGTCCCAGGCTATAGTTTTCTCGGTATTGTGTGAGAGCCACGGTAATATGCCCAGGGGCAACAGGTAAAGCAGGTAAGGTAATGTCCAGTCTAATCCCAACATGACATTGATAGAAAACCTCGGCGGCGGCGGTCAACAGGGAATCCCGGCCTTATTCTTAATCCTGTCAGCCCGTTAGTCATCAGTTCTGACAACCAGACTGTAAGGCAGAAAGACCAGTAAAACAAGCAACAGGGCCAGTCCTGAAAGCCAGGCATAAAGATCATAATCCACCGTCAGCTCACGGGTAATCGACTCAGCACGGATTTGTTCAACCAGTTTGGCGGGCTTGGTCGGCGATGAGACAAATTCAAAGCCAACCCGGTTGGCCAGGGTTTCCAGATGTGACCTTTTCTGGGATGAAAGATGCTCAGTGCGCGGTTTCTGGGCATTGGCAGCAGCCATATCGCCACGCGAGGAAGCATACACATCCTGGTGCATGACCTCATTCACCTCCCAGAAACCTTCAACCTCGCCTTCTTCATTGGTTTTGGGAATAGGCAGTAAGTCATCCCCTCCGACGCCGACAAGCAGGCCGTGCACTTCACCGGGTGTGCCGGCAAATTTGGGAAACAAAGATTCATGGATGGGGGGCGCTTCATGGCCATCGGTAATCATCACAATCGTCGGTTTGGGGTCAAGACTTTTGACTTGTTTGATCGCTGTATAAGTGGCTTTCGATACCTCACTGGATCTGGCCCAGGCCATCTGTGGTTCAAATTGATTGAGCATTTGCGTCAGATCATGGTAGCTGGAACAGACCTCGACCGGATTCATCAAAATCAAGCTCCTTGCCTCACTGAAAATCGCCAGACCGGCGTGGGCACCACAGGGCATCTCCAATAGCGTACGCCGAGTGAACTCCTTGGCCCACTCAAGCCGTCTCACCTTGTTACCGTCCAACTCAGCATCTTCAACATTCATGCTGTCTGTAATATCAATCACAAACAGCGTATCCATAATTTTGACATCACGTGGCACCAGGGGTAACCACAAAGCCGCCATAATCAGTATCAATGCCAACAGCATAACCGCTGCCGTCAGAAAAATACGTTTCTGATAACTCAAAATCATGGCAAATCAACCTTGAAACCCTTACTTTCAATCGAGCGCTGGCTACTGATAATGTTTTTCTCAAAGTCCGGATTGATATCGGGATCCTCGGGCACCACGCGCAGAGCAATCTCAAGGTTGTAACGCGCATCCCACATCATCGGCTCCAGTGCCAGTGCGCTACGGTAATCCTGTTTGGCAAGTTCTATCAATGGAATCTGCCGGCCATCAGAAGCAGTCATCGTCAAAGCCTCTCGCAGATTGATATTGCCTCGATTGAAATAAGCCTCAGGCATCAACTCAGGATCGTGACTACCCAGCACCAGCGTCCATTGCTCAAGAGCCAGATCCGGCTCTTGTTCTCGAACCAGCTGAGTTGCCTTGGCAAAATGCGCGCGCGGATTCTCCGGCACAGTCTCAAACGCAGCCGGATCAGCGACAAAAGCATCAATTTGCGCTTTTTGCCAGAGCATGACCGCAGCACTCGCAGCCAGCAAAACGCTGGCAACCATCACCAATATCAGCAGCCAACGTGCCATTACCAACAGTTTATTCATGGGCCTTTTTTACTCCCCAGTAGGTATAAAGATGAGATGAGGCCAGCAGGAGCATAGCCAGCAGCGCAATCCACAAAAACAGATCGGATTTGGGCTCATGTGGCAGCGTTTCCTCGACAATCAAAGTCTGATAATGCTGGCTATCGATCTCATCAAGCGCCTCGGCAAAAGCTTCCAGCGAACCGGCTTCAAAAGCACGATATGGAATGCCAATCGATTTAAAAAATTGGTGTAGCTTACGCTCCGGCGTATCAACCCAGAGCAAGTTATCATTCTCTGACACTTCCAGTGTCATATCGCGCAGTGATTTCAAGTAAATCCAATACACGGTCAGATTCATCGCTTTATAGCGCTCTGCGATACGTTTTTTAGCTTCGTCACTAAGCAACTGGCCCCCGTCTGAGACCAACAAAACGATTCGGGATCCCCGGTAGGTTTGCCCCTCAAACATGTTGGCACTGCTTAATAATGCCTCTTCCATATTGGTATCAGACAACCCCTTACCTAAGGCATTTGCATTAATTGTTGCCAATACCGCTTCACGATCGTAGGTCAGGGGCAATAGATTGATCGCTTTGGTGCTGAAAAATACAAAGCCAAACCGGTCATCCGGGCGTTTTTTCACAAACTCGGTCAGATAATCACGAGCGACACGCCGTTTCGAATTATAGCCACCCACACTGACAACTGCTGCTTGAGTCTTAACCGCAAAGGGATCATCCATGCTGCGGCTGCGATCCAGCAGCAGGACAATTTCTGCCCCCTCACCTATCCGTTCAATTTTTTGTTCCGGCAGACTGGGGCCGGCCAGGGCCAGCAGCAAAGCGACGATGACCAGAGAGGACAGTATTTTGAATACGATACTGAAAACGTTGGATAAAGGATCCTGCGGAACCAGGTCAACCCAGGCAATCGTTTTATCCAGGTTGTGGTTAAACCATGGCAACAGTGCCAGCGGTAATAAGGCCAGAAACCACGGCAATGACCACTCCAGTCCCAGCAATGTCATGCCATTTTCTCCTCAGCCCGACACCGACGTGCCAAGGCCAGCAATTGCTCGAAATCCTTTTGTTCCACAGCATTGCGGCTGAAAAAATGGGCAGCAGACTGTTGATAAAAACCCTCGATATCAGTTTTAACCGGTTCCAGCCACGGGCATTGTTGCCAGAGCTTATTAAGCTGGCTGTGAATAACGACTCGCCCTGCACAGCGGTTAAAGGCATGGTGCAAACTGCGGCTGGCCGCCTCACTGTCTTTTTGCCTCAATAGCCGCATTTTATTAAGTTCGAACACGGCCGTCGCAAAAGGCAGACGCTGGCGCGGTCTCAGACCAAAATGCCATGCCAGCCAGATCAACAAGCCCAGGATAAATACCGCGATCGACAGCCGGAGCTGCCATTTCAGCGGTTCACTGCTTTCAGGCTGCAGCTTGACATCACCACGAGGCAGCAGTCGCGCCTCCCCTTCTTCATTAGTTTGCAGAAACGAGCCTATCTGCATCGGCACAGAAGGAATATTGATGAACTCACCATCCTGCGTTCTCAATTCAAATTCGGGGGTAGCAACCTGGCGGTTTTCGGCAGGGACATTGATCAGCTGAAAAAACAGGGTCATGGTCTGACCACTGACGTTGCTGTCATCAAGATACAACCAGGCGCCATAACGCTTGTGATGCTGCGGTAACGAACTCAGGTCCAGCTGACCGGCATCAACCGGCAATTCGATCCTGGCCTGGATCCGATCACCTATCAGCAGCCCCCAGCTGCGATCCAGTGTCACCTTGGTATCATCGGCATAAACCGGCAGCAAAAAACATAAACTGGTTATTAAGCCGACAATAAAATTACGAACGGCCGTTCGCCCTGGGTTCTGAGCTTGGCGAAGAGTCGAATGGTGTTGTACTAACAGGGCTTCGACAGGCTCAGCCCGAACGGTATTTAACTGCCCGGTTAATATCAGGGTTATCAAACGCATCATCCTAGACTCCTTAGTGGGACGCATCCGGTTGTGCGTCTGGCGGGTTGGCTGGCTAGGAGCGACGACGCATGGCCGCCCCCTGCTAGGAGGAGCGACAACGCCAGGCGACTCGCCAGACGTGCAAACGGGTGCGTAGCGGACCCCCTCCATCGGTGACCGTTCATGCGCAGGAGAGTCTTAACGTTCATCGGGCTTACCTCGTAAATGCCAGCGGTCAACTGAGGAATCTAGGATCATATGCATTCCTATGAATTTTTCATGGCGTAAAAATATTCGGTCAACTGTTGCGGCGTGATATCCCCTTCCACAAACAAGGGTCTGATGCGATAACGCATGAAACATTCTGTCAGTTGGGAGAAATGATCATCCATCTGCTGTTGCCAACGCTTTTTCATGCCGGGGCGCATCCAGACACTGTGACGTTGCCCGGTTTCCGCATCACGGGTTTCCGCCCAACCCGCATGTGACGGGAAGTGATCGACATCATCGTGACGCCAGACAATCGGGATCACGGTGTACTGTGATAGTTTCCGCAGGCTACGCTCAACCAGGCTGAGGTCATAACAAAAGTCAGAGGCCAGAAACACCATCGCCCGCTTGTTGTTGATCAGATCTGCCGCGTGAAACAAGCCTTCTGCACCCGGTGCTCCCGGTTCTGCTGCAGACATGATTTGCTCGGCAGCGAAAGCCGGCATGCTGCGCTGCGTGGTCGGCATAATCGTCACATCCTGACGCCAGACCGAGTCAAAGCCAGCCATGGCAAAACGATCTCCCAAACCAATCGCACTGTGCGCAATCATATGTGCAAGTCTTGCCAGCCGTTCATGGTTGACACTGGCAACTGACATTGAACGACTGATATCAGCCAATAACCACAATGTAATTGAGGCTCTCTGCTGATAGCGTCTAACCAGCCAGCGCTGACTCTCGCCTTGTGTCACGTCAGACATTTGACTGCGCAGACTGGCGCGAATATCCAGACGCCGTGGATCCGGGTAATCAAACAGGTCCGCAAATCCGGCAAAGCGATCACCACTGCCCAGCGCCGTGCCACTATGCGCCCCGGGCACATGGCCAAAGACCTTGTCCGGAAACCGATAAACAAACTCCTGCGGTTGCAGGTCTCTCATCGCCATAACAAGTTACGGTGTTGCAATATGGTCACGAAGCGCCCGTACAAACAGCGGCATAATCTGTTCACGACGACCCTCATAAACCGGTGACAAGAAAACACGGTGGGTCATGGCTGGCAATAACACCGTATGGATATCGTCCGGTAACACATGATCACGACCTTCCAGCCAGGCACACACCTTGGCCGCCCTCACCATGACCGACATACCGCGGACACTGGCGCCTGCCACCACCAGATCTTCCACATAGATATCAGGCAGCTCGATACCCAGTTTATGCGGTTCCCAGCTGGCATCCCACAAACGCACAACATAGTTTTCAATCTCGGGCGACACAAACACCGAATGTTGAATTTCATGATCCAGCTTGTTCAACTCCCTGTAATCGAGCAAAGGTTCACTGATCGTTGACAGTAATTGATCGACATCATGGAACACAGGATCAAAGATCAGCCGGCGGCGTACTTCATCGTTGATGGGGCGACTGATATTAATCTCAAACAGGAAACGGTCACGAGCTGCCGCACTCAGCTCGAAAGTTTCTTCCTTTTCCACCGCATTACGATCGGCAAATACCACCATGTGGGGGAAACGATACTCCTGACCGAAGGCATCCACACTGCGTTCTGCCATCGCCCGCAACAGCAATGACTGCACCTGTGGTCTGGCACGATTGATTTCATTAAAGAAAAACACGGCCGTTTCTTCCCCGTGGGCGATCAGTGGACCGGGATCGATCACCGGTTTGCCGTCGGCATTGACCCAGGCACTGTATAACAAATCGTTCGGCATCAAATCGACACTGCCTTCAATACGGCCGAATGCCCCGCCCAGTGCTTTGGAAAAGGCACGTAACAATGTGGTTTTCCCGACACCGACGCCGCCTTCCAGTAACACGTGTCCTCTGGCATGCAAAGCAATCAGAATCAGTCTGATCGCGTTTTGCTGGCCGATAACAACCTTGTTAACAACATTTTCCAGTTCGAGCGCATGTTCACGTGCCGTCTGCAGAAGCTGAGATTCAGCCATTTTTATCCCCTTGCCTTTTGTTGATGGTCTACTTTACCAAGTACTTAAACAGTAATAAATTATGATAAGTACAAGCATATTTCAAAAACGTCATCTCCACTCACACAAATCCACCAGTGGTGATCACAAAGCTGAGAGCACCACACATAACCTGCCTCAGTAAGAACAGAGCAGTGGCCTATTGAACCCGTAATGGCTTTTGACTGCATCCGAAAATTGCCTTTATTCTTCGGGCAAATTGCCCGACAGTTGAAAAGCACTTTTATCACATTACAGGACAGCCTAGACTAGTGATCTTTCAAAGTGATATGTTTCGCGATGTGATGATTTCATGAATCTACAAGTCCAGCTGTTTTCCAGAATTCTGCTGATTGCACTGCTTTGTCTGACGTCCAGCGCCTGGTACGTACTTTATCAAACAGATCAACAAGCCACCTTTGAGGCGGAACAAACCGCCAAACGTATCGAAAAACAGATGAAACAGCAGTTATTGGAAATGTTCCAGCGTTATGATTTTGCCAGGAAGTTTCCAGACGTTAACTTATCACGCGAAATCAAGGGCCTGCCCGGATCCTGCACCCAGTTTCTGTCGCGTACCCAAAGTCGCCAGCGCAGTCTCTGCAATGATACGACAGCACTCGACAGAGATTACCCTGCCTGGTTTGGAACCTTCTATCAGTCTTTGTTCAATCCAGATCTGGAAGTCAGGAAATCGGTGAACTTCAATGCGATCAAATACGGCACCATACTGGTATCACTCAATGTTCAGATGGAAATTGCCCGGGCCTGGAACAATCTGCGTGCGGTTATTGGAGTACTGACTGTGACGATTATCGCCTTGTGCATTTTAATGTTTGTCACGATCAACCGGATGCTGAGACCGGCGCATCGAATTGTCAGCGGCCTGGAGCGAATGCGTGAAGGCGAGCTTGATCTGAGATTGCCGGAATTTGATGTCGCGGAATGGAAACGGACCAGTCAGGCTATCAATGCACTGGCCGACAGCCAACAACAGACTTTGGCTGAAAACCAGCGGCTGGCATTCAAACTGATGAATGTGCAGGAAGAAGAACATCGTTATATTTCACGTGAACTGCATGATGAGTTCGGACAGTGTCTGGCAGGTATCAACGCTGTGACTACGTCAATTGCGCAGACCGCCAAAAAAGACTGTCCCGCGCTGCTGGAAGAAATCAGTTCCATCAGTCATATCACCTCGCATATGATGACGGCACTGAGAAACCTGCTGACGCGCCTGCGTCCTGCTGACGTTGACGAGCTTGGGCTAGCCACAAGTCTGAATCAGCTGGTCAGAAGCTGGAATCAACGCAGCGGCAACCAGACGAACTACCGGATAACCGTCGAAGGTGATGTCGATGGACTGCCCGAGCCGTTGCCGGTCAATATCTATCGTATCGTGCAGGAATGTCTGACCAATATCGCCAAACATGCACAGGCCAGTCAGGCATTAATCAGCCTCAGTTACCTGAACCCGACCACACTCAGTCTGGTTATCCAGGATAATGGCATTGCCGAGACAGCCACCTTCGAGCATACGATGGGCATGGGATTATTAGGCATTCACGAACGTGTGACAGCCTTGGGTGGCAGCGCAAAACTACAAACACAGCATCAGGGTGGCTTGATCGTGACGATCCTTCTGCCCGTTGTTCAAAATCAAAAAGACCTTGCCAATAATGAATAAATGCATCCGAATCATGCTGGTCGATGACCACGCTATTGTCCGTGAAGGTTATCGTTCACTGTTGCAAAAACAGGCCGACCTCGAAGTCATCGCAGAAGCCTGTGACGGTAACGAAGCCTATATCCGTTATAAACAGCATCGACCAGATATTGTGGTGATGGATATTTCACTACCCGGCCAAAGCGGACTCAAAACAATTGAACGTATCAAACAGTTTGATGCACAGGCCAGAATTCTGGTTTTCAGCATGCATCAAAATCCCAGCTTTGCCCTGCAGGCTACACGGGCAGGTGCTTTAGGTTACGTTACCAAAAGCAGCGACCCGGAAGATTTAATCCGCGCCATTTCACAAGTGGCACAAAACAAACACACCCTCAGTGCTGATATCGCGCAAGCGTTAGCCATGGAAAAACTGGGACAGGAACAATCGGCGCTGGATGAATTGACAGTCAGGGAGTTCGAAATCCTGCGTTTGCTGGTCGATGCCAAATCCAACCAGGACATCGCGGAATTGCTGAATATCAGCCCGAAGACGGTTTCGAACTCACACTACATCATCAAGAAAAAACTAGGTGTCAGCAGCGATATTGAACTGACCCGGCTGGCGATAAAAATGAACCTCGTCAACCTGCTTGAGCTGGTTGACGAGGCAGGTGAAAATTAGCGCTGATAGCGGGGATCAAGCTGCCTCGCTCTCTTCACTGAAATCATTACGAATCAGGTAATCGAACGCACCTAAAGCTGCACGGGCACCGTCGCCCATCGCCATAATGATCTGCTTGTACGGGATGGTCGTCACATCACCGGCGGCAAACACACCCGGCAATGAAGTCTGGCCGTGATTATCGATCTCAATCTCACCGAACTTGCTCAAGTCGATAGTACCTTTCAACCAATCCGTATTCGGAATCAGACCAATCTGCACAAATACCGCATTCAATTCTATATGTTTGCTGTCACCTGTTTCACGGTCGATGTAATCAAGGCCATTGACCTTGCCATCGGCACCGGTGATCTTGGTAGTCTGGCCGCTGGTAATAACCGTCACATTATTGAGCGAATGCAACTTGTTCAGTAACACGGCATCGGCACGCAGCTTGTCTGCATATTCGATCAAAGTCACATGACCGACAATACCCGCCAGATCAATCGCAGCTTCCACACCCGAATTACCGCCGCCGATGACCGCAACCGGTTTACCTTTGAATAAAGGGCCATCACAGTGCGGGCAGTAAGCGACGCCATGGCCGCGGTATTCTTTTTCGCCGGGCACGCTCAGCTCACGCCAGCGGGCTCCTGTGGCAATGATCACCGATTTACTGCTCAACGTTGCGCCGCTTTCCAGTTCGACTTCGATCATTTTGCCGTTTTTTGACAAAGCCTTGGCGCGTTGCAGATTCATCACGTCAACTTCATATTCCTTGACGTGTTCTTCCAATGCGGCAACCAGTTTCGGGCCTTCGGTTTCTTTGACCGAAATAAAGTTTTCAATCGCCATGGTATCCATGACCTGACCGCCGAAACGTTCGGCGACGATGCCGGTACGAATGCCTTTACGCGACGCATAAATCGATGACGCCGCACCGGCGGGACCGCCACCGATGATCAATACATCAAAGTCTTCCTTTTCACTGAGCTTGGCAGCTTCACGGGCCACTGAACCTTTATCCAGTTTGGCGATGATCTCCGGCAGACTCATTCTGCCCTGACCGAAATTTTCACCATTAAGATACACGGTCGGTACAGCCATGATTTGTCTGCTGTCGACTTCTTGCTGATACAAGGCGCCGTCAATCATGGTATGGCTGATATTCGGGTTCAACACCGCCATCACGTTCAGTGCCTGAACCACTTCAGGACAGTTCTGGCAAGAGAGAGAAATATAAGTCTCGAAGACAAACTTGCCTTCCAAACCTTTGATCTGTTCAATAACCTCGTCATCCAGCTTGGTTGGATGCCCGCCTACATGCAACAGCGCCAAAACCAGCGAGGTAAACTCGTGTCCCATAGGGATACCGGCAAAACGAATTTTTTCTTCGCCTTGTGGCTGTTTGATCTGGAAAGACGGTTTGCGTGAATCACTGCCGGCATCTTGCACAAATGAAATCTGGGCAGACATCGCGGCGATTTCCTGCAACAACTCGCGCATTTCAGCAGCTTTAGCACTGTCATCCAAAGCCGCAATCAGTTCGATTGGGCGTTTGATATTTTGCAGATAGCCTTTCAATTGAGCAGCAATGTTTGCATCCAACATATCTATATACCTGTAATCTGAAAACAAGGGTTGACGTTGTCCGGGCAAGATTGCCCGGACAGGTCATCGGAAGGCTGGTCAGACTCAGGGTGCCCTACTGTGGGAAAGCAGGACCTTCCCTGCTACGGACACCTAAGTCAGAAGCCTCCAACCATTTAGATTTTGCCAACCAAATCCAAAGATGGAGACAAAGTCTCTTCACCTGGCTGCCAGGAAGCAGGACAAACTTCACCGTCGTGTGAAGCAACATATTGTGCTGCCTGGATTTTACGAACCAGTTCTTTCGCGCTACGGCCAATGCCCAGATCATGGACTTCACATACTTTGATGATACCTTCAGGATTTACAACGAAAGTACCGCGTAAAGCCAGACCTTCTTCTTCGATCATCACTTCAAAGTTACGGCTGATCTTGCCGGTTGCGTCACCCAGCATTGGGAATTGAATCTTTTTGATGGTTTCTGAAGCATCGTGCCATGCTTTATGCGTGAAGTGCGTATCAGTAGAAACTGAATAAACTTCAACACCCATTTCCTTCAGTTGAGCATAGTAGTCAGCCAGATCACCCAGCTCAGTTGGGCAAACAAAAGTAAAGTCTGCTGGATAGAAGAAAAATACCGACCATTTGCCTTTGATGTCATCGCTTGAAACATCAACGAACTCACCGTTATGGTAAGCAGTCGTTTTAAATGGTTTAACCTCTGTATTAATCAGTGTTGACATTATTAGCTCCTTAATAATTAGGTTTGTGTCGTAAGTGACAGTATGCATTGTAGTCGAGGCAGATACATAGGTACAACGACTTAATTCTATTAATATGATTGATAAAAACGATTACATGCCGGAGCCATAAAAAAACCCTTGGGGACGAGTCCCCAAGGGTTTTTTTATGGACAGCTCAATCTTAACGATTGCAGATGTACATAGTGACTTCAAAGCCGAAACGCATATCTGAATATTCTGGTTTAGTCCACATGATTAAATCCTCGTAGTTAGTTTACGTTATCTGAAACCATTTCTGATAACGTAGTTGCCATACTATGTAAATCAACCATATGAATGAATCAGGGGAATACCTGAATACCATCAGGATTTTTCTTATTTGCAGGTTGAGGACAGATGCGCAGCAATCGCTGCAATCATCCGGCCAATGGCACGGGTCAGGACGGTCAAGTCCTCAGCACTGATGATATAAGGGGGCATAATATAAATCATGCTACGGAAGGGCCGGATCCAGACCCCCTGCTCAACAATAAACCCGGGCAACCAATCCATGCAGTCATCCAGTGGCTGATTCAACTCCACTACCCCAATCGCCCCTTTGACCCTGACATCCTTAACCAGGTTGCTTTCCTGATAAACACTCAGCTCAGATTGTAATTGCATTTCGATGTTCTTGACCTGTTGCTGCCAATCAGATTCCAGCAGCAAATCTATGCTTGCCGCCGCCACATTACACGCCAAAGGGTTGCCCATAAACGTCGGGCCATGCATCAACACACCGTTGCCATCCGCGGCAATACCATCAGCGACTTTCCGGTTGCATAAAGTCGCCGCCAATGTCATATACCCCCCGGTCAGGGCTTTACCCAGACACAAAATATCCGGCACGATACCCGCTTGCTGATAAGCAAACAGACTTCCGGTGCGGCCAAAACCGGTAGCGATCTCATCAAAAATGAGCAAGACCCCATACTGATCACACAATGACCGTACCTGGCGTAAATATTCAGGGCAATACATTCGCATCCCCCCCGCGCCCTGCACCAACGGTTCCAGAATCACGGCCGCCAGCTGTTGATGGTTTTGTTTTATTAAATGACGAAAGTCGGCAATATCTTCATCATGCCAGTCTTCATCACGCCGGCATTGCGGCGCCGGTGCAAACAAATGTTTCGGTAACACTTTCTCAAACATCGAATGCATGCCGCCCACCGGATCACACACCGACATCGCACCGAATGTATCACCATGGTAACCGTTACGGATGGTAAGCAATCGCTGCTTGTTGGTGTTGCCCTGGGCAAACCAGTGCTGAATCGCCATTTTAATCGCGACTTCAACTGACACTGAGCCGGAGTCTGCCAGAAAAACATACTGCAAACTTTCATCAGTAATCTCAATCAGTTTTTGCGACAGCTTTACCGCCGGCTCATGAGTCAGGCCGCCAAACATCACATGTGACATTTTCGCGATTTGATCGGTCGCCGCCTGATTCAGTCGTGGATGGTTATAACCATGAATGGCCGACCACCAGGATGACATGCCATCGATAATTTCCCGGCCATCGGCCAGTTTCAGCCGAACGCCGTTTGCGGATATCACTTCATGCAGAACAGGTGGATTTGCGACACTGGTATAGGGATGCCATATATGCTGCGCATCAAATTGAAGATTGTCTGATTTTTCCATGCCGAGATCATAGCAGTAAGTCCGGGCATTCCCCAATAACCAGCAAACAGTTGGCAGTGTGTTGATGCCTGTTTATATACGGAAACAAGCTGGTAATATACGTATCAAAGCCCATGTAAACAGTCGGGATAAGGCGTAGTCTGCAGTGAATGGTAATTCCTGTGCAAAGGCTGCAACGTACTACCAGTGCTATTTCAAGATGATATTGTCGGGTCCAGCGTCCATTTTCTGTGTCAGAACATATTGCAAAATAATAAGTTACGTCGAAAACAGGGCAGCCTCTTATCTCGCTAAGATCGTGCATTTCCAAGTTGTTTCGGTATAAGCTAACAGGCAGGTATCCAACAAAGGCGTCAAGCTATGGGCCAGGAAATTGCGGGGGCAAGCTTTGTTGCCACTGACTTTGAGCGCTTTCATCAAAATCTGATAGATGAAACCCAGCGCCTGCGGCAGATGTTTGAACAAGGCCGGATAGACTCTGATACCCGCTACGCCGGTCTGGAATTGGAAGCCTGGCTGGTTGATAAAGCCATGCACCCTGCCCCAATCAATGATACCTTTTTGAATATTCTGCATGACCCGATGGTCAATGCTGAACTGGCCAAGTTCAACATTGAATTCAACACCGATCCGGCGCCACTGATCGGCACCGCACTCAGCCAATTACAAAATCAGTTGCAAAACGCCTGGTCCAATGCCACACAACAAGCACAGAAACTGGGGTGTGAACTGTTGATGATCGGTATTCTGCCCACTTTGCTGCAAAGTGATCTGACCGTTCTCAATATGTCTAATCTAAACCGTTATCGGGCACTTAATGAACAGATTCTGGCATCACGCGATAAACCGGTCAGACTTGATATTAACGGTATTGAACATCTGAAAGTGACACATCATGATGTCATGCTGGAGTCTGCCGCCACCTCGCTGCAATTGCACACACAAGTACCCATCAATATCGCCCATCATTTTTATAATGCTTCCATCATGGCGTCTGCCGCTATTGTCGCCGTATCCGCCAACGCCCCTTATTTGTTTGGCAAGGCTTTATGGCATGAAACCAGGATTCCGCTATTTGAGCAGGCTATCGAGTCCGGTGGTTTTGATGGTGCCGCGCATGGCCCGATTAAACGGGTCAGTTTCGGTTCCGGTTATGCCAGACACTCTATTTTTGAATGTTTTGAAGAAAACCTGGTCCATTTCCCGGTTTTGCTGCCTGTCGATCTGGGACCGACCAATGACACTCTGGAACATCTCAGGCTGCACAATGGCACTATTTGGCGCTGGAATCGCCCCCTGATTGGCTTTAACGGCGGTAAACCGCATATTCGCATCGAACACAGAACGCCCGCAGCCGGTCCCACCGTCACCGATATGCTGGCTAATGCCGCTTTCTACTTCGGTCTCAGCCATGCTTTGTGTGACAGAGTGATTGCCCGGGGTATTGAACTCCCCTTCACTGATGCCAGAGATAACTTTTACAAAGCAGCCCGCCTGGGGCTGGAAGCACATATTGTTGATCTTGACGGCCAGCATCAGCGATTGCAGAAATACATTCTTGACATACTGCTGCCGATGGCGGCCAATGGCCTGAATAAACTGGGTATCACAACCGCTGACACCGACCATTATCTGTCAGTGATTCAACAACGGGTGGAAAAACGTCAAACCGGTAGTGACTGGCAACGGGCATTTATTGAAAAAAATGGCAATGACTTTCAGAAACTGACGCAACAGTATTTGTATCATCAGCAGCAAGGTAAGGTGGTGAGCGAATGGCCGGTTTAATGATTAATCAGCTTCAGCAACTGGATTTTGTACCTGAAGGTTTATTGGAGGTAAGCCCGGCAGAGCTGTATAAAGTGTTACCACAGCCCACTTTAATTCACCTCAGCGGCAAGCAAAACTCAACCCTGTTTGTTTCGGTGATGTTGCATGGTAATGAAACTACCGGTCTGCTGGCGATGCAGGCATTACTGAAAAAATATCAAGCCAGAGAATTACCCAGAAATATGTCGATCTTTTTCGGCAATGTGGCTGCTGCACGTTATGGTCTGCGCCGACTGAACAAGCAGGCTGATTTCAACCGGGTCTGGCCGGGAACGGAGTATGCCCCGTGTGCAGAGACTGAAATGGCACAGCAGATTGTCGAGGTGATGGCTGGCATGAACCTGTTTGCCAGCGTTGATATTCATAATAATACCGGGCTCAATCCGCATTATGGCTGTATCAACAAACTGGATCCCCCCTTTCAGCAACTGGCCACATTATTTGCACGCCTTGTGGTTTATTTCACCCGACCTAAAGGCGTGCAATCTGCAGCTTTTGCCAATCTCTGCCCGGCTGTCACGCTGGAGTGCGGCCGGCCTGATCAGACTTATGGCATGAGTCACGCTCTCGACTTTGTCGACAGCTGCCTTAATCTCGCAGAATTACCCTCTTACCCTGTGCATTCTCAAGATATTGATCTGTTTCACACTGTCGCTCAGGTGAAGATCAAACCCACTATCAAGTTCAGCTTTACTGAAGATCATGTCTCTCTAAAACTGGATCAGGATTTGGAAAAGATGAATTTTTTTGAGGTACCGGCAGGAACGGCTCTAGGCACACTGAAAGACGCGGAACCGATGCCGGTCGAAGCCAGAGATGAAAATGGCGCAGATGTCAGTCAGCACTTTTTCGAGCTTCGTAATCAGGAATTATTGTTCAAACGTCCGGCCATGCCTTCCATGTTGACCTTGAATGAACGAGTGATAAAACAGGATTGTTTGTGTTATTTGATGGAACGATTACAGGGCTGAAGGGACAGACCCTGCTTTATTAAACTGGCTCTCATACTTATTCACATGGATGTGATGGCCGCTACCGCTATCCCTGCTAACGCGGCATTTGGGCATCCTGCCCATCATATGTCGATCACGCAGGAGCAGTTATCGGTCTGCGCGGGAGCCTGATTTTAAAGAACCGCAGATCGGCACAATCAAAAGGTTCCCACGGAAGATCGTAAGAACCAGCTCAAAATATGTATCCGCAGATTTCTCAGATTAAGCGCTTTTTCTTTAATCTGCGTCCATCTTGCGTAATCTGCGGATTTACAGCTTGTTTGCTTTATTTGGTAACGCTGAAACTCTCACCACAACCGCATTCAGACACCACATTAGGATTTCTGAATTTAAAGCTTTGATTCAGCCCCTCTTTGACAAAATCAAGCTCCATGCCATCCAAAATCGGCAATGCTTCTTCATCAATCACCACTTTGACATCATCTTGCTCGATGACAACGTCATTAGCAGCCAGCTCATCGGCATAATCCAGCGCATAGCTGTAACCGGAGCAACCGCTCTTAACAACGCCTATACGCAAACCAATGCCTGATTCACGTTTAGTCATCATGTCACGGACACGATTAATAGCTGACTCGGTTAAAGTAATCATAATTCACCTGTTCATTAAGTGGTTGAAGCGGCCGGCTTCCTTACCTAATACGACCGCCAGTTGTTCAATTTGTTCTTTTGTATTGTGCTGCGACACACTGACACGGACAGCACCAAGCGCTGTAACATCGTCGATTCCCATCGCCTTGAGCACATGACTGGGAGTCTGCTGACCGGTGCCACAGGCCGAACCGCTGGAAACGGCATACCCCTGCCTGTCCAGCGACATCAACAGTGTATCGGAATCAAAGCCTTGCAATGAGAAAAACACGGTATTCGGCAGCCGCTCGGCTTGTTCAGCAAAAATAGTAATGCCTGGAATCTCGTGCAGTTTCTGCTCAAGCAGATCACGTAACTGACGACAATGCTGCTGATAGTGGGGCAGTTGTTGTTTTACCTGCTGTGCTGCCGCACCAAAACCGACAATCGCCGCCACATTTTCAGTACCACTGCGTTTATCTTCTTCCTGACCGCCCCCCAGAATATAACCAGGCCAGTCAAGATCAGCAGCAACAATCAGGGCGCCAATCCCTTTCGGGCCGCCGAATTTATGGGCGGACAGTGTCATCAGCTGTACACCGGAGGCTTTAAAATCCAGATCGAGTTTGCCCGCTGCTTGCACCGCATCAGACATAAACGGCACAGCTTTTTCCCGGCAAACAGCTGCCAGAGCCGGTATATCCTGAACCACGCCTGTTTCATTGTTGGCCCACATAACGGAAACCAAGCGGGTATCATCATCAATCATCGAAGCCAGCGTTTCCGGCTTGACCAGGCCATTGTTATCGACCGGAATATATTCCAGCACAAAACCATGTCGAGCAAGACGTCGTGCGGGTTCCAGCATCGATGGATGCTCAATGGCACTGATTAAAATCTTACCCGTCTGATACAGCTCTGCGATACCGGCAATCGCCTGATTATTGGCTTCTGTTCCGCCACTGGTGAAAATAATCTGTGACGGCTCAGCATTTACCAGATCGGCAACCTGTTGACGGGCCTTATCCAAAGCTGAATGTGCAAAACGGCCAAAGCGGTGACTGCTGGAAGGATTACCCTGCTGCTGCTGCAGATAAGGCAGCATGGCGTCCAGGACATCGTCAGCAAGGCCTGCCCCGGCATTATTGTCGAGATAGGTAAATGACATGGGATATCGGGTCAGACTACGTCGAATCGAATGACTTTTTCGCTGCTTCTTCTTTGCTCGTAATTATTGACGACTTGAGCCAGCGTAATGCCATCCAGATACATGCGAAGTTGATCACTAAGGCTCTGCCAGAGTTCATGGCTCAGACACTGTTCATCCCCGTGACAGTTCTGTTTGCCCTCGCATTGCGTACTATCTACTTTCTCATCAACCGCAGCAATCACATCCAACACAGTGATACTTTCAGCCGCACGACTCAGACGGTAACCGCCGCCGGGGCCACGCGAACTACTGACCAGACCCTGCTTGCGCAGACGCGCAAATAACTGTTCCAGATAAGACAGCGAAATACCCTGCCGCTCTGAAATATCAGCCAATGTGATCGCACCCATTCCATAATTCAGACTCAAGTCCAGCATTGCAGTAACTGCATAGCGACCTTTGGTGGTTAAACGCATTTTTCTATCCAGAATGAACTTAATTCGGTAAGTCTACATGCCTGACTATTTTAGTCAACTTTTGGATCGTCATTCTCTTTTGATATATCGCAACTTGCTAATTCAGGTATATCCACGTTTTCGGGGAGCTCTCCCCCCATCTTCTGAATAGTCTCACACAAGGCCTCAACCCGCTTATCCATCACCTGAATATGTTCAATCAGACCATGGATGGCGCTAGCCACCGGATCCATGGTTTTGCTGGAGGTACCATAAGCATCGAATCCGACAGACTGTGCCAGTTTCTGCTGCTGTTTCTGATCTTCGGTCAGGTTGGTACGTACCACGCGTCCGGGCACACCAACAACCGTTTCACCCGCTGCAACATCTTTGACAACTACGGCATTGGACCCAACACGTGCACCATCGTGCAGTAAGATCGGACCCAGCACTTTGGCACCGGCACCGACGACAATATCATTACCCAGAGTCGGATGACGCTTACCTTCTTTCCATGAAGTCCCGCCCAGGGTTACACCATGGTATAGCGTGCAATCATCTCCGATTTCAGCGGTTTCACCAATCACAACCCCCATGCCATGATCGATAAAAAAACGTCTGCCGATTTTGGCGCCCGGATGAATTTCAATACCGGTTACCCACCGGCCCAGGGTGGAAATAAACTTGGCCAGCCACTTCCAGTTTGCCTGCCACAACCAATGGCTGAAACGATGCAGCTGTATGGCATGAACACCCGGGTAGGTGGTCACGATCTCAAATACATTTCTCGCAGCTGGATCGCGATCGAATACACAGTTGATATCTTCCTTGATCCGTTGCCATCGACTCACTTTTTCATTCATTCTGTCGTCCTCCCTTTTGTTTCGGCTGCGCGTAAAATGCCATGCATAATCTGTAATTCGTTCCGATCCAAATCAGCCCGGTTGAACAATCGCCTGATACGACGCATCAGGTAACGCGGATTGTCCGGATCCAGAAAGCCTATAGCCATCAAAGACCGTTCAAAATGGTCGTATAAATGTGACAGATCGTCACTTGTTATTGCTTCGCGCTGTTCGCCTATTCTGCCAGCGTCAATATTGGGCTGAAAACTCATTTTAAGTTCATAGGCAACGACCTGTACCGCCGCCGCCAGATTCAATGAGCTGTACTCAGGGTTGGCAGGAATATTCACCAGATATTGACAACGATCCAGTTCTTCGTTGGACAAGCCCGAATGTTCCCGGCCGAACACAATAGCTATATGCGTATCATCATCGCTATTTTCAAGCTGCTGCACGGCTTGTCTCGGATTCATTACCGGCACCGGCAAATGACGCAATCTGGCACTCATGCCAAAAACATGATGACAACCGGATAAAGCAGACTCCAGACTATCATGTACCACAGCCTTGTGTAACACGTCATCGGCACCGGAAGCCCGGGCGGTGGCATCGGCACTGGGGTAAATTTTAGGTGATACCAGATGCAAATTGGACAACCCCATTGTTTTCATCGCCCGGGCAGCGGCGCCGATATTGCCGGGGTGAGTGGTCCCCACCAAAACAAACCTGATGTTATCCAGTGAGGTCATCGGTATTCCTTGTAATAAACATGGCATCGCCGTAGCTGAAAAAGCGGTAACGCCGGGCAATAGCATGCTGATAAGCATTCATAATATGTTCACGTCCGGCAAATGCCGATACCAACATCAATAAGGTCGACTCGGATAAATGAAAATTGGTCACCATGGCATCAACAGTTTTAAATTGATAACCGGGGTAAATGAAGATATCGGTTTCACCTTCAAAAGGCTGGATTTTTCCAGAGCGGGAAGCACTTTCCAATGCCCGTACACTGGTAGTGCCTACTGCAATAACACGACCACCACGTGCTCTGGCAGCGGCGACCTGTTCGCAAACTGACAGCGGTACTTCAATCACCTCTGAATGCATTTGGTGACTGGTGATATCTTCCACCCGTACCGGCTGAAAAGTGCCGGCCCCTACGTGCAACGTCAATTGCGCCGTTTCAATGCCCATTTCATCCAGTTTTTGCAGCATTTTTTCATCAAAATGCAAACCGGCTGTCGGTGCGGCAACGGCTCCCGGATTACGAGCATAAACTGTCTGATACCGTTCCAGATCGGCTTTATCGACATCGCGTTCAATATAAGGCGGCAGCGGCAAACGGCCATATTGTTCCAGCGCATCCATCACGGAATCGACATGGAGAAACTTCAGCTCAAACAAGGCATCATATCTGCCCAGTACCACTACTTGCAGATTTTGTTCCAGCAACAATTTTTTGCCGGCAGTCGGTGATTTGCTACTACGGACATGCGCTAGAACACGCTGGTGATCCAGCACCCGTTCGACTAAAACCTCAATCTTGCCGCCACTGTCTTTATGGCCCAGTAAGCGGGCCGGCATCACCTTGGTATTGTTAAACACCAGCAAATCGTCTGGCTTTAGCAGCTTGGGCAGGTCGGTGAACTGAAGGTCATCGACGTTACCCGTATTTCCATCCAGGGCCAGCAGACGACTGGCACTGCGCTCGACGGACGGGTATTGGGCGATTAGTTCTTCAGGTAAATCAAATTGGAAGTCACTTGTTTTCATGCGCAGATCATAGCAGAACCGGCACATAGAGCAGTATTCAAAAGCGGGTTATCAGACTTGAAATATGATAATTGTGTTTAGCGGGTCATTGCTGTGGTGGACAACCAGCGGCAACCACCACAGCCAATTGGAGACTTACCAGGATTTATAAGGCAAAAATTTGCCGTTCAACGTGAGTTTGACCCGGTCGCCTTTAGGGTCTTCAATCTTGTCGACGTCCATCGAAAAATCGATGGCACTCATAATGCCATCACCGAATTTTTCCTGAATCACTTCTTTAAGCGTTTCGCCATAGACACCTACGATCTCATAAAGCCGGTAAATAAGCGGATCGGTCGGTACCGCCTGATCCCAGATTTTGGTCGGATAAGCTGCAAGCGCAGTGGCAATTTCAGGCCCCAGCCCCAGATAGTCGGCAATAGCTTTGGCTTTGGCAGTCGGCGCACTGTTCATACCCAGGCAGGCTGAGGCCAGCCAGACCGGCGACATGTCCAGATCACCGGCAATGGTTTCCCAGCTCAGGTTTTTTTCGACTTTGGTACTGATGATAATGTCAGTCATTGTGAGTTTGTCCATAACATCTCCTTTTAATATCAAAAAGCGGCCTTAACAGCCATGGAAGCGGATTCTTTACTGACAGGTTCACTGGACTCAGCTTCAGTGTCCGCAACAGGATCAACCTGTTTCGGCATGCCGTCGCTGTCATCCTCTGAGGCTGACAGTTCACCGGAGCGTGTTACCAGGAAATTAACCAGATAATTACGAATTTTGTAATAAGCAGGATCATTGATGATATTCGCTCTGTTACGGGGCCGATTGATATTGATCTTGACCGACTCCGCCACCCTGGCCCGAGGTCCGTTGGTCATTAACAGGACGCGGTCGGCCAGCAGAATGGCTTCATCCACATCATGGGTAATCATAAACACGGTTTGCTGCGTTTCACTCCATATTTTGATGAGTTCGTCCTGAATCACGCCACGGGTCAACGCATCCAGCGCACCGAAAGGTTCATCCAGTAATAACAGTTTGGGACTGGTCGCAAATGCTCTGGCGATACTGACCCGCTGCCGCATACCACCGGACAGTTCCGACGGTTTCTTGTGCAGCGACTGCGACAAACCGACCATCTCCAGGAACTTGCTGCTGTGATCAGCTACTTGCTCCCGGGACCAGCCTGGCCAACGCGCCTTGACGCCAAAACTGACATTCTGCAACGCCGTCAGCCAGGGCAACAGGCTGTAGTTCTGGAATACCACACCGCGTTCGAGGCTGGGACCGGACACTTCCTTGTAGTCCATAATCACATAACCGTCACTAGGCACATCCAAACCAGCCAGCACATTCAAAATCGTCGATTTGCCGCAGCCGGAGTGACCGATAATGCAGATAAATTCGCCTTTATCAATACCGATATTGACGTTCTCAAACACCACCGTGTCCTGTTGCTTGCCCGGATAACGCTTGCTTAAACCTTCCACGCTGACAAAATGTTTTTTCATCACGCTACTCCTCGTATTGAACCAGTTTGGCGAGACCACCCAAGGCGATATCCAACAACATGCCGACGATGCCTATCATCAGAATTGAAAAAATCACACTGTTTAAGTCCAGGTTGTTCCATTCATTCCAGACGTAATAGCCGATACCGGTACCGCCCACCAGCATTTCTGCCGCGACAATAACCAGCCAGGCAATGCCTATCGAGATCCGCATACCGGTCACAATGGTCGGTGCAGCGGCAGGCAGGATCACCTGAAAAGCCGTTTTCAACGGGCTCAACTCATGAGTCCGGGCAACACGGATCCAGTCATTTCTGACATTAGCCACACCAAAAGCGGTATTAATCAGCATCGGCCAGATCGAACAGATAAAAATGACAAAAATCGCCGATTGTTCCGAATCCTTGATAATGAATAAAGCCAACGGCATCCAGGCCAACGGTGAAATAGGCCGTAATACCTGAATAAACGGATTCAACGCCTTATACATCAACGGCGACATGCCTATAACAAACCCCAACGGAATCGCGATCGCTGCGGCGGCCAGGTAGCCGGCCAGCACCCTCAACAAGGAGTAACCCAATTGAATGCCGATACCTTTATCATTAGGGCCGGCATCGTAAAACGGATTGCTGAGTTCATTCCATGCATGTCCCAGCACCTGCGAAGGCGGCGGCACCCGTGCCTCATCATCAGCGCCGCCCATCAACAACTCATATTCCGACAGCGCCTCACTGGCTGCGGGAGGCTGATTCAACGCCTCCCAAATACCCAGAGTCAGAGTCAAGATCAGCAATGAAAGCAGCATTGCCCGTACAGTCAATGACGCCACCATCACCCCCTCTTGATAGCAAAGCTGCTGATGTATTCTTCCGGCTTGCTGAAATCGAACTCCTTACCCATGATGGTGTAGTTCTGATAGGTTTTTGACGGCGGTGTGTAGCCCAGATCCTTCATGACCTCAGCCGTTTCTGCCGCCACATAAACCTGCTCGGCAATACCGGTGTAATCGATATCGCCCTGCACATAACCCCAGCGTTTCATCTGAGTCAGGATCCACACCGCCATCGAATGCCATGGGAACGGATCAAAATCGATACGATCCGGCACATCGTGCACTTTCTGATCCAGGCCATCGACATAACGGCCGGTCAGCACCTGCTTGACGACGATTTCCGGCTGATTCAAATAGTTTTTCGGCGAGATAGCCTTGGCAATTTCGTCGCGGTTTTCATATTTGGCCGAATAATGGGTCGCATCGACAATGGATTTGAACAAGGCCGCATAGGTATTGGGCATTTCGGTCGCAAACTTCTGGCTGCAAGCAAACGCACAGCAAGGATGGCCTTCCCAGATATCCTTGGTCAGTGTGTGTAAAAAGCCCACTTTTTCATAGACAGCCCGCTGATTGAACGGATCAGGTGACAGGTAGCCATCCAGGTTGCCGGCACGTAAATTGGCCACCATTTCCGGCGGCGGCACGACGCGGATTTGAATATCTTTATCCGGGTCGATGCCATGCTCGGCCACGTAATAACGCAGCAGGAAGTTATGCATCGAATAATCGAACGGCACGCCGAACTTGAAGCCTTTCCAGTCCTTCGGATCGCGTTTGTCCTTATGTTTGTTGTGCAAAACGATAGCCTGGCCGTTGATATTTTCTACCGCCGGCATGATATAGGGCGTTGCCGTTGAACCGGCGCCCATGCTCATCGCCAATGGCATGGGGGTCAGCATATGCGACGCATCATATTCGCCGTTCAGCGATTTATCGCGGGCTACCGCCCAACCGGCGGTTTTAATCACATCGACATCCAGACCGTATTTGGCATAAAACCCCATAGGCTGCGCCATAATGATCGGTGTCGCACAGGTGATCGGCACAAAACCGACTTTCAGTTTGGTTTTCTCCAGCGGCCCCATCGAGTCTTTTACCGCCGCCTTGACCTTATCCAGTGGTAAGACCGATCCCAGCACCGCGGCCAGCGTACCGCCGCCGACCAGCCGGATAAAGTTACGACGACTATCGTCATGATGGCCGAACACGCCTCTGACTATCGCACTTTCCACCACCCGGTCCAGCATCGCCTCGGCGCTGTCAAATCGGGTATCCGCCACACTTGATGTTTCAGTTTTAGCATAATGAGCACCCCGCTCGATTTGACGTTCCATTAATATCTGCCGGTCGCGGTCACTCAACCCGGCCGGACTGTGTGACTCCGCTTTGCAACTGTCGCACTGGCAATTGCTGGTGTGGGTCAAACTGGAATCTGCATCGAAAGGGTTACCTAAACTTTTTGTCGTCATAGCGTTGTTACTCCTCATCATCCTGCGTTTGAAATGTGGTATTTGTTAAAAAGGTTTAAAACGAATCCTTTTGGTGCAGTTTCCGACTTCATCGACTCTCTGCAGTGCACCGCAGCAGCCAGCTCCGACTTTTATCTGAATAGTTGCTGGATATTTCATCATTGATTCAAGCACTGCTCTGATAGTGAGCAAGAGCAATGCCATATCGTAAAAACAAATATAAGACTCTGATATAACGTGAAATTTACTGATTAGCCCAGACCGGATATGACTACTAAAAATCGTAATTTACGAAATTTAATAGTTACTATTACGACTATTCGTACTTTGGCGCATTTCTTGATTGTTTCGAATTAAACAGTCGCGGGGCATCACTTTTATGTCTGATAATCTTTTTTTCCACTTTTCAGCTACGGCGGAGCTGATTATCGATCCGGTTACCGATCAGATCAGCGGTGCCAATCAGGAAGCCTGTCGGCTGTTGAAGCAGGATATAAAAAGTGTGCTGGGATTACGTGCCAGCCAGGTGTTCGCATCCAGCTTTGTTTCGCTGGTGATTTTTACCCAGGAACTGATCGAAAACGGCCAGGGCTGGTGTGATCATCTATATATCCAGGCCAATAATGAAATGATCCGGGTCGAAGTCACAGGCCGTTACAGTGAAACCGCCGATGAATCCTATCTGCATCTGACTTTGCAGCAGGCGGAACAACTTGAGGTGTTACGTGAACACTCGGAAGCCCAGCGCCACTACCTTTCCGGCATCGAGCACTGGAACCGGGTAGCACAGGTTTTTCAGGAGTTTGAACGACAGAACCAACTCTTGCTGGACGCGGCCGGTGAAGGCATTTACGGCGTCGACGCCAACGGCAACACCACTTTTGTCAATCCTGCCGCCGAGCGCATTCTAGGCTATCAAGCCCCGGAGCTGGCCGGCCGCAATATGCACAGCATGGTGCATCACTCCCATCATGACGGTTCGGTGTTTCACGCCGAAAACTGCCCGATATTCGCCGCCTTTCGCGACGGTACCGTTCATACAGTCGAAGATGATGTGTTCTGGACCAAGGCCGGCACCACCATCGATGTCGAATACACCAGTACGCCGGTTATCGATGAACAGGGCATTATCGGTGCAGTGGTTATCTTTCGCGACGTTTCCGAAAAAAAAGCCGACCGCAAGCGCTTGCTGGAAGCCATGGCAGAAGTCGAAAGCCTGAAAAATCGGCTGGAGCTGGAAAACGCCTACCTGCAGGAAGAGATAAATTCCGAGTTCAACCATCATCAGATCATTGGCAACAGCGCTGGCGTGCAGAAGATCCTGCAACAGATCGAACTGGTCGCGCCTACTAATGCCACCACGCTGATTTGCGGTGAATCAGGCACGGGCAAGGAACTGATTGCCAGGGCAATCCACGACAACAGCCAGCGTTCGCAACGCTCGCTGATTCGGGTCAACTGCGCAGCAATACCGGCAGATTTGTTTGAAAGCGAGTTTTTCGGCCACGTCAAAGGCGCATTCACCGGCGCCACCCATGACCGGCCCGGCCGCTTCGAACTGGCCGATGGCGGCACCCTGTTTCTCGACGAAGTCGGCGAGATTCCGCTAAATTTGCAAAGTAAGTTATTACGGGTATTGCAGGAACAGCAATTCGAACGTGTCGGTGAAGCCCGTACCCGCCACGTCGATGTCCGTATTATTGCCGCCACCAATCAGGATTTGAAACAACGTATCGAGGCAGGTCTGTTCAGGGAAGATCTGTATTTCCGGCTGAATGTGTTCCCGATTGAATCGATTCCACTGCGTCAGCGCCACGAAGATATTCCGCTGCTGACACAGCATTTCATCAAGAAAGCCTGTACCCGCGCCAATAAAAACCTGCTCAAAGTCTCGCTCGCCGCTCTGGAGCGGCTCAGTCACTACCACTGGCCGGGCAATATTCGTGAACTGGAAAATGTGATTGAAAGACAGGTGATCCTGGCACAGGGCGATCAACTGCGTTTTGATGAATTTATCACCAGCACCAAGCCGGAAAAGGCAAATACTGAATCACCACGCTCAGGCCTTATTGCCACCGAATCAGCGCTCAAACAGCAACAAAGGCAAAATATTCTGCTGGCGCTGGAGCAATGTCGGGGCAAGGTGTTCGGCCGGGACGGCGCGGCAGAACTGCTGGGCATGAAACCGACCACGTTGACCTCGCGGATAAAAAAATATCGTATCGATCCGCGCCAGTTCAAACAAAATGGAGAAGTTCATTAACGCCCCGACAAACGGATACTCCCGCAGATGTAATCGCTTCTCACGAGTGTGCCTTTGTCCGTAAAGATGATCGTTATTCCTTTCAACACCCGGCCATGGTCATAAGCAAATAGCTACTGCTTCCTAAGCAACGCCTCAAAGTCTTTGACCGGCATTGGTCGGCCGGTAAAGTACCCCTGCGAATAATCACATTGATGTTGTTTAAGAAAGGCAAACTGCGCCTCGGTCTCGACCCCTTCCGCCACCACTTTCAGGCCCAACTCGTGGGCCATGACGATCACGGCACGAACGATGGTGATATCCTCATTATCATCAGGAATACCCTGCACAAAAGCTTTATCTATCTTGAGCTTGTCAATCGGAAAGCGTTTCAGATAAACGAGTGAGGAATAGCCGGTACCAAAATCATCAATGGAAATAGCAAAATTCATCGCCTTGAGCTCATGCAATGTCTTGATGGCTTGCTCGGGATAACGCATCAACATGCCTTCGGTAAGTTCCAGCTCCAGGGTAAATTTGGCAGGATCAAGCCCGTATTTATTCAACAAGGTGGCAAGGATGGTCGGCAACGTGACATTATCAAACTGCCGGGCCGAGATATTCATAGAGACGGCAGACAGCGTCTGCAAGCCCTCAGACCACCAGCGGCTGCAATCTGCAAAAATAGCATCCGCCAGCCACTCGCCTATTCTCAGAATCACACTGGATTCTTCGGCAATGGGAATAAACTCGGCCGGCGACACCATGCCCAGTTCAGGATGCCGCCAACGAATCAACGCTTCGGCACCGGTGATGATGCCAGCTTCAATATCGAACTGCGGTTGATAATAAACCTCGAGTTGTTTGCGCTCAATGGCATATTGAAGTTGTGTAGCTATATGCAAATGACGCTCAATTTCTGTGTCGATATTCTCCAGATAATATCTAAGCGTATGTCCGCCATGGGCTTTGGCCCGGTACATGGCGGCATCGGCATGCTTGAACAGTATCGCTGCTTCATCACCATCCCGCGGATACAATGCGGCGCCGATACAAGCCTCCAGCAGCAGCTCTCTCCCATCAATCATGAAAGGTTTAGCTATCGCATCAAGCAGTTTCAGCGCGATGCCTTCAACATCGTCTTCATGTTGCAGCCCCGGCAGCAGGATAACAAATTTATCGCCGCCGATACGCGCAACGGTATCGCCTTCACGAATACTGTGAGATAGCCGTTTTGTCGTTTCAATCAGGACCTTGTCCCCGAATTCATGCCCCAGACTGTCATTGACCAGTTTAAAACGATCAAGATCGAGGAATAACAAGGCAATCAGCTGTTCCGACCGGGCGCAATAGGCGATGGCCTGACGCAGGCGATCATTGAGCAAGTTACGATTCGGCAAGTCGGTAAGCTCATCATGATTGGCCAGATAAACCAGTTGCTGCTCATGATGCCTGCGTTCACTGATATCACGCAGTGTAGAGACATGCCCGATCACCTGACCGTCCATATAATGAGGCTGTCGGATACGCTCGATAATCCGACCATCCTTCATTTCAATTTCATCTCTATACGCAACTTCATGTGCCTGGCGAAGCTCATGGCTATGCCGGAAAAAATCAGCCCTGTTTTCCACCAAGGCGCTAACATGTTCGGTCAACTCGTCATAGCTGGCTGACTGCAGTACCTCGGGCGCGATATTAAATATTTCGGAAAATTTACGGTTGAAGCGGACAATAGCGCCGGACAATGAAAACACGGCAATACCGTCAACGGTCGATTCCAATGTTGTTTCCAACAACGAATAAGACGATTTCAACTCGCTCTCCGCCTTCTGGTGGGCAATGTTATTGCGCAGTGTCACAATGCCGAAACTTAAATCTTCAGCCATTTCCTCAAGCAAAGGCACTTCCATAAAATCGAACGCATCGGTTTGTTCCGTGTAGATCGCGAACACGCCAAAAGCACCGGTTTTATCCTTCAGTGGCAAAGCAATCAATGAATTAAAACCCCATTCAAGCGCCGCTGCCTGCCACGGTTTCATAGACGGATGTAATGTCATGTTCACAAGCACCTGGGTATCGGCATTGCGTATCGCCAGTCCTGCCGGACCGTGTCCCCGCCTGCCCGCTCCCCATGAAATATCCGCCTGTTTCAGATATTCCTGTCCGGTACCGGCCGTTGCCATCAAGCGTACCGATTGGGCCGCATCATCAACTTTATAGCCCACCCAGGCCATACGATAACCACCCGTGTCCACCGCCGCCTCACACATGGCGTGGAGTAATTGATTTTCTTCCGTACAATGCAGCAGCGTATGGTTACCCTTGGAAAGCATCATCAAGGCGCGGCTATGACGCTCCAGCGATTTTTCCGCCTCTCGTCTTTCCCGCAGTATTTCGATATCGCGCATAACACGCTGAATGGCAGGAACCAGACGGGCAAGTCTGTCCTTCAGTACAAAATCCACCACCCCTTGCTTCAATAGATCGACCGCGGCTTCTTCCCCTATCGTTCCGGATACGACAATGATCGGCAAATCCGCATCATGGCCATGGACATGGGATAGCACCTCCTCAAAAGGCAGGCCCGGCACCCGGTAATCAACCAGAACGATATCCCAGCTGTCCAATGCCAAAGCATCAACCAGCTCTTGTCTATTGGTAACCTGGTGGCAGTGACAAGCCAACCCGTCCCGATTCAGACGCGTCTCGAGCAGACTGTAGTCTGCTTCATCATCCTCAACCACCAGCAAATTATGGTTATTTTCCATTTTTGCAACTGATAGCGCGGTTATCGACCTGCCGACGAAGGCAAGGCGTCAGGTATATTTTTGTTTGCTGGTACGGGTAGATATTTGCTGTCATCACTAAGAACTCCTTTCTCAAGCTTTGACAAAAACAGTTTCACTGAATGTCAGTTATCTATACCCTGGGAAACGTCAGCAGCTGAAAAAAGAAGACAGCCACAAGTCATGAGGCGGGTAATATGTACACTGTGTTTAACATAGCACTTAGTCTAAGTCAGCGTCTACAAACAACATTAAATGAAAACAGCGAGATTGGGCAGGAACTCTGGCTATCGTGAGTAAGCGGATTCGAGACGATTAATAAAGATAAAGCCTTCCATTAAGCAATCATTATCGCTATAATCTCCTCCCTTGATGTGCCGGGGTGGCGGAACTGGTAGACGCGCTGGATTCAAAATCCAGTTGGGGTAACTCAGTGTGGGTTCGATTCCCACCCTCGGTACCAATTAAAACTAGCAATAACAGCAACTTATAAATATTAAGCATTGAAAGTGGCTGTAAAAGTGGCTGTTGGTGACTGCTAAAACATGCACTTGCTTTCCACAGTTGAAATTCTCAAAGGCTAACTTCTGGCCTGTAATCCCTTTATAAATTCGGTCTGTACAACCAAATTGCCATTGCGGTCAGTTTTTCAAAATGCACAAAATTTTTGAAAAGCCGGCAGGTGAGGAGGAGTGTTTTTTGGGGCTCGCTCTCGTGTGATTTTTTTGCCTGGTGATGTGGTTTGGTGTCGTGGCCATGATGGCCAGAAAAAAGAACGGGCCGGCATGAGCCGACCCGGGTGGAATGGTTTTATGATTTACTCGGGCTGTCCACTTGTTCAGCGATATGCTGCATCTGGTCTGCTATGACTTCGAGCATACTGTAAACCTCCTGGCTGTTTATGCTCTCTTCCTCGATGCCTGCAGCTATCGCCTTTGCGGCTCCACGTAATGCCTGAATAGCCTGCTCCATTTTGTGTTGTTGCGTGTTCATTACTCTTTCCCTAATAAATCAAGTTGTTTGTAGTCTTTTCCCAATAGCGTCAAATCCGGCATTGGGCGGCCGACTACGTTGCAACAATCACGCAATTCATCAACGAGCATTTTAAAGAGCATGGCATCTTTGGTACTGGTCAGGCGGCTGGTTATCTCCACGATTTGTTTTGAATACGCCAGGCGATCACGGCTGCTGACCTCTCCAAAGAAGCCATTCTTTCTGATCGTGGGCAATACTTCACTGCAGACCCAGTTTGAAAACTCGACTGCCTTGGGTTTGTTGGATCTGAATATCAGGCGATAAAGGCCCGGTTCATTGATGAAAAGAGTGTCCCTTTCGCCTTTTATGGTCCGGAAACTCCGGACCATAAACCAGTCTTCTGGGATGTTTTCTAGTGTCTCCGTTCCCTTCCATTCGATCTCCAGTGCCTGGCAAACATCCTTGGCACAGAACCAGACCTGATCGTCCTGGTCGACGGCGGTGCGGATATCCAGATCGGTGAACTGGAAGGGATTGGCTAATGTGCGTAAATCTGTCATGACTTAGCCCTCCTCGCCGATCATCAGGGTTTTGAACACCGGCTTGATGGGCTTGCCTTGTATATCGAAGCCACGGTGATAAAACGCGACTTTTTGGCCGATGGCGCCGGCAGCCAGTGCTGATTGTCTGGCCACCGCGCTGATGCCTGGGCAGGCGAAGTGAATGCCATTGGCCAGCTTGATGACCAGCGGTGCATCTGCGCTATCGCGCCAACCCCAGACGACACCGGTGCCGACCTGGTGCATGGGTGCATGTGAATAGAATTGATCGTTTCGGGAAATAGCCTGAACGAGACGCAGGCGGGAATATTGCTGTTTTGACATGGCAAAGTCTCCAATTTGATTAAGAGACCCAACACCATTACTTGCACATAAGGGTGATGGGCGTACGCGGGTGTGCAAGACCGGTGGAGACGTTGCCGTTAAGACCGGCGAGCCCGAAGGCTCCCCAACGCACGCCCACCATTGATCGGTAGGCATAAAAAAAGCGCTTCGACGCGCTTTAGCACATCGTCTCCAAGAACAGGCTTGCACACCTGCCACCAGATTTTGCTGGTGTAATTGAAGATTAAGCTTTTTTGTTTTCCCTGTCAAACAGTGCAAACAGGGGTTAAAGCGTGTAATAATTCTTTCCTAGTGAGTTTATCAAACATTGCGTTATGGATAGCTGCGAGGGAAAGATATGGACTTTGAAGATCACAACCGCATCGACAATAGAAATAAATCCCGGATTAAAGATCGCTCCATCGATGAGCTGATTGGGATTTGCAAAGGCATCTTATTTGATGGGGCCGTGTCGACCGGTGAAGCCCAACACCTTTTAACCTGGATGCAGGCCAACCCAGTGATTGCTGAAGACTGGTTTGGTCGTGACTTATACCAGCGCCTGCTGGTATTTCTGGAAGACGGCGTTATTGATGAGCGTGAAGAAGCTGTTTTGCTCGACTTGCTCAATGACATTACCGGCCGTAGCGAAATTAATGTTGACGGTCAGAATGCTGCCACAACCCTCCCCCTTTGCCCTGATCCACCTACCGAAATCATCATCGACGGCTGCCACTTTGCCCTGACGGGTAACTTTGCTTATGGCAAACGTAAGGATGTTGAAAAGCTGATCATCGATAACGGTGGTTTTGTTAAAAAGAACCCAAACCGGAAATGCCATTACCTGGTGATCGGTGATGTTGGCAGTAACGCCTGGATGCATTCGTCATTTGGCAGAAAGATTGAAGAAGCCGTGACGGTGAGAGATGGCGGCCACAGCATTTCGATCATCACTGAGGCGCATTTTTTTGAACACATCATCATCGAGGGCAATTAAACGACATGGCCAAAGAATCAAAGCACGTTAAGCACTTTCAGCAAAAACACTTGAAGCCGGGCGAATCTGTTATTGCTTTTGGTGATGGCTACATCGGCGAAATGATGGGTAAAGGTGACAACACCCAGCACAACGGTTCACTGGTTGTCACCGACCAGCGAGTAGCTTTCTGCCGCAAAGGACTGCTTGGTGAAGTGATAGAGACCATACCCCTGAAAAACATCACATCTGTGGAAAGACGTTCGATGCTCGGTTTTCGCCGGATTGAGATTCACACGTCACACGACTCGCTAAAATTCAAAACAGGCGACAAAGTAGCGGAACAGGCACTGGCTGAAGCTATTGATACATACAGAGACAGCAAGTCGGAACCATCACCGCAGCCGACAACTGAAAGCAAATCAGTGAAAGACAGGCTTGCAGAATTAAATGAGCTGCATAATGCTGGCCTACTCAGCGATGATGAATTCTCTGCTAAAAAGTCTGAAGTACTGGCCAGTCTGTAACCATGAAGCTAAAGCCTGAGTACATAAAATCCATTCTTGAAGCCTTTCTAGAATCTGATCGGGCGATACCTGAACTCACTGAAATTATCACCTCAGTCATGGATGGCGAAGAGCCTGATGATGAGTTTGTGACTCATTACCTGGCATTGATTGATGAAGGCTTCATACAGCCAATTAGCAGAAACGGTATCAAGCTTCACGAAGATGGAGAGTGGAGCTGGAGAAACTGTTACGTAAGGATGACATCACAAGGGCACGAGTTTATTCAGTCACTTGAGAATTCTCAGGTATGGAAAGTTATCAAAAAAGACTTCAGAGAAGAGTCAGTCAAAACGATTTTTAGCGTTGCATCCCAGCTTGCCACAGGGTACGCAAAAGAAAAGTTGGTCAAATATTTAAACACTTCACCGTAACCTTCCTTTATCCACGCATCTAATTTTTTATCATCAACGTTCTTCGCCTTATGTTATGTAGCTTCACTCTGCCTTTGAACAACATTGAGTCGAAAACAACTTTCATAATCGGCGGCACAAAACTCAGAAAAACAGCAAATAACTTCACTGCAGGCCATTCATGGTTTTTCATTATCGGTTCAACACCAAAATTGAAAAATATGATTACGCCAATGACCCAAATAATCAGGAATGTGGCGTTTTTGTAAATGAGAGCCTTGGTAATCTGATTTTGTTTGATGGCCTGGCGAAATTTACTTTTTATTAGCTTGTTCATCCATTGACGTCCATTTTATATAGGGTGAGCCCACCCGCCAGGAGTTATTACCTTAATTCTCGACTGGCCATCCTTGGCGGAACGGGCGGGCTCAAGTGCATCCTAACCCACTGCTGCAGCTACTGCCAAAACTGGAGGTCAGAGACCCAGCCTGTTCACCGCCTGGTTAAATTCATTGCCCCCCAACTCCGACCCAACAAACCGCCGACCGGTATTCAAACACGCCACCGGCGTGGTACCACCGCCGACGAAAGCATCCAGCACAACATCGCCCGGCAGCGAGCTGGTGTTGATGATGTGTTCCATCAAAACCAGCGGTTTTTCGCATGGGTGTTTGCCTGGGTAAAACTGAACCGGTTTAAAGTCCCAGACATTGGTATATGGCACGTGCTTGGTCACGTTGAAGGTGCGCCGGCCGTTGTTGCTGCTATTCAGCAGCGTTCGATATTCCTGGTAAAGATCCGGATACGGTTTTAAGTGGCCGCCGACCAGGCGATTGATGGTGTTGTAATGCTTGCGGCTTGGCATGCTCCACTGGCTGCGGCCAAACCAGTGCCCGGACATTTGGCAGCCGCATGCCCGGTCGACCTGCTTTTGTGTGATGCCAGCGTTTTTGATTGCCTGGTGCAGATAGGTGCGGATCGGTTCAAAGGCAAACGGCACCGGCTTTTTGCTTTCAGCGAATAGAATGTGCTCGGTTTGAGGGAAGAAGCGCCGCAGGCTCTCTTTGTTGCAGCCCAGGTGTCGGCCGGATGGCTTACGCCAGATGATGTGATTGAGCATGTTGAAATGCCTGGCGATCACGTTTTCCACCTTAGTGGCCAGATGCGGCCCGGCAAACAGATAAATGGAACCGGTCGGTTTCAATACACGGGCCATTTCGGCCAGCACCTGGTTTAACCAGGCAAAAAACTGATCTTCATTTTTCCATTGGCGATCCCACTTTTCGGCCACAACTCGGAAATAAGGCGGATCCGTGGCGATGAGATCGATGCTGTTGTCATCGATGTTGGCCAGCAGCTGCAGGCAGTCAGCGTTATGCAGTGACAGGTTTTCGGTTTGGTATGTCTCCACGAGTGTTTTCCTTTTGCTGACACTCGTGGTGCTCTGGTTCGGGGTGCTTGACCCTCAGATAATTCATGGTTTTACAGCGTGCGCATTTGATCTGCAGTTCGATAAAAATGCCCTCGCCTAATTTGCGGCCACATGCGCCGCAGCGTATTTCTTTCATCGGTCAGTGGTTATCAATCCAATGTTCAATAGTTCAACCTCTCCATTTTCGATTGCGTTTATCACCAGCTTTAACGCCTGGAATCGACCTCTAATAATGCCGGCTCCCCATACCTCTACATCATGTTCGTTGAAAGGCACGATGCCGAGTTCAGCTTCTTTAAGTTCGTAGTGTTTAACCTCTTTCAAAAGGTTCTCTATAAACTTCATTTTCCATTTTTCTGACTTGTTCATAATCACTCCGCAATCGTATCGATCTTGGTTTTCACACCCCCGGTGGAAGTGGCAATGCCCGACACCTGGCCGGACTGATCGATCTGCCCGGTGTTCGGGTGGGTGTGGGTTGCCAGGATATTGGCCAGGTCAATGACCAGCTGCGCCAGATCTGACATTAGGCGCAGACCGTTTTCTGATTCATTCCCGATCCAACTCTTTGGTGCTTCCAGGTGCTGCCGGCTGCCGGCTTTCGATACGTGGTCCGATCCGATATCGGCCTGCATATTGCCGATCACTTTCAGGATGGCGTCGGCCTTGGTCGTGATCCGCATATTGTCCACGCTGGCCAGATCCATCACGCCACCGGACTGCAGCACCATTGCGCCGTAGGCTTGGATCTTTTTCACCGCGCCGATCACTTCCGTGTCGTTGGTTTTGGTTTCTTTTACCGACCGGTGGAACTGTTCCAGGTTATCCAGGGCAATGGTCAGCCGTTCCAGGGATTCGTCGGTAATTTTCAGATCAGTTTTGCGGTTCCAGTTGCCGTCCTTGTCCACGTTCTGGAATGACTCCGGGTTATGCTGCCAGCGCTGTTCGCCGCGTTCTACCGGTGGCAGGGTCAGCCGGTGCGGCAACACCGACCGGATAAACGGCCGATTTGGTGAACCATAAGCAAAGGCCAGTTCCACCCAGGTGCCGTTATCCGGGAAAGCAAATTGGCCACGCTCATGGCCGGCAATCGGCAGCGCCAGGATCACATCCTTTAGCACCGGCCAGCTGGTGTCCGGTTCGCCGTATTCATCCAGCACTTGCACGTCCACCGCATAGCGCGGCCGGAACTCATCACACAGATCGCCCTGGTTCGGGGTTTCGCGCACGCCCACCACTTCACCGAAGATCGGCAAGTGATAGCCGGCAGCCATTTCTGGCCAGAGTTTATGCACCAGGCGTTTGATCAGTTCTTCCATATCAGATCCATGTGGTTTTGCTGAAAAGTGATCTCGGTCAGGCGTTTGCCGTTCAGGCGCATACCCGGCCGCAACTGCGGCATGGCCGGCACCCTGGCCTGATTGTTGGCCTGCACCTGGTCGAACAGGTTGTGCGGTAGCACGATGTTTTTCACCTGGGACCAGCGCGAATCCGCCCAACTGCCCACGTAAATGACGCCATTGCCCTGCTGCTGCCAGATAAAATCAGGAATATTGAACACCCGGCCCAGCATGTTCATGGCTTGGTAACCGGTCCCCAGGTTGTAAAAGTTCGCCACCTGGCGTTTGGCATAAGCCTCGTCCGGCGTGGCGAAATTCAGCCCGGTTTTTTCGTTGATGGTGGCCAGCACATCCCGCAGCGACACATGGCGCAAATCCAGCGGCAGTTTGTTAGCTAAAACGGCAGACAACTGCCGGCAGAACAGCTTTGCCCTGGCATTGCCCTGTGGCACCACCTTTTCGGTGTAACCGATAAACCAGCGCTGCAAATCACGGCCGGCATAACCCAACTCAAACACCACCAACTGATTGGCGGCCAGGGTTTCCGGCGCTACCACCGTGAACATGGCCCGACCGGGCGCGGCCAGATCCAGCTTTACCCGCTCCTCGATCACCTGGTGACTGTTGCCGGCCACCTGCAGCTGACGGACCAGGCGCATTATGCGGTGCCCTCATCCGGCGCCAGAGCGTTATCCAGGTACTGCAGCACGTTTTCAAAGCTGGACAGCTGCACCTGGTCAGGCACAGCCGTTTCACTGGCGGCCACGGTGTCACCGGTCGGCACCTGGTCAGTGACTGCCTGGGCCTGCTGGCGTGACTCTTTGCGCTCCGGAATTGATTGCACCTCGGTCAGTTTGAAAGACACCCGCCACTGGCGGCTGGTCTGATCCTCATTTACCGATAAATCGCCCTGAAATTTCACACGCCGGATCCCCATTGCCGCCGCCGTGTCGTTCAGAATGTCGTAAATCACCCGGTTGCCGGCTTCGTTTTTGGCTTCGGCCAGCTGCACGATGTTCTGCAGCTGATCGGCCCGGTTCATGTTCACCGCCAGGCGCACACTGATCTGCTTGGGCTTGTCGCCGGTTTCTGCCGTTTCCGTGTAGCTGCTTTGGCCGCTCATATCCTGCCCGGCCAATGACAAAGTGCCCGATATTTTCAGATCGTGGCCTTCCACTTTGATTTTGTTCAGGTGCAAACTCACTACACGCTCTCCGGCATCATTTCGTTTAAGTAAGCCAGATCCGCCGCGCTCCCCATAAACGCCATTAACACCGTGTAGGTGTACTGGTGGCCAGGGTGGCCGGTCTGGATCTTGTTCGTTATGTCGCTGTCAGCATAAAACCGCCAACCGGTACCACCGGATAATGCCGGCAGCGGGTCATCAGTCGCTGCATCAAAGGCCGCTTTTTCAGTGGCGAAGCTGTCCAGGTCTGCCATTGGGTCGGCACCGGATAAGGCCGCCGCCGCACTTTTCGCCTGTTGTGCCAGGGCTTTTTCCATTCTGGCCTTGGCCGTGGGTACCGCGTTCAGCTGCAGCGCCGTGGTGCTGGCCACCGCGTCGATCAGGTTGCGCTTTTCCTGTTCCAGGTTCACCAGCTTGGCCGCGTGCCGCTGCCACTGCTGGATCTGTTTCAGCGGAAACGCCGCCGCCATCACCTGGCACTGCTCGGCCAGGTCTTTATAATTCGCCGCGGTTAAACCCAGCACAAAAATGGCCTGCACCGGGTTCGCCTGGATCCGTTTCACCAGGGCCGCCACTGCGTTGGGAAAACTCAACCAGGTATGGGCGCCGGTGCCCTCCTTGGCGCCGTGCGTCCAGGGGGTGATCGTCTCGATGGTGATCGGCAGGTTCAGACTGCTGGCATCCGCTGCCGGCGTTTCCAGGTCAACCGGCTGCCAGGTCATGCTTGCCCCCGGTTCAGGTAATGAAACACGCGGTCAGATTGCCCTGCAGGCACTAAATAAGGCGATAACAGCAGATCCCTGGGCGTGATGCGCTGCAACTGCTGCGATCGCAACAAAGGAACGCCCGCCTGCAGAAAACACCAGGCGATCAGCTCACTGCAAAACCAGGCGTTTTTATCCTGCCAATCATGCCGGGCTACCAGGCCCAGGATGGCCCCCCAATCATACGGCTTGCCCACCTGGCTTTTGGCAAAGTCCAGCACGCTTTCTGGTGCCGCCACCTGAAACCGGCCCACGGCATCAAAGTGCTGGGCATTTCTTACTTGCACGCCACCCAGGCCCCTGGCCCCCAACAAACGGCCATTAGGCAGCACAAAATCCACATGGCTGAAAGGTGACCAGGTAAACCGCCTGATTAACCAGGACCCCGGCTTTTTTTGGGCGCTGAATTGCAGCTGGATCATGACGCACATCCCTGTGCGTCACCCTGCCGGGCGCCTTCGGCGTGCAAATTTAATCCCGTTAAATTTGTCATGGCGCTAAAGAATCCAACTGATCAATGTAAGGCTGGGCCACGTTGGCCATATCGTCAGCGGTGCCCTGATCGGTGGCGGCATCCACCGCCGCTTTGCCGGCCAGCCGGATCTGGCGCACCGTGATCAGCACCTGTTCCCAGGCTGCGGCCGTGGCTTCAATGTCTGCGGCCGCTTCTTCATCGGTCAGGCCGGCAGCGGCTGCCCAGTCACTGATCGCCGGTGGCACATCCTCGGCTGGGCTGCCGGCTGCGCGCCAGGCAATGGTTTGCTCCTGTGCCAGCTTGTATTCCATATCGATCAGCTGGCCGGTGCTGACAAAGCGCTGCCGGGCGTTGCCGGCTGCGTTATCAATATAGCTTTTGGCATATTGCCGGCGCAGATTAACTTCAGGGACAGGTCGATCTGACAAAATCGGTTTCCCTTGAGAATCAGCAGAAATTATTTTGCCTAGAGATTGCCCTTCAATTATTTCGCTGTACTCAGTTTCTGAGATAGCAACAATATCACCAGGCATGTTTTCGCCGTGAATATCGCTATCGAAAAAACCATTTTCTTGTGCGCTGTAATACTTTGTCATTTATCACCTCAATGACCGATAGCAAAAATTGTGTATGCGGACTGGGAACTTCCCAGAGTCGAATTAGATGTATCTCTGCCAAGAAACTGAAAAGATCCCGGTAATAACCCGTAATTAGAGTTCCAAGCCAAAACATGCATCGTGCCTGTTGAGTTTCCTGCAGCACCATCCATCACGGTTAACCCAAAGCATTCATTGGGGAAGGTGATTGGGAAGTTGATCACATCACCATTGGCAGCCGTGCCATTCATCCACTGGATGATCAATCCATTCATCAATTTCTGATAGCCGTTTAAGGTTTTTTGAGATGGCATATTTGCTGTGGTGGCAACTTCTTCCCAGGCACCCCACACCTGGCTTCTACGCTGTCTAATGAACATTTTCGGTTCACTGGCGTTCATGCTGTTTAACGTCTGGTGTGCATAATCTGAATTCTGATGCACAAACGTTTTTAGAAAAGCCCAGTTTGTGAATCCCACCGGGAAGTTAGTGCACTCAGAAGCGTTGCAGACATACTCACTGTTATTCAAAACAGTGTTTAGATCGCCATCAAACTTCACATGCTTGCCATCTTTATCAAAACCGGCCAGGCGATTATTGAAATGCTGCTGCATACGCAACGGCGTGATCACCTTGCTGTTATCAGTGCCGGTTTCTGCTGTGGCCTGATCAGAAATACGGCCATCATGAAAAATTTCCTGCCAATCGGCAGGTGTGCCACTTGTAATCCGTCTGAAAAACACACGATCGCTGTTGTATTGCAAAAAGCGCTGTTCAACATGCACCGCTGTGCCGTTGAAGTTCTCATTTACGATTAAATGCCCTTCACCACTCACTCCTGCAGGCCCATTCGTTGGTGTTCCTGAAATGAAATAAAAGCCCGATGTGGTTAAGGTGTTGAAGTCCGCGCTGCCTTTTGTGTTGCCGGTCGTGCCGGTCGCGCCCAGCCCAAATTGTTCAAACGCTTCCCGCACTCGCTTTGGTGTCATAGCACGCAATAAATCCGTGCCTGCAAGTGCTTCGGCATTATTGGCCAGTTCCACCAGGCCCAGTTCGGTTTCGGTGGCCTGGTCCAACTTGGTCTGGTTTTTAGTGTTGGTTACCTCGGCCCCGCCATTAATATCGGCAATCTTGGCCACGTAGTGGTCGATCCCGTTTCCGTCCTGGTAATCGGTCAGCGCGGTATCGCTGGCCACCAGTTGCACATCGGCATCCAGACCGGTTAAGTCACCCTGCAGGCTCGCATCCACCCAGATCGCGTTTGGCAGGCTGCCCACGTCAATTTGCTGGGTATTGGTGAATTCGCAGCGGATGCCGCCCACATAACCCACACCGGCAGACACGTCGAACACGGTGCCGTTGTTCAGCGTCACATCAAAGCCACCGGCAAAAAACGCATCATGGCCATAAATATCAAAATTGCTCAGGCGTTCGCGTTCATCGATCTGCAGTAGCCGGGTGGTGAAGTCGATCTGCCAGGTTTCGGCCGGGGCATTGATCTCAGTCGTGGCCTGGGCGCCGGAAAAGGCCACCAGGAAGTTGCGCACCAGGTTGTTGCCTTCAATGCCGCCATCAGTGGCGGTTTTGGTGATGGGGTCAGCCAGGTAAACCACGGCGATCAATACGTCATCTTCATCCTTGAGGCCCACCCAGTTAAAGGTGTAATCCCCGATTGTGCTGTCCAGGGTGAGCGAGTAAACCACCTGATTGGCGTTGACATAACCCGCCTTTGTCACCGGTCGGGTGTCCACGATATCGGCCGGATCCGGCAACGTTTCGATGCGGTCGGCCGGTTCGGCGCCCAGTCCGTCGATATTGGCCAGCACAAAGTGGGTGATATTCAGCAGCTGGCTGTTGCCCTGCTGCAGCGCGATCTTGTTTTCGCCTTCAATCGTTATAAATGCCATTTAAAGCCCTGCTGTGTCGTAGTGATAAGAAAAGCCATTGGAAAACACCGGCGTGCTGACCGTGATCGGGGTGATGATCTGCAGCTGGTAGCGGCGGCAGGTGCGGCCATACTTGTAAATAATGCGATCAAGCAGCTCCTGGTTCTGGGCCAGCTGTGAGTCGGACAGGTTGAGCAGGATCACGTCCCAGTCCACCGGATCCACCCTTTCTTCGATCTCAATGTAGCCGATCCCCAGGCGTTCAAAGATGCGGATAAAACCGGCCTTGCTGCCGGCGTCCTGGGCATTAATCAGCGCGTATTTCACCCGCTTGCGGTAAAGGTCCAGCGGTTCGCCGGTAAAGCGCTCGATATCGCGGGAAAAGGCGATCACATCCAGAATCGCCGGTGTGCAGGTTAAGGGGTCCATCTGGTCCAGCGGCCAGCGCAGCCAGGTTTCGATGTTGCCCCAGTAAGCCTTCGCGGCTGTGATCAGCTTTTGGGTTTGATCGGCACTTAGCCAAAACGGCAGCTTGATATCGATCATTATTCAGTCTCCTGCAGGGTCACGGTTAAGCTGGTCAAACGCGGGATCCATAACTCGGTCACAATGTCGGCCAGGTCAAAGTCCACGCTGTGGATCTCGACAAACTCCCGGTGCAGCTCCTGCGCCAGGCGTGAAAAGCTGAACCGGGAATAAGGCAGCGTGAGCGTGGGCGAATACTCGCTGTTCTCACGAAATGCCGCGTTGATAAAGTCGGTGATCTTGGTCTGCAGCGCGGTGATATCGGCAGCGGTCATGCCTTGTTCATGCCACACGGTCGCCACCAGGCTGATCGTTTGCTCCGGCATCTGATACACCTGCAGATCGTCGCCGTGGCCGTGGTTGCCCTCGTCGGTGATGTAGCCGTTGATATCGTCCAGGTAATCATTGACCGGCGCGGCGAAATCAAACAGCACAAAGGCATTGGCCGTGCCTGGCCCCCTGGGCGCGTTATGCTCGAAGTAAATCGCATCGACCGCCACCCCTGGGAACTGGGCGATCAAAGACCGGTACACGCTGTCGGTGTGAAAATCGGATGCGGTGCCAAACTGGTTCCGCGCACGGTTGCGCAGGTCGTTGTTGCTTTCCCGGTCAGCGCCGGGCTCGGTCAGCCAGTCGGTGCCGTTGGTCACCCCGATGATGTTGGCAATCGGTTCCGGCAAAATCGAATAATAACCGGCTGCAAGGTTAAACGCGGCACCGGCTTCAATGGCTTCCACTGCCACGTCCAGCGTGGGCGCGCCAGCGTCAAAGCTTTTCTGCTCGGTGGTCACCAGCTTGTAAATATTGCCGTTTAAGGTCGCAGTCTGGATCACGGTGCCGGCTTCGATGGTCACATCGGTGCCGGTGTCGTCACGGGTGAAGGTGATCAGCCCCTTGGCCTTGGTTTCCTCTTTTCTGGTCAGGTTCACCGCATCGGCCAGCAGGTCCACCGCCCAGTCCAGGTTCGCGGTTTTCAAAAAGGCATTAGGCAGCACCGTGTCCACCAGGAAGTCAATCAGCCACAAAACCGGCTGTGTCACCAGGGCGCTGATGGTGCGCCAGAAAGGGCTGTATTTATTATCATTGTTGATACTGCTGCCGGCAGCACTCATCTGGTCGCGCCATTCCTGTTTCAGCGCGTCCTCGGTGGTCGGTATGCCGGCATCAGACACAATCTTTTTGAAATCTACCTGTTCCATTAAATGGTCGCCTCGATCGAAATGTCGCCAAAGTCGTAAGTGGTCGCCGTGATAAAGAAGGTCTGCGAGTCCGTGCGGGTAATGTTCACGGTGCCAGGCACCAGGCGTTCATCTTCTTCTATCATCAGCACCAGCTCCTGGGTGTTGGCCTGCACCGCCACGTTGTCACGCTGGCCAATCAGTTCCACCATTAGCCCCGAATCACGCACCAGGTGTTTAATGTCTTGGGTGATGCAATCACGGTCAAAAATCAGCTGGGGTTCGCCGGCCGGGTCCAGGGTCAGGTCGTCATCGGTGAACAGCAGATCGATATATTTGGCATCTTCCACAATCAGCCCCCCATGAATTCAAGATCGGCCATCAGGCTGTTGCCATCGACGCTTGGGCCGTAGTTATTCACCACCACGTCACCCATTTGACTGCTGCGTTGATTGTTCGCCTGGTTGATGCGCTGAATCACGCCGCCCTGCTGGGCGCTTTGGCTGTTGGCCAGCATCGAAGCCGGCGCGGCCACCGGTTTGGGTGGTGCCGGCGTATTGCCGCCAATATTGAGATCCAGCCCCAGCCAATCGGCAAAACCGCCGATCTTGTCTGTCAGCCAGTCCAGGCTGGTGCCGATAAAAGAAAACGGATCCAGTGTGCCCAGCCAGTTTTTGAAACTGGCCCACCATTGCGGCAGCTTGTCCCAGGCGGCCAGCACACCGTCGACAAGGCTAAACAGGCCGATGAACTCCCACCACCTGCTGGTCCACTCGACGATCTTTCCGGTCCATACATCCCAGTAAACGACCGCTGCCACCACGGCCGCGATCAGCGCGGTGATGCCCAGCACCACCCAGGTGATCGGGTTTGCCAGTAAGGCTGCGGTGAATCCCCACACAGCCGGAATCATGGTTAAAAGTGAAAACTTGGTGGCCACAAACGCGCCTTTAAGCACTAAAAGTGAAACAGTCCAGGCAACCATGAATAACTTACTCGTGCCCATGACTAATGAAAGAACAGAAGTTGCAGCGACAAGACCAATGATGCTTAGAATCCCAATTCCCACCCACTTGGTGAGATTCGGAAACAGTTCAGTCCAGCGCAGAATTTTGTTGGCACCTTCCCCCATCATGCTAAGGAATGGCAGTAGTTGTGGCATGAGTGCTTTACCCAGCACGGTCTGAATGGCACGCATTTGTTCGCCGGCCTTTTCCCACGGGTCGGTTATCGCTTCGGCCATTTTGATGGCTTTATCCATGCCGGTTTGCTGGCCAATCTGGCTGATATTGTTATTCAGCCCGGTGATATCACTTGATAGCAGTTTTACCAGGGCCACGGCTTCCTTGGTGCCAAACGCTTTCTGCAGCATGTCCGATTCGGCCACCGTGTCGATCTCGCCGAACTTGCCCTGTATTTTGTCCAGGATCTGCACCATCGGCAGCATGCGGCCCTGGCTGTCAGTGAATTGCAGGCCCAGCGTTTCCTGGGCCTTGCCGACACCGGCCAGAAAGGCTTTGTACTTGGTGCCGGCTTCGCTGCCGGTCATGGTCGCCTGCAGGCTGCCCAATACCGCGATCTGTTCATTCATGGCCACGCCGTGGCTTTGGGCTTCGGCCCCTATCCGGCTAAATGCCTCCGACATTTGGCTACCAGTGGTTTTGAAAATCTGAACTGCTGCAGCGGTTTGTCCGGCCAGCATTTGCACCCACTCGCCTTTACCCATCTGGTCGGCGTTTTGCTTAAAAATGCCGTACATGGTGCCCATGTAGCTGGTGATGGTGCTGGTCTGGGCCTTGGTGCCCTTGGCCAGCACTGCGCTGGCCTCGGTGAACTTGGCCAGCTCTTTACCCTGCAACCCGGCAATGGCCGATTGAATATCGTAGGAACTGCGCACAAATTCGTCGGCTGATTCGCCGTACTGGGTAGAAAATCGCAATGATGTTTTGGTTAAGTCGGTCAGCACATCGTTGGCCACACCCAGGCTGGCCACTTCACCCAGGGCGCGATCCATTGCCTTGGCAGGTTGCAGAAAGCGGTCCAGGGCAAAACTGGCGCCGACCATGCCGGCCGCGCCATAACCAATCTGGCGGTAACCGGCCTGCACGTTGGTCGTCACCGTATCCATTGTTTTCATGATCTTGCCGGCCGGGCCGCTTACGCGGTCGATCAGTGAGATCATAAAATCCAGGTTTTGCATTGCTGTGGCCATTACAGTGCCTTATTGATTCCTGAAGCTATCGCGTCCCGCATTTGTTCCCAGTAGCGATTTTCCATATATATCGCTTCGCCCATTGTTTGTTCGTTGACCGGCTGCCCCGGCAGCCAATGGCGCACCAGGCAGATCACCTGGTGCACCCCGTTATCTTTGATATTGGCCGCTATCCTTTCGGCTTTTTTAGTGACACCTTCACGCCACCGGTGTAATCAACCACCAATTCCTGGGCCACCTGCATGACCAGGAACCCGTTGGGTTTGCCATCGACCAAAACCACCTTTTTGAAGGCATCTTTTTGTTTCTCGGCAACCGTTCGCATTAAGAAATTAAAAGCCGGTGCCACTTTGTCGTTGGGCATCTGCTCGTTGATATAACGGTTGTAGTCATCCACCCCGATCGAAAAGTCGAAATCCTGCTCGCCGATGGTGACGGTTGTTTGTTGGCTCATGTGTTTATGCTCCTATTAGCAATTTAAAAAAGGTTTTTAAAAAGTCGGTCAGCCCCATAGTGGACAAGACGTAATACCCCAGGGCACCAGTCGCTAACCAGCGGATCTGAGATATCAGGCCGGCAATCTTGTCAATCGCCAGCCCTTGCGTTGTCAAGGCTTTTTCGTGAGTGCCCAACGCCTTTTCGTGGGTGCCCAGTTGGGATTCATGCATCACCCTTGCGATCTCTAATTCCCGGATCCGTTTGTTGCAGACTTCATCCACTGCGTGTATCTCCATGACTTAATCAAACAGGCTCTTTTGCTCGCGCCCAGTTACCAGCCGGGTGGTTTTATTGCTGGCGCCACGCTTTTCAGCAGTGCGGCCAATCGTCCAGATCCCGACACAACCACCCCAGGCCGCCCAAAATTCAAACGGCAGCACAAAGGGCTGCAGTTCGGAACCGCCCAGGCTTTGCATGGCCGGCACCAGGCAATAATTGAAGGCAATAATGGCCAGGCCGGCATACACCACGGTCGGGCGCGCCCGTTTGGTATAGGTGTCGCCCTGGTTCATTTCGGCCACAATGATCCTTTCCTTGGCCTGCAGTTCAGCCTGCATCGATGCTTCGGCCGTTGCCTGGCGTTGGTTAACCAGTTCCTGCACTTGCAGCTGAAACTGCTTTTTCTCGCTGTCCGTGGTGATAAAGCGATCGGCCACTTCGCCAATGCCTTCCACCAGGCCACCGGTGAAAATGCTGCCGATTTTGCTAACTAGGCTCATTCCAGATCCCCTTCTTCCAGCAAGGTGTAAGAAAAGCGGCGGCCATAGGTCACCGCTGATTTGTTGGCCAGGGCCATCACCAGGTCGAAATCTTCCGGGCTGGCCAGCACCTGGCAGCCTGCAGACCAGCGATCCACCCGTAACGATGAAGTGTTGGCACTGGCCCGGTGCAAATTGATGCCAAACAGGCCGTTTTGAATGGTGTCTGCATCGGCATCGATGTGTTGATCGCTGTTGGCGTCCCGGTACACGCTCATCGGGCCACGCTGCACCAGGGCTTTGTACTTGCCCTGGTGTGCGCCCAGTTGCCAGCAAGAACGGTAATGGCCAGGCACCAGCACGGCCGTGCCGTCGACGCTTAACGGGTTTTCGCGGTAATACAGGCCCGGGTCAGCAGTCATTGGAAATACATGCATCACCTGCTTGCGATCCAGCTCGTACAGCACCACCAGGCAATCGTTGAAGCTGTTGGCATCCGTGTCTTTGCTGCGAATGCCGACCAGGTTCAGGTTGTAATCACCCTTAAATACCGGGTAATCAAGCCGTTTCAGTGCGTCAGTGAGGGTTTTGGCCGTGAACTGCATGGCTACAGATCCCGCGTATCGTCTTCGCTCAGGTACGGCACACCATTGATCCGGACAAAGTCCGGGCTGGTGACTTCAAACGGCACTTTGTGCTTGGTCTTTTCACCGCCGTTGGGATCGATATCCAGCAGATCCGACACTTTGACCTTGCAGCCAAACAGCTCGACCTTTTGTTCCTGGTCCAGTGCCTTGCCGGTGGTAACAATGTCGAACGGTTCAAGACCGCGCCAGCTGCCGGCCGCTTTTGCAGCATCGACCAGCAGGTTAAAGTTGCGGCTGTCCAGTTCCATTTCACCGCTGCAGGCAGCGTCACCGTCAACCCAGCCATTGGGCACACCACGCGACATCACCGCCTTGCTGTTATCGGTGATCGAGGCGGTCATGGCTTCAACATGGATCAGGGTGTCACCCGCCATGATGTCGAAGTTTTGGCCTGATAAATTCTTCACGGTTCAGTCTCCTATACAGTCGGCATTTCGAGATCCAGCACGATGTTGGCTGTGATCTCTTTTGGAATTTCAAACGGCCGGGCCTTCATGAATATCTCGACCTCGGTGCGGGTGATCCAGGTGATCACAATGTCGCCATCCTGTGGCGGCTTGAGTTCAGCCGGGAACGGAATACCCTGAAACACGGTGCTGCGGCTCATTTCACGCAATGGGCGCATCAGCTTGTTGGTGGCCCAGGCAGTGCCCACCGGTGTGCTGTTAAAACGGCGGTTACCCAGCAGGCTGATCAGCACCAGGCGAACACGACGGGCAGCCATATCCACCACCCGCAGGTTTTCGATCACCTGGTAGTCGCCGGCAGGCGCATCCAGGGTCTGACCATCGGACCAGAACACACCCGGATAATCGGCAAAAGTCACCGGTACCGAGAAACGCTGATCGTTCAGGGCTTTGGCGTGGGCGTTGGAATAACGAACGCCGGCACTGTCCACTGGCAGCATGGTCTGATCCACACCAATCAATGGGCCGGTTTCCACCCGCATGGGGGTGTCTGCCACGCTCACCTGGTCATTGCACAGGCGGCCGGCATAGATGCCCACGGCGTTGTCGTAAATGTACGGCACCACCGACACTCTGAAAGCGCTGGCGCCATCGGTTAAGTCATTCAGCGCGGTGATGTAGTCAGACCAGGTTTGCAGGCCGGCATCGATGCCGGCAGCGGCAGCGATAAAGAACACGCGCCGGCCATATTCGGCATTAATTTCCACCGCTTTGGCCTGCATGGCGGTCAGATCGGCCTGGGCTGCGACAGGCGTGCAGATCACGATGGCTTCCACTCGCACGTCCTCATTCATGGCCATGTCCACCGCTGCATCCCATAAGCTGCCATCAGCCACCGGAATGACCGCTGCCGCCCAGTTCTGGCCAGCGTTGAGTTTCGCCGCTTCCACCTGGCGTTTAATCTCGCTGTCGGCTTCGCCCAGTTCGGCGTCCAGGTCGCTGTCAGTGTTCAAATACAAAATGGTGTCGGTGTTGGTCGCACCTTCCCCGATAAAGAGAAAGTATTTCTCAACCTCCGGGAACTTGCCCTGCGCCAGGTTCAGCGCTAATACACTAATCTTAGGTATAGCCACGGCGTTTAATCTCCTGTGTCATTTGGTTAAAAATCGCATCAATGTGCTGCGATATCTCCGCAGCGGTCGCCCCTAGAAATGACCGGGCCGGCAGTTCTGTCACCCAGCTGCTTTTGATCTTCTCGCCAGACCATATCCGCAGCTGTTTCAGGGCAAAGCCAGCCTGGCCAATCGTTAAGTTGTTCTGCACCCATTTCAGTGGCGGTGCTTTGGTGCCCTTGCCGTTGGCCTTTTTAATCGTAAAACCGGCCTCGCGCAGAGCAATGGCCTGTTTTCGTGTGGCCGGTTTGTCGTAGTGGCCTCCGGCGCCGCTTCGGCTCATCTTTGCCGCTGTCATCGTTTCGGTGTGGCCATACTGGTGTTTTGCTGCAATTCGGGCCGATGACCGGCGCGAGAAGCCGATCAGGGCTTCCATACTGCTGTTGTTCACCACTTTCAGTTCCCTGCCCAGTTTTAGCAGCATCTTGCGGCCGCCTTTGCGCTTGCGCTTTCTTGTCTCAAAAGGTCGACCGGTCAGGTCACGCTGCTGCCGCACCCGCTGTTTGCTGTCGCTGATCACCTTTTTGGCTACCCGGTACAGCAGACGCCGGCGCAGTGATTGCGGCATCTTCATCAGCTCCATTTGCCGTTTCAGTGGCAACATGCCGATCACGTTGACCTTTACCGCATCAGTCGCCATCGGTTTTCACCTCGCCCTGTTCGGCATAATCGATCTCAACATTGGCCAGCATGTATTTCTGGCCGTTGATGCTGATCAGGCCGTTCTCATCCGGCACCACTTCCACGTCTTCGATAAAGGGGATCGTGATATCCAGATCAGCGGTGTGGTTGTCCAAAATGTCAGCGTCGACCGTTGGCTGGTCCACGCCCTGGTCTTCGCGCTCGGCATCGTTATCAATCAGCCAGGCGCAAAGCTGACCAAACAACAGTTCCACCGGGTGCCGGGTATGCGGGAAACGCTCGATCGAGATCACCGCGTCATATTGCTGACGAAACAGCACCATGCCGTTCCCCAGGTCTTTGCAGACGCCTTCAAAGCGAATATTTTCTGCCCAGCTGTCGATGTTCTCCACGGCAACCAGGTCCAGTTCGACCAGGAAGGCGCGCAAGGCTGCCAGCTTGATCATTTAAAGCAACTCCACGCGCAGGTTTGCGCTGTCTGTGAAGGTTTCATCAGGAAAGAAATGGCGCAGGATGCTGGCCACCGATTTGGCAGACTCATCCAGCCAGAATTTTTCCGTTTGCTCGCTTTCCTTGGCTTCGTTCTCGGCAATCTCTCGCCGGTTGATGGTTTTAAAGTCCTGCAGCAGGTGCGCTTTGGCCCGGCTGTTCACCGCGTGCTGATAATGAATCAGCAGCAGTTCACTGCCGCCCACTGGCAGGCTGTTGGCTGTCAGATAATCGTTAAATGTGTCATGCCCCTGTTCCTGGACCACGGCTTTCACCCGTTCCAGGGCTTCGTTGGTGCGAATCATGCCCAGGATCAGCCCGGTTTCCACGGTGCTGTCGGCATACTCAGACGGGATCCGGTATTTACCCAGCAAGTCACCAATCGAAAGCGCCGGCCAGAAGCCATCGTTTTCAATCGTGGTTTGCGTGGTCTGTGATGTTTTACCGGTCAAACTCATGCTTATTCATCCCATGTTGAAAAACAAAAAATTGCGTCCTGCATTTTTTGCATACCATCCATCCGTGGATATAAAAGGTGCCGGGACAAAACACGGAAACAAATCGAACAACCAACAATTTGCACCGCTTTTGCCCTGCCCCGGCAGGTGGAGCCCTTTATGAAGCTGACAAAAAATTGCTCCTGCATTTTTTGCATACCGTCCATCCATGGACATAAAAACTACTTTTCACCCTCGGCCTGGGCTTTGGCCAAGGCTTTCTTCAATGCTTCTTTTTTCATGGTTTTGGTGCCGTGACCTTCCGGGTTAAGCCGTTCTGCCACCTCGCACCAATGCACGGTGTTTTCAAAGTTTTCCTTGGCAAATTCATGCTTGGCCAACATGGCCGGCATCTTGCTGGCCACCGGTGGTGATAGCTGCCAGTTTTCGTCCAGCATCACCGCCACCACCTGGTCCAGGTATGGGCTGGCGCTGCGGCCGGCTTTCAGCTCGGCGCTGGCCCAGTCATAAACGGCATCGCAGATAATGGTGGGCAAGTCGGCGCGGCCGAAGTTTGCCGGTGTGTCCTGCTTGGGCGTGCGTATCAGATAAAAGCCCAGATCCAGGGCTTTCTCGATGTCGCCCACATCCAGCAGCCAGATCAGCACCCATACCGCGATGCTGTTGGGGTAGTTGTGGCCATTGGCCATGTAATCGTCCACGAAGCCCTGGTAATTCGGCAGCAGCTCGAGTTTCAGCTCGGCCTTTTCTTCCATCGTGTGCTTGGTTTTGAGCCGCTGCAGGTCGGTTTCCATTGCGGCTTTCAACTGGTCGAACATACGGATGGAGGCCGGATCACCGACTACCAGCACTTGGCCCGTGCCATTGTCGGTTGCCAATGACGTGACTGTTGTGTCGCCGGCAGCCGATGCAGGGTCATAACTAATCGCACCGGGTGGCAGCTGCTGCAGTTGCTTCAGCTTGCTGACACGCTCTGGTCGTTGGCGCCGGGACAATTCACCGGATTCATACGGATTGTCCAGGCCGGCTTTTTCAGCCTCGGCAATTTGGGCATCTTTAATTCTTTGGAATTTACTCATCATCTTTCCCCTGTCCCTCCGTGATGGGCTCCCCCATCACGGACGGACGTCAGTTGGCTTCAGGGTGTGGTATTAAGCTGGGAACTCGATGCCTTCAACAAACGACATCATCTCTTTATCTTCGATGATGTAATCGATGTTGACCGACTTGAATTCCTGCACTTCGTCTTTCTCTGGCTTGTCCTTTTGGGTGCGGCGCAGAGACGAATCCTGATAGTAGATGGAGAGGTTTTTCAGCGGCGTCACAGCCACGCTGCCATCCGGGAAGAACGGCGCGGAGATGCTCGGCATGTTGCCGTAGGCTTTGGTAATGCGGCCTGACATCATGGCTTTTTCCGTAGGTGTGCCGCCGTTGGTTTCGTAATAAGCGCCTTCCTGGGCGTTCATCACATCACCGCCAACCAGCAACACCAGGTCGTTACGGTTGCGATGTTTCTTCGGCAGCAGCAGCTTGGTTTCATGTGCCAATACATCCAGGTTCGGGAAGTCGGCACCGCCCAGGGTGATAGAGCCGGCTGAACCTTGCAGATACTGGCTGCCACCATCCCAGACTCGCATTTGTTGTAACCAACCAATGGCCATGTCTTCCAGATCCGGATACGTGACGATGTCTGATTCAGTTGCCACGTGGGTGCCGCGCCAGCCCATTGTCAGCAAATCGACGGCTTCCGCTTTTCGGACCGCCTGCATATAGCGGGCAGCAAAGTCGGGGAACTTAGCCCACATATCGATCATGGCGTAGCTCAATGCCACGTCGAATTCGGTTTTGCGGCACTCGTAACCGTTGGCATCGGTATCTGCCAGGCGCTTGGGAGTACGTTCACCGCTTGATGTGTCAGTGCGTGAAGCAACACGACCTGTCAGCAGCATGCCGACTTTTTCGCCTTTGATTTCGCTGACCGGGATCATGCCGTTAATCAGCTGCAGGAATGGATCCGCTTCTTCGATCATCTTGTTGACGATGGTCTGTGCCACAGATGGTGTAGCGCTATAGGTATTGCCCACTGAGGGCGGGTGCGCCGTGACATCGAATGCGCGGGCCGTTTGTGCAAAATGCTGGTCTAAAGCCTGACGGCCTTGTGGACTCAAATTCATTTCAGTCTCCTTAGATTGCTATGACTGGTTAAGAGAAGCCGCCGTGGCTTAAATGTAAGAATCAGCAGAGAATTTCTCGCCTTCGTGACCGCCACCATCAGTGCCGGGCTGTTCCTGCAGCGCGTCATTCACCTTTTTAGTGAGCGCTTCAATCGATGCTTTCAGGTCACCGTAGTTTTGCTGTTCACCGTCTTCGTTTTTTGGCGCTTCCTTACCGTTGCCGGCAGTGAATTTTTCAACCGCTGCTTGCAGGCCGGTGACTTGTTGTTGCAGCTCGGAAAATTGCTCGGCGGTCACGGTTTCGCTGTCGCTCGCCGGTTCCTTGTCTTTTGCGTTTGGCTTGTCCTTGCCATCGCCTTCGGTGTTCAGCAGCTGGCTGAATAACTGGTTTAAAGCAGTGATGCTGGAATTCAGCTGTTCCGCAGTTTTTTTATCCATATCGCCCTCGTTGGATTTGTCAGATTGAGAAAAAAAACGCTTGAACCAACCGGGCGGCTGGTCGTCGTCATTGAAATGGTGCGTTGTGGCTTCGATGTGCTGAGCCAGCAGAAGGTCATCTGCTTTTGATTTGCTGAAACGAATCTCGGAAGTTGCAGCCGAAGCCGGGCTATCTGTAGCGGCACAGCCGGTCAGGTAGTGTTTTTCGGTGTCTCGGAAGTTGGGTCGAAGCTCCATGCTGGTAAACAGCTTCTGTCCTTCCTTGTTTGCCCTCAGATAAAAATCGTTGGGGGCGATCAGGGCATAGAGATCCACGCCGCCTTCATCGTTTTGCTCGGCGCGCAGTTCTTCAATGGTGCCCATGTTGTACCAGCGCTCGTGCTCAGGCCACAGCAGCGCGGTATAGAGTTCTTTGTCATAGCTGTCTGCCGCTTCGGTCAGCCATTGAGCTTCGATAGTGCGGCCATCGACCGTGGGGCCACTGCGTCCGATTCGTTTCCATTCAGTTTTCAGTTTTGCTGGCATCGTGTCACCTGGTCACCTGTTTTTTGGTTTTTCGTTGCGTGTTGGTGAAAATATTAGGTGTTGTAACAGTGCTGTTCAACGCTTTCTCTTTCGCTCAATTCCTATATCGCAAAGCTAGGAAAAATGCGGCATCAGATAGGGTTATCTGTGATTTTTGTACACCTAAAATAAGGTGACGAAATCATGGACTCTTATGGCTAAGTACACCGCAGAGATCAAAGAGACAGCCAAAAAGCTGTTTATCAAAGGCTGGACCATCCCGGAGATCGGCAAAGAAACCGGCGTGACTGAGCGCACGCTGTATAACTGGCGTGATGCCGAGCAGTGGGAAGCCTTTGCCGCACCCGATACGGTGGAGCAAGGTATCAGCCGCCGTTTCAATGCACTGATCGAGAAAGAAAACAAAACCGATGCTGAACTAAAGGAACTCACGGCGCTGGGCACGGTGCTGGGTGATTTACGGGTAAACCTGGCTAAGGCGAATCTGCTGCAGTCACAGGCCACGGCCATCAGCAAGGGCAACTATATTCCGCCTGAATTACTGGACAGTGCCCCGACTGAGCGGGACCTGAAACAGGCTAACGATAAAAAGCCAAACCAAAAGCGCAAGCGCGGCCGTCCACCCAAAAACGATATTTCAGGCATCACCCAGGAACAGCTGGACGAGTTCCGCCAGTCTCATTTCTTTGAATATCAACTGCTGTGGCACGAACAGAAAAGCCAGCGCACTCGTTTCATTCTGAAATCCCGGCAGATTGGCGCCACTTATTACTTCGCCTATGAAGCTTTTGAAGATGCGGTGCTGACCGGTGATAACCAGATATTCCTGTCGGCCTCGCGGGACCAGGCCGAAGTGTTTAAGGCGTACATCATCGCGATCGCCAAGGAACACTTTGATGTGGAACTCAAAGGCCATGGCGCGATCATTCTGTCCAATGGTGCCGAGATTCGTTTCCTGTCCACCAATAGCCGCACGGCCCAGTCCTATCACGGCCACCTTTACGTGGATGAAGTGTTCTGGATCCCCGATTTTGAAAAGCTGTGGAAAGTGGCCAGCGGCATGGCCGCACATAAAAAATGGCGGCGCACGCTGTTTTCCACCCCTTCGGCCAAATCGCACCAGGCGTTCCCGATGTGGAGTGGCGAGAAGTTCAACAGCCGCTTTGCAGACAACAAAAAGGTTGAATTCGACAGCAGCCACAAAGCACTGATGAACGGCCTGCTCGGGGCAGACAAAATCTGGCGGCATATTGTCACGGTCAAAGATGCGGAAAGCATGGGTTGCGATCTGTTCGATATTGAAGAACTGCAGGTCGAATACACCAAGGATGATTTTGCCAACCTGTTTATGTGCAAATTCATCGATGATGCGCACAGCGTGTTCAGCCTGAAAAAGCTGATGAAGTGCATGATCGACATTGATGCCTGGGCAGACTATCACCCGGACGCTGCACGGCCGTTCGGCAACCGTCCGGTGGCCTTGGGTTATGACCCATCACGCACCAGGGACAATGCCACGCTGGCGATTCTCGCTATCCCGCTGACACCCGGCGAAAAATGGCGGGTGCTGCGTCATGTCAGTTTCACCGGGCAGAACTTTCAATACCAGGCTAATCGGATCAAGGAAATATACGATTCGCACAGCGTCAAGCATATCGGCATCGATGTGACCGGTATTGGTCATGGCGTATTTGAGCTGGTTGAACAGTTTTTCCCACGTGCCACCCCAATTACCTACAGCGTACATAGCAAAACCGAATTGGTGGTCAAGGCCATCGACGTGATCGAAAACGACCGGCTGCAGTATCCGGCCGGCGACAAGGTGATCACCCAGTCTTTCATGATGATCACCAAAACCACCACCGGCAGCGGCGTGATCACCTATGCCGCTAACCGTTCCAATACCACCGGCCACGCGGATGTCGCCTGGTCAGTCATGCACGCGCTGAATTATGAAGATATCGCCCCACGGCGCCAAACCCGAGTTTCACTATAAGGACACGACAATATGAGCGAGAACCAGACCGCCACAACTACAAAAACCCACGCTTTTGCCTTTGGCGATCCAGAGCCGGTATTAAGCAATAACATGACCGAATACTTGGGTGTGTTTGATGACTTCAGCGGCCGTTATTATCTGCCACCGGTCAGCCTCACCGGACTAACCAAAACGATGCCGGCTAACCCTCACCACAACAGCATTCTGCATTTCAAAAAGAACATGGTGCTGAAATGGTTTATTCCTTCATCGATCGTCAGCTACAACGTGCTTCAACGGCTGGCGATGGACTACCACGTACTGGGCCAGTGCTATGTTCAAATTTTCCGTAATGGCTTCGGGCGGCCTGTTCGGGCTGGCTATCTGCCGGCGATATCGATGCGGGTGGGTAAGGAGCCAGGCGTGTTCTTTAAAATCCAGGCAGACGGTACAGAAATCGAATTTAAGCCGGGTGAGGTGCTGCAGATAATGGAGCCTGATATCAGACAAGGCATTTACGGCATTCCGGAATACCTGGGCGGAATCCAGTCTGTACTACTGAGTGAAGATGCTGGCCTGTTTCGGCGCAAGTATTACAAAAACGGCGCACACATGGGTTACATCTTCCTCACCAATGATGCCGGTCTGACTGAAAAGGACGCTGAAGCTCTGGAGAAAAAAGTAAGAGACGCCAAAGGCCCTGGCAACTTCCGCTCGATGATGCTGAACATAGACAGGAGTAACGCCAAAGAGCCGGTCAAAATTATCCCGGTGGGCGATATCGGCACAAAGGATGAATTTGAACGGATCAAAAACATCACCAGGGATGAAATTCTGTCTATGCACCGGATGCAGCCGGGCTTATCCGGGATCCTGCCTGATAGCAACGGCGGCTTCGGCGATATCGAAAAAATCATGCGCGTGTATTACGAATTGGAAGTGGAGCCCATGCAGCAGCCCTTCCTGGAAATGAACCAGGTGTTTGGGCCTAATGCGGTTCGGTTTGATATTCCGGACTGGAAAAAGGTCGACCAGTAAGCGATAACCAGGCAGTATTTTGGCCTCTGCCTGGTGTTTTTTGTGGTCAATATTTTGCGCCAAATTGGTTTATTAACCCTTTGTTTTTGTTATACTTACTCAAACCACAAAGGATTGAATATGCGCGTTGATTGCCCGAATCCCAACTGCCAGAGTAAAGCCATCATCACGTCCACCAATAGCCTGTCCCCGACCTGCAAAGATTTATATTGCCAATGCACCAACGTAGCCGGTGGCTGCGGTATGTCCTTTGTGATGCGGCTGGGCTACTCGCACACCCTCAACCCGCCGATCACCGATGCCAGGGAAATGGCGGCCCAAATACTAAGAAGCCTGCCAATCAGTGAAAGGCAGGCTTTGTTGCAGGCTGATTTGTTTAGCGCTTAATAGCGTCACACGTAAGCAATAAGCCAATTATTTCGCCGGCCGTAAATTTCCTCAACGGCATCAATGTGCCACTTCGGCACCCCCTCCATTGCTAGATCCGGAGTCACCATAGTGCTGCGAATTTCCAGCGTTAATCTGTCATGGTTCCCGTACCCATTAGAAAGCGTCATTAGTCGGCCAGGGTACACGTTCTTTACATTCCAGCCCCGGTGATTATTGGGCCTGATCTCGCAGTTCTGGCCACCTGATTTGAACTTGATAAAATACTGCTTCATGAGTGGGACAAAGAGCGGTTTCATTCAGCATCCCCTCACTTGTCTAAACCAAAAGTTGTAAATGCCACGACACCACGCCAGCGTATAAAACAGCGTCAGCACAAACATGCCCCACTGTCCGCTTTGGTATGTGGCCATCATCCAGAACGGCTGCCCGACAACTCCCACCAGGCAGGCGTATTTCTGAATATTTGGGTTTGATGACTGGGTGAGAAATATCGCAATCACGCCGGTGACGGCAATTATCATTTGTTCAATCAAAGTTCATTCCCCAACGCAAATCAGCCCGGTACCCGCTGCCGGGCACCGATGCTGATCTGCTGTCTCGATAAATAAAATTTCATCACAATCCGGACACGGCCAATGCTCGTCGACCACCGGCAGTGACTCGCCATCGGTCCAGAATGAGCAGTTTCCACCTGCCTTTTTCTGCACGCCTGGTGTCGGGCAGCTCTCATATTTACAGGTGATGCAGTAGCCGATGCCGGTGCTCATTGCTCACATTCCGTTCCTAGCCGGGCAATTCTGTGCGTCAACTTACCCACAAATATGGCTGTGTGCCGAAGCTCCGGAGACACGCTTTTGAGCGACCTCTTGTTGATGACGGCGAGTTCGCCATTACTAACTAACTCGAGATTCTCTATCTTGATGTTGTCCCGATTACCATCGATAAAGATCACTTTGTGACCGGGCGGGATCGGACCGTTATGCTTTTCCCAGAGCAGGCGATGCATAAACTCGTAATCACTAGGTGTGTATCCGGTATCCTCTATCTTGACCTGCCAGTAACCATCGTGGCTACAGCGCATATGTCCTATCGGCTGCCAATTGTGTGGTCTATGACCTCTTTTAAACGATGTTTTGTTTGGACCCTTCGCACCTGAACCTGGCGGCCTAGTCTGGCCGTCATAAAAACGACCATCCCGGCCTGTCATAATGCCGTTGCGCTTGCAATAACCTCTGACCTGTTCATATGTCAGTGATACACCAAACTCTCTGTTAAGCTCGTCTTTCAGTTGCTGTCTGCGCATCGATGCGCGATCTTTAATGAAGACATGCATTTCTGGAGTGATGTTAAGTAGATCTCTTCTTTTCATCATTTATGCTCCAACATTTTCGGTAAATCAGGAGCATTTTTGCCATACTCTAGCTGAAGTTTGTGCGCTTCCAGAGCCAAACCGGCGTTGCTTATTACCTTGTCAGCAATCCCCGTAATTGCTTTACCGCGGTCAATCTCAGCTTTAAGGTCATCTCCTTTCAGCCTTTCATCGCCTAACCGCTCGAGCTGTGCGAAAAGATGGTCGTTCAAATCAGTTATTTTGTTTTTCATGATGCTTAATCCTTGTTTGAGCGGTCTTCGCCAGCCTGGATCCGGTCGTAGATTTCTTCACGGTGAACAGCAACGTCTTTGGGTGCATCAATACCGATCCGCACTTGATTGCCTTTGACACCCAGTACATTCACCACTATGTCGTCGCCGATGATGAGGCTCTCACCCACTCTCCTGGTAAGTATCAGCATGGTTGTTTCTCCTTTTGGTTGTTGGTAGCCGGCCCTGGCCGGTGGGGTTGCCTGGCAGTGCCAGGCGAAATCATTTAGTCCTCGACAAATATGTCAATCTGGCTGCCGTGGCAGATTAGTGTGCTTAGAATCAGGCTGCGTAATGTTTTGTGGTGGCCGTTAATACCACTGTTAAACCGGACTTCACGGAAAATGTAGCCTTCGGGTTCTTTCTTCACTCTGTGTATTTCAAAATAGCCTTTGACTAACCCATTCTTGTCGTAGGTATTCTTCACCTCGTGTTTATGCCTGGCATAAATTTTCTCGATGTTCTTTTCTGAGATAAGCCGGTTATCGTGAAGTCTGATGCTGGCTGTCACTTGTTTTGCCATTGGTGTCCCCTCTCTGGTTGTTTATCGTTCAAAAATCCAGCAGCGCACACTGCGTTTTTCTATCCTGGAATGGGTGACCTCGTTACGCTTGTATTTCCGCTTGCGGCTGGTCGGCAGGTGCCGGCGCAGTTCCTTTGGGTCGATGGTCGGCAGGTTGCGTTCTCGGCATACCTGGTGGAAACGTTCAAGCTGAACGGCGATGAGTTGTTCCGGCTGGTTGCTGTGGTTCAGCTGGTGCATTTCTTCAAAGCTTCTGCCTTCTGGTAATTCCCGTGTGTAGCTGTCCAGGTAATCAAACTGAGCCCAGAACTGCTGCACCACCGGATGGTCTTCGTTAAGGGATTCCTGGCGCGTGGCGGCCATATTTTCCAGCAGCTGATGGGCCTGGCTGATAACTTCATCCGGAATGTCCGGCAGCACGCCTTTCAGGCAGTCGGTCAGGGCCATGATTTTGGCGTGGTTCTCTACGATCCGCTGCAGCTTGATGGCTTTGTTTTGCTGCAGCCGCTTTTTGTAAACCTCCAGCTTTTTGTCGAAGTGCTGCATGACGCGGTCGGCTTGTTTGGCTGCATGAATAAGAAAGCCGCTGCAGTCGGCTAACGGCAGCATGTTGAGCCGGTCTGAGGCGTATTTGCCTTCCATAGAATGGTGGCTGCGGTCAAAGTTCAGGTGGGTGACCCGGCTCAGGATGGCTTCGGATGCCTGCACGGGTATGTTCTGCACGATCATCAGTCCGGCTTTAAAGCGTGGCTTTTTGGTGCTGTTGTCCTGGGACTTGATGCCGGTCACCCGGCCGAACTCACCATCGAACAGGTCCTTTTGTTCGTCCCAGTTAAAACGCTTCAGATGTTTATCATCGGCGGCCTGTTCATTGTCGGTTTCGTTGAAGACCACCGGCAGGTTGCTGACCTCGGCCATTTTGCGGGTGCGGCCTGCCAGGGTGGAGGAATTCGGGTTGAATGATTCGCCTTCTTTGCCGTACAGCTTCCAGAGAAAGTCGACCAGGTCTGATTTACCGCTGCCGGCTTCGCCCACCACTTCAAAGAATGGATACGAACGATAATCCTTGCGGATCTGCTCAACGAATAGGCAGCCAAACCACCAGGAAAGAGCCACGACGCCTTTGACGCTGAATGCGGTGATAAAGTCACCCAGCCAGGCTTTCGAGTTGTGTCTCAGCTCCAGGCGTTGCCTGATATCCACTTCGGTTTTGATGCCGGATTTTTTCAGCTGAAAAAATGACTCGTTGTTGAGTTCGATGATCCGGCCATCCTGCACGGCGTAGTCATTGAACACGTAGGCGGCGGTGTCTTTGTCATAACCGATATAGTCCAGCGTTCGCACTACCTTGGGGATGTTGGCCATCCAGGTGCGGTACAGGCGGTCCATATCGAACTGATTGCCGACGAATTGCGCGCCTGGTGCTTTGTGCATGGCGGCTTTTTTGAAGTCGCCGGCCGTTGATAGCGTTTTACCGGTGAACGGCAGCTGTTGTTCGTCAGAGCCGTTGCCAAAACGAAAACGGAAAAAGTATTGCCCGTCCTCGCCATTATCCGGCTGCTGGAAATACAGAAACTGCATGGTGAAGGTGGCGATCTCGCGGATTTTGGCGGCTTGGTTGAATGCGTGATCATTGGCCTGATCGATCTGTTCTGGCGTGGCGTTTTCCCGCACTTCTTTCAGTTGCTGTTCGGTCATGTGGTCATAGTCCTGGCCGACATTGCTGGACCAGTAAACCGCCTGGCCTTTTTTATAGTCGTTCTGGTTGATGTTCGCGGCATAAGTCCGATCGCGGAAGGTGAAAATAAAATAATCCTGCGTTTTGTGTTCGTAGATCAGTCGGGCTTTTTCGCGGTAGCTGGTCGCCAGTTCCAACCGGCCCAGGTGTCGGTATTCGGCCATGTTGGATTCGGTCAGCCGGCCGGCCTTGTGCAGGTCGTTCCAGTCTTTTTTTGATTCGCCGGCACTGGTCAGCACTGCGGTTACCTTTTCACCCAGGTCACGCAGCCGATTGGCGTGCTTATGTATGAATTTGCGCCCGCCTTTGTCGTTGTCCAGGGCGATCACCCAGGTGATGTCTTGCCCCTGGTATTTCTCGATCAGTTTTTCCGGAAACATGCCTGACGTCATGATGGCCACTGCTTTGTAACCGGCCAGGTTCATGGCGATGACATCCATAATGCCTTCACACCAGTGAATTTCGTCGCCCTTTTCTATCTGTAGCGGGGGTGGCTGCCACCAGAGCCCCTTGAATGAGCCTTTAAAGTTTTTGTTGCGGCGCTCCTGGTCGCCGTCTTCTTCGGTGATGGTCACGTCTTCGATTAAACGCTCCCACATGATGTTGTGGGCTTCATCCAGGAAAAAACGCACAGTGGCGGTGCCCTTATCACCTTGCGGGTGCCAGAAGCTGCCCTGCTCATACCAGCCCTTAATCGCTGCCAGGTCAAAGCCGCGGATCATGGCCATGTAGGCATCAGCGGTGGCGTTGGGGTTTGCCTCGGTCGGCTTGTACTTGTCGTTCAGTTTTTCAAACAGTTCGGGGAACAGTTCTTTTGTGGTGGCGCTGAAATCACAATTGTTGACGCGGTTACATTGCACCCGACCGGGCTTATCCACCCATGTCCATAATTCCTTTTTCTGGCAATCCGGGCAGCGGCCGCGCAGATATTTGCCATCTTCCTTCATTTCAAATTCGGCTTTCAGCAGGTCGATAATTTGAGGGTTAAGATCGTATTGCTGCATGTGGTTATCCATTCTTTGGTTGCTTTCCCGCTTCCATGAGCGATTCAAATTCGGGCTGTTCAAACAGCAGGCTGGCGTTGAATTCACGCATTAGGGCTTTCACTGCCTGGTCGTTTTCCAGCATCGATGCCAGTTCAGGCCGGGCCTGTCTGATACCACGCCAAAGCTGGGCCTTGTCTGTCGGGACCAGCCTGGACGCATTCACGCATTCAGGCGCAGCCACCCATTTCAGCGGCCGGTAATTAACCCAGTCTGGCGTGTAGTCGGCCATGCTCAGGCAATCAGATTGAAAGGCAGCAGGGCGTGGGATTTAGGCAGAACCAGCGATTTGTGTGGCGCGATGCGCTGCGGGTGAATAAATACCACCTGGTCGTGGGTGGATGAATTGATATCGATGAACCAGCCGTGGTCGTCGGTTTCTTTTCTGGTAAGCAGTTCGGCCACCAGGGCTTTAATGTCGGTGCGCTTGAAGCCATCATCCTGGAAGCTGGCCAGCAGGCTGGTGACATACTCGATGAGCTGGTCTCGCCCATGCGGCAGCATCTTTTTGCCTTCTTCACTTTCCAGGTAGTAGGAGGCAGTCGTCACCATTTCGGTGATGTTTTTCAGGGTTTCGATCAGGGTGTTGCTCATTTCCTTGTGTCCTTATGGATATTGTCTTTGTGTTCGGGTTAATCGGCTGGATACACGCACGGTTCTGACTGGGCGTGGTGAGCGTGGGCCTCGGCGCATGTCCAGATGGCCTGCGGTGATGTTTACCATCAGCAGACACAACAATAAGGTGCTGGCCAGGTGATGTTTGGTGCGAAATTCAAAGCGCACCATTTCCAGGGCCACTGCTGTGCTGACAATTTCAGCGGTGCAATGGGCATCAAGTTTCAATGCAATGCTTTCCACGTGTCGGTTAATCGTGCTGGGCGATCTAAACAGCTTGATGCTGGCAATCTCGCTGCGGGTGTAACCCTCTGCCAGGTAGCGCAGGGTATTGGCTTCCTGCCTGGTCAGCGGACCACGTTCGATGATTATGGCGCGCAGTTTCTTTTCCATAACTGGTGATTTAACCCATTTTCGGGTGTTAGCTGGCGCGAGATACTTTGTTCAAGCGTGGAATGGAACCGCGATCGACGACTCGGTTACCGACAATCTGGACTCTGTATTTTGACTGCAGGCCGGCATTAACCAGTTGGCGCATTACTGATGTGAAATCAAGGCTTTCGGCTTGGGCCAGCTCATTGATTAATGCTTTGACCTCTTTGCTGTGACGAAAGCCACATTGTTCATAGTGGGGTTGTGCGGGTTTTTCCTGTTTCATTTGTTTCACCTGTATAATTCTGCAAACGGGGGCATACAACGTATGACAGAGAAAACACTACAACCTAGAAAATGGATAGGCAAGAAAAAAGATGGAGAAATTCTCCGCTTTCAGGAGTTCATGACTGTAAAAAACCTTAATCCTGAAGACATTCAAAGGGATACCGGCGTATCAGTCAGGACGATCACTAACAGCATTTATGAGAACAATCCGCTGGGCGCGAAACTTTTGCGACAGGTTCACGCAAAATATGGAGTTTCAATCGACTGGATCCTGAGTGGTGCCGGCAGCATGTTTGTTGGTGACGCACCAACGGTTAGAGAGCCAAGCTCACAATACAACGTCGATAACGATCGCCTGCTGCGGATCATGGGCGCCCTGGATGAATGGATAAAACACGCCAGTGAGGATGAAAAGGTCTGGCTGGAAGTCGACATCAAACAGCGGCTGATCCTCAATTGGCCACCATTAGGGAAACATCATGGATGACAAAGACATTTATCACTTCTTCACTACGCTGCCAGGTGACGACCGCAGCATCACCATAGACACCTTTGTTTCACTCTGCTGGATGCACCAACAAGGCCACGAACGGCCAGCAGTGAAGCTGATGCGTGATGTGCTGCAGCAGGCGAACCGGCAACTGGATGAAGACCACACCGAGCTGGTTTTGTGGATCCTGGATAACTTACCAGGCAATCAAAAACGCTTCGCCCAGGCAGTGCCGATGCGGGCAGAATTTCGCCAGCTGTTCACAGAAAAATAAGCCAGATTCAGGAAAGGCCCTCGGAAAACCGTAATATCTGTAACAGCAAAACGGGTCGTTACTAAAAGCGCGGATATATCAATTACTTACAGCCATTTCAGACCACCTTTAAAAGTGTAAGAAACGTGTAATTTGGCGTAAGGCCGTTTTTTGCAAAGCCGCTGTTTTTTTACTGTCAATCAGTGGGTTACATCTGATTTTAAAGTGTAATGAGTTTGTAAGGTTTGAGTAAGAAAAAGGTGTAATTTCCTTACGCCTATATTACGCCATTATTACACTATATTTTCTCTAGCTAACACACATAACCAACTGAATTTAAAAATGAATAAATGCTGTTTTGCTGAGTCATTACAAATATTACGCTTTTCCGATGGCCTTTCCAGAATTGAGCAAAGTTAGACGGATTTAACCACCTATTCACTGCTGGAAAGTTTCTAAATGGCTGTTAAAAAACAAAAAAACGGATGGTTGTGCGATATACAGCGCAATGGAGTACCCAGAATAAGAAAGCGTTTTGACTCTCAGAAGGAGGCAGAGCAATTTGAGCGTGAATATCTGCTAGAAAACAAAAAGAAATTAGAGTCGATCTCTGATAAACGAACACTGAATGAATTGATCAAAATCTGGTACCGCTATCATGGCGTGAACCTGGCAGACCATCAGAGAAGGAAAAAGCAACTCGAGATACTGGCCAATGACTTGGGCAACCCTGTCGCCAGTCAGCTTACGGCCGGAGAATTCCTGGACTACCGTTTCAAACGCACCAAACTGGATAAAAAGCCGCTTACGGCCAAGTCATTCAACAATCTGCATTCGTACCTGAATGCCATGTATAGAACCCTGCAGAATATCGGCGAGATAGATTACGAATGTCCAACCGGCAAAATTAACTTCATACCTGTCCAGGAGCGTCAGCTCGGTTATCTTTCGCTGGATCAGATAGATGAAATCATGGAGTTGGCCAGGTCCAGTAGAAACAAATCCATCTGGTGGATAGCACAGCTCTGCATACGAACCGGCGCACGCTGGGGTGAAGCCGAAAAGCTGACAAAAAAACAGCTGCACAATAACTCAGTGACCTATGAGTTCACTAAGTCAAAAAAGATCCGGACCGTGCCTATCGAACCCGGCTTTTTTAAGCAGATGATGGAGTTCTGCAAACTCAAAACGCCGAATGATCGGATATTCGATAACAGCCTGAAAACCTTTAGCGGAATCATCGAACGAAGCGACATGAATCTACCTACAGGCCAGAAAACACACATCCTGAGACATACCTTCGCCAGCTACTTCATCATGAATGGAGGCAACATCCTTACGCTGCAGAAAATCCTTGGCCATAGCGACATCAAAATGACGATGCGATACGCTCACCTGGCGCCCGATCACCTAAAAGATGCTGTTTCCTTATCCCCGATTGCCATTAAAGAAAAGGCCCGGATCGATATCGAATAACAAGTGGCTGAAAAGTGGCTGTTGAAATAGCCACAATTAGCCATGAACAGCCATTTCCTGAAATACCAAACTCTGTGAAGCCGCATTTTTACTGGCTTTATTAGCCACCCAATAAAAACAGGAAGTTTTCGATTCCCACCCTCGGTACCAACCTTCTCTAATTGTTGGTTTCTCAGCAAAACATCATTAAATCATTGATACAAAACAGTCTACAAGCAAAGACACTTGCCATTCGCTTGCATCCGAGAGGGGGTGACTCAATACTTTGCTACATAAACTGCTACAAAGTATCTCTCTGTCCTCAAGTCTGGAGGACAACAAAGGGTTCTACCCTGTTCACCTGGCCGGTTAAATCGCTTTGACCGGCATGTCTGGGCGTATACTACCTTATATTGAGGCCGGAGCCCTGATGTCTGCCTAGAGAGAGTTACAAAACTTCGAGTCGGATAGCTAACTGGGTGGCCAGGTGGCAGGTATGATTCTATGGAGAAAAACCGATGAAATACATCTTTGAGGTTCGCATCCAGAAAGGGCATAGCGCTGAGGAATACGCGGATGCCTGGGTTCGCGCCAGCGAGATTATCCAGCAAGCCCCAGGAGCGAGAGGAACGGAGTTGCACCGGAAGATGGATGACCCGAATGTGTTAATTGCCATTGCACAGTGGGACAGTAAGGCAGATCGGGATGCCATGGAAGCTCAGCATAATCCCGACGTTGCCCGCATCATTCGCAGTGCCGCACCGTTTTGCGAGATTACGCCGCTCGGGGAGTTCGAGGATCCGGAGTGGGTGGTGATGCCGCGCTGATCCTCTTCAGCGCGTCTATCAGGATCTGGAGTTTGAGTATCTCTGATCCTGATAGACCCGCATATTGTTAACTGAATAGCTTTGGCTGCCTCTAGACGTAGAAGTCCAGGTCCTCCTGAGCTTTCAGCAGATCCCGCATCTTGATGGGGTTGTCACCAAAGAAGAAGATCAGGCCCCAAAATGAGTGCCGAAGGCCGACCGGTCAGGAACGGTCTCTTCTGTCGGCGCGACCAATTCATGTGACTCGAAATAGGGATGCTCAGTACATTCTTTGGGCATTTTCAGCTTGCTGACCACACGACGTCTTGGATAAACACCTCGGTACCACTATTCATTGATATGAAAACTTTCTCGCTGACTTATCTGTCAGGATATCCCTTAATAAATTTCAGGAGCAGCGCAGCAAGATGCGCACATCACTGCATCAGGGATCACAACCATCAGCATGATCAGTATTTATTAGTTTTGATGCATTCAAGCAGGCTCATGGGACTGAAGGGTTTGACAAAGTAAGCATCGGCGCCAGCTTCACCACCGCCTTGTATATCCCCTTTTTGTCCCTTGGCACTCAAAAGAATCACTTTAATGTTTGCCGTGGCGGGATCAGCTTTAATGCGACGACAAACTTCAATACCATCGACCTGGCCTGGCATCATAACGTCCAGAATCATCACGTCAGGTTTGATGTCACCAACAATCTGCAATGCAACGTCACCGTTTTCGGCCTCGAACAACTCATAGTCACTGTATTCCAGCGTCATTTTAATCAATGTCCTTAATTCAGCATGGTCATCAACAATTAATAGCTTCTGTCTTTCAGCCATGAACCATCACCTCTTTATGTTGTTCGGCTAGAGGTATCCACAATGTCACTTGGGTGCCCTGTCCCAACTGACTGGCAATATCGAGATGCCCGTTATGCAATGAGACGATCTCTCTGGTTAATGCCATACCCAAGCCTGTACCTGGGATAGAGCCGGTGTTATCGGCCCGATAAAATTTCTCGCCAACATGCGCCAACTGTTCCTGGCTCATGCCTATGCCTTGATCGCTGACTCGAATACCAAACCAGTTAGTATCCCCGTGTTCTGAGTTCAATATCAGCGTATCAACAATCACAATGCCGCCCGGCTCTGAATATTTGAAAGCATTAGACAGAATATTTATCAATGCCTGTTTGAGCTTGTATTCATCGAAGATGATTCGCGGCCAAACACTGGCGTCAGCATCAAAAATCAGCTGGCAGCGATTATCACTACCTTTGATAAATTCACAACATTCACTGATGAGCTTTCTGGCTGTGCCTTCTTCAAGATTGAGCACACCATTGCTACGCGCTTCAATCCTGGCGATATCCAGCAGATCATCCACCAGATACTTCAGGTTCTGGGATTGACGGTTGATCGTTTCAGCCACAAATTTTATTTTTTCCTGCGGATAATCGTTAGTAATTAACAACTCGCTGAATCCCATCACACTGGCAAGCGGTGTTCTCAGTTCATGTGCTGCGGTGGTGAGAAACTCACTCTTCATGCGGTCTATTTCACTCTCATGGGTAATATCCCGCAGGTAAAAAACCTCAGAAAAAGTTTGACCGGCGGAGTTTTCGACCTGTTTTCTGATACAACGCAAAATTTTGAAGTCAGGCATATGAATACGAAACTCCGGTAATGTCAGTAAAGTATTCAAATCCTTAATATTCGTATGCTCACGTTTATCAAGCATATTAATAAGCAAGCGCTCGAAGTCAGTTACAGATTTGCCGCGTAATGTTTGTGCCTGTTTACCTAAAATAGTCAGTAATGCCGGGTTGGTGTAAGTAATATGATCATTGGAAGAAACCAAGACAATGCCATCCGGACTGAGGTTAATCGCCTCGTATTTTTCTTTGATCTGCAGCAGCATGTTTTTGAAAGCCCGGCCGGTTTTAGCAATTTCATCATCCCCCTCAAGTGGCAGATCGACCTCATCCTCTCCCGCTGCAATACTGTTGGATGCACGTTCCAGCATACGAATTTTACGAGACATGCGCTCCGCTAAGAACCAAGTAATCAGCAGACCTATCACCGTCATCACAATGGCTGTGACGACCAATTTACGATTGGCTTCCAGTAACAGAGCCCGTTCTTCTTCAATAGAAAAACTGATCTGGACTTTGCCTACCTGCGTTCCCTCAATATTGAATACATACTCCACATCATAAAAACCGTCATTGGCTGCCAACAGTTCCCTGCTTAATTTAAAGCTTCGTTCAGGATAGCTGTCTATCCGCCGCTCCAATAACGGCTCGTTATAGGAAAACACTCTGATAAAGGCAACGTTATCCATTTTCAGAATTGATCGTGATACATCGTTTACCGCAACAAGGTTTTCAGACAGGATATAAGGCTTCAGATTCGTACGGACAAGTTCACTCAAGCTCTCCGTCTGCGTGTAGAACTGTTTACTCAAGGACGTAGTCATGATTTTCTGGCTAGTGAAAAACAGCACCAGAAGAAAGGTGATAAACACCAAAGAGGTTGTGATCAGAATTTTGTTACGAAATGAACCTCGAAACTGTTCTGTCAATTTAATCATGATTTTCTGTCGGGCTTTCGGCTAGTTCCCCGCCGAAGGAGCCTCGCTATTCATTTCGTTGTTGATTTTTTTGACTGATAGCACGGAAACAGCTTTGCCGTCGTGATCAGCCTCTGTCTCTGCCAGAGCCTGTATTGTTCGCAATGAAGCCAGCAGCCTGTTAATGACTTCAGCATCAGCTTTTGGTGGTGATGACATCACAAAAATAGTTTTATTATCTGTCTGCCAGAGTATGTTGTAGTCTTCGTGAGTAAGTTTAGGATCTGACAACGGCACCAGCCCGCCAAGGTGCAACGCTTCACTGATAGAGTCAAATATCTTGTCATAAGAAGGCAAACTGTCTCGCATAGCAGTAACCCCTTTGGAGGTAAGATAATCATCCAATGATTGAAGATTGCTCTGCTCTTCGTCTTGTTTGGTAGCGAGCAAAGCCCCTTTCAACTGGGAAACATTGCTTATTTCAGGGGATGTAATCAGCGCGACCGCATTATTTTCGCTCGATCGGGATAATTCGGCAATAAAGTTGACCTGGTGCTTCTGGCTGAAAATAGTGAACAGATACTGGTTAGTGATAACCAAATCATATTCCCCCTCACTGAGGCGACGACTGAATTCAAGCAAATCAGGTGCCGTTGAAAAACGCAAAGCAAGGCCACTGGTTTTCTCAACTTTATCCAGAAAAGGAATCCAGGCTTTTGCCAAAGCAACGCTATCAACCCCATTGGGCGCAACTCCAATTTTAAGTGACTCTGCGCTAACAGCCGTTATAGATAAGCAGGCCATTAACAGGAGCAATACAAAAAAAGAGCTAACGTTTCTTATCATTAATCTGCAACCACTATTCATTTCAGTGCCCATAAGACATCCATTCTGAATATGGTATTCAAATGTCTGTGAACTCAGATACTTCAGCTAGTAAAATAGCACCGCCATCGCCAAAAAGATCTGGTTTGTTTGGCAATAATGGCATTTCAATGCCATGAACGTATGTCGGATTGTGAATAATAGATAAAGAAGCGTCCCTATCTCCCTTTGCCTGTCCGCTGTTACAAATACAACTCGAACGGCGGTACACCTTGTCCCTCAATGCATCTCTAACACTGTCCAGACAGTGCGATTTGCTGATTCTGCGGCAAAAACGGAAATAAAACAAGTTGAGAAAAAGAAATTCCGATATAAGTTGAGTAATTAACTCGGGTTTATTACATCGCTGGTATTGAGATAATCATTGACCAGACGCTGTATACGCGCAAACGGAATGGGTTTTTCTTCCAGCACCACACTGTCCGGCAGTTCAAAATTCTGCTGAATTTCGCCTTTATTCAAATCGGTCACCACCACTATCTGGCAGTGAGCCATATCGGGGGTTTGCTGGATCATTTTAATCATGTGCCCACCATCCATACGAGGCATCCTCAGATCCGTGATAATAATATCGGGTTTCTTCGCACCAATCTGTAATAAAGCGTCATAACCATCACTCGCCAGATAAACTTCCGTTTTAGGCGTCTGCCAGCTTTCGATCTGCATCTGATACAGTTTTAACAAATCTTTGTCGTCATCAATGATCATGATACGTACACTGTCGCCAGACTGTCTGACAGCAGTGCTGCTGTCAGGCTCACTCAATGTTTTCTTATTCTCTGGTAATACTTTTCCGAAACGTTTTGCCAGTCGCTCAATCTCGTCAGCAGTAATGCGCCGGTGACCACCCAATGTTTTTGTCACTTCAATCATGCCGCTATCCGCCCACATTTGAATGGTACGCGGTGTAACACCAAATATTTTGGCCGCCTGGGTTGTCGTGTAAAGCGCCTGTTCCATATTTATTCTCGTGATTCTAAGTTACCCGCAACATTTTAATTTAAAGAAAAATAATATGCATTTACTCAATAATTTCTGTTACTTGGGTTAGATTATCGACCCGAAAAATACGAGCCCACTCAATTTCCGTTTTTTCCCAATATTCCGAATTAAGTGCATAGATCTAATTCATCACTTTTCGTGATAAATAACCGGAAATGTTATTCATCTGGATAACACCTCAGCAGCGTTCTATGAGCCTATTAACAGTTTATGATGTACTTTGAAGCTGATGCTGTCGTGTCTAAACACCTATGATGATGTCATTTAGATCAATTGTTCTACATCTCAGCTTATAGACTCGGGCGGCATCAACCAGGGAATTCCTCTGCCATAGCCATAAACGCTACTCAAGCTATACGCTCCTCATGCAAAAGCCATCAAACCAAAGCTGTCCCCAGGTAAAGCGTTACTCGCAACAATAAGACTGGCGTAAAAAAATTTCTGTTTTTATCGTATCATCATAATACGTTGTTATTTTTCACTATCAAATCTAAAGCACTCCGTGCTGAAATCGATAATTCAGAATAAGTTTGTATTTTAAAATTAGGAGGGCTTGTTTTATTCACACTTTGTTTACTTTTATCTGCTTCTCAATGCGCGTAAGCTAAAAATCAGCAGCTCAGATTTAGTCAACCAGAACAATGAGGATTATGATGGAAGCTCCTTTTCACTCTCTGAATAACCTGTTTCTACAACTGGGTCTGGCTCATGATCAACAAGCCATTGAGCAATTCATCGCCGCTAACAAATTGAACGATAATGAAAAAATAGAGGAAGCGGCATTCTGGACACCTTCCCAGGCTGCTTTTATCAATGAATGCCTGGCTGAGGATTCCGACTGGGCGGAAGTGGTGGATCAACTAAACGCCTTATTGCACGAATAATATGGACAAAACTCATTCAAGCGCTTCCAGCCAAACCGTTCACTGGGCTGGGCAAACTAAGTCAGCACTGACTTTTTTCAGTATTGGCTGTGAAAAAATACCACCGGAATTGATCCATGCTTATGGCATTGTCAAGCTGTGTGCAGCCAAAACCAACCAGAAACAAGGCTTGTTGGATGGGCGGCGGGCTGAAGCTATTATTCAGGCCGCAACGCAGATTATCGCCGGTGAACTTGATGATCAGTTTCCGCTCTCGATCTGGCAGTCTGGTTCAGGCACCCAGACCAATATGAATATCAATGAAGTATTAGCCTCCGTCGCCAATTCTTTACTCAAAGCCGAATATGAAGTGCATGCCAATGACCATTGTAATTGCGGTCAATCCACCAATGACAGTTTTCCCACAGCCTTACACATCGCCATTGTTTTACAACTGCAACATAAATTGCTTCCCGCTCTGGGGGATCTGCAAACAACGCTGTCTCAAAAAGCCTCGCAGTGGCGGCACATCATCAAAACCGGCCGAACGCATTTGCAGGATGCAACGCCGCTCACGCTGGGACAAGAGTTTTCCGGCTATGCGGCCCAACTTGCCTATGGCAATGAACTTATCAAACAGTGTTTACCTGCATTGCATGAGTTAACCATGGGCGGCACTGCCGTCGGCACAGGACTGAACACCACCCCCGGTTTTGCCGAGGCGTTTGTTCACCATGTCAGCGAGTTGACTCAGCAGCCTTTTGCTACCAGCCGGAATTGTTTCGCCACTCAGGCAGCCCATGATGCGGTTGTGCAGTTATCCGGCAGTTTGAACACTCTAGCCGTCGCTTTGAATAAAATAGCTAATGATATTCGTCTGCTCGCGTCCGGTCCGCGTTGTGGTTTGGGGGAACTCAAACTGCCTGCAAATGAACCCGGTTCATCAATTATGCCCGGCAAGGTTAACCCCTCGCAGTGCGAGATGGTGGCCATGGTGTGTGCTCAGGTCATGGGTAATCATACAACGATAAGTTTTGCCGGAGCCCAGGGGCAACTTGAACTGAACACATTTAAACCGGTGATGGCATATAACATTCTGCAATCAATTCGCTTACTTGCAGATGCCATGGCCAGTTTCGAACGTTATTGCATAAAAGATATTCAGGCAAATGAACAGCGCATCAATGAATTTATGGACAAAAGTCTGATGCTGGTAACGGCCCTCACGCCCCATATCGGTTATGACAATGCGGCAGCCATTGCCAATCAAGCGCATCAGCGTAATACCAGCCTGCGCGAGGAAGTCATTAAGTCTGGCCTATTAACCGCTGAAGAGTTTGATGCTTTTGTTCAACCTGAACAGATGCTGGCCCCGCAACGCAAGCCTGAACGCTGACGGCTTCATCAATCACCCGTTTTTGGCGGTCTTCTCAGTGCATCAAGTAATTCAACAGGCAGAGGAAAAACGATAGTCGAAGATTTGTCGCCGGCAATCTCGGTTAAAGTCTGCAGATATCGCAATTGCAAGGCTTGTGGCTGCTTGGCTAACACTTCGGCTGCGGCCAGTAACTTCTCCGAAGCTTGTAACTCGCCTTCCGCATGAATCACTTTAGCGCGCCGATTACGCTCTGCCTCAGCCTGTTTGGCAATCGCCCGGATCATACTTTCATCCAGATCAACATGCTTGATTTCCACATTAGCGACCTTGATACCCCAGGCATCGGTCTGTGAATCCAGAATAGCCTGAATATCATTGTTCAATTTGTCACGTTCAGACAGCATCTCATCCAGTTCATGCTGGCCCAGTACCGAACGTAACGTAGTCTGTGCCAGCTGACTGGTAGCATCGAAATAATGCTCAACCTGGATAATCGCTTTTTGCGGATCGACAACGCGAAAATACACCACCGCATTCACATGTACGGAAACATTATCCTGAGAGATCACATCCTGAGTGGGCACATCCATGACAATGGTTCTGAGGTCGACCCTGACCATTTGCTGGATAAACGGAATGATGATGATAAATCCCGGACCTTTTACCTTGTAAAAACGCCCTAACAGAAACACCACACCACGTTCATATTCACGCATGATTCTGACCGCACTGATAAGCAAAGCCAGAAAGGCGATAACCACCACTGCTAAGAATTGTAATGTCATGATTGTTTCTCCTCTTCCGTTTGCGGAGTAATTTCCAGGACCAACCCTGTCATCCCGGTAACCACAGCTTTATCGCCTTTTTTAACAGGCTTGCTGCTGTGAGCTGTCCATGTTTCACTGTGAACCCGAACTCTGCCTTGCTGCTCAAAATCCTGTTGGGCAATACATACGGCGCCGATCATTTCTTCCTGACCGGAAACAATCGGATGCCGTCGGTTGCGCATGACCATTCCTAATGCCATCAGGAAAAAAGCGACGGTTGATACGGTAAAGCCAGCGATAATCCCCAGATTGATACCGTAACCCGGCATATCGGTATCAATCAAAATCACTGATCCCGCAACAAATGCCGCCACACCGCCTAACCCCAATACGCCGAAACTCGGCTGAAAAGCCTCCGCCACCATCAAGGCAATACCCAGCACCATAAGTGCCAGCCCCGCATAGTTGATAGGCAAAATCTGAAAAGCAAATAATGCCAGCAATAAGCAGATGGAACCGATGGTGCCGGGCACTATCGATCCGGGATTGGAAAATTCAAAAATCAGCCCGTAAATACCTATCATCATCAAAATATAGGCAATATTGGGATTGGTAATAATCGCCAGCACTTTATTTCGCCAGTCAGGCAAAATTTCTTTCAAGGTAATAGATGTAGTATCCAGTGTGACGTCATTACCCAATACAGACACGGTACGGCCATTCATTTGTTGAATGAGGACTGGCACAATTTCGGCCATGACTATTACCTGACTTTGATGGCATGGTGGGAAAATTTTGATG
>NZ_JAPDMV010000012.1 GCF_026319305.1 Methylophaga sp. OBS4
CCCCGACTGTCACGCACCATGCGCTTGAGTCCGGGCACACCTGTCAGTACCGCATCATAGGTCAGCTCCAATCCTTCCTGACCGATATCATCAATATTGGTGAAGCCGACAATATGGGAACTCACCTCACCCGCCGGATAATAACGCTTGTATTCACGTTGCAAGGCAACACCACGAATATTCAGTTGTTTAATCTGGTCGGCAAGTTCCGGCGTAATACGACGTTTCAAATACACAAACTCACGCTGCTGGTTGTCAGCAACTTTGTGGTGAATGGTTTTCGTGCCCAGACCCAGCAGTTTGGCAAGTTGCGGCAGTTTGTCATCCGCTACATCCACATCCTGCGGATTAAGCCATACAGAATGTACCGGTGTGCTGATCGCCAGCGGCTCACCATTACGATCCAGGATCATGCCGCGATGCGCGATTACCGGCACTTTACGCAGATGACGGGCATCGCCCTGATTACGCAGAAAATCAGGGTTCAGCACTTGAATATCGGTCAAGCGCAAGCCCAGACCAACAACCATAACGATAAACATCAGACGCACCAGGTTCAGGCGCCAGAGCCCGACCTGATTAATAGTCTTATGTCTTTTACTCATGGTTTGATCACCACTGTCATATCAGCCCGGGGCACGCTCATGTTCAAACGTAGTCTGGCCTGTTGCTCAACGCGGCTGGGACTGCCCCAGGTGCTTTGCTCCAGCAACAAACGCCCCCATTCCTCATTCAACAGGTCACGTTTTTTCTCCAGTTGCTGCAACTGCACAAATTCGCTGCGGCTCAGATGTTTGCTATAAACCACGGCTACAGAGGACACCATCACCAGCGCCATCACCACCAGCAATGGCGTATCAATACGAATATGCTCAAATAGCAGCTTCAGGTTCATGCCAGCTTCTCCGCGACACGAAGCACAGCACTGCGCGCCCGGGGGTTTGCCGCCACTTCAGCTTCTGTGGCTTTGACGGCTTTACCTATGACTTTCAAACGTGGATTGAGTTGATCGACGGTGACCGGAAAATGCGAGGGCAGATCATCCCCTCTTGCCTGATCACGGAAAAACCGTTTTACAATGCGGTCTTCTAACGAATGAAAACTGATAACTACCAGCCTGCCGCCAACAGCCAAAACATCAAGCGCCTGTTCCAGTGCGGCTGTTAGTTCACCCAGTTCATCATTGATAAAAATACGAATCGCCTGAAACGTGCGTGTAGCAGGGTGTTTATGTTTTTCACGTGAAGGGCTGGCTTTATCAACCAGGTCAGCCAGTTGTTTGGTTGTGGTAATCGGATGCTCGTCACGACTTTCGACAATGGCACGGGCAATACGTTTGCTGTAACGCTCTTCACCCAAAGTTTTCAGCACATCGGCAATTTCCGCCATATCCGCCTTCGCCAGCCACTCCGCAGCACTGATCCCCGCTTCGGGGTTCATGCGCATATCCAGCGGGCCATCTTTGAGGAAACTGAAACCGCGACTGGCATCATCCAGTTGCGGCGAAGACACGCCGATATCCATCAAAATACCTGAAATATCGCCCTGCCAGAGACGGGCATGCACAGCCGTTGCCAGTTCTGAGAATGCGCAATGTTCAATTGAAAAACGGGGATCGGCGGCGGCAAGCTGTTTACCGGTAGCAATCGCTTGCGGATCGCGGTCAAGGCCCAACAAACGTCCCTGGACCGATAACAAAGCCAGAATAGCCTGACTGTGACCGCCACGGCCGAAAGTGGCATCAACATATTTGCCGTCGGCGTTGATAGACAAGGCGGCTAGAGTCTCGTTTAGCAAGACTGGCAGATGTTCCGAGTGGCTCTCAGTCATAATTCCGCCTTATATCGACAGGCTTTCTAATTCAGCCGGTAAAATCTCGTCAAAATCTTCTTCCAGACATTCATCCATGAGTTCATTCCAAGTTTGCTCATTCCAAAGTTCAAACTTGTTACCTTGACCAATCATCACCATGCTTTTATCGAGACCTGCAAACTCACGCAATTTAGCCGGCAATAAAATCCGGCCATTGCCATCCATTTCACATTCGGTGGCATAGCCGAGCAGCATTCTTTTCAGGCGACGGACTTGCGGATTCAGACTGGGGAGTGCGGAAAGTTTTTCCTCGACCAGTTCCCATTCGGGTAGGGGATAAAGCTGCAGACAGTGATCAGAATGATCGATAGTGATAACCAGACGGCCCTCGCAGCAGACGTCCAGATGCTTGCGGAACTTGGCCGGGATAGCCATCCGTCCTTTCGCATCCAGATTGAATGTTGCCACGCCTCGAAACACTTGCCATCCTCAAATAATATGATCCACAAAGATCCACTTTTCCCCACTTGTCGACACTATAGGATTGCAAATACATGAAGTCAAGCATCTAAATCAACAAATTCCTCTTTTTATGACAATGACTTAGAGCCATTTCACAAAAGTGGGAGAAAAGTTTGAGGAGGTATCAGTAAGGACTACTTTTTTATCAAAAAAGTGGCATTGGAAGTTAAAGTAAATTCTAGATAAGAACACTGCATCGCAAAAAATTCAAATGCTGACCCGCATCACAAATGTGAATATCCGGCAAAAACAATTCGGAAAAACAGGAAACAAAATAATCAATACGGCAGGTTCAGTCGGGAAACATACTTCCTCTCTCACTCAGCATGCCGGGGGCTGAATTATACCCACTTTTGAACCAAGATGAGACGCCCCACTCACTTGTTAGCATCAACACCCAAACTAGGGGTCTGCATAAGCCTGGTACGTCCAATTATATAGAATGCTTGCTGAAAACCTTTAAATATTTTTTTAATTCCTGATCTGAATTAAAAATTGTCTTATACTCCTCGATAAGAGCTAATAGTTTATGCAAGATGTTGCTGAAGAAGGCACTATCAACAAAAGCAAAAGGAACTATTTATGCGCCGATTCCTGCATGTGTTCTGTATCGCTCTTGCGTTCTGTCCGGGTCAAGCATTTGCTGCCTGGGATTTCAATATGACCAGTGGTGTAACCAATACCAGTGAAGCGGTATATGGCTTACACATGACAATATTCTATATCTGTCTGGCCATCGCTTTTGTTGTCTTTGGCGTGATGTTCTGGTCCATTTTCCATCACCGCAAATCAAAAGGTGCTGAATCAGCACAATTTCATGAAAGTACTGTTGTAGAGATAATCTGGACTATCATTCCGTTTGTCATTCTTGTTGCAATGGCCGTTCCTGCCACCCTCACACTTATCGACATGTATGACCCCGCTGAATCAGATCTTGATATCCAGGTCACCGGTCATCAATGGAAGTGGCATTACAAATACATTGGGGAAGATATCGATTTTTTCAGTGTGTTAGCTACGCCCTGGGAAGAAGTAGAGAATAAAAAGCAGAAAAGCCCGCACTATCTGCGTGAAGTTGATAATGCGCTTGTGGTACCCATCAACAAAAAAATTCGATTTTTGTTTACTTCCAATGATGTGATCCACGCCTGGTGGGTGCCTGATCTTGCCGTTAAACAAGATGCCATTCCCGGTTTCATTAATGAATCGTGGACCCGTATCAATGAGCCCGGCATTTACCGTGGGCAATGTGCCGAGCTGTGCGGTAAGCATCACGCTTTTATGCCCATTGAAGTGAAAGCAGTCACCGAGCCCGAATATCTGGCATGGCTGCAACAACAAAAAGAAGAAAAAGTGGCGGCAGGGGCTGCAGCACAAAAAGAATGGACCATGGATGATCTGATGACCACCGGTGCGACAGTCTATGAGAAAAACTGTGCGGTATGTCATCAAGCTGACGGATCAGGTGTACCCCCTGCCTTTCCGCCGCTCAATGGCAGCCCTATCGCACAAGGTGACATAGCAGAACATATAAAAATAGTAATGGACGGCAAGCCAGGCACCGCCATGGCCGCATTCGGCAAACAACTGTCTGCTGTAGATATCGCCGCTGTCATTACTTATGAACGCAATAGCTGGGATAACCAAATGGGTGACAAAGTGACGCCTGCCGAAATTCAGGCTGTCATGGATAATCAGTGATCAGAGGTCTTTCTATGTACGCACACGCAGAGACAGCACATCACGGACCGGCCAAAGGATGGACGCGCTGGATTTTCACCACCAATCATAAAGATATTGGCACTTTGTATCTTGTGTTCAGCCTGATCATGTTGTTTATCGGCGGCACGATGGCATTTGTCATCAGGGCGGAATTATTTCAGCCCGGCTTGCAACTGGTTAATCCGGGCTTCTTTAATCAGATGACAACAATGCATGGTCTGATCATGGTGTTTGGCGCTGTGATGCCTGCTTTTGTCGGCTTGGCTAACTGGCAGGTACCTTTGATGATTGGCGCACCCGATATGGCCTTGCCAAGACTGAATAACTGGAGTTTCTGGATTCTGCCTTTTGCTTTCACAATATTGCTATCAACCTTGTTTATGGATGGTGGCGCACCGGACTTTGGCTGGACTTTTTATGCGCCGCTGTCCACTACCTATGCCCCACCAAGCGTGACCTTTTTCATCTTTGCCATCCATATGATGGGTATGTCATCAATCATGGGCGCGATGAATGTCATTGTCACAATATTCAATTTGAGAGCACCGGGCATGGGTTTAATGCAACTGCCCCTGTTTTGCTGGACTTGGCTTATCACCGCATTTTTGCTCATAGCGGTAATGCCGGTATTGGCCGCGGTTGTAACAATGATGTTAATGGATATTCATTTCGGCACCAGCTTCTTCAACGCGGCTGGCGGCGGTGACCCGGTATTATTTCAGCATGTATTCTGGTTTTTTGCCCACCCTGAAGTGTATATCATGGTTTTGCCGGCCTTTGGCGTGATCTCCCAGATTATCCCAACCTTTGCCCGCAAACCGCTTTTCGGTTATCACTCCATGGTCTATGCGACGTTAGCCATTGCCATCTTGTCTTTCGTTGTCTGGGCACACCATATGTTTACCGTTGGCATGCCGCTTGGCGGTGAGCTGTTTTTCATGTACACAACCATGTTAATCGCCGTGCCTACGGGTGTGAAAGTATTCAACTGGGTCAGTACGATGTTCAAAGGCGCCATGACATTTGAAACCCCGATGCTGTTTGCCATTGCTTTTATCGTTTTATTTACCATCGGCGGGTTGTCCGGTTTGATGCTGGCCATCGCACCGGCTGACTTCCAATATCAGGATACCTATTTTGTAGTGGCACATTTCCACTATGTGCTGGTACCGGGCTCTGTGTTCGGCATCATCGCGGGAGTCTATTACTGGCTGCCCAAGTGGTGCGGCAAAATGTATGACGAAACGCTAGGGCAGGTGCATTTCTGGTTATCTTTTATCGGCGTCAATCTGACCTTTTTCCCCATGCATTTTGTCGGTCTTGCGGGCATGCCGAGACGCATTCCGGACTACGCCCTGCAGTTTGCTGATTTTAATATGATGACCAGTATCGGGGCTTTCTTGTTCGGCACCACCCAGTTGCTGTTTGTCTACAACATCATCAAGACCATTCGCAACGGCAAAAAAGCAGAACAACTGCCTTGGGAAGGCGCAAAAGGTCTTGAGTGGACAGTGCCGACACCGGCGCCTTATCACACCTTCACCACGCCACCGACGATGAGTGAGAAATGAAACTGTCTTTGAAACCCACTTCACCGGCAGGTTTAATTGCCATTGTGTTGCTGATGTTTGCATTCGGTTTCATGCTGGTGCCGCTTTATGACGTGTTTTGTGAAGTGACCGGTTTGAATGGCAAAACCAGCGGGCCGTATCAAGGGGAAGTAACAGCAACGGCTGTTGGCGACAAGAACCGAACCATAAAAGTGCAATTTGTAGCCAACCGTAATGCCAACCTGCCTTGGCATTTTTCGCCACAACAGGAGGAAATCGAACTTGCTGTCGGCGAGAGAAAACAGACCTCGTTTCAGGTAATTAACACTTACGATACTGCCGTTGTCGCCCAGGCGATACCAAGTGTATCGCCCGCACTAGCGGCAGACTATTTACATAAAATTGAATGTTTCTGTTTTCAGCAACAGCCATTGAAGCCGGGTGAAGGAAAAAGTTTTCCGCTGGTATTTTTTATCGATCCGGAACTGCCGAAAAATATCAGCAAATTAACGTTATCTTATACCTTGTTTGATATTACCAACTCACAAACTGCCGGCAGGTAAATAATGCCAGAATAGAAACCATCTTAAACAGCGAGCACAGTATCGGCAAAACTAGCAGGAGTAGCGCAAGGATGCAGCGTTTACGAAGCTAAAGATGTAATTCCGAGATGGTTTGCAGGCGAGTAAGGGGGAACAAGTAATGGAGCATTCACCACAAGCGTATTACGTCCCGGCGCAAAGCCACTGGCCCATTATTGGCGCGGTCGGATTATTTTTCACATTCGGCGGGGCCGGCTTGTTCCTGCATAGTTTACAGCAAGGCCAGCCCAGTCTGTTCGGTCAAATCATACTCTTTTCAGGCGTGTTGATTATGGCGGGCATGTTGTTTGGCTGGTTCGCCACCGTTATTGCTGAAGGCCGTAAAGGCTTATATTCACCACAACTGGATCTGTCATTTCGTTTCGGCATGTCCTGGTTTATTTTTTCTGAAGTCATGTTCTTTTTTGCCTTTTTCGGCGCTTTGTTCTATGTCCGTGTTTTTGCCGTGCCCTGGCTGGGCGGCGAAGGCGATAAAGGACTATCCAACATGCTGTGGCCGGATTTCAACGCGGCCTGGCCATTGCTGCATGCACCCGATACCGGGCAATTCACACCCATTAAGGACATCATCGATCCCTGGCATGTACCGGTGATCAATACCGTCTTGCTGGTTACATCAAGTGTGACCTTGGTTATTGCGCATAAGGCGCTTAAACAAGGTAAACGCAACATGATAAAGCTATGGCTGGGTATTACTGTCGTGCTTGGCGTGAGCTTCCTCGGTCTACAGATGACTGAATATGCCGAGGCCTATAAACATCTTGATTTAAAACTAAGTTCAGGCATTTATGGCGCCACTTTTTTTCTGCTGACCGGCTTTCATGCGGCACATGTGACGATTGGCAGTATTATTTTATTTGTTTTGCTGTACAGGGTCTTCAAGGGCCATTTCACCCAAGAAAACCACTTTGCTTTTGAAGCAGGTTCCTGGTATTGGCACTTTGTAGATGTTGTCTGGATATTGTTATTTACACTGGTTTATCTGGTTTAATAAAACCCGGTAGTGAATATATTAATTTTTTAATGGAGTCAGCATCAGAGAGGATTGTGGTGACAAATAATCGCGTTATATGGTCATGTTTTGGTTGGAAAATATCAGTACATGTAGCCTATTTTGTGTTTGTTTGCTGCGCCATGGTTTTATGTCTCTCATTAGCCTACTGGCAGTGGCAGCGTGCCCAGGCTGCGGATTTACGTTACAGCCATTACCTAAAACAATCGTCACAGCCGGCTTCCCCATTATCAGATTCGCCACAGGACTACCAAAAGGTATCGATAGCCGGCGAGATCAAAAAACTTTTTTTCCTTGATAATCAAATATATCAAGGTTCCGCCGGACGGCATGTATTGGCGGCAGTACAAACTAATCAATCCCTGCTGTTGGTCAATTTGGGCTGGCAACCCAAACAAGCCCAATTCACTTTACAGGATGAACTTCCTCAATATATTGCAGTGCAAGGTTTAATAAAAAAACCGCAGCCCGGGTTTATGTTGCAGGCTGCCGACCAGGATCCAGTCTGGCCTCAAGTTATGCAGCAGGTTCAAATACCGTTATTAAATGACTATTACGGTTACCAGCTATCCCCTTTCGTTTTACATACTGAAGCACCCGTTGCCGGTTTAATACCGGTACCTTTAACAATGGAAAATAAATATCCCATGCATTTGGGTTATGCCATTCAGTGGTTGCTGATTGCTGGTGCCTGTCTTTTCGGTTTTATCTATGTTTGTCAACGAGAGCAAAAAGAAAATGAATAAGAAAGCGTGGTTGTTTAAAGCCATTTGGCTCATCACTCTACTGCCTTTAGTCATTGCCTGGCTAATGGCCTACTCTGGTATCGGCTTGCCGCCGTCCACCAAAAATAACGGTATGTTAATGCCTGCCGGCATCCAGGTTCCGACAAACTTAACTGATATACAACAGGGCAAATGGGGGTTGTTAGTGGTCAGTGATACCTGCGATGAGCAATGTCAGCAGCAAGTCTACCGTATGCAGCAATTACACAAGTCGATGGGCCAGCACTATGACCGGCTTCAGTCAATTTGGTTATCTGCTGAGGGCCAGTCTGAAATCAACGACTTGACTGTAGATATTGACTTTACGCAAGTGCACAAAATAAATAATAACGCACTATTCCGTTGGTTTAACCAGCAGGCATTAGCCTGGCAGGATCAGAGTATCTGGTTGATTGACCCCAATGGCATATTAGTGATGCGCTTCCAGCCGGAGTTAACAGGCAAACAGATGATGGCAGACATAAACTGGCTGCTAAAAGCATCAAGAATTGGATAAAACACTGTTTCAGGCACGCAGGCAAAAAATGACTAACAAGTTATGCAAACTGGCTCTGGTAATGGCGCTGATGGTGGTGACATTGGGGGCGTTAACACGTCTGCTTGATGCCGGCTTAGGCTGCCCTGACTGGCCGGGTTGTTATGGGCAGTTAACACCACCAAACAGTGAGCAATATTCAGGGACCGCTGTGGTCGACCAGGGCAAAGCTTGGATGGAAATGACGCATCGTTATATTGCGGGTGCCTTGGGGCTGTTGATACTGATTATCGCAGTCAGAATCGAAATAAATAAAACCTTACCAGCCAATATCAGATGGCTAAGCCGCGCTTTGTTTTTACTGGTTGTTGTGCAGGGTTTGTTTGGTATGCTGACCGTGACCATGCAATTATTACCACAGATAGTGACTTTACATTTGCTGGGTGGCATGACCGTATTAGCCTTGTTGTTTTTATTAATGCTGCAGTTGCAATCCGCTAAATCTGTGTCAACCGCAAAAAACCTGAAAACATTGGCCCTGACGGTATTAATTTTGCTGAGCTGTCAGATCGCCCTGGGCGGATGGACCAGTAGTAATTATGCCGGACTGGCATGCCCCGACTTTCCTACCTGCCAAAATCAATGGCTGCCTGAGATGGCGCTGACGGAAGCCTTTAACATTACGGAAATAAGCGATCTCAATTATGAAGGTGGCCTGTTGACTGCTCAAGCAAGAGTAACAATACAAGTCGTTCACCGTTTATTCGCTTTCGTTTTGTTTGTCAGTATCCTGGCGCTGTTTTTACGCTTATGGCAGTTGCCACAAATCAGATTTCCGGCAGCCTTACTGCTGGGTTTGACTTTATTACAGCTGAGTCTCGGTATTGCCAATGCCGTGCTGTTACTGCCCTTGCCACTTGCGTTAGCACACAATACTGGCGCAGCATTGTTATTGTTAAGTATGGTTTATATTAATTACGTTTCATTTGCAAAAATGAATACAAGCGGCCATTAAACAAAATACCTACATCAATCAATGGATAAGGTGATGTGATGCAAGAGTCAATAGGTTTAATCAATCCTTCAACCAAGGCGAACTGGAAAGACTATCTGGCATTATGCAAACCTAAAGTCGTCTTGCTGATGTTGATCACGGCTTTAGTCGGCGCCTTTGTGGCGACCCCTGGCTGGCCCGATCTGTTGCAATTGAACCTAGCCTTGTTGGGGATTGGTGCTTGTGCCGCCAGTGGCGCCGCCATTAACCATATTATCGATCACCGTCTCGATGCCAAAATGGCCAGAACCAAAAATCGGCCCATCGTCAAAGGCCTCGTCACTCCTTTGCAGGCCTTATTCTTCGCATGTGTATTAGCCATCTTGGGGCTTAGCTTATTATGGTATCGCGTTAACCCCACCACTGCCTGGTTAACCCTGTTTTCCTTGATAGGTTATGCCGTCATTTACACTTGGTTTTTAAAACGGGCCACCCCACAAAATATCACCATCGGTGGCCTGGCCGGCGCCATGCCACCCCTATTGGGCTGGACAGCCGTGACCGGGCAGATAGAGCCCAATGCATTGTTATTAGTGCTCATCATATTTGTATGGACACCTCCGCATTTTTGGGCGCTGGCGCTGCATAGAAAGGATGAATATGCAAAAGCGGATATTCCCATGTTACCGGTCACACACGGTGAACAATACACCCGTATACACATAACGTTGTACAGCATGTTGCTGTTTGCGAGCACATTGCTACCGTTTGTTTCAGGGATGAGCGGTTTATTGTACTTATCAGGTGTCTTGGTGCTTAATGCGCGTCAATTTTGGCTGCTAAAGCAACTATTTGACGTCACCAACACTCATGCACCCTACCAATTATTTAAATATTCAATTCAGTATTTGTTCTGGTTATTCCTGCTGATTCTTATTGATCACACCGTAATCAGCTCCATGCTATAACGTTTCATAAGTCACTTGAACATCCTGGTAAAAGGGCATAAAGTGAAATTGAACAGCCCGATCCTTATGTTAGTTATTGATTAACAACCCAATTAAGGAGTCTGCTATGTATACACATCACCATCATCATTTCTGGGGTTTGTTTTCGGTTCCACGTGTCGAGTGGAAATCTATCAGCGAAGAAAAGGATGATCTCATTCAATTTGGCCTTGCGCGGCTGAGCATTCTGGCAGCCGTACCTGCCATATCGTTCCTTATCGGCATCACGCTGCTGGGCTGGAGTTTATCCGGTGCTGAGTATCATAAAGTGGCTGTAGCTGACGCTGTTCCAATGGCTATTACGTTTTATCTGCTCATCGGCATCTTTACCTTATTGATGGGCTATTTCACCTTTTCAATGGAAAGAGCCTTTGGAACCGAAGCCAGCTTCGGACGCTGCTTGGTATTCGTGACCTACACTGCTACACCCATGTATATGGCCGGTTTAGTTGGTTTTGTCCCTATTGTATGGCTGTGCATGATAGTGCTGATGGCGGCCGTTGCCTACAGCTTATATCTGTTATACGTCGGCATACCGATATATATGAACATACCTGAAGGCAAAGGCTTTATCGTCTCGACCTCTATTATCTCTGCCGGACTTTGCCTGCTGGTGATATTCAATGTCGCCACGGTGATTATCTGGAGCATGGTGGTCGTATAACACTGCTATTTTGTGAATTAAATAGTGCTTAAATTCAAGCTTCAGCCCGTATGTTATCGCTGCTCCGATAACATATGGGCCGAGCTTTTGGTCTAGGGCACGGATTCCAGTACTATGCGGATCTCTCCATAGGAATAGTTATCCCCCAAGGCTTCCTTGAGGACTTTAAGGCTATCACGGCCCAATCGGGCCTCAGCCTGTTTAATGTCGTCAATTTTTTCCTGTGCCACCAGATCGGTCACCGCCAGTTGCTTCTGTCTAACAAAGTGGGCCAGATGATTTTCTATGGTGCTGATGGCCAGGCCGCGACGTTGAGCGATTTCATTTATGCCCAGGCCCTGTAAATACAAATCGTAACTGGCTTGCTTGGTATCTTGCTTAACAGGCTTGGTGCCGGCAGCGGCCCGCTGCCCTATTTCTGTGTTGGCCTGGATTTGATGCTCATGGCAGTAATCCGCCACCAGTTTGAGGATAGGCTCGCCGTACTTTTCCACTGTAGCGGGACCGACTTTGTGGATTTGCAGCAAAGCTGTTTCGGTAGCCGGCAATGCATTGACAATCTGCAACAGGACCTGTTGGTGCAAAATGCGGAAATGGGCAACCTCTTCCGTCTGTGCCTGCCGGGCCCGCCACTCTTTGAGTCTTTGGAACAGCTCTGGGTGTTGCAGGCCGGACATGGACAGTTCGTCGGCCCGTTTTTTAACTTGTGGCTTGGTTTGATTGTCGATTTGCGCCCGCGCAATGGCGTTGAGGTAATTGCCGGTAACAAAGCCATCAGTGCAACTGGCCAAGGCAGCCTGCTTGACCGCCAGCAATTGCTGTAGCGAATCCAGCGCATTGTTAAGTTGTTTTTTTATCGTTTTGTTGTCCGTTTCGAAAGCAAATGCTGTTAGCCACGGGATCAGACCGGCCTGAAGTTTTTCGCTAAAATAGCTACTGGCTTTCTGCACCCGCGCCTGGATCCGGGCATCTTCCTGCGGTTCTGGATCCGGCTGGAACAAGGACTGTAGCTGGCATGAAAATTTATCCGCTACAGCGATTACATCCTTAAATGTTTGTTCACTGATCCCGGCCAGGTTTTCCATGTCAACTCCCTGAATAAGATGCCGGTGTTCAATCAGTAACCCGGCCAATTTTTTCAAGCTATGGCCCAAAGCTTGGTAATCGAAGCACTCGAGCAACAGCCGTTGTTGATAACTGACTTTTGCCTGCAGCAAGTTCTGTTTATCGGGCGGATTTTGCTGGTTGTGCATTACAAACTGCGTGACCATGTCATCAGTCAACACTGCGTCGGCGGTTAAAGGGGAAGACAGCACCATACCCTCAAGGCTTTTACAGCGGCTCAACGCCACATAGATCTGACCATGGGAAAAAGCCGCCTGGCCGTCAATAATGGCCCGCTCAAAGGTCAGGCCCTGGCTTTTATGAATAGTAATAGCCCAGGCCGGACGCAAGGGCACCTGGCTAAAGCTGCCCACCACCTGCTCGGTAATCTGTTGGCTATCAGGCTCCAGGCTGTATTTGATATTTTCCCAGGTGACCGGACCCACCAGAATATCTTCTCTATCTCCCGGGCAGTGTACCCGGATCTTTTCCTGATCCAGCTCGGTGATGATCCCCGTCTTGCCGTTAAAGTAGCGTTTTTCGCCAGCGCCGTCGTTACGCACAAACATCACTTGCGCCCCCTGTTTCAGGAGCAACTGTTCGGCGGTCGGGTAACTGTGCTCGGGGTAATCCCCTTCAATGCGGGCCTGATAGGAAAAAGCTTTGGACTTTAAGGTGGCCAACTGACGGTTATTAATGCTGTCGGCACTGCGGTTGTGAGTGGTAAGGGTGATATATTTCTCGTCCTCTACGGGCTGAAAGTCAGGCTGGTAGCGGGCGTTCAATAAGCCTAATGTGGTTTGATCCAGCTGGTTGTCGCGGACCCGGTTCAGCAACCCAATAAACTGCGGGTCGGACTGGCGGTAAACCTGTTGCAACTCAATGGTCACCCATGTCGTTTGTTGCAGCGCCCTGCTGCTGAAAAAATAACAGGAGTCGTACCAGGGCTGCAGCAGAGTCCAATCATCTTCTTTCACCACGGGAGCAAGCTGATGCAAATCGCCAATCATCAGCAACTGCACGCCACCAAAAGGCAGGTCGCGGCGCCGATAGCGGCGCAGCACGGCATCGACATGATCCAGCAGATCGGCCCGCACCATACTGATTTCATCGATTACCAGCAGATTCAGGCTTCTGATAATATTGATCTTTTCTTTGCTGAGACGGTGCTGCTGGAGCATGTCGCTACTGGGCACATAAGGGCCAAACGGCAACTGAAAAAACGAATGTAACGTTACTCCACCAGCGTTGATGGCGGCTACACCGGTAGGGGCGGTGATCATCATCCGCTTAGGACTGTGTTCTTTAAGGTGGTGCAGAAAGGTGGTTTTGCCGGTGCCGGCCTTGCCGGTCAGAAAAAGGTGCTGGCCGGTATATTGGATAAAATCCTGCGCCAGCTGCAATTCCGGGTTGGGGTGTTCCTGGGTGGCCGTATTCATAGCTGTCATCCTTGTTCAGCATGTATGGGCAAACACAACGATAGCATGTAAGTGTCGTTTACAACACTTCGATCACGGGGACCATACCCAATCAACTTCAAAATGGTAGTGTCAGAGCCATTTTGAAGTTGATTGGGTATATTGATAAACAATAACATCTACATCGGGTTCAGTTTTTAAAATGGAAGCCCCATTATAAAAAACACCTTCCCTTTCCCCATATTGTTATCACATGCGATAAAGAAAAATAAAAACGAGATGACCGATAAGCCGGGTTCTGTCGTGGACAATCATTCATCTGGGACAGATGTCACCATCTGCCTCAAGCAACCTACCCAGGAACAGTGCGGGTCGCACATGTCTGCCGAAGCAAACGTTCCTCTATTTGGTCTTGCTCCAAGTGGGGTTTACCATGCCACTTCTGTTACCAGAAGCGCGGTGCGCTCTTACCGCACCCTTTCACCCTTACCCGGTTCCGAAGAATCGGGCGGTTTACTTTCTGTTGCACTGGCCGTAGGCTCGCGCCTCCCAGGAATTACCTGGCACCTTACCCTGTGGAGCCCGGACTTTCCTCACCTGTTATGATTAACAGGCGCGATTGTCTGGTCATCTCCCCACTATTCTACCCAAGCCTGATTATTTCTGCTGGAGTTTCAATGCAAGCTGGTAAGCCTGATTTTTACCCATGCCAGTCAATGCCGCTGCCATCGCTGCTGATTTTTTGACAGGTAACTCAGCCAGTAACAGTTCAAGCACCCGTTGCAACTCCTGCTCATCGACTGCCGCCGCTGTACTGGCTCCCTCCACCAACACCACACATTCACCGCGTTGCTGATTATCATCCTGGTTGACCCAGTCTCTCAGTTCTGCCAGCGGCCGGGTCTCAATTGTTTCGTGGATTTTAGTTAATTCACGTGCAAGGCAGGCTTTGCGCTCTGCCCCGAAAATATCACTTAGATCACTGAGCGTGTCGGATAAACGCCGCGGACTATCATAAAAAATCAAGGTGCGTGTTTCATTGGTCAGTTGCTGCAGAAACTGTCTCCGTGCAGATGCTTTCGCCGGTAAAAAGCCTTCAAAAGCAAAACGATCTGAAGCCAGACCGGAGGCTGACAACGCAGCAATCAAAGCACAACTGCCGGGTACCGGCACTACCTTGATGCCCTGTTGCCTGACCAGACTCACCAATCGATAACCCGGATCACTGATAAGTGGTGTGCCGGCATCACTTATCAAGGCAACGGAGTCACCTGACAAAAGGCGTTGCAGCAACATTTCACTACGTTGTTGTTCATTGTGTTCATGCAAAGACACAGTAGGTGTTTTGATCGCATAATGCTGCAACAAATATTTGCTATGCCGGGTATCTTCCGCCGCAATAACATCAACCTGTTGCAATACTTCAACGGCACGATAAGAGAAATCAGACAGATTACCGATTGGCGTAGCGACAATGAACAGCTGACCTTGTTGTGAAACAGTCACCATTTCTCCCTATTAAAAATTGCTGGTTGTGGTCGTAATATACGCGAACAGGTAAGATGATGCCTCCAATGATAAATTTACAGACTTCAGATATGAGCTCAAAGCGCTTCTTGCTGTTACCGGCTATTATTCTCCTGTTGCTTACCGCTTGTCAGCCTATTCAGGACCCCCTCACCCGGCCAGACCGCACAGAAATCGAAACGGTACCCGCTGAACAAGCGGGAGACTTCCAGCAGGCTGCGCAACAGTACCTGGAACTGGCGAATAAGAACAAAGGCGAAAAGCAGGCGCTGTATTATTTACGTGCAGCCAAACTGTTCTGGCAGCTCGAGCAAGCAGACGAGAGCAAACAGGCTCTGGCAAAAGTCGATAACAGCATTTTGGCAAAAGCTTATAAGTTTGATGCTGCCATTCTGAGTGCTCATATCGCTGTCTATGGAAAACAAGGTGAGGCCGCCCTTAAAGCACTGGCAGATATCGACGAAAAAGCCCTGTCTGCAGCCAACAGGCAACAGTTGTTCGAGGTCAGAATACAAGCGTACGCCTTAACTGAAAACTGGCTGGAAAAAGCTTATACCCATCTGCAACTGAATCGCATACTAGCCGATCCTGAAGCTATTTCAAAAAACCGGAAGGCCCTGTGGCAGACATTGATGCGGATGACACCGCAAGTACTGGATTTATTTAATCCCGGTGTACCGCCTGCAGAAGATAGTGGCTGGTTTGCATTAGCTTATGCTATCAAGGCCTACCAGGCTAATCCGGAAGCCTTGGAAGTCGCACTGGAAGACTGGCGTCGCAGTTATCCTAACCACCCGGCCGATCCGGCTTTATATGAGAAAGTGTTAAGCAGCGGAATCCGCTTGCCACAGCAAATCGGCGATATTGCGGTTTTACTGCCCGCCTCAGGGCCTTATGTTGAGGCGGCAAAAGCCATTAAGGAAGGTATCATCGCGGCACATTACGCCAGTGGTTCATCCAGCCGGCTGCATTTTCTGGATATTGACATCGATAACGTGACCGGACGCAGTAACGTGGTCCAGCAGTATCAACAGGCTCTGGCTCGCAATGCCAGCATTGTCATCGGCCCATTACAAAAACAATCTGTAGACGAACTCAGTACTACCAGTGATTTACCGATTCCCGTATTAGCTTTGAACCGAATCGATAACCGGCTCAGTCGCCCCAACCTGTTTCAGTTTGGTTTAGCGCCGGAGGATGATGCCATTGCCTCGGCTAATTACGCTAGTGAAAAAGGTTATCAACGCGCCGTTATTCTGGCGCCACGCAGTGATTGGGGCGACAGGGTCGCAACCGCATTTGCCCAGCATTGGCAACAAAACGGCGGCAGTCTGCTTTATCGTGCTACGTACAACGAGCAAGACAATGATTTTACCAGTACGTTGATTCCGCTGATGGGGCTGGATGACAGTAAACAGCGATACCAGGCCCTCAAAAGTACCGTGGGTCGTTCCATGGATTTTGAACCCCGGCGGCGGCAGGATATTGACTTTATATTTCTGGTAGCAAGGCCCCTGAAGGCACGACAACTGGTGCCACAGTTGAAATTTCATCGTTCCGGTCAATTACCGATTATCGCCACATCGCATGCTTATACAGGACAGCCCGATGCGCAGCAGGATATCGATCTGAATGAATTGATTATTACTGATATTCCCTGGATGTTTGCGGACATGGCCAGCCAGGATCCCGCTTATCGTGCATTACAACAACAGGCTTCCAGGAACTTCGGCAGCCTGCTCAGACTATATGCCATGGGAGCCGATGCCTATCGCCTGATTCCGGAGCTGAATGTACTGAGTCGTGATCCTGCAATGCATTATGATGGCGCAACCGGTCAATTATCGATTAATGCGCTGGGACAAATTGAACGTGACATGCCCTGGGCCAGATTCAATCAAGGCCAATTAGAGCGCATCGAATAAACAGGCCCTAGCTAGCTATGTCAGCCAGGGAGCAAGGCAAACAGGTAGAACAGCAGGTCTGCAGGTTCCTGCAAAAACAAGGGATGCAACTCATCACACGGAATTATCATAGCCGGGGTGGTGAAATAGATCTGATTATGCAGGACAGGCAGACGCTGGTTTTTATTGAAGTTCGGTTTCGCAAAAGCCGGACATTCGGCTCGGCACTGGAAAGTGTAAATAAAATCAAACAGTCGCGGATTATCCACACCGCCGAGCACTACCTGCAGCGTCATCCAGTGTCTCAAGATGCCTGCCGGTTCGATGTCGTTGCAGTTAGTCCCACAGCGTCGGGACATTATGATTTCCAATGGATAAAAGATGCCTTTCAGAATCATTAAAGACTGGCCATCTTATAAACAAGTATCACGGGTATAATTGACGGGCCTGAGCCCACCAGAATTTGAAGGATTCTATTTATGTCTAAAATGAAAAAATTTGCTTGTCTGCTTTTGCCGCTACTGTTACTCCAGGGCTGCGCCGCAGCAGTGGTATCAGGGGCAGCGACAGGGGCCGGCGTCGCTTATGACCGCCGTTCTACCGGCACGGTCATTGATGATCAGGGTATTGAGTTCAAAGCCGCTTACGCTTTGTTTAATAACAAGGAAATCTACGACCAGAGCCATATCAATGTAACCAGCTACAATGGTATTGTCCTCATCACCGGTGAAACACCGAGTGAATCACTGAAACAGAAAGTAACCGCTGAGATTAAAAAACTCGGCAAAGTCCGCCGTATCCATAACGAACTGGCTATCGCCGCTCCCAGCGCTTTACCCTCTCGCAGCAGTGATGCCTGGATCACTTCCAAAATCAAGGCCAAAATGACCACAGATGAACAGAGCGACCCGTTCCATGTCAAAGTCGTTACTGAGCGTGGTGTGGTTTACCTGATGGGGTTGGTCAGCCATGCGGAAGCCGACAGGGCAGTCAGCATCGTTAAAAACTCCGCCGGCGTGCAACGTGTCGTCAAAATCTTTGAATACACCGACTGATTGAATAACTACCGGGCTCCTGGCATACAGGAGTCCGCCATTTCAAAATGGTTTCACCACCGCCAGCATCACCACGGCCAGCAAGATCACCACTGGCAATTCATTAAACCAGCGATAAAACCGATGACTGCGCTGATTATTATCGGTAGCAAAGCGTTTCAGCATGCGTCCGCACATGCCGTGATAGACAAATAACAGCAATACCAGTGTCAACTTCGCATGCAACCAGTGCATGGTGGCAATCTGTTCCAGAGAATAGAAACTCAACAACCAGATGCCAAATACCAATGTCAGAATCGCGCTAGGTGTCATGATGCCACGGTAAAGCTTGCGTTCCATAATTTTAAAACGGGCGTTGCCCGCCTCATCCTCACACATGGCGTGATAGACAAACAGTCTGGGCAGGTAGAATAAAGCCGAAAACCAGGTGACGACAAAAATAATATGAAACGCTTTTACCCATAGCATGTTGCTTTACTCCCTGATACAAAACAGTTATACCGAAACAACCTGGAAAAACATGGGCTCCCCGCAGAGCGGGGACGATAAGCTACCTTCTTCTTTGTTATAACATCTTGCAAACATAACTATTGCCGCGCTGTTATACCGCGAATAAGGCAGCTTCTTGTCTCACTGATATCGTGCATTTCCAGGTTGTTTCGGTATAGTATCAAAGCATAATGCAAGGGAGTGGTTGAAATGACAGATTCACAGAGTCAGGAAAGGCGTCGCTTCAGTCGGATTCCGTTTGAGGCAATCGCACATATTAACACCGATGACGGTGATCTCTACCTCAACTGTCATGTGCTGGATGTATCACTTCAAGGGTTGTTAATCTCCAAGCCCGGTCAGTGGCAAAGCAAACTTGGCCAGCCATGCCGTGTTGATTTATTACTGGATCAGGGACAAATCGTTATTGAGATGCTTGCTAGCGTCGCCCATATTGATGAACATAGTATCGGCTTTGAGTGTGAACAGATCGACCTGGACAGCATCACTCACCTGAAACGTCTGGTTGAACTCAATCTGGGGAACGATGCACTGCTGCATCGGGAGTTGTCAGCTTTGCTGACACAGGATTAAATCTGAACTGCCGCATCTCTCAGCGCTTCAATCACTTCACTTAAATGACGGACCGGAATGATTTTCATGCCTTTCAAAGGTTTTCTCGGCGCATTAGCAGCAGGCACGATCGCATGACTGAAACCATGTTTGCCAGCATCACGAATCCGTTCTTCTCCAGCCTGAACCGGTCTGATTTCTCCGGTCAGCCCGACTTCACCGAATAACACCCAGTCACGCGGCAATGCACGGTTTCTCAGACTGGAAATAATCGCCGCCAGCACCGCCAGATCCGCACCGGTTTCGCTCAATTTCACTCCGCCCACTACGTTGATAAATACGTCCTGATCATGGCAGGTAATACCGCCATGGCGATGTAAGATGGCCAACAACATCGCCAGCCGATTTTGTTCCAGCCCCACGGTCACCCGGCGTGGATTGCCCAATGGACTACTGTCCACCAACGCCTGCACCTCGACCAGCATGGGGCGACTACCTTCTCTGATTACCGTGACCACGCTGCCGGGAACCGCCTCTTCACCACGAGAAAGGAAAATTGCTGACGGATTGCTCACTTCTTTCAGCCCCAATTCCGTCATACCGAACACACCCAGTTCATTCACCGCACCAAAGCGATTTTTCACTGCGCGCAGAATACGGAAACGAGTCGACGTATCACCTTCAAAATAGAGCACGGTATCCACCATGTGCTCTAATACTCGCGGTCCGGCCAGCGCCCCCTGCTTGGTAACATGGCCTACCAGAATCATCGTGGTGCCGCTGGATTTGGCAAAACGCACCAGCTGCGCCGCACTTTCGCGCACCTGCGCCACCGTGCCCGGCGCCGATTGCAGCAGTTCGGTAAAAACGGTCTGTATGGAATCAATCACCATTACCTGAGGCCGACGCTGGCGTGCGGTTGCCACCATCTGTTCAGCATGGGTTTCAGCCAGCAATTCCAACGGTGCCTGTTCCAGTTGCAGTCTTTCAGCACGCAGACGGATTTGCTGCAAAGATTCTTCGCCGCTGATGTATAGCGGTTTAATGCCGCTGCTGTCGGCCATGGTCGCCATCGCTTGTAACAGCAATGTCGACTTACCAATCCCCGGATCGCCGCCAATCAAAACAACAGAACCGGTCACCAGCCCCCCGCCCAGCACGCGATCTAACTCCGGCAAACCTGTTGTCCAGCGTATCGCCTGTTCGGAGGTCACCTCACTGAGCGCCTGAATCTCATTTTTCTGCTCACCGGCGTAGCCGCTGTGACGGCTGATAACGGCTTGCGCGCTTGAAGCTGCTTGCACTTCTTCTGTCAGGCTGTTCCAGGCACCACAATCACTGCACCGCCCCGCCCATTGAGGGGTTTGCGCACCGCACTCCTTGCAGACATAAACGCGTTTTACTTTAGCCATTGATAGATACACCAGCCTTTGCAAAGGGAATAACTATTTGGCGGCAGGCTGCGCCTTGTTCTGACGGCTCATACGAGGCCCTGATAAGCGCTTTTTCAAGTATCACGGCTATACTCCCTCTGTACGCGCTTACAGATCACGGTAACCAGTTCATAAGGTATGGTCTGTGCCAGTTGTGCCAGCTGTTCAACTGGCAGGGATTCACTGCCCCACAACAGTACCTCATCACCGACAGCGACGTTATCAAAGTCGTTCAAATCAATACAGATGGTATCCATTGAAACGCGGCCAATGACATTGGCAAGACGACCATTGATCAAAACCGGTGCTTTATTGGATAAATGCCGGCTGTAGCCGTCGCCATATCCAATACTGGCTGCGCCGATTTTTGTTGGTTCTGATGCAGTCCAGTCACCACCATAACCGACCTGTTCGCCTACCTGCAGATCATAAATGGCTATCAATTTCGTTTTAAGCTGCATTACCGGTTTTAATCCCAGCGCAACAGCAAAACGATTTTCAAACGGTGAAATGCCATACAACATCAGGCCGGGACGCACCCATTCCAGATGCGACTCAGGCAAAGAAACTACGGCAGCCGAATTGGATAAACATACCGGCAAACCGGTTTGCTGTTTCAGTGACAACATATGCGTGAGTTGAGCCTGGTTACGTTTATCGCCGACCAGATCGGAATTGGCAAAATGACTCATCAGGCCGATTTCACCTTGCACATTATCACAAGCTGCAAGTGCCTCCAGCGCGACCAAAGCCCGTTCCGGCCGTATTCCCAGCCGGTGCATACCGCTGTCAATCATCAGCCAGTTAAACTGTAACGGTTTCGGCAAGGTAATGGTTTGCAGCAGATCAACCTGAGACTGAAGGTGGATCAGCGGTGATAAATCATGCTCGGCTGCCGCTATAAAATCCTCAGCGGTATTAACGCCTTCCAGCAATACTATCGGATGAGTAACGCCATATTGCCTAAGCTGAATGCCTTCGGACAGTCTGGCAACGGCAAAAGCATCACTGCCCTGCAAAGCCGCGGCAACCTCTCGCACACCATGGCCGTAGGCATCGGCTTTAATAACTGACATGACTTTACTATCAGGTGCATAAGCCCTGACTTGAGACAGGTTATGGCGTAACGCCGCCACATCAATGTATGCGACTGGAAAATCCAAAATTATGGCCCGTCGTAACCGATTCCATCCCGACTGTCATAGCCGACTTGGTCGTCATAGTAACTGGGTGCGAAGTTCTCAAACCGGGTGTATTTACCCTGGAAGGTCAGCGCCACGGTACCGATAGGACCATTACGCTGTTTACCGATAATAATCTCGGCTTTGCCCTTATCTGGCGAGTCTTCGTTATAGACTTCGTCACGGTAAATAAACACAATCAAGTCAGCATCCTGCTCGATCGCACCAGACTCACGTAAATCGGACATGACCGGACGTTTGTTGGGCCGTTGTTCCAGGCTGCGGTTCAGCTGCGACAACGCAATCACCGGCACTTCAAGTTCTTTGGCCAGTGCTTTCAAAGAACGGGAAATTTCTGATATTTCAGTGGCCCGGTTTTCGCTGGCCTTACCGCTGCCTTGCATCAATTGCAGATAGTCGATCACAATAAGGCTCAAACCATGTTCACGTTTAAGGCGACGAGCGCGGGCACGCAGTTCAGTAGGCGTTAAGGCGGGCGTATCATCAATAAATAAGGGGGCTTCGTTAAGTAAAGCAATGGCAGATGTCAGGCGTGGCCAGTCATCATCATTAAGACGGCCGGTGCGCAGGCGGTGCTGATCAATACGTCCCAGCGATGACAACATACGCATCGCCAGAGAATCAGCAGGCATTTCCATACTGAACACGGCAACCGGCTTTTTACTGTAAATCGCACCATTTTCAGCAAGGTTCATCGCGAAAGTGGTTTTACCCATTGAAGGACGTCCCGCGACAATAATCAAATCGGCTGGTTGCAAACCCGAAGTCTGATCATCAAAATCCACAAATCCAGTCGGCAAACCGGTAATCGAGCTGTCCTGCTCAAACAAGGTATCAATGCGATCAACGACCTTGCTCAATACATCCTTCACCTGAATAAAACCGCCACCTCGTTTGGCGCCTTTTTCGGCAATTTCGAACACATGGCGCTCAGCCAGATCCAACATTTCTTCTTTGGTCATGCCTTCCGGTTTGAAGGCCATATTGGAAATGCTGTTACCGACTTTAATCAACTGACGCAGGATGGAACGTTCGCGGACAATGTCCGCATAAGCGGCGATGTTGGCAGCACTGGGCGTATTACGCGCCAGCATGCCCAGATAGGCCAGTTCACCAACCTGATCCAATTCCCCGCGCTTGTCATGCCACTCAGCCAGTGTAATGACATCAACCGGCTGGGATAGCTCCATTAACTGGGCAATAGCACGGAAAATCAGTTGATGATCGTGACGATAAAAATCCTGCTCGACCAGTACATCAGCCACTTGTTCCCAGGCCGCATTATCGAGCATTAAACCGCCGAGCACAGATTGCTCAGCTTCGACAGAATGAGGTGGGACCTTCAGAGCCTCTGTGGCGGTATCCTTAAACGATTCTGGATAACTTATTTCTTCCACAGTGTCACCTAACCTCTATCAGACAACAAACAGACAGCCCATAACAAGGTTACGAGCATAGCAGAAAACACAAAAGGAGGCTGTCCGAGAACGGACCAGCCTCCAAAGAGGTGGACTAAGCCACCTCTGAGCTTTATTTATGCGTCTTCTTGTGCTTTTGCAATAGCTTCCGCTTCTTCCCGGGCCGCGTCTCTGGCCTTTCTGGCTTCATCGGCGGCTGCTTTCGCTTGCAGCTCTGCTTCTGAACTAACCGTTACTTTAACCACGACAACAACATCAGCATGCAATTGAATATCAATGTTGTATTCGCCAGTGTGACGCAGCGGACCAGTAGGCAGGCGCACTTCGTTACGGTCAACATCAGCACCGGCTGCATTCAATGCATCAGCGATATCTGCCGCGGTGATTGAACCGAAAAGTTTACCTTCAACACCGGCGTTAGCCATGATGTTCAGCTCACCAGCAGCTTCCAGTTTAGACTTACGGCTTTCAGCTTCAGCCAGCACTTTAGCAGCAGCAGCTTCCAGTTCTGCACGGCGTGCTTCAAACTTCTCTCTGTTTTGCTTGTTAGCTGGCAATGCTTTACCGGTTGGGACCAGATAATTACGGCCAAAACCCGATTTTACATTGACTTCATCGCCTAGATTACCAAGCTTTTGAACTTTCTCTAGCAAAATTACTTGCATCGTTCTACCCTCGTTCGCAGTCTCCGGACTGCTTATTCAAATACCCGCATTACTCCGTCTGGGAGCGTTTGCGAAAATTAAACCACTGATCCAAAACACCCAAAGTTGCCAGCATCATTACCATCTGCGGCAGCATAATCACCAGTAACACATACATCGTCACCAACCAGGCCTTGCTTTTTTGCCTCAGGTTGACGATGGCATGTACTATCGCCAGCCCCTGAATCGAAAATGCCACCAAAACAACTGGCAGAAAATCAACCAACAAGCTCAATGATGCGCTGATTGGTGTCAGCGCCAGCCCCATCAGCACAGCAGTCACCATCGCTGCCGGCTTGCCCAGGTTCAGTTGCCTGAACTCAGCAGCAAAGGCGCCCTGCTCATAAAGTGCTGCCTGCCAGGCTCGACCGATAATCAATCCCAGTATGGCATTAAAACTAATACCAGCCGCAATCAGCCCCGTCATCATATTTGACAGGCTGGCTGTCAAATCCTGGGTTTGAGACTGATCCAGCTGCCAGCCAGGCTGCTCGCTAACCGTTTGCATAAACGGTTCAATCATTTGCTGCCACCACATGGCAGGGTCAGGTAGCAAAAGATGCATCAGCACCACCACCACTAACCCCAGGCCGACGGCTGCCAGAATGCCGATAGCAAACGACCGGGTATAACCTAAAGCCAGTGAGACCAGGAAAACAGGTAACCAGCTGGATAACAGGATTAACCCCGCCACCCATAACTGACCGAGCAATAACCCGGCAACCAGTGCAAAGATAACCAATGTGGCAATCACCACTTTGGCCCCTTCGCGCGGGCCCATTTTCAATGTAGTCAGGGCAATTACACCACTGGCAAAATAGTTCAGTGGCGGTAACATCATGGCAGCTACTGACAGCAACGCTGTCGTAACTGCCGCCTGCCACCGGCCCTGCATGGCAAAATCTGCAATTCCTCGCAGCATGATAGGTAAATTACTGTTGATTCAGGTGTTTAAATCAACTGAATTACTTGTGCATGTCGCAGTATGGCAACAAAGCCAGGAAACGCGCACGTTTTACACAAGTAGACAGCTGACGTTGGTAACGCGCTTTAGTACCTGTGATACGGCTCGGTACAATTTTTCCTGTTTCAGTGATGTAATTTTTCAGCAAATTTACATCTTTATAATCGATTTGCTTAATGCCTTCAGCGGTAAAGCGACAAAATTTTCTACGTCTAAAAAAACGTGCCATTGTGATATCTCCTAAATTGCTAAAGCAGCATTAAGCTGATTTTTTCTCTTCATCTTTCTGCATCATGGGTGAAGGCTCAGTCACAGCTTCTTCCATGTTGACAACCAGATGACGGATAACAGCATCGTTGAAACGGAATGCAGTAGTGACTTCGTTGAGTTGCTCAACGCCGCACTCTACATTCATCAGGACATAGTGTGCTTTGTGCACTTTATTGATAGGATAAGCCAGTTGGCGACGACCCCAGTCTTCCAGACGGTGTACTGTACCGCCTGCACTGGTCAACGTTTGAGTGTAACGTTCGATCATGCCAGGCACTTGTTCACTCTGATCAGGGTGGACCAGAAACACAATTTCGTAATGTCTCATTAAGAGCTCCTCACGGTTTAATCAGCTTTATGGTTATGCCATAAAGCAAGGAGTTTTACCCGAGTTTCAGGCAATCAGTCATTTTACTTGATTTTAACAATACGTCACAAGTGGCGTTGTCGAAAAGCCTCAAACAGACATACCCCTGCCGCCACAGAAACATTGAGACTTTCAGCCTCACCCTGCATGGGAATATAAATAACCTGATCGCAGTTTTCTCGCGTCAGGCGACGAATACCCTTGCCTTCGGCACCAAGCACAACAGCCATAGCTCCCTTCATATCAGCCTGAAACAGACTGGTTTCCGAATCTCCGGAAGTACCCACCAGCCAGATACCACGCTGTTGCAGATCACGCATCAGTCTGGATAAATTCGTAACCTGCGCAAAAGGCACCCGCTCGGCAGCGCCACTGGAAATTTTAATGGCCGTAGCCGTCAACCCTGAGGCTCTGTCTTTGGGCGCCACCACCGCATGCACTCCCGCCGCTTCTGCGGTGCGCAGACAGGCGCCGAGATTATGCGGATCCTGCACACCATCCAGAATCAGCAGAAAAGCGGGCTCGTTCAACTCATCCAGCAGCGCCAGTAAACCTTTTTCATCCAGGCTTTCCAGTGGTTTACAGCGCGCCACGCAGCCTTGATGCTGTACTTCTGGCACCATATTATCCAGCGTTTCACGCTCTGCCTTATGTACCACTACCCCTTGCTGCTCAGCAGCGTGAAGTAACGCTTCGACACGCTTGTCCTGGCGGTCAGCTGCCAGCCAGATTTCCTTGATTCTAGAGACAGATACATCCAGAGCGGCCTGCACAGCGTGCAGGCCAAATATGAGATCCGGACTGATGGGGGTGTGACTTGCCGTTTTTAATGATTTACGGCGCTTGATAGGCTTCAGATTCCTGTCCTTCTACAACGGGTTTAACGTAGATTTCTACGCGACGGTTGAGTTGCCGACCCGCTTCAGTCTCATTGGTCGCACGTGGTTCCGTTTCCCCCCGCCCCATAGCATAAAGCCGATCAGAGACAACGCCGCGAGACAGGAAAAAATCAACTACTGACTGAGCGCGACGCTCGGAAAGTCGCATATTGTAGCTTTCTGAACCGACACTGTCAGTGTGTCCTACCACATGAATAATGGTGTTGGGGTAACGTTGCAGAATATCTGCGACTTTACTCAGTGTTGGCGTAAAAGCTGATTTCAGCGCAGCGCTGTCAAAATCGAATGAGACTTCGTTGGAAATATCAATTTTTAACGTTTCATTTTCCAGCTGCTGAATTTCCAGCTCATGGCGAGCCTGCTCATCAGCAAGCGCAGCTTCCATTTCCTGCTGTTGCTTGTCCATATAGTGACCAACGCCACCTCCGGCCAACGCACCAACGGCCGCCCCCGCCAGAACACCACCTGCGCCATCATCGACGGCATAACCCAGCAATGCTCCTGCAGCAGCGCCTACAGCAGCCCCAGTTTTGGCTTTCTGATTAGGGTCATCTGTTGCGCAGCCGCTCAACGCGGTGGCAACCACAGCGACCAAGACTAGTTTTTTCATCATTCATTCTCCTTGGTTTAAGTCTCATTCTAGACCGTAGTCAGGATGCTGACTATACTGGGTTTTCAAGATGAAAACTGAGACCCGTATTCATGAATCCGCAATTTATTCCCATCAACATCGCTGTACTGACAATTTCTGATTCACGCACTTTTGACAATGACACATCCGGAAAAGTGCTGGAAGATAAAGCTATTGCGGATGGCCATCATGTCGTGCACCGGCAAATCGTAGCAGATGATATATATCAGATCCGCGCCATTGTTTCCAAGTGGATTGCGGCCCCTGATGTGCAGGCAGTAGTCACAACCGGCGGAACCGGCCTGACTGGCCGGGATGGCACACCTGAAGCAGTGAAAGTGCTGTTTGATAAAGAAATAGAAGGGTTCGGGGAATTATTCCGCTCACTTTCCTATCAGGTTATCAAAACCTCAACAGTGCAATCCCGCGCTATCGCCGGCGTTGCAAACGGCACGTTTATTTTCTGTCTGCCCGGCTCTTCCGGTGCCTGCCGTACCGGCTGGGATGATATCTTGCATGATCAGCTCGATATCCGCCACAAACCCTGCAATTTTGTCGATTTAATGCCCAGATTACTGGAAAAATAATGCAACTGATTTTATTCACCACCGCAGGCTGTCATTTATGTGAATTGGCTTTTGAATTATTGCAAGATGTCGGCCAATCACAGCCAATCGATATCAAAACCGTAGAAATCGGCGATGATGATGATTTAGTTGCTCAATATGGTGTGTTGATACCCGTTGTCCGCTTTCCTGATGGTGATGAATTGAACTGGCCTTTTTCAGATCAGGATATTGTCATAAAAATCAACAACATGGCGTAATTGAAGGCCTTGCCCAGGGAAATGATTTCTCCACCGCAATGGTCGAAATTGTAAACAGGCTTTAAGGAACTTCATGGCGCAATACTAACCCTAAGTTAGGTAACACTGATTCCGGAGGTCGGTATGCATACTATGCCAACACTCGCCTTGATTTTTCTGCTATCACTGACAACCACTGTCTTTGCGTCTGATTTTCCGCCTATTCCCGGGAAAAGGTATGATATTGGCGGTTATCGGGTTCATATGAACTGTGTGGGTGACGGCCAACCGACTGTTATCATCGATACCGGACTCGGTGATGACTCTTCCGATTGGGTAGCGGTCCAGCAGCAAGCTTCTTTACAGAATCAAACCTGTGTCTATGACCGCCCCGGATATGGTTGGAGTGATATCGGTCCGCAACCAAGAAGCAGCATGCGTATTGCCTACGAATTGGAACAATTACTTGAAGCAGCCCATATTCCACCGCCATATATTTTGGTCGGTCATTCTTTTGGCGGCTACAACATCCGGCTTTACGCTTCTCTCCACCCCGACAAGGTGGCAGGTATGGTTTTAGTTGATGCCTCACACGAGCAGCAATACAACCGTCTGCATATCAATCTGCCTACACGCTTCACCCGCAAAAACAATATCATGATATTGCCACAGTCAGCAGGGTCAGGGCCGATGAGTAAATCCCCCATACTGAAAGAGCGCGCTAACAACGCCGCACGTGCCGAGATCTCATCTTTGCACCAAAGCTCGCTGCAGGTGTCACGCCATTCTGGTCTGCCTGTCATACCGTTGATTGTCATCAGTCGAGGTCAGGCAGAATGGCACGGCCATGCTGATGCAGAAAATAGGGAAAAAATATGGATAGAACTGCAACAGGATCTATGGAAACTGTCGCCTATCAGCCAGCATATTTTTGCCCACGATAGCGGGCACGATATTCACCTGGAACAACCCGAGGTTGTTGTCAACGCCATCTCCGATGTTGTGCAGCTCAGTCGTGTTATGAATTAACAGGCAAACTGGATACCGAAACAACCTGGAAGTGCACGATATCAGCGAGACCAGGAAGCCACCTTGTTCTGACTGTTTACATGGGCTCTGATACGCGCATTTCCAGGTTGTTTCGGTATATACTGTGTTCCTTTTATAAAGACACAGCTCATGACCATTTTGTTTGTTGACAGCCCTGAACACCTCACAGATTTGTGTGAGCAGCTTGCTCAGAGCGACTGGCTCGCTGTGGACACCGAATTTCATCGGGAAAAGACCTACTACCCGCAACTCTGCCTGATTCAAGTAGCCAACGATGAAATTATTGCTTGCATCGATCCGCTGAAAATCGATGATCTGACCCCCCTGCTCGATTTGTTTTACCGCCCGGATATGACGCTGGTATTCCATGCTGCACGGCAGGATCTGGAATTGCTCTACATGCTTCGCGACACCCTTCCTCAGCATGTTTTTGATACTCAACTCGCTGCAACCGTTCTGGGTTATGGCGAGCAGATCGGTTATGGCAATCTAGTCAAACAATGTTTGGATGTTGAACTCGATAAAGCCCATGCACGCACTGACTGGCGCCATAGACCGCTATCATCTGATCAAATTGAATATGCCGCCGATGATGTGCGTTACCTGCGAGCACTGTTCCACCAGCTCAAGCAGCGCCTGCAGGAATCAGGGCGTAGCCACTGGCTCAAAGAGGATTTTGCCAGTCTTTCCGCTATCGAAACCTATCAACCCGATCCTGATAACAGCTGGCACAGAATTAAAGGTGCAGGCCGACTCAAAGGGCTGCAATTAGCGATTTTGCAGCAGCTCAGCGCCTGGCGTGAGCATAAAGCCATACAACAGGATAGGCCAAGGCGCTGGATCATTAAAGATGAAGTCATGCTGGATCTGGCCCGTTTTGCTCCGCAATCAATTGAATCCATGAGTAAAATCCGCGGCTTTGAAAAACGTGATGTGGATCGACATGGTGAAGCATTAATATCGGTCATCAATGCGGCCAAAACCCTGCCGCAAGAAAAATGGCCGGTTCTCAGCAGACCAACCCCGTTGACCAATCAGCAGGAAGCGTTGGTCGATGCCCTGATGGCATTACTGAGAAAATTTTGTGATGAACAATCCATCACCCCGGTTGCCGTCGCCAGCCGCAAAGACATTGAAGCCATGGTACGGGGTAATGATATCCCTCTGATTCACGGCTGGCGCAATGAAATTGTCGGCCACAAGTTGAGCGAATTTCTCAATGGAGAACTCAGTATTAAAGCCACTCCCCAACAATTAGAAGTTCAATAGAGGTATCAAATATGTCAGCCCTGATTTGCGGTTCCTTTGCCTTTGACAGCATTATGGTGTTTCCCGACCAATTCAAAAACCATATTCTGCCGGACAAAGTACATATGTTGAACGTGGCCTTTCTCGTCCCCGACATGCGCAGAGAATTCGGCGGCTGTGCCGGCAATATCGCCTATAACCTCAAACTGCTGGGCGATGAACCAATGCCGATGGGCACGGTCGGTACCGACTTTGACAGCTACGCCGAATGGATGGACAAACACGGAATAAATCGCAAGCATATTCATGTCAAACAAGACCACTACACCGCCCAGGCGTTTATCACCACCGATATGGATGACAACCAGATCACCGCCTTCCACCCCGGTGCAATGAATCTGGCCCATGAAATTCATATCAATGAAGCCGAAAATGTCAAACTCGCCATTGTGGCGCCGGATGGCCGCGACGGCATGATTCAGCATGCCCAGCAATTACATGATGCCGGTATTCCCTTTATTTTCGATCCCGGTCAAGGCTTGCCCATGTTTAACGGTGACGACCTGATGACTTTTGCCAAACAAGCGACTTATATCGCATTAAATGATTATGAAGCGCAGCTGTTTCAGGATCGCACCGGCCTGTCACCTTATGAAATCGCCAGCCATGTCGAAGCCTTGATCATCACCCGTGGCAGTAAAGGCTCACATATTTATACCGGCGGTAAGCGTATCGATATCCCCTGCGCCAAGGCAGAAAGAGTCGTCGACCCAACCGGCTGTGGCGATGCCTACCGTGCCGGGCTGATACATGGCATTATGCATGGCAAAGACTGGGAAGAAACCGGGCGCATCGCCTCTTTGATGGGCGCTATCAAAATTGAACAGCATGGTACTCAGAACCATCTTTTTACTGCCAATGCCTTTACAGAGAGATACCAAAATAACTTTGGACCTAGTCTATAGGCATACAAAAAAGCCTCAGCACATTTGCTGAGGCTTTTTCATAAGTTGAACAACGTTGCCCAAAAAAAGATGCTTCTAACTGCAAGTCCCTGATAAAGCCACAGTAGTATTTTCGGTAACATTCGAACCGGAATAAGTGATTGTACCCTGACAACCGCTAGCCCCATTCACTTTGACAGAGATGGTGATCTCACCAGTCCAAGGGCTGGTCATGCCACAGCTAAACTCATTACCCGTTAACAACGTACAGTTCTGATCATCGCCTGTCATACTGATCTTAGGCCACCCATTAGCGAGAGAGTTGTTGCCATTGGGGAACGAGAATCCGTACGTACCTGATACCGCGATTTCCCCTCCTGGCGGCCCCACCACAACCTGAACCGGATCAGACACGTTGACATTGGAAGCATCCGTAATCTGTGTCAAACCGTTATTGTTATCACTGATTGTAGCTGTGACGGGAATTTCCGCCATAGCACTGTCTTCAATTGCAGCGATAAACCCACGACTATAAGTACCGTAATAATTAGCGTCAGGATCAGCTATTGTTGCAACAGGTTCATCCGTCACAGTCACTTTTGTCTCGTTAGCAGAATCCCAATTCGACAACAAAGTTAAATTAATTTCGGCAAATGGAATTTTATTGGCCCTGTCCGTATTGCTGTCATCTGAAACATAAGTTAAATATTCACTGGAGAGTGAGGTTCCATCGTCAGAATATACCTCATCAATGTAAACCCCTCTGGACTGCAGCTGGTGACGCCCCCCCTCTGATGTTGAAATATCAGTGCTGTCATCTGGTTTTGATGCTGTCGTAGTCCCTGTCACCTCATCTAACACAAAGTTCTTAACATAAGTGCTATAAGTAGTTTGCAGCGCTTCACCATCAGCAAGGTCAGACCTGAGCATTGTCGTATTGTCATAGAGCTGCCAGTCTTGAAAAACCCTTAAAATGCCATCAACCAGTTTTAACCGGCATGACTCTACATAAGTATCCCCCAATGCCTGAGAAGCAACCGTGCCATCAGCTTTGTAATGGACATGATTACCGCCTGTTGTTCCGGGAACATAAGTCGGTTTTGTCGCATCGTCTACATCATGATGATCCCGGCAACAAGTCGTGCACAGTTCATCTGCCGCATTGGCATTGTTTACCTGAACAGCGGTTTGTTTAGAAACCAAATCACCACCATAATCAAATCGGGTGTTATCACTTTGATCCCATCTCACATGTGCTGCAGTTCTTGCCGTGGCATTGACAGAACTAAACTGGCAGTTACAGTCTACTGTTACATATTCCTCTAGAGTGTCAGCTATAAAATCAATCGGAAGATCACCTTGATACTCTGAATATGTGACCACCTCGAAACTAACGATAGTATTGGCATCCTGGCCGGTTTTGACCGCATCCGGCAGTGGTTTGCTGGTTTGTCTATATTTCCCGCCGCCCGTGTCGACTTGGATATTGATAACATCTGGCGCCGCTTCGGGGGTATATGCTACTAATGGTGGTACCCCGCCTTCTTTGGAGTTATCTGATAATGCCGTCAAGGCCGGGGCATAGCTATCAACGACGGTTCCCAGAGAAACTTCCTGTTGGCTGCCGGTTTCATCATCCCAACGAACAACGACGGTTACATATTTGAAATCAGCCGCCTCTCCTGCAGGAAGTGTGCTGGAGGCCTCAGATGCTGCAGCGGGATAATAATAATCTGTTACATTCCATGACAGATTGAATTCATAATTCTGAAAGGTAATATCGCCCGTGACCAAATCATCACGGCTAAAACCGGTTGAATCATCAGTGCCCGCCGCTGCGCCACCTTTATTATCTTCAAGCCAGGCAAACGATTGCTGTGTATCTAAAAGCCCCGCCGACCATACATCAGCAGCATCCACAACGCCATCACCATTCGTATCGACTTGTTTGACCTGTATAAAACTTTTCAGATCATCAATCTTCATTTGTGCTAGTGAGACAGCCACAGCTCGCTGATTTGCATCGCTACTGTTTCTGATTAACGTGCCCTGGAGTTTGGATATACCCAAAATGCCCACAGCCAGCATCAGAAGAGCGACCATCACTTCAATCAGGCTGAAGCCTTTATTTCTCTTATTTGTTTTCATCGCTATGTCTCCTCGCTGACTATTGCAGGAAGTCATGCCAGCTGTACTTCATTCTGGCTATGCCTGTGTTGATTGAATCCTCGGTAAGATTCTGAAATACTGACTCATCATAGACCTGTGAGTAGGTACCGTTGGTCAGATCACTCTCAATATCAGATATAGCCGAGCCATGAATTACCGGACCACCATTAAGCACAAAATTGCTCAGGCCAACAACAATCCCCCAGAATTCAGCTCCAGCATTGACTCTTATATCGCCTTCAACCACAAGGATGATAGGTTTATCCCGGCTGCCAACATTAATGTTGCTGCCTATATCACAATCGCCTTCAACCCAAACTAACGCCGAATCAGTCAAACCGGCAAAATCTGAGACGATATTGTCACAGTTTGGTAACAGCAAGCCTTCCGCCTCGGCCCTGGCTTTGACTTCTGCTTTAAGATTTGCCACATAACCGGCCTCGTCCTCCAGTGCTGTGTCACCGAATACATAGGCAAAAGGCGAGCTTGGGAACTCATCCGGCGGATACAACACAATATCACTGTTCACATTGGTCGAATTACTGAGTTCATCACCGCAGGAACAGCCACCCCAGGCAGCGCCCGTTTCACCATCGCCTTTGGTATCCATACATACACTGCCGCCATCCCTGAATTGGTCATGGTCGCAGGTTTTCCAGTTCGCTCCGGAAGTGTTGGTATCGGTCGACGCCCAGACTGAAACAGCTACACCGGCCCCCCCACCATTTGGATTAGGCACAATATTAAAGTTACCGCTGAGGTCTCCGGAAGGAATCATCAAGGGGGGCAGCTCACCGGGAGTAATCAAACTTGTTTTTGCATAATTGACTTGGGCGATGGCAGAACCAGTATCGTCATCAGATGTCCCGACGCCCATCGCAATCGTATTGTCAGCTGTTTTTATCAAAAATGCCTGGGCAAAATCCAGGTTTGTTGCCGCATCAAGTTCCGGAACAGCAGAAACGATCTGACCACTGACCAGCGACCCCAGAACCATTACCGCGCCAGTAACATTACATGGAAACTTAGTTTCATTGCCTGTGCAGTCCAGCCAGCCATCAGCGGCATTACCGTCATGAAGTGATGGATTTGCTCTTAAATAAGCAGCAGCCTGATCCAGGCCCGCCTCAGCATGAGAAAAAGCCTGTTTATGACGATACTGGTTGCCGGAAATACGTTGATCTTGCAAACCTACCTTGGTAGCGAACATGACCACCAATGTGACAGCAATTAACAGGATTACAGAAACGACCAGAACAACAGCACCTTGCTGCTTTTTAACCAATGGATTATGTTTAATTTTCATGACTGTTCCCTCTCGCAGGTTATGTACCGTCATTCCTGATACGAACGGTCTCTGTAAATGTTCTCGTAGCAGTACCTGGGTTAAGGTCTCTCTCGCCCGTCACCGAAATATCAAGCTGGTTGACTAGCACGCCGCCACCGGAGGCGGTATTAGTGAGTTGTATATCAAAGGCAGTAATATTAATTTCATCGGAGGTCAGAGGCTGCCAGGTTCCACTACTGCAATCTGCCGTTGTTATATTATTAGCCCAACGAATAGCATTTGAATTTAATTGAAATCCAAACCTTTCATTCCCATCGCGTATTCCATCACTATCCTCATCATATGAATAGCGAATACAGCCTGCGCTAACCGCTAAATCATCCATAAAAGTAGCAGCATCAGGATCTGCCGAATATCCCGCCCTTTTCAACTCATCTGACATAAAGCCGATAACAGCTCTCAATTCCTGATTAAGTTGAATCATTTTTATATTTTCGCTACTGGATTTAACGTTACTGATAAAGATAGTCAGGATTGTACCTGTCACAAGTAATGCCAATACCAGCGCTATCATGAGTTCGATGAGCGTCAGACCTGATTGTTTTAGAGATTTATCCATAAAAAACTATTCCGCTCTGATCAAACCAACGGGATTCACGCTGACTTGTTTGGTTTTATTTCCGGTAGTGAAGGTAAATGTCACGGTTGGTATCGGGGCACCCAATGTATCCAAGGGCTGCCCCCGTCTAGGTTCAAATGTCAGCGTATCTTCCGCGCTGTCTGATGAAAATGTCACATTCGTATATTCAGTATTATCAGTGACTTTTTGCATGCCGCTCACAGTGCATGTAGATGGAGTGGTGCAGTCACAATCCGCACCCTCATCATCAACACCAAAACACCAAGCGTTGGTATCAAATTGAAATTGGACTGATTGGTTTTGTTTGATTGCTTCAGAACGAGCATACTGAAGCATGGCATAGAAATTGTCAGTAGCCCCTTGCAACCGTCTTCCATCGAGGATGGATTTGAAAGATGGCAACGCAAGTGCTGTAATCACACCCAGGACAGCAATAATCACCATGAGCTCGATTAATGTAAATCCTCGGCTATTTAGCTTTAACATTATTCACCTGCCTGTTTTGCCGTATCACTGATTATAGTACCTGTTTATAAAATGTGTTAACGATTACAGTGTATTTAGTATCAATTTTGTTAACAAGTCGTTATTTTACTGGATGACTAATGCAAATTTTTAGGCTATGTTGATTACCTCGGCCAGAAATACGAGACTTTGATAATGAAAATCAAACCAAATAAAGGTTTCACATTAATAGAACTCATGATTGTGGTTGTGGTTGTGGGTGTCTTGGCTGCAATCGCACTTCCTGCATACCAGGAATATGCCAAGCGGGCCCGAAGAGCTGATGCGAAAACCAGCCTTTTAGAAGTGCAATTAGCCCAAGAGAAATACCGGGCAAATAATCCTACCTTCACGACTGACTTAACTGACCTTGGCTATGCGGGCGCGAGCAATCAACCGTCTAAAGAGGGTTATTACATCATCGACCTTCCGGCAGCAGCCAGTGCAGCCGCTTACACTATCACCGCAGCAATTAATAATAATTCGGCTCAGGCCGGCGATGAATGTGGCACTTTCACGATCACCGTCAATAACTCGGGCGAGAATTATACGGCGGATGGTGACGATTCTGACTGTTGGAACAGATAATTAGCTACAAACCAGGTTATCGCCGGATGAGTCCTCCTCAATACCATCGCCATTGCTGTCTTCGGAAGTTCTGACTCTGGCGGTTTTACTCACAATTACCGCACGGGCAAAACGTTCATCACCATCATCAGGACAAAGTTTAAAAGTGCCATTATGAGAGCTGGTCAGGCCGCTAGTTCGAAACCGAATGTAGTTGTCTGAACCAAATGCCGACCAACTCAGTAAATAATTATTGCCCAGTTGGCCTGAAGTGATAACAATCTCATCTGCGTCCCTAGCCCCATCAGCATTTTTATCACTAAAAACTATCCAGCCATCCGACCAGTTGCCGCCACAATTTTGTTTATCGGCGCTTTTACAGATGGTGACGACTTGGTTTCGTTTTATTGCTTCGCTTCTTGCCAGGTAGATCAACACAACCAGGGTATTGACCTCCCCTGTCACATGTTGACTGCGAAGCATAGTTGAAAACGAAGGCGCGGCGACAGCCGCCAGAATAGCCGTAATGGCCACAACGATCAGCAATTCGATGAGCGTCAATCCATGACTGTTCATTTCGAATATCCTTATTCAAAATCAAGTCGTTTAAATCTGCCACAGAACCTCCGCAATGGCAAATAGTTGGCCTAGCTCCCATGTGAATAAGCGTAGCCGGGGGGCTCAGCTATCATTTCCACCCCGTCGAGAAATATCCAGTGACCTCCGGGTCGAAAATGACTGGTCTTCATGCCTGTTTTATGGCATTTCCTTGTACAATCAACTCGGCAATATAACAAAGACTTGCAGGACAATCGCCGCATAGATTCCGGCCAGCACATCATCAAGCATAATGCCCAGACCGCCATGCAACTTTCTGTCTGCAAGTGAAATCGGCCAGGGCTTCCAGATATCAAATAATCGGAACAATACAAAGCCGATCACCATCCATTGCCAGCCCGCAGGTGCCGCTGTCATGGTCACCAGATAACCGACAATTTCGTCCCAGACCACCGCGGATGGATCATCACTGCCCAACCAGTCCGCCGCCTGCTGACAAATCCAGATACCGGCGATAAAAGCCAAAACAGTCAGCAAAAGATAAACCGGCAGCGACAGATCTTTCATCAACCAGAATAAAGGTAACGCCGCCAATGTGCCGAAAGTCCCCGGCGCGAGGGGTGCCAGGCCACTGCCAAAACCATACGCCAGAAAACAGGCAGGTCGCCTCAATAAGGCCTTAAAGCTAACTTCAGGCCGAGAAGTGGTCATATCCTGTCCTTAGATTTTCCAATGCGATTTCCTGCAGATCTTTTCCTATCAATTTCAGTCCCGGCTCATCAGTGATTTCGCCAATACAGGTGATATTGTCACAACTGGCATCCAACTGGCCGGCTAAAGTTCGTGGCACAGTAAAGCACAGCTCATAATCATCACCCGAACTCAATGCCAATTGATGCGCTGTTGATGAATCCAGTTTAGTTAGTGCCGGAGACAATGGTAGACGGTCAAGCTGAACAATCGCACCTTTATGACTTTTGTCGAGAATATGGCCCAGATCGGCCAACAGGCCGTCTGAGATATCGATAGCGGCATGAGCAATACCCAGCAATTTCGGTGAAATATCTATTCTCGGCGTTGGCCGCTCCAGGCGCTGTTGCAGGTATTGCCAGTCCCGCTCATCTAAAACATCCTGTTGCCAGTTCTGCAAGCGTGTTTGCAACGCGGCACCGGCATCACCCAAAGTACCTGTTACATAAATCAAATCACCTACTTGAGCAGTGTCACGTCGTAAAACATGTGTTTTATCAACCAGGCCATGCACTTGAATGCTGATGGTCAGTGGTCCACGGGTGGTATCGCCGCCCACCAGCTGAATCTGGTGTTGTAATGCCAGCTCAGCCAAGCCACGGGCAAAGCTTTCAAGCCAGTCTTCGTTAACTTCCGGTAAAGTCAAAGCCAGAGTAAACCAGACAGGTTTAGCCCCCATCGCAGCCAAGTCACTCAATCCGACCGCCAGGCTTTTATAGCCCAGACTAATCGGATCGACATCGGCAAAAAAATGAACGCCCTCTACCAGGGTATCGATAGAAACGGCAATATTTTTATCCGGCGGGCAGGCAAGCACAGCACAATCATCGCCAATACCCACCACAACGTCATCACGCGAAACAGTGAGTTTGGCAAAATATTGTTCAATCAGAGAAAATTCGGATAGGGCCAAGCCTGACTCCCTTCAAGTTTCACGAACAACTTGTCTCCTGCATGGCCAGCGCCTGCTGATACATAAAATAATTGTTCGCTAATCCAGGTTCTTTAATTCCGAGATGCCTCCACTGCGGTCGGCACGACACCACTACTGACTCACGAGCGGTGTCACCCTGAAGGTAGCCGAAGGGTCTCTCGCACTATTACTTTTTCGCTCGTGCCGCTTTGGCAGCCTGATATTCATGAGGACGCAATTTAGCCCCCATCTTATCCAGCACACCGTTGACGTATTTATGGCCCTGCTCGCCACCGAAAGACTTAGCCAGTTCCACCGCTTCATTCAGAACAACGCGGTAAGGAATTTCCGGCAGATGCATAAATTCAAACACTGCCAGTCTCAACACCGAGATTTCCACCGGGTCAACCGCAGCCAAATCACGATCAACGGCTTCAGCCAGCGCCGCATCAATCGCTTCACGATGTTCCGTGGTGCCTTGAATCAGCGTAGTAAAATATTTTATGTCGATTTTGTCAGTATATTCAGCGGTGACAAATTCGAGCGCATCCTTTTCAGGAGCCTCATCATTAACCACTGCCTGATACAGCGCCTGAACAGCTGCCCGACGGGCCTTGGTGCGTGGTAATCCTCCGGCCATTTATTTACCAGCCTCGATGACTCGTAATACATTGACCATTTCAATCACCCCCATCGCCGCTTCAGCGCCTTTATTACCCGCTTTGGTGCCTGCGCGTTCAATAGCCTGTTCAATCGTATCAACGGTCAACACTCCAAATGAAACCGGCATATCCAGTTGCAAAGCCAACTGTCCCAGACCTTTGGAACATTCACCGGCCACATATTCAAAATGAGGCGTGCCACCGCGGATCACTGCGCCTAGAGCAATAATCGCGTCATATTTCCCGGTACGTCCCATACGCTGCACTGCCAAAGGAATTTCAACGGCTCCGGGCACACGGGCTAAGTCGATATCAGCCTCGCTGGCACCGTGGCGCACCAGACAGTCGATAGCACCGGAAATCAGATTATCCACCACAAAGTCGTTAAAACGACCGGCTACGATACCCACTCGCAGTCCTTTGGCAGAAAAATCACCAGAAAATGTCGTGACATTACTCATTATTTTTAAAGATCCATAAACATTTGATTAAAAGACATTGTACTAAGTTTGCTCTGATATTACCTAACGCCTGATCACAGCCAGCGTTTAGGCACACCCTGTTGTTTGTTTTTGGCAAACGGCAACCCTTCCGGATCGGCCTGAATCGTCACCCATTCATAAGGTTCGCGGTCAATTCGCACCGCCGTTAGAGTTTCACCCCATACCGCGCCACTGTCGAGTGAAAACACATTGCCATACTGCCCTACGCCCAGCGTCGACCAATGACCAAACACAATCCGGTCATCGGCACTGGCACGATTTGGCATTTCAAACCAGGGTTTTTGATGGAGAGGTTTGTTTTCCGGTGCCCCTTTGAACTTGAGCGCAAGACGGCCATCCTCATGACAATAACGCAGGCGCGTAAAGCAGTTGGTGATAAAACGCAGGCGATCCCAGCCGGTCAGCTCAGTTGACCAGCGTTTAGGTTTATTGCCGTACATATGCTCAAAAAAATCACGCCAGTTATCACTTTTGATAATGGCTTCAACTTCTGCGGCATAACTCAGTGCTTCGGAAATTGACCACTCCGGCGGCAGACCTGCATGCACCATGCTGAAATTCAATACGGGGTCATGATAAAAAAGCCGCTGTTGCCGCAGCCAGCCCACCAGTTCGTCACAATCAGGTGCCTTTAGCACCGACTCGATGGTATCCATATGATGCTGGAATTCAACCACACCCGCCGCATTAGCAAGCAGATGCAAATCATGGTTACCCAGCACCGGCACGCAACTGTCTCCCAGCTGTTTGGCCAGTCTTAATACATCAACGGAATTGGGCCCGCGGTTAACCAAATCGCCTGCCAGCCAGATTTGATCAGCAGCCGGATCGAACTGTATCCGATCCAGCATCTTGATCAATTCGTCATAACAACCCTGTACATCGCCAATCGCGTAGACTGCCATGACGTCCCCTGTACTCAGCGCCGACGATAGAGTGGTTCTGGTCTCAGCACGGTTGCCTGATAACTTTCACTGAAAGCATCGAAGGCAGTCAGCGCATTGGTCAATCGGTTGGGGTTGGCGAGCTCAAAACTGTTGATGCCGCATTGCGACATATAGAACAGCTGATCATGCAACACATCACCCTGGGCGCGAATTTCAGCCTTGAAGTTATATCGCTCACGCAACAAACGCGCGTAGGAGTAGCAGCGGCCATCAGTGAAAACAGGAAACAGCAACACAATCAGCGAAAAATGCGCCAAATCCGGTATAACCTCTTCCAGCGGATCGTCGCCGCTCAAACGCAGGCCCAAGCCACCCTCATGGTGAACCAGCGTTTCATGTTGCTCCTGCCAGCGTGACAGCGAGACAGTGATATTACCGGCAACCAGCTCCGCTTCATCATCCAGATGCAGCCAGTTATCCTCGACAATTTCACGATCTTTAATTATCTGCATATACACGCTCCTTGAATGGGTCAATGCCGACCCGACGAACGGTGGCCAGGAAAGATTCATCTTCAAATCGAAGTTCAACATAGGTATCTATCAACTGAGACACGGTATCAACCACTTCCTCTTGAGGAATAGCTTTACCCAGCCGTTCACCCAGTGAAGCATCAGCTTCAGAGCTGCCGCCCAGCGTGAACTGATACCACTCTTCGCCTTTCTTATCGACACCGAGAATGCCGATATGACCGACACTCTGATGAGCACAACCGTTCATACAACCGGAGAATTTGATTTTGATATCGCCCAGATCGTAAAGATAATCCAGATCATCAAAACGATCGGCAATCGCTTTCGATATGGGAATTGATTTGGCATTAGCCAGGCCGCAGTAATCCAGGCCCGGACAGCAAATAATATCGGTCAGCGTATTGATATTCGGCGTCGCCAGATTGTCTGCCTGCAGCCGCAGCCACAAAGCATAGAGATCGGCCTGTTTCACATCGGTATACACCAGATTCTGCGTATGGGTGGAGCGTACTTCGCCCATGCTGAATTCATCTGCCAGATCAGCGATTACATCCAGTTGTTCTGCGGTCACATCACCCGGCGCAATACCCGGTGCTTTCAATGACACGTAAGCCACGCGGTAACCGGCTTGTTTATGAGCCACGGTGTTATGTTTGACCCAACGGGCAAAAGCTTCATCTTCGGCCAGCATATGATCAAAGCTCTCGTCTTTGGCGGCATCTGCTTCGTATGCAGGCTCAGTGAAATACTGCTTGACCCGATCAATTTCTTTCTGGTCCAGTTGCAGCTGCTCGCGGATTTGCACCCATTCGGCTTCCACCAGTTCGCGAATATGATTGATACCATGTTCACGTACGGTAATTTTGATACGGGCTTTGAACTTGTTGTCGCGGCGGCCGAGACGGTTATAAACACGCAGAATCGCTTCCAGATAGGACAGCAGATCTTTTTTCTCAAGGAAAGAACGAATTCGCTGGCCGATAACCGGGGTACGGCCCAAACCACCGCCTACCAGTACTTCAAATCCGATTTCACCTTCGTGGTTTTTCACCAGATGCAGACCGATATCGTGCAGTTGTGTAGCAGCACGATCTTCTTGTCCGCCAATCACAGCAATCTTGAACTTACGCGGCAGATACGCAAACTCGGGATGAAAGGTTGACCATTGACGGATAATCTCTGCCCATGGGCGTGGATCTTCAATTTCATCCGCATTCACGCCTGCCAGCTGATCCGATGTGGTGTTACGAATACAGTTACCGCTGCTTTGAATCGCGTGCATTTGCACTGTTGCCAGTTCAGCCAGAATCTCCGGCACATCTTCCAGCTTAGGCCAATTCATCTGAAAATTCTGACGCGTGGTAAAGTGGACATATCCCTTGTCAAAACGGCGGGACACCTCTGCGATTTTACGTACTTGTTTCGACGACATCAGGCCGTAAGGGATGGCAATACGTAACATCGGTGCATGAAGCTGGATATACAGTCCATTCATCAAACGCAGGGGACGGAACTGCTCTTCAGTCAGCTCACCTGCTAAAAAGCGACGAGTCTGATCACGGAACTGCGCAACCCGCTGATCAACCATCGTTTGATCATACTTATCGTATTGATACATTTATGCTCTCTAAACTCTATAAAACCGGACCGGTTATTATAACCGTGGCGGCATATAACAGGAAATTATAAATAGCTATATCAATATTCCCGGTTTATCTATACCCGTGATACCTGAACGCCATGAGCAGTCGTCGACAAACAGTGTTTTTCTGCGCAATTAAACGCTACAAGTGAATTTTGCGCGGTCATTTATGTTCAAAAAGGCTATAAGCGTTGTTTACAAGCAAACGACTTCATTACTCATTGATGGACTTTTTTCAAAGAACAACAAAGGCGAAAACGAAACATCAACAACGCCTGAATATGACAAAATGACATGATGAACAAACAACAGCTGATTGCAGCATTACAAGCTATTTTGCCGGAAGACATCATACTTCACACCGAAGAGTCTCAGCGTCCTTTCGAATGTGACGGTCTGTCCGCTTATCGCCAGTTGCCTATGATCACGGTGTTACCCGACACCATAACGCAAGTACAAGCCGTGGTGAAACTGTGTAATCAACAGCAGATTCCGTTGGTGGCGCGGGGGGCCGGCACCGGTCTGTCAGGCGGAGCCTTACCGCATGAAAATGGGGTATTGCTCAGCTTGGCCAAATTCAATCGGATCCTCAGCATCGATACCAATAACCGCAGTGCCCGAGTACAACCGGGCGTGCGCAATCTCGCCATATCTGAGGCCGTAGCGCCTTATGGCTATTATTATGCACCGGATCCCTCCTCACAAATTGCCTGCACCATCGGCGGCAATGTCGCCGAAAACGCCGGCGGCGTGCACTGTCTGAAATACGGCCTTACGGTACACAATATTCTGGAAATCAAAATCATCACCACTGATGGTGAACTGCTCACTATCGGCAGTCAGGCCTACGACAGCGCAGGTTATGATTTACTGGCCCTGATGACCGGATCCGAAGGTTTGCTCGGTATTATTGTTGAGGTCACGGTCAAACTGCTGCCGCAACCAGAACGCAAACAGGTCATCATGGCCGCATTTGATGATATCGCCAAGGCAGGGGCAGCCGTCGGTAACATTATTGCCGCCGGTATCATTCCGGCCGGACTGGAAATGATGGACAAACTAGCCATCCAGGCTGCTGAGGCCTTTATCCATGCCGGTTATCCGCTGGATGCGGAAGCGATTTTATTATGCGAAATTGATGGTACCAACGAGGAAGTTTCAGAGCGTATCATGCAGGTTCATCATGTGCTGGAACAATGTGATTCCATTAGTTTTGCAACGGCAGAAAATGAAACTCAGCGCCAGCAATTCTGGGCCGGACGCAAATCAGCTTTTCCAGCCGTGGGCCGTATCTCGCCTGATTATTATTGCATGGACGGCACGATACCTCGCCGATACTTGCCTGCTGTGCTGACCAAAATCAAGCAACTGTCTAAAGAGTTTGATTTGCCGGTTGCTAATGTATTTCATGCCGGTGACGGCAATCTGCATCCTTTGATTCTCTATGATGCCAACAAACCGGGCGAGTTGGATAAAACCGAACTGTTCGGTGCCAAGATCCTGGAACTGTGCATAGAAGTGGGCGGCACTATCACCGGCGAACACGGCGTCGGTATGGAAAAAATCAATCAGATGTGTACCCAGTTTGCTGCCAATGAACTGGCCCAGTTTCATGCCATCAAAGCTGCGTTCGATCCGCAGGGGATTCTGAATCCAGGCAAAGCAGTGCCGACCCTGCATCGCTGCGCTGAACTGGGTGCCATGCATGTTCACCAGGGCCAGTTACCGCATCCCGAAATCGAGCGTTTCTAATGACTGATCTGACCTTACAATTGCAACAATCTGTTGTTGATGCGATTAAATGCCAAACCGCATTGCTTATTACCGGCGGTGGCAGCAAAAAATTTCTGGGTCGACATATCCAAGGGCAGATACTGCCGGTCAGTGAACACAGCGGTATTATCAGTTACCAACCAACAGAGCTGGTGCTCACAGCCCGAGCCGGTACGCCACTAAGCGAAATTGAAGCGGCTTTGGCCGAGGCCGGGCAGATCCTGCCTTTTGAACCGCCGCATTTTGCAGACAACGCTACGCTGGGCGGCACCATTGCAGCGGGTCTGTCAGGCTCAATTCGTCCATTTACCGGCAGTGCTCGGGATTATGTATTGGGCTGTAAAATCATCAATGGCCGCGGCGAGATCCTGCAATTTGGAGGGCAGGTGATGAAAAATGTCGCCGGTTACGATGTCTCCAGATTAATGGTTGGCGCCATGGGTACGTTGGGTCTATTGCTGGAAATCAGTATTAAAGTGCTGCCGGATTTTCCCGCTCGCAGTTTTTTGTCTCAACCCAGAGAAGCCGATGATGCGTTGCGGTTGATGCAGACCCTGTCTTCACAAAACCTGCCGCTGACCGGCCTCGCTTATGATGGTGAGGAAGTGCATATCCGACTGGCCGGTGCTTCCGCCTCCGTCTCGGCGGCACGTAAGAAACTGGGTGGCGAGCAACATGAAGCGGATAGATTCTGGTCAGTACTGAAAGAGCAGACTCATCATTTTTTTGATGGTGACAGTCCTTTATGGCGCCTGTCATTGCCACCCGCGACGCCTCAACTGAATCTGACGGGTAAACAGATGATTGACTGGAGCGGTGGTCTGAGATGGATCAAAACCATGGAATCTGCCGAGCGCATGTTCAAACTGGCTCAGCAACAAGGCGGGCATGCTCAGCTGTTTCGTGGCGGTGACCCCTTGCAGGAAAGAAGCCAGCCTTTAACCCCGGCTATGCTGACTATTCATCAAAGACTCAAAGCCAGCTTTGATCCCCATGATATTTTTAATCCCGGACGACTTTTTAAGGCCATTTAACCCACTATGCAAACCAAGCTCACAGCCGAATTAGCCAAGACCCGCCAGGGTCAGGAAGCCGACGCTATCCTGCGTAGCTGCGTGCACTGTGGTTTTTGTACGGCTACGTGTCCGACCTATCAGTTGCTGGGGGATGAACGTGATGGTCCGCGAGGTCGGATCTATCTGATTAAACAGGTTCTTGAAGGCGCGGAACCTACCCGTGAAACACAACTGCATCTGGATCGCTGCCTGACCTGCCGCGCTTGTGAGACGACCTGCCCTTCCGGCGTACAGTACGGGCGGCTGGCTGATATCGGCCGCGAACATATCGAAGAAAAAGTCTCGCGTCCTTTTTCTGAAACCCTGCTGCGTAAGATCTTGTTACATACCGTGCCTTACCCTAAACGTATCGGCACCTTAATCAAGGCGGGTAACCTGTTTCGTCCACTACTGCCTGCCGCGCTGAAAGACAAACTGGCACCAGTTACCAAAGCCGGTCCATGGCCGACTGCAAAACATCAGCGAAGCATGCTGGTTTTAGCCGGCTGTGTTCAGTCTGTCAGTACGCCATCAACCAATCAGGCCGCGGCAACCGTGCTCGACCGGCTGGGCATCACGCTGCTGCAAGCACCTGAAGCTGGCTGTTGCGGAGCGCTGAGTCATCATTTGTCTGCCGCAGAGCAAACACGGCAACATATCAAACAGAATATTGATGCCTGGTGGCCGTACATTGAACAAGGCGCGGAAGCGATTATTATTACCGCCAGCGGCTGCGGCACCATGGTCAAAGAATATGGGCATCTGCTCAGAGATGATGCCGAATATGCCGACAAAGCAGCACGGGTTTCTGCATTGGCAAAAGATATTGTTGAAGTCATGCAGGCCGAGATTGCGGATGGCAACTGGTCGAATCTGGGTCATAGCCAGAGCATCGCCTTTCAATGTCCGTGCACCTTGCAGCATGGTCAACAGCTGGCCGGACAGGTCGAAAACCTGTTGCAGCGCGTGGGCTTTGTGTTGACGCCGGTGCAGGATGCCCACCTGTGCTGTGGTTCGGCCGGCACCTATTCCATCCTGCAGCCCAAACTGTCACAGCAGTTACGAGCCAATAAACTGAAAGCCCTTCATGCCGGCAAGCCCGAACGTATTGTCAGTGCCAATATTGGTTGCCAGATGCATCTGAGTGAAGCTGATGATCCCATTGTGCACTGGATAGAATTGATCGCAGAGAAATTGCCTGATGCTTAGCCGACGCCAAAAGCAGCGCTTCTGGCTGCTGATTGCTTTTATCATCCTGACTTATGCCGCCAGCCAATATCAGCCTGAGCAAAAAACCGCGCCGGTCAATAACACCACTTCTGAAATAGTTGATCTGTTTCAGGCCAAACGCAGTGATATCCAGGTTGAAGTATCCGGCCGGGTTATTCAGCTGTTACCTGATGACAACGACGGCAGCCGCCATCAGCGTTTTATTATTGAACTGACTGCTGGTCATACGTTGTTGATCGCCCATAATATCGATCTGGCACCACGCATCGACACACTGAAAGTCGGGGATGAGGTCAGTATTTTTGGTGAGTATGAATGGAATAACAAAGGCGGTGTGGTGCACTGGACCCATCATGATCCCGATAATCGCCATCCGCATGGCTGGATTCGACATCAAGATCAGCTTTATCAGTAAATGACTGTAAAAAAACCGCTCAGCTACAGCTTTCCCCCTATTGCCGCCAGCAATGCCAGAGTACTGATTCTGGGTTCAATGCCCGGTGTCGCCTCGCTCAGACAGCAGCAATATTATGCCCATCCCCGCAATGCGTTCTGGCCGATCATGGCCTCACTTTTTGCTTTCAATCCGCAATGGGATTATCAAACACGATGTGCGTATCTGACCGAACAACACATCGCGGTGTGGGATGTATTAAAAGCCTGTTATCGTCCCGGCAGTCTGGATCAACATATCGAAACCGATTCAATACAAGCTAACGATTTCAATACCTTTCTTACCAAGCATAATCAGATTGAGCATATTTTCTTTAATGGCATGAAAGCCGAGCAGGTATTCAAACATCATGTATTGCCGACACTCAACGAGCCGTTGCAGTCATTACCGCGATTACGATTGCCATCAACCAGCCCGGCGCATGCGGCGATGAACCAGGCCGACAAATTGCTCCGCTGGCAACAAGCAATCCTGAATACACTGAATCAGTTGTGAACATTACCTTGTCCAAGGTCCGGCACGATCAAGCCGGTTCTCTGCGCTGCAGTTCGTGATCAAATTCAACAATACAATCTTTGCCAGCATGTTTTGCAGCATATAACGCATGGTCGGCCTGCCGGATCAGCTGATCCAGTAGCTTTTGTTCGGTTTCATCGCTGATGGACAGACCGATGCTGATTGTATATTCAATCGTGTGGCCTGAATAGGCAACGGCTGTATGTTTGGCCAACAACCTGACTTTATCCAGAATATGGCTCGCTCCTGCCAGATCGGTATCAGGCAAAGCCAATGCAAACTCTTCTCCGCCAATCCGACCCACCAAATCACTTTTACGAACATTTTCTCTCAAGATCCTGGCAAATGACTTCAAAACCTCATCACCCGCTGCGTGGCCGTAGCCATCATTGATTTTTTTGAAGTTATCGATATCAATATAGGCGAGAGACAATGACTTTTGATTACGCCGCATCAGGGCATGTAATTTTTCACAAGCGGATAAAAATGCCCTTCTGGTCATGATATCGGTCAACATATCGTAGCTGGCCAATCGTCTCATTTCATTTTCCAGATGATGCAGGTTGAGTGTCACACCGATCACATACCACATCACAATAGGACAAACGACTGAAGGTACGATAAAAGAGACAAACAGCGGCGGAAAATCCAGCTCCAGCTGAAACACCAACGTCCATAAAAATGACGTCATCAACACGGAAGACAGAGCGGCGATCAGGGTGATGATAATAACGATCCTGACATGGCCTATTTTGGCCATTCTCTGCCGCATTAGCTTGAAGTCTAATGCCTCCTTGGAACGGATGAATTGCAGCAGATTATTACGTTTGTTAACTGTTTCTTCGCTTTCCATTCCAGTTCCACTACCTGCATTCACCTCTTAATCACGTGATGCAGCGGTTAATTATCCATGTCCGCATGGCATATGGTTTCAATCGAAAACACTTCGAAATAAAAAGTAAAGTTGTTTCGACACCCGGTTAATCTGTTTTTGCTTCAATCTCCCGCCGTTGACGTTCAGCCGAGTCCAGTATTTGCTGTTCAACCTCTCTGGCTTTATCCATCGTTTTCAACTGCTCATCCCAGACTGTTTTTTCCGGTGGTTCCTGATCCGAACAGGCTGCTGTGACCAATAACAGCATTATCATTAACAACCATTTGTTCATAAGCGCGGCCCCATAAATAAAAAGGCAGAGGACAAAATCCCCTGCTTTCAGTGTAACTGAGCTTAGTTAATAGCGGTCAATGCAGATTTCACTCTTTCTGCATAATCCGGATCAGCCAAGCCAAATTGTGCCAGCATACGCTGCTGAATCGACTCATTGGCTTGGCTCAGGCCACCGGCGATACTATCTGCCAACTGGTTCTTTTGATCTTCATTCATCAGACGGAATAACGCACCCGCTTGCGAGTAATGATCTTCATCAGTCGTGTCATATCGATCCTGCCAGGCATCGGCTTCAAGCGGCATCGGCGGTTCGGCCACCCGTGGCACCGGCGCCGGTGCGCCATCGTTAATCCGGTCATTCGGATAATAATTGGCCCCGTTACTCTGGTGATGATTGCCACCAGCCGGACACAATCCCGCCATCGCCCCGTCACGCTGATAATGATTGACCGGGCACTTCGCCGCATTGACTGGCAGCTGATTGAAATTAACCCCAATGCGGTAACGGTGCGCGTCCTGATAAGCGAGCAAACGTCCCTGCAACATCTTATCCGGAGACGCGCCAATACCCGGCACCAGATTACTCGGTGCAAATGCCGCCTGCTCGGTTTCAGCAAAGTAGTTTTGCACATTTCGGTTCAATTCAAGCTGACCGACTTCAATCAGCGGAAAATCCTTATGTGGCCAGACCTTGGTCAAATCGAACGGGTTGATCTTATAGTCCCGCGCCTCTTGTTCGGTCATGATCTGTACTTTGGCCGTCCAGCTTGGATAATCGCCATTATCAATCGCGCTCACCAGATCTTCCTGAGCGCCATAGGGCGGTGCCATGGCCGCTTCTTCATTGCTCAGGTTTTTAATGCCCTGATTACTCTTGAAGTGCCATTTGAACCAGACCCGTTCACCGTCCTTGTTCCAGAAACTATAAGTATGCGAACTGAACCCGTGCATATGACGGTATGAAGCAGGAATCCCCCGATCCGACATTAAAATGGTCATCTGGTGCAACGACTGGGGATGGTTGGCCCAGAACTCAAACGCTGCGGCCGGATCCGGGGTATTGGTCCGCGGATTTTTCTTTTGCGAGTGGATAAAGTCCGGGAATTTGATCGGATCGCGCAGGAAAAACACCGGCGTATTGTTGCCGACCATATCGTAATTTCCTTCCCGGCTATAAAACTTCACGGCAAAACCACGCGGATCCCGGGCAAAATCATGCGAATCCTGGCCGCCTCCTACCGTGGAGAATCTTACAAATACTTCCGTCTGCTGGCCTTCTTGCTGAAAGAAATCGGCAATGGTGTAATCGCTCAGTTTTTTGGTGACAGTAAATGTACCGTAAGCCCCGGTACCACGTGCATGGACCACGCGTTCAGGAATTCGCTCGCGGTTGAAGTGAGCTAGTTTTTCAAAGGTGTAGTGATTGTCATAAGTCAATGATCCTCGTGGTCCGGCTGTAATGCTGTTGTTATCATCTGCGACCGGTGCGCCGGCCGATGTTGTTAATGTTGTTTTACTCATTTTTTACTCCCTGATGGAATGCGTAAGGGCCTGTCTTGCACGTCATCAATACTAAAAAAGGCTTTATGATTTGTACAATTGATTGTTCAATAAAAAATGAGTGGGAAAACAGATTGATATCAGCGGAGTCGTCCTACAGGCAGATACACGATAGAAAAATTGGGCTGGAAGAAAAGAGAAAAGAACAGATAAAAAGGGCAATCCGCATAGAAACGGATTGCCCATAAAGTTTTATTTGAGTAATTGACTTAAATCTTTGGCATCCCAGTGCGGGAAATGTTTACGAATCAGCGCATTAAGTTCCAGCTCAAACGCAGAGAACTCGCCTTCAGCAACAATCTGATGATTCGAGGCAACAGCATCGGTAATCATACCGGCGCCAATAGTCACATTAGTCAGGCGATCAATAACGATGAAAGCACCCGTGGTGCGATTACGTTTGTAGCTATCAAACACCACCGGTTTATTAAGTGAAAATTCACACAAACCGATTTCATTCAAATGCAACTCACTGGCCTGATTGTGCTCGAGTGTGTTGACGTCGATTTGATAATCAATTTTGGTCAACATCCCGGTACTGTCACTGACGCCGACCTTGACACTGTATTGTTTGCCGGCAACCAGGGGTTGTTCGGTCATCCACACCACCATGGCATTGAACTGGCTGGACACATGCGGTTGATGGTTGCGGTGCACGATCATATCGCCACGGCTGACATCAATCTCATCTTCCAGTGTCACAGTAATAGCTTCACCCGGCACCGCATGATCCAGATCACCATCATAAGTAACCAGGGCTTTAACCCGGCTTTCTTTACCGGAAGGCAACACGGTGATCTCATCACCCGGTTTCAGAATGCCGGCGGCCAACGTGCCGCAGTAGCCACGGAAATTGAGGTTGGGACGATTCACAAACTGCACCGGAAAACGCATATCGTTGAAGTTGGGATCATTGGCAATCTCAATGTTCTCCAGCAGATCCATCATCGTTTGCCCCTGATACCAGGGCATATTCTCGCTTTTGTTGACGACGTTATCGCCAATTAAAGCTGACATCGGCACAAATTGAATATCTTCAATTTCCAGCTCACGGGCAAATTCGCTGTAGTCTTTACGAATCTCGTTAAAGACCTCTTCGCTGTAATCCATCAAGTCCATTTTGTTGATGGCCACCACGACATGTTTGAGGCCCAGCAGCGATGCGATAAAGCTGTGACGCCGGGTTTGCGTCTGTACACCGTGGCGGGCGTCAATCAAAATGACCGCCAGCTGACAAGTCGAAGCGCCGGTGGCCATATTACGGGTGTACTGCTCATGGCCAGGAGTATCAGCAATGATGAACTTACGTTTGGTGGTGGAAAAATAACGGTAAGCCACATCGATAGTGATGCCCTGCTCACGCTCGGCCTGCAGACCGTCCACCAGCAAAGCCAGATCGACCTGATCGCCGGTGGTGCCGGATTTCACACTGTCGCGGGTCACCGCTTCCAGCTGATCTTCATAGATCATTTTGGAATCATGCAGCAGGCGACCAATCAGCGTGCTTTTGCCATCGTCGACATTACCGCAAGTCAGAAAACGCAGCAGTTCTTTGTCTTCATGCTGCTTCAGATAGGCTTCTATATCTGTTGCAATCAAGCTATCTGATTGATATGAACTGTCAGTACTCATCTAGAAGTAGCCCTCTTGTTTTTTCTTCTCCATTGAGCCCGCTTGATCGTGGTCAATAGCACGGCCTTGGCGTTCCGAGGTCGTCGTTAATAACATTTCCTGAATGATTTCCGGCAAGGTGTCCGCATCGGATTTGACTGCGCCGGTCAACGGGTAACACCCCAAGGTTCTGAAGCGCACTTTTTCCATTCTGGGTTCTTGTCCCTCTGGAATACGCATACGGTCATCATCAACCATAATGGTCAAGCCGTTATAGTCGACAACCGGACGTTCTGCTGCGTAATAAAGCGGGACAATCGGAATTTGTTCCAGATAGATGTATTGCCAGATATCGAGCTCGGTCCAGTTAGACAATGGGAAAACACGGATGCTTTCGCCCTTGTTGACCTTGCTGTTGTATATGTTCCAGAGTTCCGGACGCTGTGCTTTGGGATCCCAGCGGTGATTTTTATCACGAAAAGAATACACCCGCTCCTTGGCACGGGATTTTTCCTCGTCACGACGGGCCCCGCCAAAGGCGGCATCAAAGCTATATTTATCCAGTGCCTGTTTCAGCGCATCGGTTTTCATGATGTCGGTGTAGCGCGGATGATCGAACGGGTTTATACCGGCCTCTTTGCCTTCCTGGTTGGTATGCACTATCAGTTCTAGTCCCAGCTCCTTGACACGATCATCACGGAATTTGATCATTTCCTTGAACTTCCAGGTGGTATCAATATGCATCAACGGAAATGGCGGTTTACCGGGCGCGAACGCTTTCATCGCCAGATGCAGCATCACTGCCGAGTCTTTACCGATAGAGTACAGCATCACCGGGTTTTCAAACTCGGCGGCCACCTCGCGCATGATATGGATGCTTTCTGCCTCCAGCTGCTTGAGATGTGTTAATTTTTTTTCAGTCATGTTATTTCTCTAGTCATCTGATTTGACATGTAAGCCACATTCTTTGTTTTCGGGGTCTTCCCACCACCAGCGACCGGCACGGATATCCTCACCCTTGGTGATAGCGCGGGTACAAGGCGCACAGCCAATGCTGGCATAACCTTTATCATGCAACTTATTATAAGGCACATCGAATGCGCGAATATAAGCCCAGACATCGCCATTGGACCAATCGCTCAACGGGCTGAATTTCTGCAGGCCGTGATCTTCATCCCACTCGGAAACCGGCAACTCAGCACGGGTAACCGATTGTGAACGACGCATCCCGGTCAGCCAGGCTTTTTTACCGGTCAAAGCCCGGTTCAAAGGTGCTACTTTACGAATGCCACAGCAGCGTTTTCTCATTTCCACACTGTCGTAAAAGGCATTGGGACCATTGATGGTGACAAACGCTTCTATTTCAGCTGCATCAGGAAAATAAATCTGTATATCTTTTTCATAATGCGTTTTAAGCTGCTGCATCAAATCATAGGTTTCTTCGGGCAGACGGCCGGTATCCAGCGTAAAAATCTCGATTTCCGGTGCAAATTTGCAGATAAGATCCATCAGCACCATATCCTCGGCACCAAAGCTGGATGCCAGCGTCGCAGGTGAATAATCAGCTGCAATCTCAGCTAATACAGATTTCACGGCGTCAATTTTGACGGCTAATGTTTCGCCCAATTTTTCGCTTAGTTCTTTCATAACCTTCTTTTCACTTTGATTGTGGTGGTCAGCACATCCTCTGATGTGATCTCACACTGCTGGCCGTCCTGGCGCAGACTTTTAAGTACTTCGATGACGGCGTCTCCGTTATTCACCACCAGCTCGATATCCTCTTCAAGCTCAATCTGCCTGATAGCTTCCCTGGCTTTGATGTAATGCATCGGGCAACCATATAAAGTCAGATCTATTGGACTAATTAAAACAGACATTTTATTCCTACCAGCACCAGAATCACGGCCAGCAAAGGACGCATGATCTGATCCGAGATCTTCACACCAAGAAAACTGCCGATAGCGATGCCCGGCAAAGACCCTATCAATAAATATAATAACAATGACCAGTCCACCGTGCCCACAGCCGAATGCCCCAGACCGGCTATCGCCGTCAGCGGAACTGCGTGCGCAATGTCCGTCGCGACGATCTCAACCCCTTTCATCCGCGGATATAAAAACAGCAAAACCACAGCGCCCAGCGCACCTGCGCCGACCGAAGACAAGGTCACCATTACTCCAAGACAAGCGCCGGTAATCACCGTCATCATCGCTTTATGTTGCTCGTCCTGGCGCATGCGGTACAAAGCATTCACTACCGGATGCCCTTCCTGCGCTCGCATCAGACGACCAATCCAGCCTTTCAATAACAAGGCGCTCGACGTCAGGATCAAGGCAACACCCAACGCCTTGGTGATCAGATCATTATGCTGGCCTTCATGCATACCGGTAGCACTGATAAGCCACAACGTGGCGAGAGTTGCCGGCAGGCTGCCTGCGGCCAACCGCATCACCACAGGCCATTTAACGACACCATGCCGCCAATAAGCCCAGATCCCGCCTGTTTTGGTAATCGCGGCAAACAGCAAATCGGTACCAACGGCAATGGCAGGCTGGATAGAAAAAACAAAGATCAGGATTGGCGTCATCAAAGACCCGCCGCCCACTCCGGTCATGCCGACCATAATGCCGACAAACAATCCTGCGCCTATAAATCCCCATTCCATGCTGAGTGAATACCCTGATATACGAAAGGCTGACAATTTTACCAAAGCATAATATTCTATCAATGAATATTATTAACTATCGTTATAACTTAAAGATATATAGCTATGAAAATACAACAACTGAAATATGTTCGGGAGATTGCAAGACGTGGCTTAAGTATCTCTGCTGCCGCCAACGCCTTGCATGCCTCGCAGCCGGGTGTCAGCAATCAGGTCCACCAGCTTGAGGAAGAACTGGGCCTGCAGATTTTCGAACGTCACGGCAAACGCCTGACAGCGATTACACCGGTGGGCGAATCCGTGATCGCCATGGCCGAGCGGGTTTTACAGGATGTGGATAATATCCGTCAGCTGGCAGCGGACAGCCGTAGTGATCAGACCGGCACCTTATCCATCGGCACCACGCACACCCAGGCTCGTTATGCGTTACCCAATGCCATCAAAACCTTTTCTGAACATTATCCCAACGTGCATTTGAACATGGTTCAAGGAACACCACCGGAAGTGGCTGAAATGGCCGCGACCAGCAAAGTCGATATTGCCATTGCGACAGAGGGACTGTCGCAGTTCGAATCGCTGGCGATTCTGCCCTGTTACCAATGGAACCGCTGTATCGTGGTGCCGCCGGGACATCCTTTACTCTTAGCTGGCAAACTGAGTCTGGAAGCCATTGCCGAATATCCGATTCTGACTTATGTCATGGGCTTCACCGGCCGCGCTCAGCAGGATCAGTCTTTCACAGAGCGGGGCTTGCATCCCAATGTGGTGTTTACCGCTACCGATGCTGATGTGATTAAAACCTATGTCGCACTGGAACTCGGTATCGGCATTATTGCCAGCATGGCGTTTGACCCGGACAAAGATGCGCCGCTGCAAGCCATTGATGCCAGCCATCTATTCAAACCGAGCACGACGCATATGGGCATTCGCAAAGGCAGTTATCTGCGGGGTTATATGTATGCGTTTATCGAGTTCTTCGCCGGTCATCTGGACAAACAAACCGTAAAAGCAGCGATTGAACTATAGGATTTATTCACATTGTTCGCAGCAAGAAAAGCTGCTAGTTTTATCCGCGCTGTCAAACCAGCGATAACAACAAAATAACTGAAATATTAGGATAATCTATGAAGCATTTAATCAAAGGGCTGATCTTGAGCCTGTTTCTGTTGCCGAGTCTGGCGTTTTCTCATGGTGCTCCGCGACTGCAAGTGGAAGAAAGTATTACCATCAATGCCGAGCCGGCTGCTGTCTGGAGCGCTGTCAAAGATTTCGACAGCCTGCACAAATGGCTGCCGCCCATTAAAGCAACCGAAGCTCAAGGCGGTAACGAAAAAGGCGCAACCCGCGTACTGACGCTGGAAAGCGGCGCAACCATTACCGAAGAGCTGAAAAAGTTTGAAGAAGATAAAATGAGCTTCATGTATCAAATCACCGAAATGAGCACAGTCGGCGAAGTCACCGACGATCACGGTGATAGCCATGCCATCCCGGCTGTTCCGGTCAGCAAATACAAAGCCTGGATCACGGTTGAAGCGGCAGGCGGCGGCGCCAAAGTCACCTGGCTGGGTAAATTCTTCCGTGCCTATCAAGGCAAGCATCATCCGCCAAAAGAGTTGGATGATAATACCGCCAAGACCGCCATCAGCGGCATTTATAAAGCCGGTCTGGAAAACCTGAAATCGCAGCTCGAAAAATAAGCCGGGCCGATCCCATCAAAAGGCGCTTTCGGGCGCCTTTTTTATTACCCGGACTGCAATATAATGTCCGCTTTTTACAAACCAGAAATCAGCTATGTCTATTAACGATGCTATCTCACACTCATGTGACTTACTGCAACAGCTCTCCACTCACCCGCAGATCCGCGACCATGCCGATCTGCAAACCATCATCAGTCAACTTGCCAGTGAATTGGGACAAATTCAATCACAGGCCGGAACGGAGTCGGCCCCGGCTTCGAATGTGGCCCAACTCGACACTCAATCGGGCTGTTATCAATTTGAAAATAGTTCCGGCTATTTCTGCCCCAAGTGTTACGAACAGCACAACCAGCGTGTCGCCACCCAACGCCTGAATAAAAAATTGCGCGTCTGTCCAACTTGCCACGCCAGTATCCGGCCTTTGTCCTGAGTCGATTTAGAAGCTGGCATATAGTTCAACGATTGCAGTACCATATTCGTTACGAATTCATGGCTGGTCTGAACGGCCACTATTTCAACCAGAACCCATTTCAAACACCAACGCTGCCAAACAAGCAGCACTTTTGAGATAGGTTCGTAAGCCTCGGGGTGGCGTAATGCCTGAGATAACACCCGATGAACCTGATCCAGACAACACTGGCGTAGGGACTGGCTGAGACACCTTTAGTTTTTTGGCTTTTGTGTGCTGCTTAACCTTTCTTTCCTCCGCCGAAAGAAGGTTAATATGAAATATTCCACGATTACATTGGCGATTACAGCCGCTATTTTCACTCCGGCATTGCAAGCTGAAGACACAACACCAGCCGAACTGCCGGCCATGGTAGTGAGCGCCGACTTCCGCCCCGGCGAAGCGCAGGACACCCCTGTGAGCCTGACCACATTTGATGATGAAATCATTGAATCGCGGGGTGCCCAGCATGTCGAAGATGTGCTCAACCTGGCACCCAACGTCAACATTTCCAGCGGTGCTTCCCGGGGGCAGTATTTCCAGATCCGCGGTATCGGTGAACGCAGCCAGTTTGCCGCGCCGTTGAACCCATCGGTGGGGCTAGTCATCGACGGCATTGATTTCAGCCGTACCGGCGGTGCCGCCACCTTGTTTGACATCGAGCAAGTCGAAGTGCTGCGCGGTCCGCAAGGCACGCTCTACGGCACCAATGGCCTGGCCGGCACCATCAACCTGCGCAGCAAACAGGCCAGCGAAGAGTTCGATATGCATTTCGAATCCACATTGGCAACTTACAACACCCGCGCTGTCGGTGTCGCCGTCGGCGGCCCTTTGATTGAAAACAGCCTGCTGGGGCGTATTGCCGTCCATACTCATCAATCAGATGGTTATATGGATAACGATTTTCTGGGCAGGGATAATACCCATAACCGGGATGAAATCACCGCCCGCGGCCATCTGAAATGGCTGGTCAATCATGATCTGACCGTCGACTTGAACCTGCTGCATCTTAATATCGATAACGGCTATGATGCATTCACCCTGGACAACAGCCGCAACAGCCTGGCCGACGATCCCGGCGAAGACAGCCAGCACACCAACGCCTTTGCCCTGAAAGCCGACTGGCGCGCCAGCGACAAGGTGCAGCTGCAATCGACCGTGACTTACGCCAAATCCGATATTGTCTACAGCTATGATGCCGACTGGGGTTTTGCCGGTCAGTTCGACCCGGCTTTGTTCCCGTATATTGGTTTTGAAGAGTTCAAACGCAACCGTGAAAACTACTCGCTGGAACTGCGCGTCCTGTCCAACGAAAACGGCCGTATCTTCAATAACTCCACCGACTGGACGGTCGGCTTTTATCATCTCGATCAAAGCGAAAAGTTTCAGCAGGATTCCGACTTCGGCATCTTCGGCGCCACCTTTGTCAGGGGCGATTATGACACGCAAAATACAGCCGGTTTCGGCCAGCTCGATACCCACCTGACCGACAAGCTGACCTTGATCACCGGCTTACGGCTGGAATATTTCGATGCTGCCTATCGCGACTCCAACAACCTGAAAGTCGATCCTGACGAATGGCTGTTCGGCGGTAAACTCGGCCTAAATTATCAGGTCACGGACGATCATCTGGCCTTCACCACCTTGTCGCGCGGTTACAAATCCGGCGGCGTTAACAACGATGCCCGCCTGGCCCCGGGGCAGCGTGAGTTTGATACCGAATATCTGTGGAATCTGGAAGCGGGACTCAAATCCAGCTGGCTGAACGGCGACCTCATCACCAATATCGTCGCCTTCTATGCGCTGAGAAAAGATGCCCAGGTCAAAAGCTCGATTGATATCGGCCCGCAGTTTATCGACTTCATCGATAATGCCGCCAAAGGCAAAAATATCGGTATCGAGGCTGATATGGACTGGCTGCTCAATAATGAATGGCGCATGTTTGCCGCTGTCGGACTGCTGCATGCGACATTTGACGAGTTCGACAATCCCGATCTGGAAGCTGAAGGCGTGGACTTAAGCGGCCGCCGCCAAGCCCATGCGCCGGCCTATAACTTCAACTTGGGCGCGGAATATTACTTTGCGCCGAACTGGACTTTGCGCGCCAATATGGAAGGCAAGGATGAGTTCTATTTCTCCAACAGCCATAATGCCAAGTCGCATTCCTATGTGTTATATAACGCCAGCCTGGAATATCGTCAAAAAGACTGGAAATTCACCCTGTGGGGGCGCAATCTGTTTGACAAGAACTATTACACACGCGGTTTCTTTTTCGGCAATGACCCGTCTTTGGGTTATGCCGAGCGTACCTATGTGCAATTCGGCGATCCGCGTGTAATCGGTTTGACTGTTAGTTACGATTATTAGGAGATTGGGCACCGTTCGCCCTGAGCTCTGAGCCTGACGAAGAGTCGAAGGGCGCAACTCAAACTTACGCTGGCTCCCGCAGAGCATAGGAGCCAGTCCGGAAAGATGAACCCGCTCAAACGGCCTCAGAAAAGGAGAAGTCATCATGCGTATTTCCGTTGATATCAGCTTATATCCGTTGACCGAAAACTATGCCGAGCTGATTCTGGCGTTTATCGACAAGCTGGAAAACAACCCGAAACTACAAGTATTGCGTAATAACCTCAGTACCCAGATTTTCGGTGAATACCGCGATGTGATGGATGCCATAGACAGCGAAGTTGAATTGGTGTTCAAAGAACTGCCGCATAGCGCTTTTGTGTTCAAAATGATCGGCACCGACCGCTACGAAGTTGAAGAGTGATCCCCTTACTCTGCGCCATAGCGGGTTGGCAATGGGCAGAGTGAATCCCAATATTAAAGATATCTGTTGGGGTTCGTTCCTCAACCCAACAAATTATCCGTTCATACTGAAACACAACAAATTATCCGTTCATACTGAGCTTGTCGAAGTATAAGCAAATAAATTAAGTAACCTGAGCTGCGTATAAGAAATAATGCTCCAAGCAAAGGACTCACCGTAAATCAGAAACGTTGTCCTGCCGACCACCAATTGCTCCTGCATTGGTGGCATACCGTCCATCCTTGGACATAACCACCAATTGCTCCTGCATTGGTGGCATACCGTCCATCCTTGGACATAACCGCAGCGGAGGCATCTTTTGTTGTACATAAAAAGTGGCGTGTCGTTTCTCCTTCTTTCCTTAATGCGCAGATCAGGTTAAATGCCCTTCGACTACTCCTCTTCGCCAAGCTCAGCGTCGCGCTCAGGGCGAACGGTTTAGACTATGTTCCGAACATAAGCTTCTTCACAGGATATTGAATGACCGATAAACCACAAATTCAAGCCATGCTCGACGGCCTGCAATCCCTGTCTGGCTGGGAAGTTACCGCCGCTATCCTGGGCATTGGCTATATATTGTTCGCCGCCCGCGAATCACAATGGTGCTGGCCGCTGGCATTTATCAGCACGCTCATCTACACCGTCTTGTTTTGGGAAGGCCAGTTGCCGATGCAAGCGCTGCTTAACTTCTACTATATGGGCATGGCGATTTACGGCTTTATGCTGTGGCGACATCATAAACATGCCGAAGATGACTTGCCTATCCATAGCTGGCCGCTGCGATACCATCTTATTTTTCTTGTCATCGGCACAGTGCTGACCCTCCTGGTCGGTTATTACCTGCAACATATTCATGCCTCACAACGACCCTACCTCGATGCCGGCGTCACGGTATTTTCGGTGCTCAACACCTGGATGATGGCACGCAAAGTCCTGCAAAACTGGCTGTATTGGATCATTATCGATGCGGCCGCGATAGTGCTTTATCTGCAAACCGGTTTTTATGCCACCGTGATGCTGTTCTCGCTTTATACCGTGCTGGCCACAGCCGGCTTTATCAACTGGATCAGACTGTATCGCCAACAGCCGAATTATCAGCTACGATAAGCTTTTAAACCAGAAGTGGGCACTCACGGATGCACGCCAACACTTTGAAAACCGTCTGGGGTTATTTCAAAAGCAAGCTAAACCTGCCGAAAAAGAGTCAGTCGCTTTCGGATATCTACAACTATCTGCCGATCACCGATACACTGGCGACATCAGGCCAGCCCACTGCAGAGCAATTCGCTTTGATTAAACAAGCCGGCTACCAAGTCGTGATCAACCTGGCACCCAGTCAAGCCAACAATGCCATTGCAAACGAAGATGCCGTGGTAGCGAAAATGGGGCTCGACTACATCCATATTCCGGTCGATTTCAAGAACCCGACACAGGAAGACTTCAACACCTTTGCCACAAATATGCAGCAATTATCTAACCGCAAGATCTGGATACACTGCGCGGCCAATATGCGTGTATCAGCATTCATCTATAAATACCGTCATGATGTGCTGGGTGAAGATGAAACCAAGCCTAGTAAAGATCTACATAAAATCTGGCAGCCTTATGGCGTATGGAAAGATTTTTTATCACCCACAGGTTGGAATAAAGAATGAATCCCAACATTTTTATTGGAAGTAACGGCTGACTTAAAGGGGAAAGGACTGAATAATGGAAACCGAAAAATAAGACGCTAAAGGCAACCCCATCATAGTCGGTCAAAAAGCAAGAATATTCGTTATCCCGGATTGGCTCACTCATGACCTTCCAAATGATGAAGTTACCCAGTTAAAAAAGTGTGAAGATACGGTTATGAAAGTGACAGAAATTGACCGTTACGGGTAGGTACGTCTGGTTTGGTTATTGTGATGAAGGCCAGTGGTTTTGTCTTAAGCCTGAAGAAATTGAAATGATATGAACCATAGAATCTCAGCATGAACTGTTCATGCTGAGATTCTTGAGTTAAAACTTAACCGGCGCCTGCATCCATTTATCAATACCGATCTCGCCCAGCACGTTCATCATAAACAGCAGTAAACGGTAACTAAGGCGTTGGTTGGATAGGTCAGGTAAATCCAGATAACGTTGGTAAATATCACTAAAAAGTTGCGCCTGCTGTTCATCGAGCAGGTATTCCAACAATACCAATTCCATTTCACGCGGGCCGATGACAAAAGCATCCAGATCCACCAGCGCGGTGATTTTGCCCTGCCGGTGCAGAAACTGGTCCCAACGCAGGTCGGGCATGATCAGGGAGAAGGTTTGCGGCTGGACTTGTTCGATTTGGGCGATAGCCAGTCCCAGCCACGGTTCGCCAATGCCTTGGCGGTGAGCGAGATTGACCAGGGTTTTTAGCAGTTTTTCCGGCCATAGGTCGGCGTGAAAAGCCGCACGTCTTACTTTGCCCCAGTGATTGAAGTCCTGCTGATGCAGTTTGCCGACATGACGGGCTAGTTGTTCGATTATCTTGTCCGAGACGTGCGCCTCATCGAGCATCTCTCCGTGAAGATAGCGGCTGAGGATAAAGGCCGGGCTGGTTTCGGTGCTGGCCGAGCAGGCCACGACTTCGGGCAATTCGAAGTCGATATGCCTGTCGAGTTCGTTTCGAATCGAAGCGAAACGTCCCAAATCGTCAGGCAGATAAACATCAAACAACTGATTTAACACCAGCCAAATCGGCGATTCATCCACATTTTCCTGTAGGCAAATCTTCAGCATCAACTCTCCGATCTCTGTTTCACAGTGCCAGAGCTGATGAGTGCTGTCTTCATACATGGCCGGCAGCGGCTCGGCATGATACAGCTCAGGCAGCGGCTGTGTTGAGGAGAGTTGCTTAAATGGGTTTGTTGATTCCTTGCTACCACTCTTTTTTGATATGGGTTTTACCAAGGTAATAATTCACCGTTGCTATGCCAGAATGAACCGGTATTATCGAGGTTGAGTTCTTCCATCCGGGCAATCAGACCGGCTGCCGATTCGTCCGGGTCGATCAGGCCACCATGACCGGTCATATCGGTACGCACCCAGCCGGGATGCAAAATGGCGACAGCAATGCCGCGTGGTTTCAAATCGATGGACAGCGATTTACCGGCTGCATTCACAGCAGCTTTTGACATCCGATAAGCATAACTGCCGCCCGAGTCGTTATCTTCAATAGAACCCATACGGCTGGTAATAATGCCGACCTTGCTGCCATCGTGCAGATTAGGCAACAAAGCTTGCGTCGTCAGCAAAGGGCCGAGGCTGTTGACTTCATACAGACGTTTAAACTCGGTAACCGCGGCATCATCAATATCGCCAAGACCTATGCCGCCAGCGATACCGGCGTTATTGATCAGCCAGTCTATTTGTCTGCCGTTCAGTTTGTCGGCCAGCACCGCCAGACTTTTCGGTTTGCTGACTTCTACGTCTTCAATGATTTCCACATTCAGATCTTTCAAATCGGATGAGGCGCGGCGACAGGTTGCAATCACATGTATGCCTTTTGCTGACAACTGGCGGCAGAGTTCCAGGCCAATCCCCCGGCTGCTGCCGGTTACTAAAGCTGTTTGAGTCATAAATTTCTCCCTAAACTGATGGTTTCAATCTCAGCATTTTTGATGTAGTTGGCGACAGGATAACGCCTGCCTCAGTCACAATCGCATCGATGAGTTCCGCCGGGGTCACATCGAATGCAGGATTGGACACATTCACGTCATTAGGTGCAACCGGCTCTTCATTGACATGGGTCACCTCTTTTGCGTCGCGTTGTTCAATCGGTATTGCACTGCCATCAGGAAAGTCCCAATCAATGGTGGTAGTCGGCGCAGCCACCATCATTTTAACGCCGTGATATTTCGCCAGCACCGCCAAAGCATAAGTACCGATTTTGTTTGCAACATCGCCATTGGCTGCGATCCGGTCGGCACCGACGATGACCCAGTCCAGTTTGCCGGAAGCCATCAATGCCGCGGCGGCAGAATCAGCCTGCAAGATCATCGGAATACCTTCCTGCATTAACTCCCAGGCGGTAAGACGGCTGCCCTGCAGCCAGGGGCGGGTTTCATTCACATAAACATGGTCAATTTTGCCGTCAAGATAGGCCTGTCTTATCACACCCAGCGCGGTGCCGAATCCCGCTGTCGCCAATGCGCCGGCATTACAGTGAGTCAAAACAACGCTGTCTTTATTCAAAAGCTCTGCACCCAGCCGCCCCATGGCCTGATTGGCTGCGATATCCTGCTGGTGCAGCTTAATGGCTTCTTCCAGCAAGACCGGTTCGGGTGATTGATCGTCGGGCAAATCTCTGTACACATCGCGCATATGTTCAATCGCCCAGAACAGATTGACCGCGGTGGGCCGCGCATTTTCCAGTTTTGCCAAAGGCGCTGTCATCGCCTGTTTCCAGGTCACGCCAGCCACACTCCAGGCCTGACGACCAGCCAGCACCACACCATAAGCCGCAGTAACACCGATGGCCGGTGCACCACGCACCACCATCAGCTGAATCGCTTCCGCGACTTCAGTGGGATGGTCATAATCCAGCCACACCTGCATATGCGGTAACTGCCTTTGATCCAGCAAATGCAAGCGATTATCACGCCAGATAATCGGTTCAATTGCCTCTTGTACGCTTGCCAAAGGATGCTCCTGTGAGAATGAAACTGAGAAAAACCATCACATACAACAGATTGATCATGTCTACAGAGTAGGTTTTTCCGTGTTGCCAACGGTATAATCAGCTGCATGCAAACTGTCGATCTGATTATAAATGCGCGCTGGCTGGTGCCTGTCACCACGTTGCAGCCAGTTCTGGAAAACCATGCTGTTGTTATCAAGGATAGTCGTATTGTAACGCTTCTACCCCAGGATGATGCAAAACAACAATACACCGCCCATACCGTTCACGATCTGAATCAGCACTGTCTGATACCGGGACTGATTAACAATCATACGCACACGGCTATGTCTTTATTCCGGGGCCTGGCTGACGATCTGCCTTTGATGAGCTGGCTTAATGATCATATCTGGCCCGCCGAAAAACAATTTGTCAGTGACAGTTTTGTCGAAGCAGGCAGCGCACTGGCGATTGCAGAAATGATTCGCAGCGGCACCACCTGCTTTAGTGATATGTACTTTTTTCCGGAAGCGACCGCCCGCGTGGTTGATCGCAGCGGTATCCGTGCCAGCCTGGGCATGGTGGTAATTGAATTCCCCTCCAACTGGGCCGCCAATGTCGATGAATATCTGCACAAAGGCCAGCAGCTTCACGATCATTATCGCCATCACCCGCTTATCAGTACCAGTTATGCGCCGCATGCGCCCTACACGGTGGCCGACAAAACGCTGGAATCCATTATCGTCAATGCCGAAGAAATGGATTTGCCGATACATATGCATATCCACGAAACCGCCGGTGAAGTCTCACAAAGTATTGAAGAATTCGGCATGCGGCCACTGCAGCGGCTGAAACAAATCGGCTTATTGTCACCGCGCCTGATTGCAGCGCATATGACGCAATTAAATGCAGAGGAAATGGACTGGTGCACCGAAGCAGGTGTTCACATCGCACATTGTCCCGAGTCCAACCTGAAACTCGCCAGTGGCTTTTGTCCGGTCGCCGAACTGGACAAACGCGGCGTCAATATCACTATCGGCACTGATGGCGCAGCCTCCAATAATGATCTGGATATGTTTGCCGAAATGCGCCAGACAGCTTTGCTGGCTAAAGCAGTCGGACAGGATCCCAGTGCCATTCCCGCCCATACCGCGCTGGCAATGGCGACTATCAATGCCGCAAAGTCTCTGGGCATCGATCAGCACACCGGCTCGATTGAAGCAGGCAAAGCCGCTGATCTGGTTGCTATTGATATGTCGAGTCTGGAAACTCAACCCTGCTTTGATGTGGTATCACAACTGGTTTATGCCGCCAGTCGTGATAAAGTAAGCGATGTCTGGGTGGCGGGTAAACAACTGCTGAAAAATCGTCAACTCACCACTCTGGATGAGCAGAAAATCATTGCTGACACGCAGCAATGGGCTGCAAAAATAGGACCATTTCACACATGACCGAACACAGCAATGTCGACCCGGCTGAGGTCGCCAAATTTGAAGCATTAGCCTCTAGTTGGTGGGATCTGGAAGGTCAGTCCAAGCCGCTGCATGATATCAACCCGCTACGGCTGGGCTATATTGCCGAACGCTGCCAGCTTAAGGACGCTGACGTTATTGATATAGGCTGCGGTGGCGGTATTTTATCTGAAGCACTCGCCGAAAGTGGCGCTCGGGTAACAGGCGTCGATATGGGCGACATGCCGCTCGACATCGCCAAGCTGCATGCCATGGAAGCCGGTCTGGAGATCCACTACCAGCAAAGTACCGCGGAAGCGATGGCGGCCAAGCACCCTGAGCAATTCGATGCCGTAACCTGCATGGAAATGCTGGAACATGTGCCCGATCCGGTTGCCATCGTCAAAGCCTGCGCCGAATTGGTCAAACCGGGCGGTGATGTATTCCTGTCCACACTCAACCGTCACCCCAAAGCTTATCTGCTGGCTGTGCTCGGGGCCGAATATGTGTTGAACATGCTGCCCAAGGGCACGCATGACTACAAACGTTTTATCCGTCCTTCCGAATTAGCAGGTTGGTGCCGTCAGGCCGGTTTGAAAGTGGAAAATATCAGGGGGCTCAGTTACAACCCGCTGACCCGTACCTACAGTCTGGGCAAAGACGTCAAAGTGAACTATCTGGTTCACTGCCGCCGGGTATAAATATGGCGCAATTTGAAGTGGTATTTTTTGATCTGGATGGCACATTAGTCGATACCGCTCCGGATCTGGCCTATGCGCTTAACAAAGTATTAGCAGAAGAAGGCAAAGCACAATTGCCTTATGAGCAAATCCGTCCCGTTGCCAGTCATGGTAGTGCCGGTCTGCTCGGTCTCGGCTTTGGCATTACCCCGCAAATGGATAGTTTCAAACCTTTACAGCAACGTTTTATCAGTATTTATCAGGATAACCTGTCGCGGCAGTCTGCTTTATTTGAGGGCATGGACACTATTATCCAATCCCTCGACAATCAAGGTACGCGCTGGGGAGTGATTACTAACAAACCGGCGTTTCTGACCGAGCCGTTAATGCAGGATCTCAAGCTCCATCAACGGGCAGCCTGTATTGTCAGCGGCGATACCACCCCAAAAAGCAAACCGGATCCGGAGCCGTTACTACATGCCTGTATGCTGACCGATGCCGATCCCAGCCAGTGTTTGTATATCGGTGATGCCCAACGCGATATTGAAGCGGGCAGAAATGCCCATATGCATACTATCATCGCTCGGTATGGTTATCTCAGTAATGAGGATAACCCGGAAAGCTGGCAGGCAGATGCCATCATTAATCATCCCCGCGAGCTTGCCCAATGGTTATAGAATCTTTCGGCCTGTTAATTCTGCTATTGCTTGCCGCGGCATTAGCAGGCGCAGCCGCTACTTACCTGCTGCGTGAAAAAAAAGTCCGTGAGCTGGAAAAAACCAATAACGAACTCAGCCTGACTTTGCAGCTGGAACAAAAGAATCGTGGTCAGCTTGACGATATGCTCAAGCAAACCCGTGAGCAGCTGGCTAACACGTTCAACCAGCTTTCCAATGAGGCTCTGGCTCGTAATAACAACAGTTTTCTTAAACTGGCAGAAGAAAACCTCAAACGTTTCCAGAGTGAGGCTAAAGCAGATCTGGGCAGTCGTGAAAAAGCCATTGAACAACTGGTCAAACCGATTAACGAAGCACTGCAACAAACCAGCAAACAGATCCACGACATCGAAAAAGAACGCAAAGAAAGCTACGGCAGCTTGCGTAGCACCATCGATCAGATGACCAAAAGCCAACAGCAGCTGCAACTGGAAACCCAGAATCTGGTGCAGGCCCTGCGCCGTCCCGAAGTACGGGGACAATGGGGTGAAATGACCCTGCGCCGTCTGGCTGAACTCAGCGGCATGGTCGCTCACTGCGACTTTTTTGAGCAAACCCACACTCAAACTGAAACCGGCTCAATCCGTCCTGATATGATTGTGCGCCTGCCGGAAAACCGCGAGATCATCGTTGATGCCAAAACGCCTTTGGATGCCTATCTGTCAGCCATCCAGGCCAAAGATGATGCCACTCGTCAGCGAGAAATGAAACGCCATGCACAAATCATTCGTGGCCGCGCGCGTGAACTCTCCAATAAAAACTACTGGGCCGAATATACCCAGTCGCCCGAATTCGTCGTCTTGTTTATTCCCGGTGAACAATTCCTGTCAGCGGCACTGGAAGTTGACCCCAACCTGCTGGAAGACAGTATGAGCCAGAACATTATTCTGGCCACCCCGACCAATTTTATCGCCCTGCTCCGCGCAGTCTCTTATGGCTGGAAACAGCAGGCATTGGCCGAAAACGCAATGGAAATCCGCGATTTAGGTGAAACTTTGTACAACCGGCTCGCCACCTTCAGCGGTCATCTGGATAAACTGGGCAAAAGTCTTAACAGCAGTGTCGATCACTACAACAAATCGGTCGGGTCGCTGGAACGCCAGGTGATGCCAAGCGGCCGTAAGTTTGTGGAAATGGGCATTCGTGCCAAGAAAGAAATGAGTGAACTGCAACCCATAGAAAAACAGGTGCGCGAGGTTCAGGACCAAAGTGACAACAACGGATAAACAACTCGGTAACGCTTACAATTTCTGTCAGCAGCTCGCCAAAAACCATTACGAAAACTTTCCGGTCGCCTCTCTGTTGCTTCCCAAAAATCTGCGCCGGCCTATCAGCGTTATTTATGCTTTCGCCCGTACGGCCGATGATTTTGCCGATGAAGGCAGTGAACCGGAAGCCGTTCGGTTGCAACAGCTTGATGGCTTCAGCCAGGCACTCAGACAAATTGAACAGGGTGACTACCACGGCGATGACCCCATCTTTATTGCATTAAAAGATGTGATCGACAAACACCAACTACCTATCAGTCTGTTTGAAGATTTGCTTAGCGCTTTTAAACAGGATGTTGTCAAATCCCGTTATGCCAATTTTGCTGAGGTGTTGGATTACTGCCGCTTTTCGGCCAATCCGGTCGGCCGGCTTCTGCTTTATCTGGATGGCAATCCCTCTGAACTGCAATTAAAACAGTCCGATGCCATCTGCAGCGCCCTGCAACTGATTAACTTCTATCAGGACATCGTGCAGGACTATACCGAACAGGATCGTATCTATATTCCCCAGGATGAGCTGACAGCAGCCGGTCTTAAAGAAGCCGATTTGGTACGGCCCGACACCGGCAAGATCGCATCGCTGATTCACAGTCTGTATCAACGTGCTCAGGATTTGATGGCCGCAGGTTATCCGCTTGGTGCCACCATTCCGGGACGATTGGGCTGGGAGATCCGGGCCATGACACTGGGCGGCATTACCACCTTGAAGCTTCTAAACCAACAGCAGGATAAACACTTATTAACCCGGCCAAGATTAAAAAAAGGCCAGTTATTAAAGATTATGCTGGTCAGTGGCTGTAAAAGTTTGTATCAGAAAGAAGCCGGAAAATTAGTCGCGGCTTAGTTCTGCACAAGATCCCGATAAGCGTACCAGGTAGCGTGCCCCAGTAACGGGTAGATCACAATCATACCCAGCAGAAAAGTGGCAAAGCCAATGGCAATCAACACAACGATAAACCCTGCCCAAATCAGTACCGTCAGTACATTGGCAGCGGCCACACGAATGCTGAGAAACATTGAGTCCAGCGCCGTGACCTGACTATCGATAATGGCTGGAATAGAAACTACAGACAGGACAAAAACGATACAGGCCAATATGCCACCCACTACCATATAGAGCAGCATCTGCAGCGGCGTCACAATTTCAAGAAAACCACCCCATACGGTTTTATCAAGTGCAGGGGCAATATTGCCGACTGTGGCAAATAGCACTAAACCTGAGACAAGAAACCAAACGACGCTAAACCCCAACAAAGTAGCAGCAAACCTCACCAGTGCCGTTTTGTTACGACTCAACGCTTCGAGTGAATTATCAAAATTTGCCGATTCCCCACGCTCCCGTCGGCGCGACAACTCACATAACCCTGATGCCATTATCGGTCCCACCAACAAAGATCCCGAAATTGCGGCCGCCATCAGATAGATATGAGTACTTGCAATTAACAATACAACCAGCGCCAGTCCTGTCACGATCAATCCATACGCGATGCTGGCTCCAGGGTGATACAACAAATCCTGCCAGCCTTTGCGGATCCAGGACAATGGCTGCGATAACGCCACACTGCGTATCATGAACTGGGTATGGACCTCATTACTAACATCACTTTTTGCACTCATCGACATCTCCCTGGTTAACAACCAATCGGCACGCTTTTGCCCTGCGTCGGTTTCTCATACACTGCCCCGCAATCAGTGCCGGTTCTTATTTTTATGATTTGTCCTATCAACGCATCTAAATAAGTGCCTATGATCTTAAATTACTCGTTCGCCCGGCTAAGATCAAACGCAATCTTTACCTGGATATTCCGAGCATATTGCATTTAAAGCAGATAAGCGCATTATTAACTTATTAGAGTATTAAGTACGCCATTTTCTGATGACTCTAATCTAGTAAGCAGGCATGTTCTGACATAAAAATTCTGGAGGATATTGCTATGCAGTTACCTTTACAAATCACATTTCGTCAGATGGAACCGTCCGAAGCGCTTGAAACCAAAATACGTGAAAGGATGGAAGAACTGGAGCAATTCTACAATCAGATCATGAGTTGCAATGTGGTAGTTGAAATGAGCCATAAGCATCATCATCAAGGAAACCTGTTTCAGGTCCGCATAGATCTAAGAGTACCGCGTAAAGAGTTGGTTGTCAGTCGGGGACCGGATTTGAATCATGCGCATGAAAATCCCTATGTTGCCGTGCGTGATGCCTTCGATGCGATGAAGCGGCAACTCGAGGCCCATTCAAGAATACAGCGTCGCGAGGTAAAAATGCACGAAGCACCGCCACATGGAAAAATCAGCGTGCTTTTCCCGAAGGAAGATTATGGCCGTATTACCTGCGCTGACGGCCGCGATATTTATTTTCATCGCAATAGTGTTGTTGGTGCGGACTTTGATGGGCTTGAAACTGGAATGGAGGTCCGATTTGCCGATGAAATGGGTGAGGCCGGGCCTCAGGCCAGTTCTGTTCGACTCATTGGCAAGCACCACATTGTTGAATAGACTTTCCCCCTCAAAAAGATGAGGTTTATGAATGTTGGCGAAACCTTTGCTTGAAACAGTGATCGTCGAACAGGATCGTTCAGCATTAAAAACGAGCTGCGTAAAAACTGATTTCAATGGCAATTCATAAGCTGACCATACCCTATTGGGAGCACTTCCGGCATGAGGCTGATATTGGTGTCCGTGGCGTCGCAGCCAATAAGGCGGAAGCCTTTGCCCAGGTGGCTATGGCAATGACAGCCGTGATTACTGATCTTGATTCGGTTTTGCCCCAAAATGTGGTTGAAATTGATTGTGAGACACCGGATGAAGAACTGTTACTGGTGGAGTGGCTCAATACCCTCATCTATGAAATGGCCACCCGTAGAATGCTGTTCAGTCGCTTTGACGTCGTGCTAAAAGACGGACAGCTTCATGCCAGGGCTTATGGCGAAACGCTAGAGGTGAGCAGACATCACCCTGCCGTTGAAGTAAAAGGTGCCACGTATACAGAACTGGCCCTATACCAGCTTGCTGATAATAATTGGGTTGCCCAGTGCGTGGTTGATGTGTGAAGCAACACAAAAAGGAGATTACAGCATATGGACATCTCTAACCTTATCAAACGTACAGATTATGAGTGGGAAATCCCGCTTCATGGCAAGATGCGGGTTCCAGCCATCATTTATGCCGACGAAGCCCTGATACAGGAGATGGATGCCAAGGTATTTGAACAAGCTGTTAATGTGGCCTGCCTGCCCGGTATTGTCAAAGCCGCTTATACCATGCCCGACGCACATTGGGGCTATGGTTTTCCCATCGGCGGGGTTGCTGCGTTTGACGCTGATGAAGGTGGTGTAGTTTCTGCCGGTGGCGTTGGTTTTGATATCTCTTGCGGAGTGCGTACTTTACATACAGGATTGACGCTAAATGATATTGAACGAGTCAAAACACCATTGGCCGATCGTCTTTATCAACACATTCCTGCCGGCGTCGGCAGTACTGGCCGCCTCCATCTCAAGCCAAACGAAATAAATAAAATGTTGATCGGCGGCGCAAAGTGGGCCGTGGAAGAAGGCCATGGCTGGCAGGAAGATCTGGAACGCATCGAGGAAAATGGTTGTATGGCTGGAGCCAGGCCAGAAGCCGTGTCAGACAAAGCCCGCAAAAGACAACAAGATGAAATGGGCACATTAGGTTCGGGTAATCACTATCTGGAAGTACAACATGTCGCCGAAGTTTTTGACCAAGTCATCGCAGACTGCTTTGGCATCCGGCAGGGAGATATCGTCATTAGCATTCACTGCGGTTCAAGAGGGCTGGGCCACCAGATCGGTACGGAATTTCTTAAAGAAATGGTAACTACAGCTCCGCAATACGGTATCCAGTTACCTGACCGTGAACTGGCTTGTACCCCAATCAACTCCACGACCGGTCAGCGATACCTAGGCGCCATGCGTGCCGCTATCAACTGTGCATTAGCCAACCGTCAGATCTTGACTCATCTGACCCGTCAGATTTTCTCGCATATTCTGCCGGAGGCCAGACTCACGCTGTTATACGATGTATCGCATAACACTTGTAAGGTTGAGCAGCATCCGATTAATGGCGACAAACGCAACCTGTACGTTCATCGAAAAGGCGCGACCCGAGCTTTCGGCCCTGGACATATGGATATTCCTGCCGCATTTCGAAATGCAGGCCAACCCGTATTGATCGGCGGCTCCATGGGAACCGGTTCCTATATCCTTGCAGGTAGTGAAAGCAATGAAAAACTGGCATTCTGTTCCGCTTGCCATGGTGCAGGCAGAGCAATGAGCAGACATGCGGCAACCAAGCGCTGGCGTGGCCGGGAAATCGTAGACCAGTTGGCCTCGCGCGGTATTATCATCCGCAGCCCGAGTATGCGTGGTGTGGCTGAAGAAGCACCGGAAGCTTATAAGGACGTCAGAGCGGTTGTCGACGCTGCTGAATATGCAGGTCTCGCCAACAAGGTTGCCAGACTGGCTCCATTGGTTTGTATCAAAGGATAGTAATCTTAGAGAGGCCAGGTTGTAAATTTAAAGCCTGACAGTTATTTACATGGATGTAATGTATGCCGATAACGCAGGAGGCAGTAATCGGTGACCTACTTTATCAGCCACATCCCTGTGGCTGAACTTCAAATAAAAAAACACCCAGACGTCT